>DDIM01000016.1:0-124112 GCA_002338525.1 Micavibrio sp. UBA1850 | reverse complement strand
GCGCTTTAATTGGCTGCGGTTTCTATTTTTGTATCGATTATGTGTGTTGTAGATATTTTTATGCATACGTATTCCTTACTGAATACCTTAGCCAACACCGTAGTAAAATTTAACTATGAACATAAAGGTTACCCACAAGATCAACATCAAAGGTATCCCTGCTTTCATAAAATCACTGAATTGATAGTGGCCCGGCCCCATAACCAACAAGTTGGTTTGATACCCAATAGGCGAGGCAAACGAACAGTTAGCGGCAAATACGACGGTAATTGCAAAAATCATAGGATCTATACCAAGGTTAATGGCAAGATTAACCGCAATGGGCGTAAACAAAATGGCACACGCGTTGTTTGAAAGAATGTTTGTCGCAATCGCAACAATGGCAAACAAAAGCCCCGCCATGGCAAGGGGGTTATTGGCAATTGGAAGCGAAAGAATACTATCGGCTATAAACAATGCACCACCTGTGGAATCAAGTGCGACACCAAGCGCAAGCATACTTCCCACAAGGAAAAATATTTTTCGGTCTAAAGCACGAGTTGCTTGGCGAATGTTCAAACAATTTGTTGCAACCATCAGCACAGAGCCAATAATGGCGGCAACCGGAATTGAGCAAATGCCCAATGCCGCAAGCCCAATAACACCAAAGAAAATGCCGAGCGCAACAGGAGCCTTTTTGGCCATAGGCACATCTTGTGTAGACCCAGATAACACAACAAGATCAGAGCTTTGACGCATGGTGTAGATATCTTTACGGCTTCCAGAGACAAGTAAAATATCACCTTGCTCTAATCGCACACGACCAAAGCGGCGTCGCACAACACGCGCACGGCGCTGAATCCCAAGAACAATAACTCCGAAGGCATGGCGAATTCCAGTTTGTTCCAAAGACATATCAATATAGCGCGACCCTGGAGAGATCATGACTTCTGCCATGATGTGTGCATTTTGAACCGTTTTTTCGATGTCAGCGGCCTCCCCCTCTTCCAGCTCTTCTTCTTGCTCCATCAAACGCTGCATATGAGTGCTTTGTTCGTCAGAAAGGAGCACAGCCGGAAAGCGCGCAAGTAAGCTTGTGAGTGTATTTCTAGTAGCAGAGATGATGATCACATCGCTTACCTCGATTTTATAACCTTCGAAAGGAGGAAGTACGAGGAACCCGCCTCTTTGTATAAGCTTGATATTGACATCAGGAAGAGAGGGAAACCGTCCATCGACACATTCCTCGCCGATGAGCTTCATCCCCTCTTTAACATCGATTTCGGCAACAAACTCTTTATCACTGGCAAGTGCTTCAACCATCGTTTGACGCTTTGGAAGAATGTGTGGCATCACAAGAAGCACATATGCCAGACCAACCCCTGCAAGCATTGCGCCCGGTATAAAGAATTCGAAAAATGAAAAGGCCTCCATACCGATATCTTGAAGCGTACTGGATACAAGCAGGTTTGTGGAGGATCCAACCAATGTTGTCATACCACCAAGAATAGCCACGTAGCTAAGCGCCATAAGCACACGGCCTTCTGACATTTTTGCAGAGTGCGCCAAGCTTTGCATGATCGGAATGGCGAGAATCACGAGTGGCGTGTTATTCATAAAGGCACTAAACACCATAACAAATAGCAATATAACAATAATAGATACCCATACAAATGAAGGTCTGCCTTTTACAAGTAACCCAGAAACACCGCGCAATGCGTCTGTTTGTATAATCCCCTTACCCATGACTAACAGCGCCAGAACCGCTACTAACGCAGGGTTTGAAAAGCCTGACAGTAGATTTGCTGTACTAAGCTGGTTATGTCCGTTTGCATCTGGTAGTGGGAAGAACTGCCCCAAAAGTAAAAGCGTTGTTAAAAGTATGATACACGTGGCCTCAATCGATAATTTTTCACGCACAAAAGACACAATAGAGAATATAGTCACGCAGAACACGACGATCATATGGAAGTTTGGATCAATTATAAATGTCATGCCTACTGGCCTCCCTCAAACTCTCCAAGATTTTTCAGCCCCACTCTGACAAAAAATTCAGTCGAGTTCTCACCCGCCTCTTCTTCCGTTAAGTTGCGCTGCATCGTGGCGCCTATTGATATACACTGACCATCGTAATTTAAGCCAAAGCGTGATCGACGTAACCCTTGGTCTTGCCCTAAATCATACAAAGCATTGGTTGTGAAAGACCACTCATCATTCAATCGTGTTCTAACAGTCGTGTTCAACTGTTCCCGATTTTCAGTAATGTCCGTTCCTTCAAGGGCTTTTGCATATAAATAAGATGAATTTACGTCAAAACGCCAAAATGAAGCCGTTGCGTCTAATTCATGCCTTTTAGAGCGGAAATCCTCAGACCCAAATTGAAAACGGTAATCTAGAGAGTAGTCTTTTTTGTAATCAAACGTCACCTCTCCCACGACATCTGACGATTGTGTCTCAAGCCCGGAGCCTTGCGGAAAGATTTCCTCATCATTACTAAAACGGTAGCTTTGGCCTAAAAACGCTTCAAACTTGCTACCATCATTTTCGTACAAACCTGCGCGCACGCCATATGTTGCATGCGATTGGTCTTCAACGCGGTCGTAGCCCGGGAAACGATCAACGTCAAACAAATTACTGGCATCAATTTGAACATCTTGACTGTCTTCGTTTGGAATGTCGTTGTCTTCGTTGATATTTGTTCTGGCTGTTACAGAAACAACAGGTTCAATAATCGCAGTTGTTGTAGGGCGGACAGGCTTGGCTAAAGGCAGCCGTGTTTCAAAATGTGCTGTTGGAAAGGCTCTCGCCTCTCTTGAATCAGTATTTTGATTCCCATCAAGGTCATTTGTGGAATACAGATCACCGCGCACAGACAGATTGAGCGTGTTTACCAAACCAACATCCATAACGTGGCGTTTTTCCCACCCTAAATCAGCTGTAGTACGAAATGAATCTTGCCCATTGCCGTCACGACGTAGCCCCAGTGCGCTTAACGATGCAGACCAACGCCCACCCAAAATTGCGTTAGGATCACCATAAAACCATGATTCAATTTCTGGTAGAATTTGTGGCTGATCCGTTACACGGTCAATCACACGAAGATCTTGGAAATCGAGAACACTCATTGAGACATAATCACGATTATCAAATCGCTCAACATAAAGCTCGTTTTCCAAAACATCTTCTGATGTAATGTCATACTGACGCATATATTGATCGTCTGAGGCGTACTCTATATTAAATCCACTGCGCCATTTTTCATTGATGTTCCACAAGCCTTCACCAAATAAATGTCCCCTTATCTCTTGTTTGTCACCCAAACCATTTCTTTCGGAGTATGTTAGCCCTGAGCTAAACTCGACTGACGCATCATCAAAACGCTTTCTTACCTCCCCCAGTAAAAGAGGCGTCTCGGCACTATAGACACGCGCCCCTACGGTTGCATCTATGCCTGGTGCAACATCCCAGTAGTATTTTGTTGTGACACCAAAGCCCAGATTAGAGCCGGCAGAAAAGCTTGGCGCGAGGAAGCCACTTTTCTTTTCGACTGTACTATCTGCATGCTTGAAGTATGGCGTGTATAAAACAGGCGTTCCAAATAATTCAAACGTCGCGTCTTCATAAGCAATTGTTTGTTCTTTTTTATTATGGATGACTTTTCGTGCCTTAAGCTGCCAGTCGGGCTCTTCCTCAACACCAGAAGGCGAAACACAAATTTCACAAGGCGTATACGTTGCCTTGTTCATAATAACTTTGTTTCCCTCTCGCCGCTCGCCATTTTCAGCCGTAAAGCGGGACCCATCGATTAAAAGAGACTTCAGCTCAACAACAACGCCTTCAGACATGTCTTTTTCAAGCTCAACCTCATCAGCATAGTGAACGTCACCGTTTTCATCTTTTAAAACGACGTTTCCGTGTGCTTTTACAACATCACTTTGCAGATTATACGAAATATTCTTCGCTGTGACATGCTGGCCGTCTTGTTCAAATTCGACTGAGCCAATCGCTGTAATTAATTGTTTTTGCTCATCATATATAAGTTCATCAGCGATGAACGAGACAGGCATGTCTTCGGCTTGATTATCAAGCTGCGCATGTGCCATTGATGACAGCGCCGTCGATGAGGCAAGTGTCACGATGCAAAAGCATTTCAAGGCTGTATATTTGGTTATTTTACAAATTGATAATGGCATCCGTAAGCCTATTGATAAGTTGGCTACATTCTCCGCCATGGGAGTCGCAAAGTCAAGCCACGGCTTACCTTAAAAACGCAGGAATATCATCTTCTCCACCAAAACCTACACATTTTGAATTATCATCATTGTGATGTTTCTTAGTTGATGTATTTGATGCGTTTTCTTCACCGTTTGGCGTATACTTGGCACGAGCTTTTCCGCCCTTAGGCGAGCGATTGGCTTTTGGCTTACTTTGCTTGTCAGTTGTCTCTGATGCCTTCGATTTGTCACCGTCAATGTGATGAACTGGAATCTTCATATCAATTTTTTCATAAATTGCGTCCAGAAACTTTTCATCGCTGTCAGTAGACAGCATCCATGCCTCACCCTTGGCACCGGCGCGACCCGTACGACCTATACGGTGCACATAGTCATCCGCATGCATGGGAACATCATAGTTAAATACATGTGATACATCTTTAATATCAATACCCCGACCCGCAACATCCGAACATATAAGCAATCTTAGCTCGTCTGTTTTAAACTTCTCAAGTGTTGCTGTTCGAACAGGTTGTGTCATATCGCCATGAAGGCCTGCTGCAGAAAAACCTTTTCTTTTTAACACTTGTGTTAATTGATCAACGTCTTTTTTACGGTTACAAAAAACAAACGCATTCGTCACATCTGTTGTTTCCAACAACTGTATCAGCACTTTTTCTTTTTGCTTCCAACTTTTCAAAGAAACAAGTTTTTGCGTTACAGTTTTTGCAGGCGATGCGGCGGCCGTTACCGTAATTTGTTTTGGATTACTCAAAAACGTTTCTGATAGGCGCTTCACTTCATCTGGCATAGTCGCAGAAAAAAGTAATGTTTGGCGCATAACAGGTAATTTTTTCATGATGCTTTCAATATCAGGAATGAAACCCATATCAAGCATTCTGTCCGCCTCGTCAATTACGAGGACCTTAATATCACTCAGCAGGATTTGGCCGCGCTCGAACAAATCAAGCAAACGTCCCGGTGTTGCGATCAACACATCAACGCCTTTTTCGAGTTTTTTGATTTGCTCTTGCATTGATGATCCACCAACAAGCAATGCCATACTTAGATTATGATACTTCCCATAGTCGTTAAAGTTTTCAGCAACTTGTGCGGCTAACTCTCTCGTAGGCGCTAGAACCAAAGACCGAGGCATTCTCATGCGGGCACGGCCTGTGGCCAAAATCTCAATCATAGGCAGCGTAAAACTTGCCGTTTTACCTGTTCCCGTCTGCGCAAGACCAATAATGTCTTTTGTCATCAAGATTTGTGGAATCGCCTGTTCTTGAATCGGCGTAGCCTCTGTATAGCCCTTTTCATCAATGGCTTTGAGAGTTTCTTCAGATAGTCCTAAGTCTTTAAAATTCATAAAAATGCTTATACGCGCATAAACCGTAAAGATAAAGACATTTTGCACACGGCAAACTGTTACCCTCAGGAAAACGCGACGTCGTCACACTTTTTTAATTTGAAATCTTTTCGATATAAGCATCAATTTGCTCTGGTTTTTCAATGCTTTCACACGCAATACTTTTGTCGATACGGCGCGCAAGACCAGAAAGTACTTTTCCAGCTCCCAACTCCACCATTTCTGTTACGCCTTGTTCTTTCATCCAAAGCACAGATTCTCTCCAACGCACTGTTCCTGTGATTTGATCGATCAAAAGTCGACGGATGTCAGAAGGCTCGCTTGTGGCTTGTGCAATTACGTTCGGAATGACCGGCACATAAGGTGGTCGAATATCGGTATCAGCGAGAGCGCGTGACATTTCTTGGGCAGCCGGTGCCATTAATGAACAATGGAACGGTGCGCTTACAGGAAGCTCAACGGCCTTGCGTGCGCCCTGCTCTGTTGCCAATTCAATGGCGATGGCAACGGCTTCTTTGTGACCGCTAACAACGACTTGACCAACAGAGTTATCGTTTGCTGACTGGCAGGAATACTCACCGCCCGCCTTTTCTGTTGCCGCGCGTGCAATCTTTTGAACATCTTCAAGGTCTAGCCCGAGGATTGCAGCCATTGAGCCAACGCCTACAGGAACAGCGCGTTGCATTGCTTGGCCTCTAAGTTTTAACAATTTAGCCGTCATTGCAATATCAATTGCGCCCGCTGCAGTCAAAGCCGAGTATTCCCCTAATGAGTGACCCGCAACAAAACTGCAAAGCTCATCCGTATTTTTTCCTGACTGCTTTCTTAAAACACGGGCAACAGCGACAGATACAGCCATTAAGGCTGGTTGTGTGTTTTCTGTGAGATTTAAGTCGGCCTCGTCACCTTGCGTCATCAATTTAAACAAATCTTGTTTAAGTGCTTCGTCAACCTCTTGAAACACCTCTTTGGCGTCAGAGAAAGTCTCAGCCAACTCTTTTCCCATTCCAATATATTGAGATCCTTGACCAGGAAAAACAAAAGCACGCATTATGAAAACCTCTTAAAAATAAATAATTTTATATAGCCTTGTGCGCTCAATAAAGTGGATATCACTTTCAAAGTCAACGAACAAATACGGGTTTTACATCATGACTTTTTGTCCGCGCCCGGAAAGGCTTAATATTCGTTTAAAAATACATGCGCATGATTATTTCAATTTTAAGAATAAATCTTGAATTTTTGTACTTATATGCTACTGTTATTTTATTCGCATTATTGATGCAAACGAAGGCTCAGAGCGGTGTACAGTCACTCGCCCTTTGTGCGGATATAATATGAATTTTTTGCGTTCGCTTTGCGGCAAGCGACACTTTAGAGGGTGCCACTTTAACCGTTTAACAAAGGAGAACGCTATGAGTTGTACTATTATACAAAGAAATATCCAAACTGTCTTAGAAGAGGCAAGCGCCGTTTATTCAATGGTGTGTGACTCTACAGGTCAACCTAATACCGATTATGCAGGGTATGCGTGTCATACCGCGCTGAATCGCTTTAGAAGTTTACTTGGAGACCCAAATCTTTCGGCAAGTCGATTGGAATATTTACTTCGGAAGGCTGCGCGCCAACATGCAAAGAAGGACCCAAATGGGGATTGGTCCCACTTCATGGCTGGCTATATATCAAATAGCGCAAACACAAACCAAAACGGCCTGTTAAAGCATTAAACTGCTAAAACAGGCGCATTCCTAATCATGCATAGTTTTATCCCCCTCACGCCGAAGACTGAGGGGGTTATTTTTTACTTGCTTATTGCCGCAGAATCCTTATAACAACGCCATAACCTCGCTCTTAAATTATTTTATGGGCTTGGGCTTACTTGAAGCCGTTAACCAAGAGGAGACATTGATGGCAATATATGAAACTGTGTTTCTTGCACGGTCAGAGCTTTCTACGAAACAAGTAGAAGAATTGACTGCTAAAATTAGCAAGATCCTAGAAACTGGTACAGAAGGCCAGAACACTGAAGGCAAAATTCTAAAGACCGAAAATTGGGGCGTTAGAACTCTTGCATACAAAATCAACAAAAGTAAAAAAGCTCATTACGTTTTAATTGAAAGCGAAACAACTGGTGCTGCTCTTATTGAAGCAGAGCGTGTTATGCGTCTTGATGAAGATGTAATGCGTTACATGAGCATTAAACTTGAAGAAGCAACAACTGAGCCTTCAGCAATCATGAAAAAAGATGAAGAGCGTTCAGAACGCACAGATAGAAAAAGAGAGGCTGCATAATGGCTGATAAACCTGCATTTAACAAACGTCGTAAAACTTGTTCATTCAGTGCGCCAGACGCTGCACCGATTGACTGGAAAGATATTAACACACTACGCCGCCACATTTCTGAGCGTGGGAAGATTATGCCAAGCCGCATTACGTATGTTTCACAAAAGAAACAGCGTGAGCTTTCAAAAGCAATTAAACGCGCGCGTTACATGGCCCTTCTTCCTTACCTACAGGTTGAGAGCGAATATCAGTCTAAGCGCTGATCGTTAGTGAGAAAGAAAGGATAAATACTATGTCTACACAAATAATTTTGTTGGAACGCGTTGAAAATCTAGGTCAAATGGGTGACGTTGTCTCTGTTAAGCCTGGTTTTGCACGTAACTTCCTACTTCCACAAGGCAAAGCTCTTCGCGCGACAAAAGATAACATTGCTTATTTTGAGTCACAGAAGAAAACTTTTGAAGCTGAAAACTTGGAGCGTAAAAAAGAAGCTGAAGCTGTTGCTAAGAAAATGAATGACGTAAAAGTCACTATCATACGAAACGCATCGGAATCAGGTCAACTTTACGGTTCAGTTGCCGCACGTGATATTGCAGATGGTGTAACTGAAAGTGGTTACTCTGTTGAAAAATCACAGGTCAACTTAAACCAAAATCTTAAGATGATTGGTCTTTTCCCAATAGAAATCGTACTTCACCCTGAAGTAAAAGTTTCTGTTACATTGAACATTGCTCGTTCACAGGAAGAAGCTGACATCCAAGAAAAAACTGGTAAAGCTCTATTGGCTGGTTCAGATGATGAGGACACAACACCAACTGCGGCAAATGACACAGAAGAAACAAAGTCTGAATTCCTAGAAGAGACAGCTCTTGAAGCAGAAAAAGAAGCTGCCGAAGCACAAGCTGCTGCTGATGCGGAAGCGGAAGCAAAAGCTGCGGAAAAAGCCGAAAAGAAAGCAGCAAAAGACGCTGCCGAGGCAGAAGCTGAAGCACAATCTGAAGACGCTACAGAAGAGGCAAAAGAGGCTTAATCGTCCCTTTGACCACTTATATTTAATAATTCAAACCGATACGTTTAACTACGTGTCGGTTTTTTATTTTCAGTATTAAGGGCTGAGGATTAAAGACGAGAATTAAAGACTAAGGCCGTATATCATTAGAAACCCTGAAACAAAACTGCTTACAGACAGTTGTCGGGGTGTAAGCAATACTATGCCATCAAGCTTTCGTATCGCCACAATCATACTGACACCTCGCACGACAAACGCAGACAAAACGGCAAGGCCTGCCCCCTCACCGCCCATTTTTGGAATTAATATCAGACATAAGATAATCATAACGGCCGTTGAAATAGTGCTCAGCGCCAAATTCCACCCTGCATGCCCTGCCATTGTCATGTAATCCTCAGCAGAGCCAAACGCCGTATTCATTATAAAGGCAGCAGACAATATGAGCAGGACCGGGTATGCGTTATAACAGGTGTCACAAAACCAGCCTGTAACCCACTCCCCAAACAGCAAGACACCGATTGCACCGAAAATAGCAAAAGCAGCCCCGACAGTTCTTACGATTTTAAATTCTGCGGCGGCAGCGAACTTATCTTTTTGTCCGAAGAAAGCCCCCAGACGTGGCGCAAGTAATTGTGACAATGCTTGCTTGCCGATCAGAAGAAAACGGCCTAGGCGCGCAGCTATAGCATAGTCGGCAGCTAAAACGGCGCTTGATAACGCCCCAACAAGCAAAAGGTCAAATCCTCGCGATTGTTGATTAAGGCCATAAGTTAAAAGATTTTTTGCGCCATATTTAATGTCCCATGTTGTGAACATGCGCTCTCCCACATTTGGGTATATTGGCGATTTCATAAATATCAAGGCGATAGGCACGCCCCATGAAACCAGCATCGCAAAGACAATGCCTTCCATGTTCGGCATTATAATATAGGCGCATAAAAGCGTTAAAATTTTTAAAATATTAGGCCAGACTTCGTTATAGCTGATTGAAATTTGCACCTCTTGCCGGGCACGATGCCATACAGCAAGTACGCGGCGAATGGGTTCTAAAATAATAATGGGTGACAGGGCATACAACCACACTTGAAGCCCTTCACTTTGGAACCAGCCGCTGACGAGAGGCGCACAAAATAATGTAATGGCAATGAGTATCAAGCTATAAAAAATAACCCAAGATAGCGCACGCCCTGTCATGGCTTTGCCTAGGGCGGGGTCGCCGCCCTCACCCTCTAACCGTGAGGCATGATAGAGGATAACACTACAAAAAGGTCCAGACACTAAAAGTCCAATTAATGTGACATAAGACAAGGCAATCATAAAAAGCCCAAAATCAGCCTTTTGAAGCATATGTCCACCAAACCAAAGTACGGACATGGTTGCAAATATCGCCATGAACTTTGACAACATACTTATTTTTGCGGCTTTCATATAGCCATTTACAAGAGACCCAATAGGCGCGTTTAAATTTATCATGTGAGCAGTATAGTCATTTTCGTACAAAATAGATATTTGTTCGGCTAAACTACTCCCCATGAAAATTGCATATATTTCAGGGTCGACCATCCCATCTAAAAAAGCCAACGCTGTTCACGTCATGAAGATGTGTCAAGCGCTTGCGCGCCACAAGAAATCGCACGTAACATTATACGGCAAACGCGGGTCATGGCTGAAAAATGCATTTCTATACTATGGTGTGAACGACACGTTTAAAATCAAGCGTAGCATTTTGGGAAAGATCCCTCTTCTCTCAGGAGCGACGAGGCTTTTATTTACCTTCTTCCACGCTGGCCTCATCAAGCGTCCCGATGTTTATTATGGACGAGATGCGCTTGGCCTTATGATTTTATGTTACGTCTTTAAACGACCTGTATTTTTTGAAGCCCATCAAATTCCTGCTCGCCAATATCAAAAATGGATATGGAACGCACTTCTCAAATCTAAAAGATTGAAAGGCGTTGTTGTCATATCAAAGGCACTTGCTGCAGATTTTAAAAATGACTTTTCGTTTTATACAAAGCCCATTTTGGTCGCCCACGATGGCGCCGATATTCCAAGACAGGCCCCACAAAAAATCCCGCAGTCCAAATGGTGTGGCCGTAAGGGCATCATGCAAGTGGGCTATACGGGATCACTTCACCAAGGCCGCGGCATGGAGCTCATCGTAGATGTTGCGCGCCTTGTTCCAGAGATGGATTTTCATATCGTAGGCGGAACAAACGAAGAGGTGAAAGACTGGGAGGCGAAAGGCATCCCTCAGAATTTGTATCTTCATGGCTCAAAACCTCACTCAAAAATTGCCGCCTACCTCGATAAGTTTGATATTGTTTTGGCGCCTTACCAACCACGCATCCATATAGGGGCAGGTGAAGATATTTCTCGCTGGATTTCGCCCATGAAATTGTTTGAGTATATGGCCGCAAGTAAACCTATTATTTGCTCTGACATCCCCGTGTTACACGAAATCATTCAAAAAGGGCGAAATGGTTTGATGGTCTCTTCCCAAGACCCGACACAATGGGTGGACGCGCTATGTGATCTATCTAAATCTCAAAGTTATCGTGAGGCGCTTGGACAAGAGGGTTTTAAAGACATTCAAGATCATTACAGCTGGAACATACGCGCCGATCATGTCATTGAATTTATAAAAGAACATCTATAATCAGGTTTAATAGCTATCTTCACCCGTGCGGTAGACGGGAATATAAAATGAAAATTCTGTGCCTTGACCATCAATTGCCTCAACTTCAATGCCTCCATGCCAATTTTTGATAATGTTGTAGACGATGGCAAGCCCGAGGCCCGTTCCCTCACCTATATCTTTTGTGGTGAAAAAAGGGTCAAAGATGCTTTCAAGTTCTGTTGTGTCTAATCCACCGCCTTCATCCCTAACCGAAATACAGGCATATTGGCCTGGCGCAAGATCTTCTCCAATAATATCAGGCTTAGACCGTCCTTGACTTAGAATAGATAGATATTTCAAAGACACATGAATATCCCCTTTGTTATTCATTGCATCAACAGCATTACTCAATAGATTTGTGAATACACGCACCAAGTCGGTTTTATTAATCCATGACCAATATGACGGTCTCTTTTCCGCATTAACATGAACTATTATAGTTTTTGGCAAAAGACCTACTGCGAAAGTAAGACTATGGTCGAATGTCTCATTAATGTTTAAAAAATCGAGACGGTCGCTATCTTGGCGCGCGAAAGCGAGAATATCATCGATGATATCAGCGGCACGCGTTACACAGCTAGTTATCTTTTGACTGGACTCTATTATAAGAGGATCGCCCTCAGAACGCCTTTGAATTGTATCTATTGCAAAGAAAATAGGCTGTAAGACATTGTTTAATTCATGAGCCACACCTCCAGCTAACTGGCCGAGTGACTCCATCTTATGACGTTGCCGCTCTTGTGAGTTCATAATACGCGCCTCGCGTTGCTTTTATATAGTCCTAGGCGAACGGCCTCAAATTGTTTATCTTTTGTTGATTGCGTTTGCAGTGCCAAGGCACGATTTACAGTGTCTAAAAGCTGGTCGGGCGCAACAGGTTTTGTCAAAAAGAAGTCTACATTTTTCAAAATGTTATTGAGAAGCGACTTGTTCTTGTTATCGGTTGCGCCTCCGCTTAACACAATTATGGGTATACGTTTTGGTGCAATCATTTCATTAAGCCTGCATATAAATTCGTCACCATTAATATGTGGCATCAAAGCATCTGTAATGATGAGATCAAAATGACTTAATGGAAAATTGTCGAGCGCGCGACGCGGATCAGTAAAAACAGATACAGTATGTTCATATGCACTTAAAAACGTGCCCATTGTGTCCAATATTTCAGGAACATCATCCAGAATTAAAATATGCGCCAAAAAAGCCTCCCCATGACTTGAGAGGCTATTATCTGAAAATATAAAACTAAATGATAGAGCTGTATACTGCTGTATTACAGCGCTATATGACTATGTTTATTTAAACTCAAAAAGTTTAAACTCAACACCGACTGTGTCACTTGTGTCTAGGTTACGGTAACTTTGTGTATTTTCTTGATACAATGTTACGCGCCCTTCACCAACACGATCGCGTGTTTCAGTTGAAAATGCACCGCGATCAAGCGTGTCTCGATCAACTTTAGTGCCGTATTTAGCCTCTAACTCTTTTTCATCAAGTTGCTCTTGTGATGGAGGCTTGCTCTTACCTTTTGTTTTCTCGCTTTGCGCATAAAGGCTTGTTGAGGCCACACCTGTTCCAAAAATCATAAGACTGAATAGAAGAAAAAAATGTTTCATGGCCACGCTCCTGATGAAATATGCTATTGAACTATTATATAAGCCATTCTTATTGAATTTGGTCAAGGCTATTCTTTCTTTGGATAGATTACCGGCCCTTATTGTAACAATACTACGATCCCCCTATTCTTTTCATCTATAAAAAACATCAAGAAGCTACAGGAGACATTAAGATGAAGGCTCTTTCAAAGACGCTCGTTACGTCATCACTCATATTATTAACAACGGGGTCTTTCGCGCTTGCGCAAGATGTTGTCACCCCTAAAAAAGGCACAGAATGGTCAGGGCGCGTTAACTTGGGTGGTTTTGTGACAGATGGAAATACGAATAAAAAAGCCCTCGTCGTCGATGGTCGCACCGAAGCACGTCAAAAAGATAACCGATACACATTTGGCGGAGAATTCCGTTTTGCCGAAGATAACGGCGAGACAACAGAAGACGAATACGAAATCTATGCGCAGTATGATCGCTTTTTAACCAAACAGCTTTTTACTGGTGTTCGTACAGAATATGAAAGTGATGACATCGACGAGCTGGACTATCGCCTTAGCGTGGGGCCGTTTGTAGGGTACCAATTTTATGAAAAAAAGACGCTGAATTTGTCGTCTCGTATAGGTCTTGAATATATCACTGAAGAATACGCAAATGGCGATAGCGAAGATGAAACGGCTTTTTCATGGGGGGTTAATTACGATCAAAAGATCATTGATGAAACGTTACAACTTTTTTACAAGCACGAACTCTCTACACCATTTGATGACACTGAAGGCTTTTTGTTTGACGCGGAGACTGGCGTAAGATTTCCTATTGCAAAAGTCCTTGTTGGCTCAGCGCAAGTTGACTTTGACTGGGATAACGATCCCGCCCCTGGCGTTGAAGAGGGAGATACAAAATACTCTCTCAAGCTCGGCTACGAGTTTTAATCAGACAATTAAAAAAAGCGCCTCACAGGCGCTTTTTATTGTTTTAAAGCATAGTGCGCTGAGGTAATTGATGCGTATTCATCGCTCCAAATTCCTCATAATATTTATTTACTATCTCACTTATGCCTTTTAAAATGCCCGTCGAAGATAAGAAATCTAAACGATTGTCACATGTAAACAAGTTGGGCATTGTTTTAGACCATGCCTCGTAAGCTTTCTCCCGACCGTCAAAGGACAGGGGATCAAAACCGACCTTTACTAAAATTTGATTTTTACGATGCTTTTGCCTGCTATTACGGATTGCGTCCCAATTGACATCTATCTCTTTATTGTTAATTGCATCAACAAGCCAGTTAGCGGCAGTAACAGCATCATCAGGAACGCAACTTTTATTAGATGGCAGTTCATGTTGCGCAATCTTTACTACGCCTTTACCGTCACCTGTTTCAACTAGCTCTAGATTAGTCGTCCACGCGCCCTCAGCATCGCTAAGACTTAAAACGTGAGACCTATTTAAAGCACATTGATGAGAATAACCACCGACACAATTATCCATTTTTGTTGCCATATCACGAAGCTCTGATGTAGACGATAAAGCGGATATCTCAACATTATTAGGCGTTACAATCGGGCTAACGATTGGGTGCCATTTTACATCTCCCGATAAATATCCAGTTCTGTATTCTAAGCGGGATGAATGCCTGTGCCACCTATGACTTGACGACATTATTTTCACGACTGTCATATTTTCAAATATTGGCTTTACTAACTGTCCTATTTTTGACCTACAATCAAGTGGATTACATGCGTGCCATTCATTTTCTGCTTGGTTCACATGTTCGATCGAGATACCAGACTCTACTAGTTTCGCATATAGCTCTGGCAAAATTATCTGATCCCCGAGCCTTTTTATAAAATGTATACAATTACCATCAAGCTTGAAATCACTTTCATACTTATCTTGATTCGCAATTACCATTGTCTGTAATGGCTGTGCGACTTTGAACAAGGTGCTAAGCGCCACAGAAGAGCCATTTTCACCTCCCACGTCTTTTTCGTGGTAACCCGGTAGACTTCTTGGATTATTTAAAGACGTTAAGAGCTCTTGGAAAAGCTTTACATCAGTTTTACCTGTTAACGTCTCATAATCCCTCATACATGAAAACAAGCGGTCATAATGTCGATATTCATTAAAATTTCTTGGACGCCATTCTCTTGGTATTGATGCCAACCATCTCATATCTGTTGCTACATTATAAATGGAGGGATTAGATTCACATGAAACCCCATCTACTAGATATGGTGTTTGTTTCGCAAGCCACTTTATAAACTCTTTTTTGATTATGAACGGCTCTTCCTTATCACGGGTCGCTTTTTTCGACAAAAAGCTATGGATCGCCTCTGTCATAGGCTTTCCACTATCAATTAATTCTGTGAAATTATGGTCATGAACCATTTGAGGTAACAAAACAGGAAACGCCCTTGCGGCATCTTGCCTACATTTTATTGACTCTTTACTTGCCAAGGGCTGTTTTTCGAAAGATGCGCAGTCCCCCCTACCTATTAGCCATGAATAATAAAATGCATTTGGCAGCTTCGCCTTTGCGAGTATTTCTAGCGCATTTGCATCGAAGTGAGATATGAACTCTTTAAAACCATTTCGTATTTTATGTCTTTTTACAGCCTTTATGTGGGTACACATGTATCCGTACAAATCATCATACATGCTATAGCTTTTCAAGCCCGAATTATCTTCACTATAATGCCCTGCAATTTTAGCAATTTCATGCACTAAGAATTTTTTTGTATTCAATTCAGCACGATACATATAATCCCTTAAATGAATAAATGCAGAGTCTTTATATATACTGTTTGAATTACTCGTAATGTATGCGCCATGATTATAACCGTTTTCAGACATACCAAAACCTTCACTTTGAATTAGCGTAGCAAGATCATAAGATGAAAGAGACTGTAGATATTCGTTATGAATCTTTTGTAACCTAAGTGTGAAAACTCCATTATCTTTATTCAATATTGCATAAACATTTTCAGCGCCTGATTTTGTGCCGCCCATAGCAATTGTAAAATATATATCGGCCTCTTCAGGGCCGGCGTTTTCATTTATATGTACAGAGCAATGTTGTGTATTGTCATACCAATCTTGATATAAACTGCTTATTGCCTGCAATTTCTGGGGATCAGATACGCCTAATTTTTTATAAGCGTATTCTGTTATTTCTATTTTATCGTAGTTTTTTGCCATGTCCAATTACCTCAACGGTAAAACATTAGCAAATACATTATGAAAAGTAAACAATTATGTCAATACTATTAATGTAGACACAAAAAAACTTTCCACATTGTTATGTAGAATTTATACGTGTTGATATGTATGAAGAAAAAATGGTATCCCGTACGGGATTTGAACCCGTGTTACCGCCGTGAAAGGGCGGCGTCCTAAACCACTAGACGAACGGGACACGCTTGAAATATTTTGCATTATGTTCGTCAGAACGAGACATCTTATAATCTGTTTAGGGGATATAAATCAAGTCCTAAAAGACATTTTTTTGAAAAAAGTTGTTATGCGACCCGTTCTGCGTCTTTTACCTGATGCGTTGCAATCGCAAAAGAGGCATCTTTTATAAAGAAATCAACACTTTCGCGCCCCTGCCACTCGTTAACTTTAAATTGACCAAGCAAATGAAAATTTTGTGAATTTGATTGCTCAAGCAGAGCTTGCCCTAAAGGTGTGCCTGCTGCACCAAATGCCATGGCCTTAATTGAGCGTCCGCCTTCAATATCACTGATGTAACAGCGAACATGATTCTTTCCTACAATGTCGACACGTTGAACACGCGCATTGGGGATGGCAAACATAGGTTCTGTGTTTCCTTGGCCATAGGGGCCGCCTTGTGCCTCTATTAGCTTCACAAAATCAATATGTGCGCCGCCTACGCTCACAAGTGCGTCAATTTGATGTTCAGGTAAAATAACCTCTCCATCAAGTTGCTTGCGCACATGATCGTTTAAAAACACCTGCAATTCGGGAATCTTGTCGGGTGTAACCGTAAAGCCGCCCGCCATCGCATGACCGCCCCCTTTTAACACCAATCCTTCGTTACGCGCATCGATAAAGGCTGCGGCCATATTGACACCCACAACAGAGCGCCCTGATCCCCGCCCTTCAAGCTCGCCCTTTTCATTTTTTGCAAATGTTACGCAAACAGTGGGTTTTCCAAAACGCTCTTTGATTTGGCCAGCGACCAGACCACTTAGTCCCGCGTGCCAACCCTCGTCTTTTACAAATATAAAATCTTGTGAGTCTAAATTATTAGACGCAACCTGCCCCAATGCTTCTTGCATCATTTGCGCCTGTATCTCTTTACGCTTGTCGTTACAATCATTAAGCATCCAAGCGATATTTAGGGCTTCCTCCCCATCTTGAGATGAGAGAAGTTTGGCGCCCAAATCTGCCTTATGCACGCGAGAGCCTGCGTTAATACGCGGCCCTAGACCAAAGCCCATATTCATTGTGGTTGGCGTGCCTTTCACACCAGATATTTCGCACAGCGCTTTTAAGCCTATGTTTTCTGTTGATGCCATTTTTTGAAGGCCATATTGAACGAACAAACGATTTGGGCCGGTCAACGGCACCATGTCACACACAGTCGCCATAGCAACCAAATCCATCCAGTCCTTTAAAGGTGGCTCTTGCTTGCCTTTAAACATGCCAACCTTGCGACATTGCGTATTCATCGCAACGCAGGCTAAAAAGCATACAGTCGCGGCACATAACATATCAAGGCCACTCTCATCGTCATGACGTTTTGGATTAATAATAAAGTTTGCATCGGGCAGTGTGTCTTCAGATTGGTGGTGATCAAAAATCACGATATCAAGACCAAGCGCACGCCCCTGCTCTACCACATCAAAAGATGTTGTTCCGCAATCCGCGATAAAGACAATATCGCATCCTTGGGATTTTAATTTTGCCAAAGCATCAATATTAGGGCCATACCCTTCTGTTAGTCGATCGGGGATATGGAAAGGTGTCTCCAGCCCCAATGCACGAAAGAATTTTATAAAGATTGCGGTTGATGTCGAACCATCAACGTCAAAATCTCCGAATAACCCGATCTTTTTATTGGCCTGAATTTGCGTAACAATCCATTCTGAAAATTCTGGCATGTCCTTCATCGACATAGGGTCAGGGAAATGTTTGGACAGCTTGGGGTATAAGTATGCATCTACGTCTTCGACGGCCACGTTACGCGTGACCAAAAGACGCGCTACAATTTCAGGCAGTCCATGAACCTGCATGATACGCTCAACCTTTTCATCATCAAGGGAGGGAAAAACCCAACGGTTTTTCATCAGTGATTCTTGTACGTTTAATTTTGCATTTGCACTCATGATTTAATGCTCCCCACCGTAAAAGCCTGTTTTACGCTTGAAATTATGGGTGGCCTCAATCTCACGGATTGTGCCTGATGTTGAGCGCATAACGATAGAATGTGTCTTTGCTCCTTTGGCAAATCGGCGAACGCCGCGAAGCATCGTTCCATCGGTCACGCCTGTGGCTGCAAACATAACATTGTCTGAAGGCGCAAGACCGTTGAGGTCATATATTTTGTCAAAATCTGTAATGCCCCACCGCTCAGCACGGGCGCGTTCTGTGTCGTTTCTAAAGGTTAAACGACCAAGCATGGCACCGCCTGTACATTTTAGCGCGGCAGCTGCCAAAACGCCCTCAGGTGCGCCACCTGAGCCTACATACATATCAATGCCTTTATCCGGATCCGTGAGCGATATGACCGCACTAACGTCGCCGTCTTGAATGAGTGTAATACGCGCGCCAGCCTTGCGAACATTATTAATTAACGCCTCGTGACGCGGACGATCAAGAATACAGACCATTAAATCCTGTATATCCATATTTTTTTCACGCGCAAGTTTAGCCAATGTTTGCTCAATGGGTGCGTCCAAATCTAAAATGTCGGGATCAATCCCCGGGCCCACAGCTATTTTATCCATATAGGTGTCAGGGGCGTTGAGAAAGCCGCCTTTGTCAGCCATTGCGACAACAGCCAAAGCATTTTGCCCGCCATTGGCTGTAATGGTCGTGCCCTCTAATGGGTCAAGCGCGATATCAATTTCTGGCCCTCTACCAAGCCCCACCTCTTCACCAATGTAGAGCATAGGGGCTTCGTCACGCTCGCCCTCACCAATGACAATGCGCCCGCGCATGTAAAGACTATTAAAGGCGGCGCGCATCGCATCGACGGCTGCTGCATCAGCCTTTTTCTCGTCGCCACGCCCTATTTCTTTTGCCGCGGCAAGCGCAGCCGCTTCAGTGACGCGCACAACTTCAAGCGCAAGGTTGCGGTCCATTGTAAAATTAGATGAAAGTTTTGGGTCTTTTGATTCTGATGACATGGGTCGCATCATAAATGATCCGCGCACAGAGAAACAGATATAAGATATATATCAGCCAAACAGTTCACAGTTTTATGGGAAGTAAACGCCTATTAAAAAACCGTCATGAACTCACTTTGTTCATCTTCTGGTGTCTCTTGATACGGCACCAAAACGGATGTGCGAGATGGTTGCATACCCGCATCAGGATCCGTCAACAAACCATCTTCTTCAATCACATAAAATGGAGAATCATAGTCTGATTTAAATCCACTAGGGGGCGACAATGGTGTGACCGGCACATCACGTCGTTGTGGCACAACAGGCGCCAAACCAATATCATAAATTTCGACACTGCGGTCTTTGACTGGGATATTTTTGTTCAGTTTATATTGCACATTTGTGGGCATTATAGGCTTAGTCGTGGGGTACTCGGATGGAAAACGATTGATGTCGTAGACTTCAACGCTCGACTCACCATATGCAGTGCGCACATCTGAAAGCGTTACCTCTTTAGCATGGGGCGTCACCGACGTGAAATCAGCGCTTTGTTTTTTTACAAGCTCGTACCCGCAGCCCGATAAAAATAAAGATGTTGCAACCGTATAGCCTAAGAATAAAGCACGTGAATAATATGTCATGACTGTTTCCAAAAAACCTTTTAAATTTGTTCAAACATATCGTGTCTAAAAACACATAAGAATGCAAGCGTCATACGCAAGCTATCCTTGTTGTTGTTTATATTCACGTCCTAGACGCACATAATTGTCAGCCGATATTTGTAAAAACTCAATCTCTTGTGGGGTTAAGTCTCGCATGTAACGTGCAGGACTTCCCGCCCATAGCTGATGTTTTGGCACGCGTTTATTGGGGGTAACAAGCGCGCCGGCTGCAACCATCGCCTCATCTTCAACAACAGCCCCGTCCATAACACAGGCTTTCATGCCAATAAATGCGCGATCACCAATTTGACATGCATGAAGTAAGGCCATATGCCCCACTGTCACGTCAGAGCCTATATGAGTGCCTTTTATCCCCCGCGTTACATGTATAACAGAGCCGTCTTGAATATTGGTGCGCTCGCCAATACGAATATCGCTCACGTCCCCACGCATGGAGACGCCAAACCAGATATTACTCTCTTTACCAATTTCAACATCACCCGTGATCGCCACTGTTTCTGCGATATAGGCCGTCTCATCTATTTTAGGGGACACCCCCTTGTAAGGAATAATTACACTCATGGCTTAAAATGGGATGGGATATTGTCTGTAAATTTTATCCAATTCATCTAAAACTTCAGCAGATAATGTAATATCAAATGCATCAATATTCGTTTTTAGCTGTTCCATAGATGTTGCACCAATAATGGTTGATGTCACAAATGGCTTTTGATCACACCAAGCAAGCGCCATTTGCGCCGGGTCAAGATCGTGTTTTTTAGCCAATGCAACAAACGCACTTACGCAGTCTTCTACGCCTTGCGTATCACGGAACGGCCCATTCCGTTGTGGTATTGTCCAACGAGCCCCCTCTGGGCGTGCCCCCCCTAAATATTTACCTGTCAAAGCCCCCGTCCCTAGCGGTGACCACGGAAGATATGCGACATCTTCCATGACACATGTCTCAGTTAAAAACGGGTCGTCTTTTTGGTGTATAAAGCTGTATTCATTTTGAATTGATACCATGCGCGGAAGGTCATGCTTGCTTGCAAGTTCCAGATATTTTGAAATACCCCAAGGCGTGTCGTCAGACAATCCAATATGTCTTATTTTACCTTCTTTGACGAGCGCGCCCAATGCTTTGAGAATATCCAATAGATTTTCTTCTTGCTCTGCCGCATTGGTTTTTGTTGGGTCAATCATACCTGCCCAGTGTTTCCCGAAATGAGGATGTGCACGGTTAGGCCAATGAAGTTGGTACAAATCCACATAGTCTGTTTTCAAACGCTTCAATGACCCTTCTAGGGCTTCGCGAACAGCCGCCCCTGATTGAACAGAGCCATTGCGTATCCACGGTAGGCCAACACCAGCCATTTTTGTGGCTAGTATATATTTATCACGGCGAGATTGGTTTTTTTCAATCCATGTCCCAATAATAGTTTCTGTGGCGCCGTATGTTTCTTCTCTTGGGGGGACAGAGTAAAGCTCTGCGGTATCAATGAAGTTAATACCTTGATCCAAGGCATATTCAATTTGTTCATGCCCCTCTTTTTCTGTGTTCTGCTCGCCCCATGTCATTGTACCCAAACATACACGTGAGACATCTAATCCGCTTGATCCTAATTTTGAATATTTCATATTTATACTTTCCTTTATTACGGGCTAACTTAGGGCTGCCATTTTGCAATGGCAAGGTTCCAAGTTATTTCACCCCGATAATTTTCATCGTATGCACGCATTACTGATTTCAAATCCCCGACACTCATGGACTTGCCATTTTGTATAGATGTTGACGCGCCTGTGTTTATAAGATGCTCCAAAAACCCTTTCGCGTTGCCGTAATTTTCACTCATTGATGTTTGGCGAACATTCATTGGCTGAGGCAGTGCCGGTGCTGGTATGAGCTGTGAGCGCACGCCCGCTTTTTGGGTTGAAAAACGCCACTCCGGGAAATAGTTTTCGCCTAGCGTTGAAAGCGCAATATAACCGTCAGCTGTCAAGCGATCCGCCCATGCCTCAATACTATTTTTAGGGTCTCGGAACCACTGAACCGTCATACTTGATGCAATCAAATCAAAGTGGCCCATAGTGGCATTTATGTTTTCACCGTCCATCACATGATACGCTATCGCGTTGGTTCTTTTTGATTTTGCCTTACACGCAGCAAGCATGTCAGCGCTTATATCTGTTACGACAAGTTCAGCATGCGGATATTTTTTTTGTAAATTACGCGTGAAATGCCCTGTGCCACAGCCAATTTCAAGAATGCGCGCGACATCATCACTGTCTGGACATGACATGATAAGGTGATCGGCAACCTTCTTTTGTAGCGCAGAATGTCTATCATATGACATTGAGTGTTTGCCAAAAGTGTTTGATATTGTTTGCTTTTTAATTTGTACCATTAGCATATCCTAATCGTAAAAAACCCAACCAAATAAAAGGCTGGGTTTTTGATATCTTGTTGTAAATGAAAAGCTTAGAATTAACGCTTCGCCCACTGTTTCATACGACGGGCTTTGTGCAAACCAACCTTCTTACGCTCAACAGCACGTGCATCACGTGTCAGCATACCAGCTTTTTTCAATACTGGACGTAGCGTAGGTTCGAAGTTCTCAAGCGCACGTGAGATACCGTGACGAAGAGCACCAGCTTGACCAGAAAGCCCTCCACCTTTTACAGTACACATTACGTCGAATTGACCTGCGCGACCTGTAATAATGAATGGCTGGTTAATCACAAGAAGGTGTGTCTTACGACCAAAGTATTTGTCTTGCTCTTTACCGTTAACAATCACTTTACCTGTACCTGGTTTTACCCAAACACGAGCAACAGATTCTTTACGACGACCAGTACCGTATGAACGACCTAGCTTATCTTTAACAGGCTCTTTCGGCTCTGCAGTGTCTGTTGCAACAGCTTCAGTTGTTGTCGCTTTTGTAGCGTCTGTTGTCGCAGCAACATCAGTTGCAGTTCCTAGATCTTTAAGATCTGTAACAGTCTCAGTTTTACTTGTTGCCATGATTAGCCTCTCTTATTCTTTTCGTTCATACCCGCGATATCAAGCACTTCTGGTTTTTGTGCTTCATGTGGGTGTTCTGTTCCTGCATATGCCTTCATGTTTTTCAACACTTCGCGGCCCAATGGACCTTTTGGCAACATACGCTCAACGGCTTTTTCAACAACGCGCTCAGGGAAACGACCATCAAGGATTTCGCCCTTAGTTTTGCTTTTGATCCCACCTGGGTGGCCTGTGTGCCAGAAAAAGTTATCTTGATCACGTTTTTTACCTGTAAGGCGAACCTTATCGGCATTGATCACGATAATGTTATCGCCACAATCCATGTGTGGTGTGAACATTGGTTTATGTTTTCCGCGCAAACGAATTGCTAGCTGGCTCGCCAAGCGACCCAATGCAATACCTTCTGCATCTACGAGATACCATTTTTTCTCAATCTCGCTTGGTTTTGCTGTATATGTTTTCATGTTTTGAACCTCTTTAATAATGCCTCGACAATCGAAGATAGCTGGGTTTTAACCATTTGCGACCAACATGTCAATATTTTTGTAGAATAAAAAAGCACAAAAAAGTCAATTATTACAACTAGGTTAACACAAAGGTATTTTAATACCCTTAATTAACCCTCTCTGATACCATAACTTTTGCAGGCTCATATTTTAGTGTGACTATACGCTCTGGTTTAATACATGCGTGAATAACACCCCTCCTACCATTGAGACCTTCATCTAAGACAATGAATTCTACCAGTCACGCGCATTGCTTAGCATGCAAAGTAACTTGCTTATTAAGGGCTACGAATAAAGTTTATTATTAAAACTTATTGTTAGAACTTATTGTTTCTGGGGAACCCATTAGGTGGCATACGACCTGCTTGCGCACGCTTGCCCAGCCATGGCATTAAATCTTCAACGGTTGTTTCGCCTGTTCCGTATTTATAGCTTAGGCCTTGTTCCAGATTAAACGTTTTAAGATCACTTAAGCCGCCATCTTTGAACTTTTGCAAAATAACACCTTTTCCGCGCCCCATTTCTGGAATTTCATCAAGGGGGAATGCCAGTATCTTACGATTCTCACCTATTGTTGCCACATAATCAGCATCATCTTCTATATGCTTGCATAGGTGCGCTTCAACCTTACCTGAAACATTTAAGACTTGTTTACCTGATTTTGTTTGCGCAAGAAGGTCTTCCGATTTTACGATAAAGCCACGCCCATCAGAGCTTGCGACAATATATTTTTGATCTGGTTGATATACAAAGACATCAACAATGTCCGCCTCGTTTGGTAAATCCAGCATAAGGCGGATTGGCTCTCCAAAACCACGTCCTGATGGCAGCTTGTCACCACCAAGCGTGTAAAAACGGCCATTTGTTGCAAGCACCAGCAGTTTATCAGTGGTCATCGATTCGATCACATGACCTTGCTTGTCGCCGTCTTTATATTTTATATCATCCGCTTTTACGCCGTGGCCTTTCATGGCCTTGATCCATCCCTTTTTCGATATCACCACACTAATAGGTTCTTTTTCGATCATGATTTGGTCTAGGTCGATAGCAACAGGTCCTGGCGCTTGTGCGATTTTCGTGCGTCTGGCGCCAAGTTCTGTGTCATTTCCGTATTCTTTTTTCATGAGTGTGACTTGCTTCTTAATCACAGCCCATTGTTTTGTCTCAGATTTAATCAATGCCTGAAGATCATCTCGCTCTTTAACAAGGGCGTCATGCTCGGTTCTAATTTCCATCTCTTCAAGCTTGCGCAACGAACGCAAACGCATGTTCAAGATGGCCTCTGCCTGATTTTCGTTAAGCTTGAAAACCTCCATAAGAGAGGCTTTTGCGTCATCTTCTTCACGAATGATGCGAATGACTTCATCAATGTTTAGATAAACAATCAAGTACCCCTGCAACACATCAATACGGTGCAACACTTTTTCCAAGCGGTGATGCGATTGACGGATCAGGACTTGCTGACGATGTTTCAAAAACGCCTGTAAAATTTCTTTTAGGTTCATAACCTTAGGGACAAGGCCACCATCAAGTGCGTTCATATTTAATGAGAATCTGTTTTCAAGATCACAGTTACGGTAAAGCGCCTCCATTAAAATCTCAGGCTCGACATTTCGTGATTTGGGTACCAATACAACACGAATGTCTTCTGTACTTTCATCAATCACATCATCAAGAATGGGGATCTTTTTAGATGTGATCAGCTCAGCAATACGCTCAATCAACTTTGATTTTTGCACCTGATAAGGGATTTCAGTCACTACAATTTGATACTGGCCTTGAGGTAAATCCTCTTTTTCCCATTTTGCGCGAATACGGAAAGATCCTTTACCTGTCTCATACGCATTCAGGATTGTATCACTGTCTTCTACTAGCGTTCCCCCCGTTGGGAAGTCAGGCCCTTTAAAGACTGTCATCAAATCTTTAACGCTTGGGTCGCGATCCAACACCATAAGCATTGCATCACATATTTCTTCGACGTTGTGAGGCGGTATATTTGTCGCCATCCCAACGGCAATACCTGTTGCGCCATTGGCAAGCAAATTAGGGAAGTTTGCAGGCAACACAGTAGGCTCTAGCGTTTCACCATCGTATGTTTCGCGGAAATCAACAGCATCTTGGTCAATTCCATCCAGCAAACGAATGGCTGTGGCCGTCATACGCGATTCTGTGTAACGCATCGCAGCCGCGTTATCGCCGTCGATGTTTCCGAAGTTCCCCTGTCCGTCGACAAGCGGATATCTTACAGAAAAGTCCTGCGCCAAACGTACAAGCGCATCATATACGGATTGGTCACCGTGAGGGTGAAATTTACCAATGACATCACCAACCACACGCGCACATTTTTTAGGGCTTTGGTTGGGATTAAGTTTCAACTGATACATTGCGTATAAAACACGACGGTGCACAGGCTTTAGCCCATCACGAACGTCAGGCAATGAACGGCTCATGATTGTTGAAAGCGCATAAGAGAGATACCTGTCGGACAATGCCTCTGTTAGAGGCACATCGAGAATTATTTCTTCAGTTTGTACAGGAGTTTTTGCCATGGTCTTTACTACACACTACTTTTCATGATTTTGTTGTTCATTCTTTTTGGCAAATTGCACTTGAAAACGCAAGCGAACCTCGGGCATTCCTTTATAATGCTGTGCAAAAACCCAATGTTCCAAGAAGTATCCCGTCATACTTAGCCCCGTTAAAACATCCATTGGGGTTCCAAGAACGTTGCTGCCTGTTTTATTTTTTCTCAAAAAATGGGGAAGCTCCAACAATTTATCTTTATATGGCTCGCCTGCGTCTCGGCTAACGGCACGGCCACTTTTAGGGCTGATATACACGAGGTCTTCATGGTCGCCGCCTGCGGCACACTGAGACAAATCAATTGCAAAGCCTAGCTCGCGCAAGAGTGCAATCTCCCACATCACATATGCCTCGCCCCAGATATCCTCACTAAGCATTGAAAACAAAGACTTGGTTCCATGAAACAATTCATTATGCGTTTCACGCTCTGGCAGCGCCTGATCACAAAGCTGACATGCCGATAATAGAGCCAACAAACGGTCACTCTCATCCATGACATACCCTGCCCAATGCTTTATAGGCTCAAGCTTAAATGTTCCAAGCTGCCCCTCTGATTTGGCTTGCCAATCAATAGAGACCTCGTTACCAAGCTCGAGCAGCGCGCGTTTTTTAGATGATTGTGCCCCATGGACAAAGCCGGCATGGCGGCCATGGTTTTCAGTTAATATAGTCACAACAGCCCCGCCCTCGCCATGTGCGCGCTGTGCAATAATAAGCCCTTGATCTGTCCATGATTCCATCTCTATAGTATGTACAACAAACCTTCAGACACGCAACGGAAATCATATGAGTCTTCCTCTTATACCTTTTTATTTTGTTCGCCACGGTGAAACCGAGGCCAATGTTGCATTTCAAGTCGCAGGACATCTTGACAGCCCGCTAACCAAACGTGGTCAGCAACAGGCAAAACAGGTTGCCAAGGTCGTTGAGGCTTTAGACAATAAACCTCGCAAAATATTTCATAGTGACCTATCACGCGCAAGAGACACTGCGTATGCTATCAATGAGATTTTAAGCGTCGATATCTTTGAGCATGAAGGACTTCGCGAGCATCATTTTGGCATTTTTGAGGGGCACGATGTGTGGGACGACGTTTTTCAAATTCTCAGACGTGATGAACGCCCTGAAGGTGGCGAGTCACGCAATGACTTTAAACAGCGCCTCATAAAGGTTTTTAACGAAATTATTGTCGAGCAAGAGTCGCCCATTTTAATTACGGCTCACGGAGGATTTGCCCACCAAATCCAACGTCTATTTGGACAAGACGGGCATTTTATGATTGATAATTGCCATCTCCATTATTTTGAGCCATGGGAAGAAAACGAGCATGCACCATGGAAGGTTTATGTATTTGATATAGACAATGATGGAGAAATAAAAAAAAGGGCTGCCGATTGGTGCCCTTCTATTGTCGGTATGCGTGAATAAACGCCGTTATTTTACCATGTTCTAAAACGGCCCGAATCAACATGGACAAAGCCACTTCGTGGATAATAGCCAACACCACCAGCCTTGAGTTTTATGGCTATTTCTCTCAAGCGAGAGTTTGAAACGTCTGGCAATTTTAAATCCATAGCCTGACCTGACATATGGAGAGACTGCTTTGCAACGCCACTGCTCTTTTTTCTCAATGAGTTATTTGTCTTCGGTGAACGGTAGCCAGAAAGAACCTGAAATTCTTTTTTAGATCCTGACATTCTATGAATAGCCGCAGCAATATCAATGACACGCGGATCAATTGGGAAAACCTCTCCCGTACGGTGATCGCGAAGCGCATGATTAATATATTCAAATGCTTCTGGCAAATATTCGTTCCCTACGCGGTAGACGCCTTTATATGATTCACCTGTGTGCATATTATGAACAGACAAATCATAGCGACCGTTGCTTGGCGCTGCAAAAGCAGGCTTCACACCGATCGTCGATATCAGCGCAGTCGCTGATAATGACAGGCCGCCTTTTAAAAATAAGCGACGATCCACGTTTTCTTCTTTTAAAATTTTCTCGAGAGCTAAATCTGAGTCAAATGACATGTATAAAACCTATACTAAATTTATTTCCATTACCAAGTTTACCAGTGAAACTCTTAACAGATCGGAAATTATATTTAAAGTGTGACCTAAAAAATAAGCGATTGCTTATGTAGTAAGCCTACAAAATGACAGAACGTCTTTCAAGCTTTTTCTATTATGCGCTTATTTATCCATTTACAACAGTCACTTATATTTTACCAAAAGGAAGCATGTCGTATTTCCTCATGACGTTATAAAGTTCACGGTCTTTACTATATACATCATACCCGTATATTAGATTTTCCTGATCATCGAGCCAAATTGTCTGATACAGCAAAAATATAGGTGTTGTTTCATGCGCCCAGACATCAACCATTTTGCCAGCATCTAGAATTGACTTCATGCGATCGGCTGACCAGTTTTTGTTAGGATTTAGTATAAACATCGCCATTTCTTCTGGGCGCTCCATACGAACACAACCAGAGCTTAACGCTCTATCGCCATTTTGGAAGCGTCCATGCGTGCTCGTATCATGAAGATATATATTATACTGGTTTGGCATATGCAGGCGAATACGCCCTAAAGGGTTTGTTGCCCCTGGCCCCTGCACCATTCTGATGGCTTTAATGTCGTCTTTTGATAGAAATTCCCACTGTATTGATGAGGGTGGCAAGCTCAGTGAATCTTTCCCATGCCCCCAATAAAACTCGATCCCCTTATTGTTTAATGCATTAGGATCCTTCATTAACATTGGTAGATAATCTTGAAACTTGATTGTTTCGGGCACCGTCCATGTCGGGTTAAAGCGCACACCCGTGACTTTTGTGACAAAGCTGTTCGTCTCCCGCTTTTTACTCCCTATGATAACAGGCATTTCAATGGCTATTTTACCATCATCTATCGCCCAAACCGTTTGTGCAGGTATATTAACCACTACGTATTTTGCAGGCATATCACGCTGTACCCAACGCGCGCGCTCCATATTTACCAATACTTTTTTAAGCTTGTCTTTTAATGAAATATTCAACACATCAACTGTGCGCGGGCCAATAACACCGTCTTGTTTAAGGCCGTTACGCGCCTGATATGCCATAACTGCTCTCGCAAGCTCATCATCATATACAGCAGGATCAGCGCCATTATCTTTTAATTCAGCCCCTAGGCGATAACGAATATCTTGAACGACGGCTGAACGATCACCCACATGCAACGTATGAGGTACTGAAATTGGGAGAACAGACTCCCTCGGGTCCCCTTTTTCGATTTGCTCAATCAACATTTTGAGCTCTTGTTGGAAACGTTTGTAAATTTTACTTTGCGGGGCATAAGACTCGAGTGCTGGTGCGGGGTTTTTGGCCTTAGATACAAATTCAAGTACAGCACGTGCATCTGGTGCGGGTTGCCAGAATTTTGACAGCTGATTAATTTCACGGGGCGGAACGCGCATCGCGCTCAGATCACGAGCATAGTCTACTACGGCAGCGCTCATTAAAACCTCATAGTAAAAAGGATCATCCAACCTGCGCGCCTTTAAAGCCTCGCCCAACACACCAATCGCATAATTATTAGGGTTAAGACCATGCTCCCAAGAATTTGCAAAAAGCTGTAATATAGGCTGTACATCCTTAGACATGCGGTTTCCAGATAACCATAACGGTTTGTCGGCACGCGCTGTGTAGAACTCATGGATGAGATCACTATCGTGAATTTTCACGTTGGAAATTGTGTCTTTGGATAGATAGCTTTGCAGAGATACTAGCGCTTCAGCATTCGCATTTAAGGGAATAAGAAACGCAAACAATGTAAAAAGAAACGCAACAACCTTAGATACAGTCCTGATGCTTGATAGATCTTTTAAATTTACTGTCTCTATCTGTGTCATCATTACGTTATGTTTCATTTTTTGTAGTTTATAATGTCTTCTTTGCTTCGTCAGCGGGGGTTTGCTTTTTAGGATTTGCAGAGGCGCTGGCTTTGTTTTTTTCAAAGAGGACCTCGTCTAGCCGATCACGAAATGCGTCCGCGTTTTCTACAAACGGAACAATCGTAAATCGGTTCCCCATTCCAGTAATAACTACGTTTGCGTAGCCTAAAACCTGACCGACAATTGTGCGCTGCACCTCAACACTTTCGATTGTTTCAAAGCGAAGCTGCACAGTATCGATTTTAATAACCCCTGTACGGACAAATACGCGCTGATCTGTAAGCGCAAGGAACAAGAACTTTTTTATTGTTGCCGCAATCATAGCTGTAATGGCCGCAACAATTAACAAGAACACACCTAGTTGCCACGCCAAAATACCAATGAGAACAGCAAGCACAACAACGGCCAGTGATTTCCAAAAAATTGCATTAGATATAACCGCTTCTATAAGGATCTCTTCTCCATCACGTAACGTAATACCCTTTACGCTTTTGGCGTCCTTGCGTTGGCGTTCGACAGCAGGTGAATCGGTCATGATGTTCTCGCTTTCTCAATAGCTTTTCTAAAGACGACAGGACGTTCAATAGGTGGAAGGACCATCTCACCAACACCCATTCCGCGGATAACGATTCGTCCAAAATCAAATATTCTCCCTATTATACCCTGAACAACGTTAACACCTTCTATACGATCGATACTTATTTCGCCTACAGCACGTGCAACCAATCCTCTTTTATAAATCAAACGAGAGGTAGTAATTGCAATTTCTGTAGTGGCCTTTGCCACCATCATCTGCGCAAAACGTAAAAGCCCCATAAGGAACATAAGAAAGGCGATTAGCTTAATACCAGGATGAAGCGCACGAATATAATCTAGTGTACTGGCATCAGGAGATATTCTGTAAGAACTAAGGCTTATGCCTAGATTCTTTTGAATATAAACAGCCATACCCAAAATAAGCCCGCATATAAATACGCCCCACACGATGCCCATTGCGGCTTGAACATTATACCACCAGTGAAATTCCCCCATGTGAATAAGCTCTTCATCCGGGGCTAATGATTGTTGTACATAGAGCATAGCTGTATCCTTGTCTGGTTTAAGTGCGCTTTAATTATAATCGCACCTTTCTTAATTATTGGCTATTATATATTTATCTTCTTCAATTACAGCCCTTAGTTGTCACCGAGGCAAATACCTAGCGCGCGCGCCGTGTGAACAAGGCTGTCTTCCATGCTTACCTCTTGGTAGGCCGCAATAGCATCCTTGATAGGAACATCAACAACTGCGCGATTTTTCCACGCAACCATACGGTCAAACTTGCCCTCTTTTATTAAATCTACGGCTTTCACACCAAAGGCTGACGCGATTAAGCGGTCATTGTAAGTTGGCTGGCTTCCGCGCTGAACGTGTCCAAGATTTGTAACACGTGTTTCGGCACCTGTGCCTTCCGAAATTTTTGCACCGATATAATTTCCGATACCGCCATAACGCTTTTGGCCGTCAGTGTATTCAACCATGTACTTGTCCCCTGATTCAGTTTTCACCGCTTCAGAAACCACAACAAGCGCAAAGTTACGACCGCCGACCATGACATCTTTTATCTTTTTATTGATCTTTTCCATTGAATAGGCAACTTCAGGGATCAAAATCACATCAGCACCGCCAGCAATTCCTGCCGTTAAGGCAATGTGCCCTGCATCACGCCCCATCACCTCAAGCACCATGACACGGTCGTGACTGGCCGCAGTAGGTTGAAGGCGATCAAGCGCCTCTGTTGCAACAGACACTGCTGTGTCAAATCCGACTGAGGTTTCTGTACACCCAATGTCGTTATCAATTGTTTTAGGAACACCCACCATATTTATTCCGCCGCGCTGTGCAAGCTCGCGCAGAATTGCAAAACTTCCGTCTCCACCAATGCAAATCACAGCATCAAGACCAATTTTTTTGAAATTTTCGATAATCTCACCCGAGCGGTCTTTTTCACTTCCGTCAGGCATGGGGTAAGCAAACGGATTTCCTTTATTGGTTGTCCCCAATATTGTACCCCCACGGCGGAGTACGTACCCATCAAAATCAGAAACTTCGAGTTTTTTGTAACGCGGAGGGTCTTGCAACAGCCCGTATGTGCCATCTTCAATCCCGTAAATTTCCCAACCAAGCAAATCTGAACGGTGAACAGCGGCTCTAATCACTGCATTAAGCCCTGCACAATCACCGCCACTCGTTAAAATTCCTATTTTTTTGCTCATATTAATAAAACCTCTTAAAAAACCTTTATAAATTTGGTAAACTATTTACTTCAAAACGAAAAGATAAAAACTTAAATTTAAAGAATTATAGACAATTAATGGAAGACGAAGACGCCCTCCGAGAAAAACTTGCGGAATTATCGCACGAACACTCTGATCTTGATGAAACGATCAGTCGTTTGAGTGAAATGCCCGTAGTTGATGCTCTCCAGTTGCAACGCTTGAAAAAACGCAAGCTTCAACTTAAAGATATGATTGAAAAAATTGAAAATCAACTTATTCCCGATATCATTGCATAGTAGTTGAGGATACATCATGTCGAACGATAAAGACAAAACACCTGTCGTCGGTGTTGTAATGGGGTCTCAATCAGATTGGGACACCATGTCTAACGCCACAAAAATTCTTGAACAGCTGAACGTTCCCTTCGAATCAAAGATTGTTTCTGCGCATCGCACACCCGAGCGCATGTTTGATTATGCCAAGACAGCCCGTAAAAGAGGTATAAACGTTATTATTGCCGGTGCTGGGGGCGCAGCGCACCTTCCCGGCATGATCGCCAGCATGACGAGCCTACCCGTTTTAGGCGTTCCTGTTGAAAGCAAAGCATTAAAAGGTATGGACAGCCTTCTATCTATTGCGCAAATGCCAGGTGGCGTTCCTGTTGGAACACTTGCTATTGGGGAGGCAGGCGCTAAAAATGCAGCCCTTCTTGCCGCCTCCATCCTTAGCCTTAAGTGCGACTCTATCAAAGAAGCTCTTGAGCTATACCGCTCAGATCAAACGCGTGCTGTGGCTGATGAGCCACGCTAACTAAAGTTTATTAGCTAGCGGTACTACGATATCTGTTTTAAATTCTTGCGGTTTATTACATTCATTAATTTGACGCAAAACATTTTCAAACTTGTCTGTATGGAAGTCGATATAAGGCTCACATCCCTCTCTCAACGTAGATGGCTCGCCATCATGTAGCCAGATTGTTGTCATGCCCATACGTTTGGCCCAAATCAGATTGTGGGGGGAATCTTCAACCATCACTGTTTTTTGAAACGCTGTGCCGAGAACAGATTGCATCATAATATAAGGCTCTGGCCCATCCGCTTTACTTTTCCCGTGGAGCTCTCTTGTACCGATGATGTTCCATTTGTTTATATGTTCAGACAAACCATTATCGTCTAGAAATGGTACAATATACTCATCCCTATGAGCATGAGATAAAATGCCATAGCGCATCGTTGATTGGGCAAGCTGCGAAAATTCATCTCTTAGACATGGCATGCCGTACACTTTTTCTTGTGCAGAAAAGTTCTCTCTTGCCAGTTTGTTATAAAGCCTTTGAAACGCAATGCGATCGACACCGTATTTTTCACACAGCATATCCTGGCTTTTTTCCCAGTGAAGCAAATACAGGCTAATATTTTCTTCTTCAATAACCTCTAAAGCTTCTGATGTTCCGCTTAAATCTTTAATCGCCCAGCCACATGCGTCTGAGAAAATTTTATATCTTACGTCTTTTGGAGCAAAACCAGCGGGCCAGAACACGCCGTCAAAATCGAACATAGCCCCTTCAATATGCTGCAAGTCTGCAGTTTTAATATCACGCATTTGAGAACACCCTTATATTATGTTTTATTTTACATACTGGGTAGCCTCACTCGTAATATATGTCAATAATAAAAATGCTATTTTTTGAGCGCGCTTCTGGTTTCAAAAAGCGCCTTGATGCATGAACTTCCAAACATGAATTGAGATACCATCACCCAGTAGTTGCCTGAGGCTGCCCCTAATGCGCCAAACCCAACAGTTACAAGTGCACCAATTAAATTTGTCACGCCATCATTGATGCTATCAATATCATGCCCTTGCTTTGCAACCATAACACCTCGATAACCCGCGTAAACTAACGAAGCCGTAACAATCGAAATTGTAATGATGCCTGTAATGAATTCTAGTGATGAAATATTCGGCGCAAGAAGCATAGAGCCGGCAAAACACATCACAGTAGAATTATAAAAGATCACCGGATTACTTATAATGGCCGTTATAATGCCCCAAAAATCAATCGATGTTTTTATACTTGATGTGCGCGCCGAAAAATTAACGCTATCCAAACGCCTTAGCGCGTTATCACCCACACAACCGAGCCACCACCCTAACGCCATTAAAAGACTTTGTGTTCTCTCTACGTCTTGGCTTAGATATGCATCATATAATGCATCAGCACAATTATATGCGGTAGCAAGCATGAACACCTTTGCTGTCAGTGTGGGATCCATGATGGCTCTTTTCAAAATATGCGGCGATTTCGCATTATTGCTTTGCGATGCCTTCGTATCGCCCATGGATTGAAGAGATATAAACTTGTTGATCGACCCCAATATTATCGCAGACATAAATATGCTTGCTCCAATGAGGCTCCCCATGCCAATTGAAAATATTGTCGCTCCAAGACCATTGAAGTTTGCAGCGTTGAAAAAAGAGCCAAGAATATTTTTTAAAGTCGAATTAGTGTGCATGTGCCTGATTGATTATACTGGTTATGTATCTGTGATTTTAACGTGCAAATCAGCATATCTGCACTGTGAATTTTTCCGTTTATGATCTATAAAGCAATGCTATGAAAGATAAAGTCAAAAGATTGGGTATTTTAGGGGGCGGTCAGCTCGGTCGGATGAGCGCACAAGCCGCAAGCGTGCTGGGTATTGAAACTATCATCTATACAGATGTAGCCGATGGCCCTGCATCACAGGTGGCCACTAAGGCATATGTTGGGGGCTACGATGATAACGATTTACTTGCGCAGTTTGCACAAGAGGTTGATGTTATCTCCTACGAGTTTGAAAACATCCCCCTTACAACCATAGATTTTCTACAAACTCATAAACCAGTGCATCCGAACGCACAATTACTGGGCGTTTCACAACATCGCCTAAAAGAAAAAACATTTTTAAACGATTTAGGTATTAAAACGGCTCAGTGGCGTGCTGTGTCAAATATGGAAGACATAAATGAGACCCTAGATATGTGGGGTACGTCTTCATGTATCGTGAAGACATGCCAATTTGGATATGATGGAAAAGGCCAAGCACGCGTATCTAAAAGCGATACTCTGCCTGAATTTGGAACACCTGATTTAATCGCCGAAGAGATTATTAATTTTGATTATGAAGTCTCGATCATCGTTGCACGCGATGCAAAGGGGGGGTGTGAGTTTTACGGTCCTGTACGAAACACACATAAAAATCACATTTTAGATGTCACAACGGCTCCTGCGCCCGATATTGATAAACCGCTTTCTCGCAATGCCAGAGCTATGGTGCAAAAGATAGCCGAGGCCCTTGATGTCATTGGGATCTTAACGTTAGAGCTGTTTGTAACAAAAGACGGCGTATTACTGGCAAATGAGATTGCGCCCAGAACACATAATTCAGGACACTATTCTATGGATGCCTGCAATGTCTCTCAATTTGAAAATCATGTTCGCTGTGTGTGCGGTATGGATGTTTTACCGCCCGCGCAACATTCAAACGCACAGATGATAAATTTGATTGGTGATGACATTGAACATTTAGACAGATTTAAAGATATGGAGAACGCAACAATCCATCTATACGGTAAAGATGTTGCAAAGCCAGGCCGTAAGATGGGCCACGTCAATATAATAGGAGATAAATTATGAGCACAAGAATAGAAAGCGATTCAATTGGAGAGATTGAAGTTCCTGCCGATCACTATTGGGGCGCGCAAACACAACGCTCTCGCGAAAATTTTAAAATTGGTGTTGAGACAATGCCAAAACCGTTAATCCGCGCGCTTGCTTTGGTCAAAAAATCGGCAGCATTAACCAATATGAAATTGGGTGTGATGGACAATAATATTGGTGATGCGATTGTATCGGCTGCGGATGAAATCATTGATGAAAAACATAATGACGAATTCCCCCTCGTTGTTTGGCAAACAGGGTCTGGTACGCAGTCGAACATGAATACAAACGAGGTTATTGCAGGCATAGCCAACGAGCGCCTGTCTGGTACGCGTGGTGGAAAAACACCCGTTCACCCTAACGATCATGTTAATATGGGGCAGTCATCAAATGATACATTCCCAACAGCCATGAGCGTTGCTGCTGGTGAGCAAATTCACCACGCGTTGATCCCTGCCCTTTCTCATCTACATGAGGCCTTGGATAAAAAAGCGCAAGAGTATGCAGACATCGTAAAGATCGGTCGTACGCATTTGCAAGACGCAACGCCATTGACATTAGGTCAAGAATTTTCAGGCTATGCTAAGCAAATTGAATATGGCATTGCCCGTATATATGCGACACTTCCTCGCGTGATGGAGCTGGCACAAGGCGGGACTGCTGTTGGAACAGGCATCAACTCGAAAAAGGGATTTGCGGAAGCCTTTGCTGAACAAATGGCCGAGATTACAGGGTTAGAATTTGTCACAGCCGACAATAAGTTCGAAGCGCTTGCCGCGCACGATGCTATGGTTGAGCTGTCTGGCGCATTGAATGTCATTGCCGTATCTTTGATGAAAATAGCCAATGACATCCGCCTGCTAGGCTCTGGCCCGCGCTGTGGTGTTGGTGAGATCCAGCTCCCTGCAAATGAGCCAGGATCATCAATTATGCCAGGCAAAGTAAACCCTACACAATGTGAGGCACTCACTATGGTTTGTGCGCAAGTGATGGGCAACCACACGACTGTCAGCGTTGCAGGCAGTAACGGACATTTTGAATTAAATGTGTTCAAGCCTGTAATGATTTATAATGTTTTGCAATCTATTCGCTTAATTGCAGACGCAAGCATTAGCTTCACTGATAATTGCGTGTCGGGCATTGAAGCCAATCGTGATCGCATTGACCAGTTGTTGAACGAAAGCTTGATGCTTGTCACTGCGTTAAATCCACATATTGGGTATGATAATGCGGCTAAGATTGCCAAAAAAGCACATGCAGATGGCACGACATTGAAACAGGCTGGCGTAGAGCTTGGGCTATTGACCGAGGAGCAATTCAAAGATTGGATAAAACCTGCGGAAATGGTTAAGCCTAGAGATTAATGACACAGCTCAAAAAACGGTCTGTTAATTTGAACGGTCACGCTACAAGCGTGACCATGGAAGAACCTTTTTGGATTGCTCTCAGAGACATTGCAAAAGCACGAGGACAATCTTTAAATGCGTTAATCGCACAAATAGACGAAACACGCGAAGGCAATCTTTCGAGCGCCTTGCGTGTCTTTGCCTTAGAATATTTTAAAGTCAAACATTAAAGACATAAGTTAAAGATTTGGACTTTGTTTTAAAGGCCGTTTAGCAACCCACCGATAGCCCCTCTGATCGCGTCTTCGGCTGTCGGCTGCTTATTTTGACCTTCTTCATTATCATTTGTAGCTTTATTGCCTCCGAAAATATCAATACCAATCTTCTCGTTAAGCTTATCTGCAACACCACTATCCTTAATGAGGTCTTTCAGTTTACGATTCACTAGGTTTCTGAGCGCGTCACCTCCCGCAGACTTAACAGGATTATCTAAGGATCCTCTAAATGTCATTTCGAATGGTGGCACATCGTCGCCCTGCCCCTTAACGGTTGCCATGTTTTTGATATCGATTGTCCATAATGGCAAATTCACGTTACCTGTTACATCGAACTTAGCCTGTGGTCCATCGAGTACAACGGGGTTCATGTTCACAATACCATTTTTGATATCAAAACTTGCATCAAGCGTTGTAAACTCAGTTTTTCCAGAATAAAGGACGTTGTTTACGATGTCATTCAGGCTGTTAAGCCCTCTGAAATCACCATTGGCAGCACGTGCGAAGTTTGAAATATCAACGCCATTAATAACAATCCGCTCGCCATCAATATTCATATTCCCGTTTAGGTTTTTAACAAGGTCAGCCATAGACGCTCCACTTGTAGAAAGCGTTTGATCAGCGCGTTTGATTGACCCTGTGATCATGTTCGAATTAGAGCCTTTGATGGCACTATATAACGATTGTGCACTTAGGGTCTGTGCATTTGCTGACATGCTCATACTTGAGAAACCTTTTCCACCATTGGCGGCCACAATCTTCCCCTGCATTTTTATAGAACCGTTAAACATCGATGCGCTTAGGTTGGAGATATTTAGCGCTCCGTTTTTCATATCAAACGCAAGTGATGGACTAATCAGTACCCACTTATTTTGTTCGATGCGTTTTGCTGAAATATCCAAATCTACATTCGCACTGTTCATCCAAGAGGATTCAATTGGCGCGGTTGACCATTTTGAACCATTGTTAGCGCTATTGCGACCTGCATTGGCAGATGCGCCTGAGGCGTTTGTACTCGCTTCAGGTAAAACAAGAGCACCCAATGCCAGTTTACCCATTAGTGCAGGAATATCACCACTTGTATCAATGCTCATTTGCGCGCTCTCAATAGGCACAGGCCCCGCCTTACCTTTCAAAGATTTGATTGTCAAAACGTCGCCTGACATATCAAGCCCGATCGTTAAATCCAAAGGCTTTTGCCATGCGCGATTCATCGAAAAATCTGGTTGCACAATTTGTATTGCGTTAACCATATTGGCGTGTTGAACACGAATATTTAAGCCCTTAAGTTTTAACTGTTCTAGTGGGTCTTGCGCCTGACCTGACACTGTTAGTGTTAGCCCTTTGTTTTTCCCTTTAGCTGAAAAACCTAGTGAATTTAAATTCCCTGTGGCCGCAGCATCCAGTTCAAGACCCCCAATTTTATTATTATAACCTGCCTTCGATACACCGTATGACTTCAAAAGCGCGTCCATATCATCAGTTTTCAAAGAGGTTTTGAGATCAATGCCCCTTATATTTTTCGTATCATCTACACTTCCCTTAACGGCGACGTCTGTGTTATGAGGGGCTTTTAAAGACAAGTTGGTGATAGTCAGGCTGTTTCCAGCAGTGGCCTTCATATCTGCCTTGATATTTTGGTAGGTTTTACCATCATAGACAAACTTTCCGATGTTTAAATCAAGGTCCATATTCATTGGAATTGCGACACCCTCGACCTCATCTTCAGACAATTCACCGCCTAAAAGGCCATCATCTTCGCCGACATCTATATCAGTGTCTATGCCTGCCAATTTCATCCATTCGTCAGCATTAATCGTACCTGCATTTAAAGATAATGTAAGGCCAGTATCGAAATTATATGTCCCGCTTCCCTTAAGAGTTGTGTCTTTCAGGTTCATATCAAATGAAGAGAACTTTACGGCCTTTTCCAACATTGTGATGTCAGATTTTATGCTCGCCCCAGAAAGAACAGCACCGATAAGCCCCTCACCTTTACTTTTTGTTGTTTCACGAATATCCAATACGAATTTCTGCGTATCTTGCGCTTGTATATCGCCTTCAAACTCTAGACCTGCAAGCTGCGCCTTAAATTCGTCCAGCTTGATTATATTTTGTGCGTACGCGATATTTCCGGATGCGTTAAACTCACCAGAGGCATGATCGCCAGCATATTCTGAGATATCTTCGCCTTCAACATCAAAGCGCCCAGACACGCTTTTCTCATCGACATTGATAATACCTCGAAATTCAGCCGTTAACTCATCACCATCTAATGCCGCTTCTAACTTAACGGGAATTTGCTTCATGTCAGCAATTGTCTCAACCACACCTTCAATGTCGTAGTCTTTGTCATTGTATTTAAATGTAAATGCGCCTTGGTAAGGCCCTTTTGCGCCCTCAATTTCTGCTTTAACATTTAAATCTGTAACAACGTGCTTGGCATTTGTTTGTTCATCACTATATGTGATTTTTCCGTTCTCAATGATTAAATCATCTATCGAAAAGTCTTTGATTTCAAAAGAAGTGCTACTCTCAGTCGTCATGGTTTCGTCTGGCGCGACATCCTCTTCGGCCATCAATATATCATTTTCCCAATTGCCTTTACCGTTGCTATCAATGGCTGCATTAATCACAGGCTCAACCAGTGTCACATCATCGATTTTGATATTTTTGGAAAATAGAGGCAATAGCTCTACTGAAACACTCAATGATTCAAGCGTTGCAAGAGAGCTTCCTCGGTTGGTGACACTTACTTTTTCAAGGCTTACATGAGGAAGAGGCAGTAGTCCGGCGCTGATGTCCCCGTCTAATGTAATGTCATAGCCCGTCTTGTCTTTTACGGCAGTTACCACTTTTCCTTTGTATTTGTTCAAATCTAAGAAGCTTGGAACAATAAGCGCACCGACCCCAATTAAAACAATGATAAAAAATACAATAGAAAGCAGCTTGCTCTTCATAAAAAAATCTCCACAGATCAAATTGACTATGGAGATATTTATAGTGCGGTTATAGCAACAATCAAAGTCGTTTTGAAAAAACGATCTAGTTGTTTACAGTTTTACTAATTTCATCACGCGCAATGATGGCTTGCTCCATAAGTTCTGTTCGGCCTTCGTGAGCAATTGTAATCATGTTACCCATATCTTTTAAGAAAAGAAGTGATGCAGATGATCCTTTGCCGTTCGGTTTAACACATGCAATTTCGTATGTTTGTTTTTCATCTCCTTGCAAAGATGGGATTGCAGCAAAATCTCCCGTACATTTAGATTGTGCACGATCGATATAATCATTCACTGCCTGCCCTAGCACTTGTCCAGCCAAAGGTTTTTCTATTGCCGTTCCGTGAAGCTCTCCGCGTTTCCAACGTAAAATCTTCATGCCGGCTTTTTCTTGTTCGCTAACATCACCTGATGGTTTGACGGCCTTCATTACAACGCTTAGTAAACTCGCCTTAGGGGCTTGTGTTTTCGCAGCCTCCATTTGTGCCGGTTCAGAAAGAGGAACCGCTTCAATAATGTCTTGGCGCGGTGCCGTGGCCTGTGCCGTCACACTTTGCGGAGCATCCTGTTTCACAACTTCAGGGGCTTCAATGACTTCGAACTCAGTCGGTTGTGGGGCTTGAACACTTGTTTGTGCATCATTTTGTGCTTGTTTTTTTATTGGCACAAAGTTGCCTTGTGGCTCATTTTCTGGTTTTGCATCCACGCGAGGTGACGTTGACACATTTTGCTGGCTGATTTGATTTTCAAGATTTGCAATCAGCTGATCTTTTTCGTAAAGCTCTGCTTCTAAGCGTGCCAACTCGGCACGTTGTTCGGAGTTTGCGATTTCAGGATCAAACAATAATGTTTCGATCTCTTTTTTCTGCATATCGCATTGCTGATCTTTTTGTTCGATTATCCGCCCAAGACTTACTATTTCACGTTGTGCTTCTTGATAGCGGCGTGTGGCTTTTTCTAAACCCCAACTCGCGTCAGGAGAAAGCTCCATATTCTTATTTGTTGTTTTCAACTCAACAACGTTGTTTTCCAAAATTGACACTTGATCACTAAGGGCGATATTTTGTGATTTTATCGCCTCTAAATCGACAAGCGCTGATTTGTAGCGACGCTCTAACGCGTCATATTCTTGTGATTGTGCCGCTAACATTTGTGTATCATCAGTTTTTTCAGACAGCTGACCTTTAAGCTCAAGAACAGTTTGTTCTAGACTTGCCTTTTCTGCTTCCTGATCTGCAAGCATCGCCTGTAATTCGTCGATTTTGCTTGTATCAACTTCTGGTTGCGCATCAACTGGGACAGGCTGGTTTTGTGCCTCTGCCAATGCTGCTTTCAACGTAGCCACTTCTTGTGACAAGGCCTGCACACGCGCAGTAGAGCTTTGTAGCGCGGCGTCCTGAGTTTGCATTTTTTCCATAAGCTCTTGCATTTTTGCATCGCTATTTTCAGAGTCTGACATTTGTGCATCCGCTGTCTTTTGGGCATTTGCAAGAGACTGCTCGGCTTTAGTGAGTTGAGCCGTAAGGTCGGCAACCTGATCACGCTTTTCTTGAAGTTCAATTTCTAAAGCTTGAACATCGACTGCTGCTTCTGGTTGCGCTGTTGTTTGTGCACTTTCAAGTTTCAAGATTTGAGAGTTTGCCTGTGCAAGCTGGGCTTGTACGGCCTCTTGCGCCGCTTTTGAGGCTTTTAAATCTGCTTGAAGGTTGCTGATCAATGACATATTGCCTTTTAGTGCTGACAGGCTCTCAAGCTCTTTTGACAATCTTTCGTTTTCTTTTTCCAAAACAAATAATTGTTCGCGCGTCTCTTCTGCTTTTGCATTACCTGTTACAGACGCCATCTTTGCGTCTGCTTTGCGGCGCTGTTCTTTCAGGAGCGCGTTCAAGCGTTGATTTTCAGCCTTAAGCTTATCAAGGTCGCTTGGCCCTTTTTTGGCAACAAGATTTGAAGGCGTTCCCGTGGCAGGTGACATTTCCGCAATACATTTATACAAATCTTGCTTTAAATCAGCTGGATTTCTCAAGGTAAAGTTATATGGCTTACCATCCACTTCTAATGTGATGACAGAGGTTTCGACAAGGGCGTTTACCAACGGCTCGTCGTCTCCCAATGGAAACACCATTGCATTGTTTGAGGAGGGAGACAGTTTGAACGATCTCGAAACACTACCTGATCGAAGTTTGAATGCGTATTTAGTCCCCACGGCAAACTTATTTGATTGAAAATCAACCGCAAGAGACAGCGCACCATCAATTCTTTTGGCAAATGTTAAATAGACTTTGTCATTAAACCCTTGTGAGGCTGAACAATACCCAGCATCCTGCTCGCTTTGTATGCTCCATTTTGTTTTTGCCTCATACATAGAAGCCGATGCACTTGTCATGGCGCCTAGCGATACGGCAGAAACAAGAAGAGGAAGTGTTAAAAATGCGTGTGTCTTATTTTTCATTGATCTATCTCGCGTCCGTTACGAGCCCTTTTTTTATATAAACTTAACTAAATACTACCTTTGATATGAAGATATTTTAAACCTGATTGAGGATCTTGGTAAATATCCCCAACTGGGCGCATATTGTTGTTTTTGTTATAGAATTGCTCTAGTAGCATAGAAATTGCCTCTTCTACGCGTCCATAGGCAAAGAAGTCATGTTTTAATGCAACATCCATAGGATAGTCCCATATAAGCTGATAATCCCCGGCTTTTTCCCATTCAAGGAGAATATCGCCTAAGCTTTGCCCCTTTTGAGCCTTCCATTTTTGCCCCTCTAGTTTTGCGTTATCTTTTGTAGGACAAGGACATACAGGTGATGTTTGGGTTTTAGTTGAAGCCGCAAGTGTTTGTGTCTCTACGATCGGCATTGGCTTGGCCACTGGTACGCTTGCAGCAGGCGCATAGCCTTCATCAAACATGGCCCCTTCTTCAGCGTAAGACAGCTCCCCTTCAACAGTGCCTGCCATACCCACGTCAAATAAATGAACAAGGGCACCTTCAAATTTACCAAAATGTGAAACTGATTCAACGATCACGCGCTCGTCTTCTAATGCCCAAACAAGATCAACATTTGCACGTTCGCTCCAACGGCTAATGACGTCGCGTAGCGGCTCGCCGGCATCGGCCTTCCATGTGTCTACGTTTTCGTTCATCACAATTTTTTGTGTAACCGCAGATAGTGGAAGCAGTGGCGCGTTAGCCGAAGGCTGATGCATTTTTTCAGCGGCAGGCTCAATAACAGGTAAAACCTTAAACGCATCTACACGTTCACCATTCTTATATGTCTTAAGCTCGGCTTTGGGATTGGGCGCTTTACGATTGATTTCTTGCTGAGACGGCGATCTTACAGGCGCTCTGCGCGCCGGCGTATCGATAATAATTCGTGTTGGCTCAAGATCAGGAACGGCGATCGTTTGCTTCGTTTTGTTTTTAAAATCAAAGCCAGCATAAGACGCGTTGATGCTTCCCGTTGTCGCAATTACCATTGATAATGGAAGAACCCAATAAAGGTGTTTTGAAAAATTCATATAATAGAACCTGATTCGTTATAATAGACTAAAGTCAGTGTCCATAACTACACCAGAACCTCAAAGATCACAACATCACGTACTTTCTAAGTCACAACTTAGCAACAAAAAAATTTATTCGAATAAAATCGTTAGGTTAGCTCTCAGGCTTTTCTAATTTTGCAGCCAATGCGGCTTCTAAGAATTCGTCTATTTTACCATCAAGCACAGCTTGCGACTGTGTGTTTTCAACACCTGTACGCAAGTCTTTAACCATTTGATAGGGGTGCAGAACATAGGAACGAATTTGATGTCCCCATCCGATATCAGTTTTTTCCTCATAGGCTTCGCTGTTTTCGGCCTCTTGCTTGCGCAATTCTTCCTCATATAATCGCGCCTTCAACATATTCATCGCTGTTGCACGGTTTTTATGTTGCGAACGTTCTGCCTGACACGCGACAACTACGCCTGTTGGAATGTGGGTAATACGAACAGCACTATCGGTCGTGTTTACGTGCTGCCCCCCTGCGCCACTAGCGCGATAGGTATCAACTTTTAGATCTTTGTCTTCAATATCAATTTCAATAGAATCATCAATAGCAGGTGTGACAGCCACCGAGGCAAAGCTTGTGTGACGTCGTGCATTTGAATCAAAGGGAGAAACACGAACAAGGCGATGGACACCCGATTCTGTTTTGGCCCATCCATAGGCCATATCGCCCTCCACCAATATTGTTGCGGATTTCACCCCCGCCTCGTCACCATCGTGGCGATCAATGACAGACACTTTGAATCCACGGCTTTCCGCCCAACGCGTGTACATGCGTAAAAGCATTCCCGCCCAGTCGCAAGCCTCTGTTCCCCCTGCTCCAGAGTTCACTTCGATATAAGCGTCATTACCATCAGCCTTACCTGATAGGAGGCTGAGGATTTGAATTTTTTGAGACTCTTTGTAAAGTTTTTCGATGTTGCTTATGGTTTCTTGCACAAGATCAGAATCATCTTCTTCATTTGCAAGCTCAAGCATTTCTAGATTATCGGCAAGGCCTTGCTCGAATTCTCTGACCATCTTGATTTTGGCTTCAAGCGTGTTGAGCTCTTTCATCAAGCCTTGCGCCTTTTCGGCGTCATTCCATAGATCGGGAGATTCAGATAAAGACTTTAGCTCTTCTAGGCGGAGTACGGCGACATCCCAGTCAAAGATGCCTCCTTAGGAGATCCATGTTCTCCTTGATATCATTTGCAAATTTTGCGATGTCCGCATTCATAGCCGGTAAAGCCTTTAATACTAAATGTTAAAAATTAAGCCGCGATGCTTAATTCCATTTCAGGCTCGGAGACCTGCACATCATTTATGAATGTTGTAAGTGTTTCTGTCAAATCTTGTTCTGACACATCAAGGTGCGTTACCGAACCCGTCTCAGTGTCAATGATTTGCGATGCTTCATCTAATGCAAGAACAGGTTTTTCAACGCGTTGAAAACTGCTTACAAAACGATTTGTATGTGCTGTCTTAGCCAGACGCTGTATAGATTTGTCACCACCCATAATAATAAGACCGTCGAAGTCAGACGCTAGCGCTTGGTTAATTGACACATCAACAGGAAAGAAACATCCCCAAGTGTTATCAGCCCACCCGTTTACAACGCCGTTTTCAGAACTAACCATTTTTGGTACCATGTCCTGCGCTCTTAAAGATTTCTGAATTTCGACCAATTCTTTTTCATTGAATCCGTTAGCGATTAAAATTGCGATGTTGTGGGTATCACTCATGTTATTACGACCTCTTTTAGTTTTATATGATTTATTATTTTTATTACATGAATCGTGTTCATGTCTTATTCTCGATAAGTTGCCTGTATAAAGCAAATTCCGGCCCTGTTTGTCAACTCTTACAATTACAGATTTGATTTTAATGAGGAAAAACAGCAATATCGCTTTGACTTCAACTGTAGATAAGAGTAATAAATAACAAGTTTTTATTTCCATTTTGCAACTGCCGTGATAAGAGTTGTGTGGTTTTAATTTAATTTAATTTGATAGATTTGTATTTTTACAAACTTAAGGAGCTCTAGAAACGATGAGACGTTCAGTAATTACAGTTGCGTTAGCAGGTACACTTTTAACGCTTGGTGCATGTGATGTATCAAACGGCCTTGACCTTACAGCCAATCAATTCAGTAGCCACACTGAAATTGACGCATTAAACGAAACGCAAGCTGTTGGAAGCCCTTTCACACAATACTTAACAAGCGAATACAGAGACTACGCAAACATCGAACAGGATTCACAGTTTGATTTTGCAGATGCTCTTCACTTTGCACGTAAAGGTATCGCCGCTGCCGAAGGTGACGCTGTTATGCCTGAGCCAATCAGTGACTGGAACTTAAAGCCAGAACAAATTGATGAGCTTCGCCAGGGTCGTGCTCGTTTGATTAGTGCGTACCAACGTAGTGCTCGTGAACTTACTCCTCAAGAATCAGCCGTTGCACAAGCGCGTTTTGATTGCTGGATCGAGCAAGCAGAAGAAAACTGGGATGCGCCTGAAAATGTTACATGTAAGAATGAATTCATGTCAGCTATGGACCTATTGGAATCAAAACTTGGTGCAGTACCTGTTCCTGTAGAAGAAGTTATGGCGCCAGTAACAGACCTTTCAATGGATGAGCCTGAGCCAATGGCTGTTGAAGATGCAAAATACATCGTTTTCTTTGACTTTGATTCTTCTTCAATCGAAGAAAGTGGCGCAAGCGTTCTTGACGCTGTTGCGGCAGAAGCTGGTAAACGCGAAATTACATCTGTTACAATCAGCGGACACACAGACACATCTGGTTCTGTTGCTTACAACCAAAAGCTTGCGAAAAAACGTGCGAACGCGGTTGCAAACGCACTAGGCGAGCGTGGCATTTCAATGGACATGCTTAACATTACAAGCAGCGGTGAAAGCGTTCTTCTTGTTGATACACCAGATGGTGTTAGAGAGCCTGCAAACCGTCGTGTTGAGCTATCTTTCGAATAAGATCGTAATATAAATTAGTTTTTGAAAAAGGTCAGAAGTTATACTCTGGCCTTTTTTTATGTTTCAACTTTATATCTTGGTCTGTGTGCAGATCAGGGCTAGTATATGAACCATGAATTTAAGACCCATCCTATTTATCAACGGTATCCTGATTAGCGTATTGGGACTGTGCATGATTATTCCCGTTTTCGTAGACCTATATTACGGAAGTCCTGACTGGAAGGTCTTTGCCCTTTGTTCACTGTTTACGTTTTTTTTTGGCGGCATGCTTAGCATAAGCAATCACACAACACATCCCTCACATATGAGCGTAAGACAGGCCTTCTTAATGACGGCCACATCATGGTTAATGATCTGCATTTTCGGATCTATTCCATTATGGTTTTCAGAGTTAGGGCTTAGCTTTACCGATGCCTTGTTTGAATCGGTATCAGGTATTACGACCACAGGCTCTACCATTATAGTTGGTCTCGATGATTCACCGCCAGGACTACTTATTTGGCGCGCGTTATTACAGTGGCTTGGAGGTATTGGAATTATCGTAATGGCGATATCCGTTTTGCCTTTACTTAAAGTTGGGGGAATGCAGTTATTTAGAACAGAGTCATCCGAAAATGAAAAGGTTCTTCCGCGTGCCAAAGAATTCGCAATGATGATTTGTATTATATATATAGGACTAACGATTGTGTGCCTGCTTGCCTATTATGCAACAGGTATGGCGCTGTTTGAATCTTTTGCTCATTCAATGACCACTGTTGCAACAGGTGGTTTTTCGACGCGAGATGCCTCATTTGGGGCGTATGAAGGAACATATGCCGATATGGTTGCGACGTTCTTTATACTGCTTAGCGCCCTTCCCTTTGTGCTATACCTCAAATTTCTGAAAGGCGATCGCAAAGCATTATTTAGAGATACGCAAGTGCGTGCATTTTTAGGATTTGTCTTTTTTATAAGTCTTTTTGCAAGTTTTAACCTTGCGGCATTCTTAGACATTCCCGTTGCGGAGGCCGCGCGTCTTGCCGTGTTTAACATCACAAGCATCATTAGTGGTACGGGCTATACCAATACAAACTATGGTGAGTGGTCTTCAATTCTGGTCGTTATATTTTTCACTATCATGTTTATTGGTGGCTGCGCGGGCTCAACGTCTTGCGGTATAAAAATATTCCGATTTCAGATCTTATTTATGACGTTACGTCATCAAATTCAAAAACTTACACATCCTAACGCTGTATATATCAAGCGCTATAACAACAGTGTTGTGTCAGATGATGTTCCTATATCGGTCATTGGCTTTGTTTGTCTGTTCTTTATGTCTTTTGCAGCTATTGCTTTTTTACTTTTGTTGACGGGCACTGACATCATTACGGCCTTGTCAGGTGCGGCAACCTCTATTTCTAATGTTGGGCCAGGGCTTGGTGACATTATTGGGCCTATCGGCAATTTTGAGCCCCTCAGTGATCCTGCTAAATGGGTTTTGTCAGCGGGCATGCTACTCGGTCGCTTAGAACTTTACACATTATATATCTTATTTTTACCACGCTTTTGGAGGGCTTAAACCATGTTTCCATTTATCGCCGTACTCACAATATTAGGATTTGCAGCAGGCTATCTGGTTGGCCGCCGCTATACCGAACGTGAGGTCAAAGCTATTGAGCGCGCAGCCAAGGCTCGCAATGATGATATCATTGATAATTAAGTTAAGTAGCGCCCACGTATTTATGTACCAAGCTGAGGCTTAACACATTGATGAGATGTTTTTGTTAAGCGCCTCATCAATATCGGCAACATAGCCTTCCATAAACTTCATCATATATATATCACGTTTGTAGGGGCTATAGTGACTTGGTACTTTTGTTGATTTTGTTACACGGACAGTATCACCAACCTTTTTCCCTGTTATGTCGCAGGTCATTTTAATTTGTACTTCGCTGATGAATGCAAATTGATCAAATGATTTCCATGTAGAAAAAATATCATTTTTACCCCCGATTTGAAGATACTTCTTTTCGACATCTAAATGGGTTGGCGTAATGGTAAGGGCGTGACTGCTTTGTGTGTTTGGTTGAAAACGCGAGATTAGGTAGGCGTTTACATTATTCCGTAGGCGTGCCTCCCTGTTATTTTTAGCGGGTCCAAAATCAAATTTTTCAATTGAAACCGTTCGGAACAGTTTTGGCGCAGAGGAATATTGATAAAATGTCAGGCTTGGTACAATTGTTTCTGTGGTACCGCACCCCGCACAAAATAACAGAGCGGCAGATATGATAAAGGCATGTATTTTAGCGTAATAACTCATCGGGTGGCGTAATATCGTATGTTGTTTTACAAAACTCACATGTTGTTGATATTGTACCATCTTTTATAATATGTTCTATGTCTTCTTTTGGCATTGTTGCTAACGCCCCGATTAGGCGCTCTTCAGAACATTTGCATTGCGCCACGAATGCCTTAGTGTCTAAAATTTCGACACCTTCTTCATGGAATAGTCGAAGAAGCAGAGTATCACCGTCTAAGCGCTCGTCCAAAAGCTCTTCCTTACTGCACGTTTTCAACAGCACAGAAGAACGAACCCAATCTTCGTCATCTTTTTCTTTAATTTCGTTTTGGACATTTTTTTCGTCTAATGGCATGCGCTGTATCATGACGGCGCCCGCTTTCCATGCGCCATCAATCTTATCAACGCCAAGACGGATCACTGTTTCAACTTGTTCTGATTGTTCAAAATAATGCTGTACGCTATCTTCCAAACTATCACCTTCGAGTGCCACAATCCCCTGATAACGATCGGTGTGCGCTCCTTGGTCAACCGTAAAGGCAAGATACCCTTTACCCCAATAATCTTTTAACGTTGGCTCGGGCGTATTTTTTAAAAGCTCGTCATATTTGTCTTTATTATAAGTGGCACACGCACGCGCATGGCCTTCAGAATTGACATCACATACGAGCATGCTTATGGGGCCATCGCCTTGTATTTGCAAAATGAAAACACCTTCATATTTCAACATTGATGACAGAAGTGCTGTCATCGTAATGGTTTGTGCCATGAGGTGTTCGATTGGTGTCGGCAAATCATGCGGTGTAATGATGTCATTAAGCAAGTCTGTAAGCTTTACAACGCGGCCACGTATTGCCGATTCTTGCAGGATAAAATTTTGAATAACATCCTTTTCCGGCATTGGAAAGCTAATGACTGTGTCTGTATCTTTATTTTCTGACATAAATACTCTTACAATATATGTGTTGGTTTTTTGTTATGACTTTAATTTATAGCCTGTCTTTAAAACACGCAATGTTGTGGCGATCAAGATAAAGTTTGTCACGAGCAACACAGTTAAACTCAAGCCTGTGCTAACTTCTCCCACGCCTGTCATACCTGATCTGAATCCATCAATCATGTGAAAGAACGGGTTGAAAACTGCCACGGCGTGCCACGCTTCAGGTAACTGTTCTATGCTATAAAATGTGCCAGACAAAAAAGTAAGTGGCGTAATCACAAAATTTGTTACAACTGCAATATTATCAAAACGGTCTGCCCAAATCCCGCCAAGCACGCCCATGACAGCAAGCATCGTTGCGCCTAAAAGGCCAAAAGCAACGAGTTTTAATGGGTCTTGAGGTACAATCCCAAGCAACAAAGCAAAAACCACTATGCATGCACACGCAATAATGAGCGCCCTTAATACTGCCCCTATTACATAGCCCAAGAAAACCTCAACATATGATAAGGGCGCCATGAGAACATCAACGATACTCCCTTGCATTTTTGAAATCATTAGTGAAGAAGAGGCGTTTGCAAAGGCATTTTGCGCCATGTTCATCATAATGAGTCCGGGAACAACAAAAACCATAAACGGCATGCCGTTCATTGTTCGCTCATCACCGCCAAGTGCCAAAGCAAAAACAACGTAAAACAGACACGTTGTAACAACGGGTGCTATTACTGTTTGCATATAAACAGAGGCGAACCGTTTCACCTCTTTTTCAATCATTTTATAAAGCCCAACTCTATTCCATCGTGGGAATTTCCTTACATTGATCGTGTATGCTTTTTCATTTGTTGGCGAATTCATTATTGCCTTCTTTCTGGCGGTTATTTTGATTATAGTTTTTAAAGGTTTTTTGTGTTTATTCCAGCTTAATTTTAGAGCGAAGAGGCCGCATGGCAAAAAAGAAAGACAATCAGAAATTTTCATCGTCGCCTCAAAAGCGTAGCGAGCCAAAACCGCCTAAAAAAATAACGGCCTCTTATTTACAAAATTCAGGGCTTTATTATTTACAGCGTTTCCCGGCCAGCCGTGCTCATTTTCAGTTTATTATGATGCGTAAAATTAACCGCTCCATCAAACACCATGGAGATCCATCGGTTGAAGACGCACAGGCGATGCTTGATAAGGTAACAGATACCTTTACTGAGCTTGGCTATTTAAACGATCAACAATATGCCATTGGATTGTCACGCTCTTTGTTTCGTAAAGGCATTTCCCCTAAGATGATAGAGCATCGGTTGAAACAAAAAGGGCTAGAACAAGACATCATAGATGAGGCATTAGGAGAAATACTCCCTGACAACGCCAATATGCTTGCAGCCCTTCAGCTGCTAAAGAGGCGGCGGTACGGTATATTTGCGACACATCCAGACAAAAAAGAAGAGCAAAAGATTTTAGGGTTACTTGCGCGATCAGGCTTTTCCTATCAAACGGCATCACGAGTGATGGCTATTGATATGGATGAGGCGCTTGATTTATTAGATACGCTTTAAAGCCTAATGAATGCTCTTGCTGCTTGATGTATCGAACACATCGGCCCCTTCAATATTAGGCATGTCGTTTTGTGATTTTTTATCATCAGAGCTTTGGTCGGCCGTTTTCTTTTTAGACTTCCTTAAACGCTCAATTGGGAAAACCAAACTTACCGTTGTCCCTACATTTTTTTCGGACTGAATATCTATGCGTCCGCCATGCATGTCCATCAATAACTTTACAAGCGTCAACCCCAAACCTGCCCCATATTTTTCCCGTGAATGTTCGCCATCCAGTAAGTCGAATGGTTTTAAGGCGCGCTCAACTTCTTTTTGCGTTAACCCTTGTCCGTTGTCTGAAACTTTCACAGCTACATTTTGGCTATCAATTTCTAGATCGAGCGCGATCTTACCTTTGATTGGTGTGAATTTCACCGCATTGGACAGGAGATTATATAGCATTTGGCGCACTGAACGCTCTTCTGCAATAAGGTCACAAGCATTGGGGGCTATGTTATTCGTGACTTGAATTTGTTTCCCTCTTATTTTTTCAGAAAACATTTGTATTGTCTCACTCGAAACCTTTTCGAATTTAACAAGGCTTTCGTTAAGCTCTCGATCGCCTGATTCAATTTTTGAAACATCCAAAATCTGAGTGATGATGGATAGTAGCCCCTTTCCACTTTTATGAATTTCATCCGCATATTCAATGTATACGGGTTCTTTAATCTCACCCATCACTTGGTCTCTGATGACTTCAGCAAAGCCCATGATGCTGTTTAATGGGGTGCGAAGCTCATGGCTCATATTTGCTAAAAAGTCAGACTTGGCACGGTTTGCCATATCTGACTCAGCCTTGGCTTTCATTAGGTCAATGTTGGCCTGCTTACGCTCTGTGATGTCGTCAATACTTCCCTCTATTTGAACAATTTTACCCGTATCGTTCATAACCGGCTGAATAGATTCAGAGAGCCAAATTTTTTGACCGTCTTTACGGCGCGCCTCAATCTCAAATTTCTGAGGCTCCCCTTGCAATACTGCTTTAATTTTTTCATCCTTTTCCTGTGGGGTCACATAGACACTTTGCGTCATAATGCCGACTTGCCCAATAAGTGATTGAGTTGTTTCATACCCCAAAATTTTGGCCATCGCAGGATTGGCGGATAACAAATACCCCTCTAAAGATAGTTCATAAATTCCGTTCGCGGCATTTTTCCAGATACGCTTGTAATCTTCTTCTGCTTTTTCAATCGCAAGGGCCGCTTTTTCTTTTTCATCCAAATCAGTAATAGTTCCCACAATACGAGTATTGAGGTTTTTGTCCTGACGAACCATTGAAATTGACAGCTCAACAGGCTTGTCAAAACCTTCTTTGGTTTTAAGCCTGTATTTTGCGCTAAATGCCTTGCCATGCCCTTCAAGCATAGCCTTTATTTTGTCAGTTTTGCGGTCTATATCGTTGCCTGAAAAATACGAGAATAAGTCGTTTCCGACTGTATCCGCTAGCTCATGCCCAGAGACACGCCGCCATGCGTCGTTGACGAAACAAATATTGCACGCCTCATCTAGCTCGACAATGATCTCGTTAATACCGTTGATAATCGCTTTGTTTTCTTGTTCAGACTGTCGAATAACGAGGTTCATTTTTTCTCGTTTTTTTATCTCGTGTCGCAATGCCACGTTTTTTTCCGCAAGCCCTACGTTCAATTTTTTCATTTCGTATGCGCGATTGATATTGATCTGCCTCATAATCGTGTAAATAATCGTTAGCAGAAAACTGAAAATGAGCGTTATCTCGGGAATAATATCTAACAATATCATCGTATAAAGAGGCTCTTGCTCTAGACTAATTTTAAAGACATTCGAAAAATTCGCATATGTGGCATAGGATTTTTTATTTTCTAAACCAGATAGCTTCTGTAATAAATCATACCTGTCTCCTGCAACTATACGCTCTGCTTCAAACAACTCTTTTTGAGCCGCGCCTTCAGATACAGATATTTTTTGAATATCTAACGCATCCAGCATTGCCACATTTTTAAAAATTTTCTTCATTGAAGAGACGGCTACAACAAGACCTTTGCTGCCACCATCTAAAGTCAGAGGTGCTGCAAGCACTATAGAGCTGTCATTATATAGCCAATTTTTCTCATCGTATGTCGTATAGACTCTTGGTATATTGACATAGTGGAAGGCATTTTGGTTTCTGGCGTTCTTATAAAAACTTTTGAATATATTGATATTGTCTTTGTGTATGTGCGTTTTAAAATCGCTAGTTTCAAAACGATTTAAAATCGGTCGAATACGGGCCATACCACCGTTTTCAAGACCATTGCTTTCAATCCAAAATAAAGACGATAGCTTGTCTGATTTGAGGACTTTTTTGTCTTTTTGGCTTAATTCTTTAAGCGTAAAAAACTGTAAAACGCTTACAAGCTCTCCAAGCTCTTCTTCAAAAGCTCGCATCTCATCTTGCACAAGCGTAAGCGCCGTAATCTCTCGCTCTTTTTGTTGCTCTTGAATTTTAACATCAATGACAGTGTCAGTAATAAAGTAAAAGCCCAAAGACGCGCATACACCTATAAGCAAAATCGTTACGTTTGCTGCAAGGCTTCTAATTTTACGACTTAACTGCATTTCTGCGTCCTGTTTAATACGAGATTGTCTTTCGTTTGATTATATTGCCTTAATCATATTAACGAAACGTAAAAAAGTTAATTATTTTAATGTATTATACATAATCATCGCCCCCTAGAGAGGAAGTATAATATTTACCTTTAATCCCCCTTTAGACGATAAGGATAGGCTTATATCCCCCCCATGTGATAATGCGATGTCTTTAGCTATGCTCATGCCTAAGCCAACGCCACCTGTTTCGGAGTTACGCGCTTTGTCCATGCGATAGAACGGCTTAAACACCTCGTCATATAGGTTTTCTGGAATGCCGTCTCCGTTATCATCAATTGTAATGGTGATATATTCCTCGTCTTTGGATACACTTACAAATACACATGGCGCGTATTTTATGGCGTTTCTAACGATATTGCCAATGCAGCGCTCAAGAGCCATTGGCCTTACGGATAAAAGATATTCGCCGCGGTCCTTTCCACCATCAAATGTAATCCGGTGCTTTTCCGTTTTATGATCTTCAATGACATGTTGGACAAGGTTGATTATATCCACCTGTTCTGTGGCTTCATCCCCTTCTCCACGGACAAACTCTAGATAGCCATTAATCATTCTCTCCATATCGTCGATATCATGCTTCATGTCTTTGGCGTCGTCTTGATTGTCGATCATACTAAGGCCAAGCTTTAACCTTGTAAGTGGTGTACGCAAATCATGCGAAATCCCCGCAAGCATAGTTGTTCTTTGGTCAATTTGTCGTTGAAGTCGCTCGCGCATGACAAGAAATGCCTTTGATGCTTGGCGTACCTCCCTTGCCCCAGTGGGTTTGAAAACACCTGCATCAAGCCCACGACCAAAACGATCGGCTGCGACTGCGAGTTTGCGAATAGGACGCACTTGATTGCGCATAAACCAAAGCGAGAGAAACGATAAGACAACCGATGAAAGCACCATCCATAGCAAGAATATATACGATGATGATGTGAATATACGTCGATCGGGAAACTCAATTGCGACCGTTTTACTCCCTATATCTACGTAAATCGTAACTGTCGCAGCCTTTGTATCGTAGATAATTTCATAAGGTTCATCAATATGATAGCTTAAAGCGTTATTGAGATACTTTACAACCCACCCCTCCCAAAGGCCCTGTGATATCACACGGTTATATTCAATATTGCGGTCTTCAAGATGAATATCCATGCGAAAATATGACTTTAACGTATTGGGAATAATTGTGGCCTGATGGTGGATCTTGTAGCCATGAACAATTAATGCAACTTCTCCCGCAATGCTTTCGGAATATCGTATTGTCATCTTCTTCCAGTGATTGTCTAAAAAAACAATCGTCATAATAACTTGCAAAAGAATCGCAGGGACTAAGATGATCATTAATGAGCGACCAAACAACGAGCGCGGGAGAACTTTTTTTATAAACTTCATGATGTCTTATTCTGAGTGCAGAATATACCCCTTCCCTCTAACAGTTTGAAGTAACCGTGGTTGTTTTGGGTCCTCTTCAATCTTTTTCCGTAGACGCGTTACCTGCACATCTATTGTGCGATCATTTCCTGATACGTTTAGCTGATCGGCTAGGGCCTCTCGTGAGAAAATAGTATCGGGCTTAGCACTTAGGGTTTCTAGTAGCTTTTTTTCAACATCTGTTAGCCGAATGGTTTGCTCACCGGATATAAGCTCTGCTTTTTTCTTATGAAACGACCATTTCCCTATATTTAAGATGTCGCTTTTTTGGATATTAAGACCTCTGCGTTTTAAAATGGCATCAATACGCATTAAAAGCTCTTCTGGCTCAAATGGCTTAGAGAGATAGTCATCTCCACCTAGCTCAAACCCTTGTGCCTTATCGCTTATCTCAGTTTTTGCAGTTAAAAATAATATAGGAACATCTGATTTAGCACGCAGATCTTTACCAAACTCAAAACCAGTTCTGCCAGGCATCATTACATCTACAATCAAAATATCGAATATGAATTGTTCAAGTAGAGCATCGGCATGATTGGCATCTTCTGCGGACATAACTACGCAGTCTTTCTTTTTCAAAAAGCGCGTAAGTAGCGAACGAATTCGATCATCATCATCAACAACTAAAATATGTTTCTTCTCTTCAAACGACATAAGAGTATACTATAATGATTAATACGATTTAAAAACAAAAAGAAGAAAGTCACGCACACATGTTAATGCCAGAATCTGCTAAAAAAGGTTATTTATGGGTCAATGGTGAGTTTAAATCATGGGAAGATTCCACCACTCACCTAATTGTTCACGGTCTGCATTATGGCAGTAGTGTTTTTGAAGGTGAGCGTGCGTATAACGGAAAAATATTTAAAGGCCCTGAGCATACAGCGCGCCTGTTTCGCTCGGCAAATATTCTTGGCATGAACATTCCCTTTAATGCATCAGATGTTGAACAAGCTAAAGAAGAGCTTGTTAAGAAAAACGGTTTAACCGATGCATATATTCGCGCCTTTGTGTGGCGCGGTGGTGAAGAAATGGGTATTTCAGCGCCTGCCAGCAGCATCAATATCGCAATTGGGGCATGGGACTGGCCTGCATACTTTCCTAAAGAGTTGAGAGACAATGGCATTAAGCTTACGCAGGTGAACTGGAAAAAGCCTGCTCCTGATACGGCACCGACCCAAGCCAAGGCCGCTGGCCTTTACATGATTGGCACAATGGCAAAGCATGAAGCCATGGAGCGCGGTTTTCATGACGCCCTCATGCTTGATTATCGCGGGCAAGTGGCCGAGTCATCAGGCGCCAATTTATTTATTGTAAAAGATGGCGTTTTGAAAACCCCTATTCCTGACTGTTTTTTAAACGGTATTACGCGCCTTACCATCATTGATCTTGCGAAAAAACACGGCATTGCAGTTCAGGAAAAAGTTATTATGCCAGACGAGCTTTTTGATGCTGATGAAGTCTTTTTGACGGGAACGGCTGCCGAAATTGTCGCCGTGGGACAGATTGACGATCATCACTATACAGTGGGAAGCGTCACTCGCCTTTTGCGCGACGCTTATGAAACGCTTGTTGGAAAATCTTAATATGATGCAACATGCCGTTATTTACGACTGTGAGTTTATGACGAATGAAGAAGGGTTTAAGAGATCTTTTTGTGGTCCTTATGACCCAGAGCCAACTGTTGTTCAAATTGGAGCCGTCAAGATCGTCCTCACTGATGGTCTTCCCGTCGTTGATAAAAAAACGATTTACATTATACCGCGTAGTAGAAGGGGCGAGCGCCTCGCCTTAGGCTCTTATTTTATTAATTTGACAGGTATTACGGAACAAGACATTGATGATCATGGCGTTTCACTCAAAACAGCACTCAATACTTTAGATGAATTTTCTCAAGGGTGCACATTATGGGCATGGGGGCATGATGAGCGGAATATGATCGCGCTGAGTTGTTTTGTTGAAAACATTCCAATGCCCATACCATCTAGTCGTTTTGACAACGCCGCGCGCATTCTATTGAAGGCGGGCATGCCATTGGAGGATATTTTGAAAACAAATAGTGGCAGGCTTGCTGCGTATTATGATCTAGAAGATGCTAAGGATATTCAAGAGCATGATGGACTAAGCGATGCGCTCTCAATTACTTACGCTATGCAACATCTAAATAAACGAGGTCAGTTAGAGGCTGAGTGGTTACTAAACCCTACGTATTTTGTCTAAACAAAATAATGTCGCCATCTTGAACGACATACTCTTTACCTTCTTGACGCATTTTCCCCGCTTCTTTTGCGCCTTGCTCACCTTTAAAACTGATGAAATCATCGTACGCAATTGTTTCGGCACGAATAAAGCCACGTTCAAAGTCTGAGTGGATTTTGCCAGCTGCACGGGGGGCTTTGTCACCCACATTGATTGTCCATGCGCGTGCTTCTTTTGGGCCTGCTGTAAAGTAATTGCGAAGACCTAGAAGGCTATAACCTGCGCGGATAATTTTGTTCAACCCTGGCTCTTCAAGACCCATCGATTCAAGAAGTTCTTTTTTATCTTCCTCTGAGTCGAGCTGCGCAATTTCTGCTTCAATCGCAGCACTAACGATGACCGCCTCGGCGCCTTTTTCAGCCGCCATGGCCTCAACACGCTTTGTAAGTTCGTTACCTGTTGCTGCATCATCTTCTGACACATTACAAACATATAAAATTGGTTTTGCACTGAGCATACCGAATGTTTTGGCAAGCGCCTTTTCATCATCGGTAAGCTCAACTGAACTCGCAGGTTTTAACTCATCAAGTGCCTCTTTATAACGTGACAGGATGTCCATCTGTGCCTTGCTGTCTTTGTCACCTGATTTGGCTTTGCGCTCAACATTTTTTATTTGGCGCTCAATGCTTTCAAGATCGGCAATCATAAGCTCTGATTCAATGGTTTCCGCATCGCGTATTGGATCGATTGATCCATCGACATGCGTAATGTCTGAGTCTTCAAAACAGCGCACAACATGAACAATAGCATCTGTTTCGCGGATATTGGCAAGGAACTGGTTTCCAAGCCCCTCTCCTTTACTCGCGCCTTTTACAAGGCCTGCAATGTCAACAAACTCTAATTGTGCAGGAATAACCTTTGCCGATGAGGCAATCTCGGCTACTTTTTTGAGGCGTTCATCAGGAACGGCAACTTTGCCTACGTTAGGCTCAATCGTACAAAATGGAAAGTTTGCCGCTTGTGCCGCAGCTGTTTGTGTCAACGCATTAAACAATGTTGATTTTCCAACATTAGGTAGACCGACAATTCCGCAATTAAAACTCATCTTTGATGCCTTTTCGTGAATATTTTTATATTTGAATTGTTATAAAGCGATGAAAGATAAAACACAATTATCAATTCAAACACTTACACTTATTTTATCGAACAGCCTCAGCCATTCTTGTCATGAAATCATCTTGCTTGTCAGACACTAATAGTTCAGCGTATTTCTCAATACCCCATATCATGTCCTCCAGCTTCGTTTGTTCTGCCTTTGCAAAATCACTAAGAACATAACCGCTCACGCGTGATTTATCCCCCGGATGCCCAATGCCCAAACGTATGCGACGGTAATTTTTGTTTCCTAAATGTGCGTCCATTGACCGCAAGCCATTGTGCCCGGCGTGCCCACCACCAACTTTAATCTTGACCTTGAACGGGTCTATATCAAGCTCGTCATGAAAAACTGTGATCTGAGATACATCAAGTTTATAAAATTTTGCAGCCGCCCCGACACTACGCCCTGATTCATTCATAAATGTTGTGGGTTTTAATAACCCTACTTTTTTTCCTGCAATCATGCCTTCAGAATAATGACCCTGAAATTTTGATTTGAACGGGGGGAAGTTATAGGAACTGGCAATCGCATCAATAGCCATAAAGCCAACATTATGCCTATTTTTTAAATATTTATCGCCAGGATTACCCAAGCCTACAAACAGCATCATTGGTGGTTCCTTTTTGAAAAATGGCAATAAAAAACGAGCGAGACTCATTATAAGTCACCGCTCGCCTTAAAATTATAATTACTCAGCATCGCCTTCAGCGTCTGATGATTCTTCAGAGGCTTCTTCAGCGCCCTCTTCGCCATCTTCATCTTCATCGCTTTCCTCATCCATTACGCGAGGAGCAGCAATTGTCGCAATTGTTACATCACGCTCTTCAACAGATGTGGCACCATCAGTAAGTGTCGCGTTTGACATTTTGATTGTGTCACCAATTTCAAATGGTGAAAGGTCAACATCAATATGCTCAGGAATGTGTGTTGCACTACACATAAGCTCAAGCTCGTGACGAACAACGTTAAGAATACCCTTCTCTTCAAGGCCTTTACACTGGTCTTCATTAATGAAGTTAACAGGAACTTGAACAGCAATTTTTGTTTTCTTAGTCACACGAAGGAAGTCAACGTGAACAACTCTGTCAGTCACTGGGTGTGTTTGAATGTCACGTGCCAATACAGATGTTTTTTTGCCATCGATTTCGATGTCACATAGCATCGTGAACATGTGGGCTTTGTGATATTCCATTTCAACATCACGTGAGTCTAATGAAATTAGTACAGGTTCTTTGTTATCACCATAGATAACTGCAGGAACTTTTTCTTCTCTACGCAACGCACGAGCAATCCCCTTACCGGCTCGATCGCGAGTTTGCGCAACTAGTGGATATGATTTAGCCATAAGCTACTCCTCTTTTTGGTTTGTTTAATGTCCAACCTCCAGGGGTGTTGGACACATGTTAATAACCAAATTGCTATATCAAATGCAAGTGATTTCTATCACTTAAACGCATTAAGGCTTACTTTAATCCAAAATAGCCGATACTGAGCGATCTTCAGCGATACGACGGATCGCCTCTCCGATTAATGGCGCGACAGATAACTGTTCAATATTATGCGCTACGCGCACAGCCTCAGTTGCAGCAATTGAGTCTGTTAAAACCAATGATTTGATAGGAGACGCCGTAATACGCGCCACAGCACCACCAGACAGCACGCCATGCACGACATAAGAATGAACTTCTTTTGCACCATTTTCCATCAATGCTTTTGCGGCATTACATAATGTCCCACCGCTATCAACCATGTCATCAACCAAAATACATGTTTTGTCTTGAACATCCCCGATGACGTGCATTACTTCTGACACACCGGCTTTTTCACGGCGTTTATCGATAATGGCAAGCTCGGCATTCACCTTTTTGGCCATACCACGTGCGCGCACCACACCACCTACATCAGGTGAAACCATCACAAGTTTTTCACCTTCAAAGCGGTTTTTGATTTCAGGAATAAACACAGGAGAAATCGTAAGGTTATCAGTGGGAATATCAAAGAAACCCTGAATTTGGCCTGCGTGAAGTTCCATAGTTAAAACGCGGTTAGCACCAGCCGTTGTAATTAGATTGGCAGCAAGCTTTGCAGAGATTGGCGTTCTAGGCCCTGTTTTACGATCCTGCCTCGCATAACCAAAGTAAGGGATCACAGCCGTTATTCTTTTTGCAGAGCCTCGACGAAGCGCATCGATTGTAACGAGAAGCTCCATAAGATTGTCGTTTGCGGGATATGATGTTGGCTGGATTAAAAAGACATCCTCGCCTCGTACATTTTCTAAGATTTCTGCAAAAACTTCCATATCTGCAAAACGGCGAATTGTTGCCTCAGCCAATGGCACGCCAAGATACTTCGCAATATCTTCTGATAATTTTCTATTCGAATTTCCTGAGATAATTTTCATTGTGCCAACCCTTTTTTGCCGCAAAAAATCTATATGTATTTGAATGGTTCGGACTATACGTTTTCCATAGAAAAAATCAATGTTAAAGACTCACTATTGTTGAGATTTGCCGTCCGCACTCATCCTCTTGCTCATGTGTGGCGCGCCGATAGCTAAAAAACAGATCCTTTTTTGCATACGTATCACGACCATCAATGTTGATGTTTGAAATGCCGTAGCGCTTGAGACGCATTTCAATATACCCTGACAAATCAAATTGATAATGTCCCTTATTTAGCGCTGCGTCGAAGCACCCTTTCGCCCCCTCATCATCTTTTGTGATTGTTTGGTAAAAGCGCTCATCCACCTCATATGAATTTTGTGCAATACACGGCCCAATAAATACTTGAACGGTTGAGAGAACCGCCCCTTTATTGATCATCATATCGAGCGTGTTTTCACACACCCCCAGATGCGCACCGCGCCAACCGGCATGAGCCGCCCCAATGATATCCTTGCCGGCATGTGTTTTGGCTGAAAATAAAACCGGCGCACAATCTGCGGTTAAAATACCAAGTATTACCTTTTTATGATCAGTTACAAACGCATCGGCATCAGCAGGATGAAAATATGTATCATCAATATCTATACATTTTGCCCCATGAATTTGGTTGAGCATCGCAAGAGGCGCCCCCTCAGCCATTTCTGATATGACATATTGCTTGTTGCGCGCTACATTATCCGCATCATCGCCATGTAATGCCGTCAGGTTAAGGCTTTTGAAGCCGCCCTGACTTACGCCTCCCTTGCGTGTAAAAAAACGATGCTTGATCATATCGAAAACCCTGCAAGCGGCAGAGGCTCGGACGAAAAGGCCATGACTTTGAATATTTTTCCCATTTCATCCAGACCGACAAGACGGTTAAGATCTTTTTCAATTTTGCCTGATTGCGCGCTTGTTGCTTTTTGCTTTAGGATTTGGGCGCGGGTTACAATACCTAAGGACTTTAAAAAGTCTGCCTGTTTCACGAGACCATATTCATGCACGCCTTCTTGCTTGCACAATTTACGCAATGACAAGAAATCAACGTGAGATGTGATATCTGCATCTCCGACATGATCTGTCACAGGTATAAATTTATGATCTTTGATGGCCTGCAATGTGTCGCCGAAACTTTGGTTATAGCCGTAATCAATAAACAGGCCTGCGCCTCTGTTCTTCTTGAGCATATCAAGAACCGTTTTCATGAATTGATTTCTAATAGGTGCAAGCTCTAGTATTTCGCCCTCCTTCATATTCAAAGGGGCATCAATATCACTCGGCTGGTTGGACAGCCCTAACGATAATTTTTCATCTTCATCAACGCCAATAACCACTTCTTTTAATTGGTTATTATCTTTTCGGAATTGGCGTATCGGAAGCGCGTCTAAAAATTCATTTCCTATTACAATTAACGGATCATTTAAGTCTACCTCAGAGAGTGAGCCGTACCATTTTGGTGAATATGCACTAAGCGCTTCTTGTTGTTTTTTGATTAAAACCGGACTTGTTTCTAACAGTTTAATTTGCACAGCATTTGTAAAATCAGATACAGATTTTGCAACACGCATTATGTCAGACATTAATGTTCCACGCCCTGCCCCGCATTCAAGCAATGTGAATGACGATGGTGCCCCTAATTTTTGCCATGTATCAATAATCCACGCACCAATCATTTCACCAAACATTTGGGAGACTTCTGGTGCGGTGACGAAGTCTCCTGTTTTCCCAAAAGGGTCTCGCGTTATGTAGTAGCCGTGTTGAGGATGCCCTAAACATAAATTCATATAATGCCCAATATCCATGGGACCGTTATGAAGAATTTCATTTTTTATTATGGTTTCAAGCGCACTCATAATGAATTGTTATTACTGACCTTCTTCAACTTTTTTATGACGAAGTGCATATATTAATATGATAAGAGCTCCGACGATCATGCCCGATGACAATATTTGCCCCATTGTAACATTTGCAAAAACAAAACCGATATGCGCATCCGGCTGGCGGAAAAGTTCTACAAATGTTCGTGACAATGCGTATCCAAGAATAAAAATACCCGTTAATAGACCTGCGCGCGCGCGAATGAAAGAGGCTCGGATGCAAAGCATGAGAATACAAAACAGCACAAGCCCTTCTAATCCCGCCTCGTACAACTGACTAGGGTGACGAGGCTCGGGCCCTGCATGCGGGAAGACCACGCCCCAAGGTTTATCCGTTATACGCCCATATAACTCACCATTGATGAAATTTGTAATCCGCCCAAAAAACAAGCCAATTGGCGCAACACATGCAATCAAGTCCGCCAATCGTAGGACTTGTATTTTATGCTTCAACGCAAACAGGACAATGGCGAGCGAGACGCCAACAAACCCGCCGTGAAACGACATGCCCCCTTCCCACACATGTAAAATCTTGGATGGGTTTTCAACATAAAATGAAAAATTGTAAAATAGCATATATCCTATGCGCCCGCCTAGAATAACGCCTACGATGGCCCACGTCACAAAATCATCGATATGTTCTTTTGATATATGAAAGCTTTGCTCGTATTTGGCGGCTAAGCGCCTTATAACCCACCATCCGAGTAAAATGCCTCCAATGTAGGCTAGTGCGTACCAACGAATTTGTAGAGGGCCAACAGAGATGGCAACAGGATCAATCTGGGGAAATGCTAAAGACATAAAAATGTCGTAGCGCATCACAAACACTTTGTGAACAAAATTTTATGTTTAAAGGTGTTTTTTTAGATCAAGAGTTGTTTTTTCTCATAAAGATTTGAAGGCTGATTTGCCTTACAAAATTCAGTCCACAGAGTCGTGGAAAATAAGACTCTGATTCACTTGCAATAGAGTCTGGAAGGGTGTTATCAGTTTTGAAAGTTAGAGAAATAACCATGATAAAACCTGATTCTAAAGTCATTGATGATATTGCAAAACTAGCCGGCGGTGCCGTTGGTGTTGTCAATGAGGTTAGGCAGTCAATTCAGCAAGATATTCGCGAGCGTGTCGATGTGATGGCCGCGAACATGGATCTTATTCCTCGCGATGAGTTTGAACGTTTGGAAGCGCTCGTAAAAGCCCAAGCAGACGAGATAGAGGCCCTTAAAGGTCGTATCTCCGCTCTTGAGCCTCAAGACAGCGCGCCGAAGAAAACGACGGCGAAGAAAACCTCTGCAAAAAAGTCGTCTTAGTCGCCTCGGCGCCTGTTAAGACGAACCAATGAATGAGAACTGAATTTAGGAACTGTATAATTATGTCACATAATGTAGAAATTGAAGACCAATGTAACCCTCTCGATGCAGCAGAAGACGTGTTGCGTGCGCAGGAATGGGCGTTTGACCGCCTGTCCGAAGAACAACTTTATATTGGTATTGATGGCGACAAAGGACAGTATAAGCTGTTTTTCATGTGGGATGAGCTACGTAATTCTTTGCAGTTTTGCTGCGAGATGGAATTGTGCATGACGAAAGATCGATCAATCGAAATGCACAAGATGCTTGCAGACGTTAATTCAAAAATGTGGCTTGGTCACTTTGATTTATCGCCTGATGAAACAACTGGATGTATTGCCCCATGTTTCCGCTATAACACACTTATCCGCGGCATGGACCACATTAGCTGCACCGCACTCGTTAAGGATTTACTCCGCATGACATTGCAAGAATGCGAACGTCTTCACGATGCGTTCAACGTTCTTGATATTCACAACGAAAGCCCAAGCGCATATATGGATTCAAATGACTCAATGGAGTTGGTTCTCGCGCAAGCCGCAGGCCACTGCTAAACTCGTTTTAAACCAAATTAATAAAAGGATTTGAAACTTATGTCCTCAAGCCCTCAGACTGTACTTGTTGTTGGTTGTGGCCATATGGGAGGCGCGATGGTGCGTCAATGGATGACGCACTCCTCATACACGCTTCATATCTTAAACCCCAGCAAGCCAAAAGCTGATATTGCTTCAAAAATTGAAAGCCACTCTGAAAATGTTGAGGGATTTAAGGATATTCATTTTGATATTGTTGTCCTTGCGGTTAAGCCACAAATTATTATAGATGTTGCCAAAACACTGCGCCCTGTCCTTGATGAGAATACACTCGTCATCTCTATTGCCGCGGGCGTCACTTTATCAAGTCTTCAAGCAGCTTTACCTCACCAACAACCCATTATTCGTTGTATGCCAAACCTGCCCTCTTCTATTGGTGCAGGTGTTACGGCATTTGTCACAAATGAGAAGTGCCTTTCCTCTCATACACAGCACGCACAAGACTTGCTGTCGGTTGTTGGAAGCGTGCATGTTTTGGATGATGAGCAAGACCTCCACTCCGTGACGGCAGTTTCAGGAAGCGGGCCTGCTTATATTTTCCATCTGGCAGAATGCATGACTGATGCAGGCATGTCGCTTGGCCTTTCACATGATTTAGCCGCCCAATTGGCGCGGGAGACAATCATTGGAAGCGCGCGCCTACTAGAAACAAACGATGGAACAAGTGCTGAAGAATACCGCAAAAGCGTCACAAGTAAAGGTGGCACAACACAAGCAGCCCTTGAGGTTTTGATGCACGATGATGCCATGAGAGGGCTCTTCGAACGTGCCCTCAAACAAGCATCAGAGCGCAGCCAAGAGCTTAGTCGCTCATAACCCCCTCACCCATTAAAAATACCCATTTAACAAGCTTCATTAAGCCGGTCAAAAAAGACGTAGAAAATTTAGATTTCAGGCAATAAAAAAGGCCACTCAATTGCTTGAATAGCCTCTTTCTAAAATAGTATAAAAGTAAACTGAATTATGCAGCTTGCTGCAAGTTACCAGCTGACTCACGACCTTTGTTTTCAACAATGTCATATGTTACTTTTTGACCTTCGTCTAGTTGACCTAGACCGGCTTCTTGAACAGCTGAGATATGTACGAATACATCTTTTCCACCATCCTCAGGTGTGATGAAGCCATATCCTTTTGTTGTGTTAAACCATTTAACGGTACCTGTCGCCATTCGTATTCTCCTTAGATTTTCTTACGTCTTCTGCGTTGGTTAGTATTCCCCCTGCCGAAGCAAGGAACAACGAGTCTTTGAAAATCCAATTTGCGTACTTGAGTGCAAACAAAGTAAATAACAATCAAACTCAAAAAGAACCATATATTACTTTACGAAGAAGCGCAATCATATCTGGTGTTATTTCGAATATAGAAAGCCATGTGTGACATTTGTGTGCGCAACCTATATCAATGGCTAATTTACGCATTGATTTTACACAACATTACTCCATATTTAAGGCATACTTTTTTATTAATCTTAGGAATCAATTGTCCATGACACCGACTATTCGATCTTTTAATGGGTTTTATAGGATACTAAGCCTTATTACCGCGTTGCTTTGCCTGAATGGTTGCGGTTATGTATCACTGGACAGCCCCCTCAAAACGAAAGCCGACACGTCATCTCGTTTCGCCAATATAGTGGAGAGCTCAGATCAGGGCTCATACAATATGGGGCAATGGTGGACACGCATAAACGATCCTTTTCTCAATCAGGCGGTTGAAACACTCCTTAATGAAAATTTATCGCTTATAGAGGGTAGCGAACGTGTCATACAAGCGCGTGAAGCGGTCAATATGAGCCGCGGCAGTTTTTTACCCACATTGGGTGCTAACGCCAGCGCGTCGAGAAGTTTTCAAAACTCCGGCGCGGCAAGTGCCGGTTTAGGAGGCGCAGGTTTTGGTGGCCAGCGCACATATTTTAATAACTATGACGCGAACGTCTCCAGCGCTTGGGAAATTGATGTTTTCGGACGCCTGCGAAGTACGCTTAACGCGTCTAAGACGACATACCAATCCGCAGAGTATGACCGTGAAGCCTTGGCACATAGCCTGATTTCAACGCTTGTTAATTTGCGTGTCGAAATTGCCGTTTATAAGAACTTGCTCGACCTTGCACAACAGCAAGCCAACAATAGAGAGCAGTTATATGAAATTGTGCAGCGTCGCTATAATTTAGGGACTGAGGGCGCGACATTATCAGATGTCTATTTGGCGGAAAATAATTTCAAGTCAGCATCCAGTGACATCAATGAATATAATCGCCTTTTGCAAGATGCGCTGTACCGCCTTGATATTCTTCTTGGGCAGACCCCTGGCACGACCTCACTTGACGATGATCGTTTCTCGATGATCTTACCCCCTATGGATGTGGCCGTGTGTGTTCCTGCAAAGCTTTTGGATCGACGTCCAGACTTAAAAGCCTCCGCTCTTCGCGTTCGCGCAGCACAAGCCAACATTAATGTAGCCGTTGCAAATCTATACCCCTCGCTAAACCTTTCAGGCAATCTTGGCTTTACAGGTACACAAACTTCTAATCTCTTTAGTTCTCAACAGTTGGCAGGTTCAATACTGGGTAGCATCACATCATCATTGTTTGAAGGTGGACGATTGAGAGCCAATATTCGTATGCAAGAGTCCGAGGCTCGAGAGCTTGCCGCATCTTATGCAGACGATGTTTTAACAGCGATGAAAGATGTTGAAAGCCAGCTTTATGCAGAAGCACAATTAAAGCAGGAGCTTACACACTTAAGCGAAGCAGCAGACGCCCTACGTAATGCCGAAGACAGCGCGGAAGAGCGTTACATCCGTGGAATTGAAACATTACAGAACTTTTTAGATATTCAACAAAACCGCTATCTTACACAGCAAACACTGCTTGTCGCACAACAGACAAAATGGTCTACACGCGTGGCATTATACTTAGCACTTGGTGGTGATTGGCTTTCAAAACCAGCTCGCGCCTCTGAAGACTGTGCGTCTCAGCCACAGAATTTGCGATCTAACGATCAGGGTGAGGCTCCAGCGCCAAAGGCCGCCCCGCTTACTAATGAACAAGAACAAACAACACAGCCCATATATATTGATATTATTGAGGATATAAGACTATGAGCCCTATGCCCCCCTCCGCACCTCAAAACCATACGGATCAGGAACAAAATGATGATAATAAAGGTCGCTTTAAAACAGTCTCTATAGGTGTCGTCCAGCTTGTCCTTGTTGTTGTGTTTATTGCAGGGTCCTTTGCGTTTTCAAAATTTTTAGAAAACCAAAAAGAAGCGCCTCAAGTACGACCTGATACTAGCCGCACCCTCGTTGTGCACACACAGGAGGTCACACCTCAAAACTATACCATAGAATTTGACACGACAGGTGTTGTTGAGGCGCGCGGTGAAATAGGCATTGTACCGCAGGTAAGTGGTCGCGTTGTCGATATTCACGATAATTTTTATACAGGGGGTGCCTTTCAAAAAGGAGATACTCTCTTTACGATTGAGTTGAAAGATTTTGAACTTGATGTCGAGCGCCTGAAGGCGGAAGTGGCGCAGGCCCAAACGGCTTATAATCTACAGCAGGCCGAAGCCGATGCCGCACTTCAAGATTGGAAACAATTGCGGGGTGATCAAGAGGTGCCCGATTTGGTTGCTCGTAAACCACAAATGGCCGAAGCGCTTGCGAATTTAAATGCTGCGAAGGCCTCCCTTGCAACGGCACGCCTCAACTTGGATCGTGCGACATTTGAACTTCCTTTTGATGGGCGGGTTGTCTCTAGCTCCCTTGAGCTTGGCCAGTATGTAAGCTCTACACAAAATTACGGTAGTGTTTATAACATTGAAACATTAGAGGTTCAGTCTTCGTTAAAAGACTCTGAGCTTCAATGGCTATTAGAAGCCGAGGCTCCCGAGATTAAAATTACGACCAACTATCTTGGAAAAGAACGATCATACGATGCCTCTTTGAACAGAGGAGCCGCGGCGCTTGACCGCTTAACCCGTTTTGCCAGTGTAAATTTTGGATTTGAATCGCCTCCTGAGTTTATAATTCCCGGGCTTTTTGTAGATGTGCATGTGAAAGGTGCGGTGCTACCTGACGTTTACAAAATTCCATCTGATGCGCTGCAAAAAGACAATGTTGTTTGGGGCGTGACACCAGATAAGTCGCTAACGCGCATTGAAGGCAAGACAGTTTATAGCGCAGACGATCATATTGTTATCATGCTTGATACAGACAAGCCATTACAAGTGGTTACCGATAAGATCCCAGGAGCCGTAGACGGTGGCGCCGTGCGTCTTGCAGATGATAATGAGCAGCCTCAAAGTGAGCAATCTCAAACGGATGGGTCAGGAACGATTGATGAGTAACCACGATAATACGTCCTCAAATACGTCCCCAGAAAAAGGATTGATTGCTTGGTTTGCAGGCAATCATGTGGCGGCCAACATCCTTATGATGTTGCTTCTGGTGGGTGGTATTCTCAGCGTATCCACAATGCGCACCGAAACATTCCCTGCCATTGATCCAAAACTCATTACTGTGACCACGGTCTACCCGGGGGCAACACCATATGAAATCGCAGATTCAATCACAAACCGTATTGAAGAAGAGATTATAGGCACTGAGGGTGTTGAGCGTATCGTTTCCAGCGCATCAGAGGGAAGCGGCACAGTCAGCATTGAACTAACTGATTTTGCCGATGCAGATGATGTCTATACAGATGTTGAAAACGCCGTTAACGGGCTAACTGATTTTCCGCCTGAAAATGCCGAGCGTCCTATCATTACAAAAGTAAAAGTCACACCCAGTGTGATGTCTATCGCCCTACATGGTAACGTGCCCGAAGAGATAATAAAATATTGGGCAGAGACCATTGAAGATGAGCTTCGTCAACGCCCGAATGTGGCCCTTATCTCATTACGAGGCCTTCGCGACTACCAGATTTCTATCGATGTGTCAGAAAGCTCACTTCGTCGCTATGGGCTTACACTCCAAGATGTGGGGGCGGCAGTAGAGCGCTTTTCGATTGATATCCCAGCAGGAACAGTTGAATCAGACCAAGGCAACATTGTCTTACGTGTACAGGAGAAACGATATACGGGTGAAGATTTTAGATCTATTGCTATTCGTACCCTCGAAGACGGCTCTACCCTACAGCTGGGAGACATTGCCACCATTGTTGATGGATTTGAAGACGTTAACCTTATTAGTAAATTTAATGGTGAGCGTGCAGCCTTTATTGATATATCAAGAAACGAAACCGAAGATACGCTGACTGTTGCCCAATCTGTCAAAGACTATATTGCAAATGCACAACTACCCGAGGGGCTTAACATCACCATTCAACGCGATGATACTATCGCCTTGAAAGATCGTATGAATTTGATGCTTCGTAATGCGATTATCGGGTTCATGCTCGTCTTTATTGTTTTACTGTTATTTCTTGATTTGAAATTAGCGTTTTGGACCAGTGCTGCAATCCCTATCTCGTTTCTAGGCGGTATGATGCTTGTTAACTTCATGGGGTACAGCATTAACATGGTGTCCTTGTTTGCGCTTATCGTTGTGCTGGGTATTGTTGTGGATGATGCCATTATTACAGGAGAAAGCATATTCGAGGCTCAAAATAACGGCGATAAAGATGCGGTGTTAAAGGGGGTTCGTTCTGTTATTGCGCCTGTGACGGTTGGTGTGACAACAACAATTGCCGCCTTTGCCCCCCTTCTCTTTAGCACAGGTGTACTTGGTCAAATTATTAAAGCCGTGCCCGTGGTGGTTATTGCGATTTTGATCGTTTCACTCATTGAGGCTTACTTTATCCTTCCTGCGCATTTATCCAACCCCAAACGCTGGAGCAAGGGTGTAATGGCGCGCCTTCGTGATGGGTTTGCGCGCGGGCTAAAATCATTTACCGATAATGTCATTTTGCCTTTTGCCCGCTTCACAATCACATTCCGCTATATAACACTTAGTGTCTTTATTGGCTTTGCTATCATTACAGCAGCGCTGTTTACATCAGGTACGGTTCGTTTTGTATTCTTTCCAAATGTTGAAGGCGAAGAGGTTACGATTAATGTGACAATGCCTGAGGGGACCCCCTTCTCACTCACACAAAAAACCCTATTGGATATTGAACGAGAAGTTTTAGATGTGAATGAGAAAAACATTTATAAAGATACTGAACCGTTCAAAAGCGTGTCTGTAAGCATTGGACAAGTATCGAGCGCCGTTAACAATCCTGGACGCGCCGCTGGTGGTGTGACAGCCTCTAACATCGGGCAAGTTAAAATTGCTCTTGTGCCCTCTGACGGGCGAAATGTTTCTTCTAGCAAAGTGGAATCTCTTATTCGCTCGCGGATCCAAGACTTCCCAAGCATTGAAGAGCTTGAAATACAAAGTTCTTTGATTGGTGAAGAAGCCGATGTTGAAATTGAACTCTCACATAGTAATGACGATAAGCTTAATGAAGCAGCAGAGTCATTAAAGAGCATGATCAGGGAAATTGAGGGTACAAAAGAAATTGCAGATAGTTACGACTATGGAAAGACTGAGTATGTATTCTCTCTGACTGATGAGGGTCGCGCAGCCAATCTTACGCCTGCTGATTTAGGGCAACAATTGCGCGCATCATTCTTTGGCCTTGAAGCACAGCGTTTTCAAAGAGGCCGTTCAGAAGTGATTGTGTATGTAAGATACCCAAAAGATGAACGAGAAAACCTAAATGCCCTCATGAACAGCCGTATCCGTTTGGCCGATGGGACTGAGGTTCCCCTCAATACAGTTGCAGATATCAATAAGCAGCTTGGGTTTTCGACTATACAGACCGTTAATGGCCGACGCATTGTAAGTGTTACGGCAGATGTTGATTATGCCGTATCAACACCGAATAAAGTCATAAAAATGATACGTGAGACTTATTTGCCGCAGTTGCAAGAGCGTTTCCCGGGCGTGACGTATAGCTTTGAGGGGGAAAGTAAAGAGCAGCAACAAGATCTCGCAAGCCTAGGGCGCAGTATGATTATTGCTCTTATGATTATATATATTTTGTTGGGCTCTCAGCTTCGTAGCTATGTGCAACCGCTTATTATCATGAGTGCGATACCCTTTGGTGTGGTCGGTGCCATTTGGGGACATTATCTGCTTGGTTATGATGTAAGCTTTTTATCTATTTTTGGTATTGTGGCGCTGACTGGTGTTGTGGTGAATGACAGTGTTGTGCTGATGGATTTTTACAACCAAATGATTTCACAAGGAAAAAGTAAACAAGATGCTGTTATTCTTGCTATTCAAAGGCGTTTTCGCCCGATTTTGCTCACAACGCTTACCACAAGTCTTGGTTTATTGCCGATCATTCTGGAGACAAGCTTGCAGGCTCAGTTTCTGATACCTATGGTTGTCTCCTTGGCAACCGGAATTATTTTTGCGACTTTTGTTATTCTTATTCTTATACCGAGTTTACTTATCATTTTCGAAGATATTAAAAACCTGCCCCGCTTCAACAGATCAAGACGCGTTTAAGTTGAGTTTTAAAAAGAGTTCTGTTATATCGAGCATATGACAGACAAAACAGATAAAACTATTCATATTATTGGTGGCGGACTTGCCGGTACAGAAGCTGCTTGGCAAGCTGCAGAAATGGGCGCCAAGGTCATTTTGCACGAAATGCGCCCCCACGTTAAAACGGATGCTCACCAAACGCATGGCCTCGCCGAGCTTGTGTGCTCCAACTCGTTCCGCTCAGACGATGCCGAGTTTAATGCCGTTGGGTTAATTCATGAAGAAATGCGTCGATGCAACTCGCTCATTATGCGCGAGGCTGACAAAGCCGCGGTGCCTGCCGGCGGTGCACTTGCCGTTGACCGAATTATATTTTCTGATGGTGTTACAGCAGCCTTAGAAGCGCACCCAAACATTACAATTGAGCGCGAAGAAATTGCAGGACTACCGCCCAAAGAATGGGATAATGTCATTGTTGCCACAGGCCCACTAACATCAGCGCCAATGGCAGAGGCGATTTTGGATATTACGGGTGAAGATGCTCTGGCCTTTTTTGATGCGATTGCCCCAATCATTCACAAAGACTCTATCGACTTTGATGTGGCATGGTTCCAATCTCGATATGATAAATCTGGTCCTGCGGGAACGGGTTCGGACTATATCAACTGCCCCATGAATGAAGAACAATACAACGCGTTCATTCAAGAATTGGTCGATGCGCCTAAAATTGAATTTAAAGAATGGGAAAAAGATACGCCCTATTTTGACGGATGTATGCCCATCGAAGTTATGGCAGAGCGTGGCCAAGAAACACTACGATTTGGCCCAATGAAACCCGTAGGGCTTACGAACCCGCACAAAGATGAAAAGCCTTATGCCGTGGTTCAGCTTCGTCAAGATAACGCGCTTGGGACCATTTACAATATGGTTGGCTTCCAAACAAAAATGAAATATGGCGACCAAACACGTGTTTTTAAAACCATCCCGGGATTAGAAAATGCAGAGTTTGCACGCTTAGGTGGTCTTCACCGTAACACATTCATTAACTCACCCAAGGTTTTGAATGACAAGCTCCAGTTGAAAGCCGAGCCACGCCTTAGATTTGCAGGTCAAATTACCGGATGTGAAGGCTATGTAGAAAGCGCGTCAATTGGCCTTATGGCAGGACGTTTGGCCGCAAGCGAAGCCTTGGCACAAGAGTTTACATTACCGCCTCTTACAACTGCGTTTGGTGCCCTTCTAAATCACATCACAACAGGTGCAGATGCCAAGACGTTCCAACCTATGAACGTCAATTTTGGACTGTTTCCTGATATTGATGCGAAGAATGCTCGTGGCAAGCGCGCAAAAGGAAAAGACCGTAAAAAAGCCATGTCTGATCGCGCACGTGCGGATTTAACAACATGGCTGGAAAGCCTCCCCCATAACGAAGGCACAAAAAAAGCGGCTTAATCACCGCTTTTTAAATGGTTTTGAAACTTATTTTTTAGTCATTCATGGCGAAATCAAGTTTTTCTGCCTTCGACATATTCCATATTTTGCTTTTATGCTTCATTTCAGATGAAGGCTTCAAGCCTGTACCAGAATGCTGTGTCGTATTATTAAATTCTCTAGGCAGCTCTTTCGTACCATTGACCATTGCCTGAACAAGGTCTTGTGCTTCTTGTGCTTTGTTTCCGTTTTGTGGAACTACGCCACCACTGTATGATTGATGATATCTAGCTGTCATAACGCCCTCTTTGGTAATTAAATTTCAATTAAATCGTCATTTACAATCATATTGTTACAAAAAGGCAATATTTACAAGAATAAAATTAACCAATACTCAATTTAATCTTCTTTTATTCCCTTACTTAAGAAAAAGCCAAGTAAAGTGGTTTTAAGGGCGTCTTATTTTGGAATACGGGCTTAGCTGGATCATAAGACGCGCTTTTTATCGCTTTCATATTTATCGCGCACAATGTAGCAAATCCGCGAAGTGATTTGGGAAGCTTATCATGCTGCTTGTAAATTTCTAAATTGCGCATGGCCTCATCAGCAATTTGCTTAATCAGCGTCTCTTCGCTTACTTCATTAACGAGTGTCGAGGGAAGAAAGCTTCTCGATTGCGCAGCGTGAAAGGGGATCGCTCTCAAAATGCCAGATAGGCCATATGCAATCCCTAAATGTCTAAGCGCCTCATCACTGGCCTTGCATCCAATTATTTGTGCATGCAGCTGTAGCAGAGGTGTATTTGTATAGTCTGCGTAGTAAACTAAACCTTCTATAGTCTCTGGAGCGACATCTTCTAAATCGAACTCTCTTGAATAGATCAATGTATCAAAATGATCTTTTGGTAAGCCATATTTTTGAACGGCTAATTTTAAAGAGGGAAGAATTGCGTTTTCTTTGATGACAGCGTCGCCTTCGAACATCTTCGTGATTTCTTGATGCCACCATTGCAAACGAATAAGGCCGAGCTGCGTTTCTGTTACAGTCTCGCGCGTTTTTGCAATTTCATAATTAAACGCATATAAGGCCCATAAGGCGAGTTGTTTATCTTTAGGGGCCAACAAACTTATGAGATAACGATCATAATCGTGCTCTTTTAGTGTATGCCTGCAATATTCATTGTTATGATCCATTGTCTTTTTTTATAGTGCCCTATCTGTAATGTCACGAGGCTTTTTTAAAACTATTCCATATGCTCTATTGTTGGCGATGGAACATAGTGATAAAAATGTGAAAAGATTTAAATTATAAAAAAGAGTACCTAAAGGAGACAGATACATGACTTATACACTACCAGACCTACCATATGCTAAAGACGCTTTAGAACCACATATGTCGGCTGAAACATTTGAATACCACCATGGCAAGCACCACCAAGCATATGTGAATACAGCAAATGATTTATTACCAGGTAGTGGTTTAGAAGATCTATCTTTGGAAGATGCCATCAAAAAAGCTGATGGGAAACTTTTTAATCAACTTGGCCAACATTACAACCACTCACTATTTTGGGAATCAATGACACCAAATGGCGGCGGAAAAGATATGCCTGCTGCATTGGCAGAAAAGATTGATAGCGACCTTGGCGGATTTGATAAATTCCGTGATGATTTTATTGCTGCAGGTGGTGGACAGTTTGGTTCAGGTTGGGTTTGGCTTGTTGTTGATAATGATAGCGGGAAGCTGGAAATTACATCAACACTAAATGCTGGTTGCCCCATTACAGATAACAAAACACCACTTCTTGTGTGTGATGTTTGGGAACATGCCTACTACATCGATTACCGTAACGCGCGCCCTAAGTTTTTAGAGACATTTGTTGATGAACTTGCAAATTGGGAAAATGCAGCGGCACGCTTAATGGATGCATCATAATTTAAAAAATTGTATTTATATTGATTGTCAAAGAGCGTCGTTTATATCAAACGGCGCTTTTTTATTGCGCATTGGTAGGACAGCAGAAAATATAACCAACGCCACGCACCGTTTTTATGTACTTCGGCGCTTTTGCACTGTCTCCTAGTTTTTTGCGTATACGCGTGATTTGAACATCAACAGCCCTGTCAAATGTGTCTGAGTTAACCTGTCTTGTGATTTCAAAAAGATGTTCTCTAGAAAGAACCTTGTTTGGAGAGAGGACTAAATTATATAGAATTAAAAATTCTGACGTGGTGAGATTTGCAGATTCACCTTTCTTGTTAAAGACTTGATATTGAGACGGTGTAACCTCCCATTTATCAAATGTGATTGTCGCATCTTCCGAGACATTGAGGGGGTCCGAGGCAGTAATGCTGCTAAACCGTTTTAACACAGCATTAATGCGCGCCTTCAATTCTCTGGGTGTCACAGGCTTTACAACGTAATCATCAGCCCCTGCCTCAATGCCAATAATTCTATCAACATCATCTCCTCTTGAGCTAATGATAATAATGGGAATGTCTTTAATGTTTTTGACTTTTGGGATGAGGTTTAAACCATCGCAATCTGGAAGAATCATATCCAGCAAAATAATGCTGATACTATTCCCATGTGCGATGATTTTCTGCTGCGCGTCTTGGCCATCCTGCGCCTCCAGGACATCAAAAGATTCTCGCGTTAAATACTCCGCAATTGTCTTCCTAACGAAAGGATCGTCATCAACTAATAATACTGTAATTTTTTCTTCGGAAGACATAGCCTTAAAACCCCTGTACAAAACAGAAACAATTTATAACATTTTGTAATAGTTTAGAAATAATAATTATATAATACAATGCTTAAATAAATATGTTGAATACAATTGATACCCTAATGTTTTTTGTTATTTAACTAATATTTGAGGTGAAAATGTACCCCATTTCATTGACGCCTTAGGGAAAAGCCGGCTTTCGAGCCGGTTTTTTTTGTACTTTACACGTTTTTAAATGTTATGCATTGCGACAGATATTCCAGCAGCTTTTCCTTTCGAATTGGTTTTGTTAAGAAACCAACAGCACCATGCGCAATTGCTTCCATAACATTTTCTCTCACCGAATCTGCGCTTGCCATCACGACAAAAGCATCCATATCCATTTCGACAATTTTATTGAGCAAATCAAGGCCACTTTGATTAGGCAAATGAATATCTAGAATCACAATGTCGGGATTACATTCTAAATATTTATGCTCAACTTCCGACCCATCTTCTACCTCGTGTACTTCGCCATAATTTTGCAATAATGATACAAGCGTTTTTCTTACGAAAGCGTCGTCTTCAGCAATCAAGAAAATGTTCTTATTCCTCGCTTCTCGCTGCTGGTACATGGCATCATCTTGCTGCACGCCCACCGCATCCATATTTTTGTCTGACAGATTCAACTGAACTTGTTTGAGCCCCATAGCGCTCATTTTTCTGGCAACAACACGAGCATCTTGGTCTGGCATCTTTGCTTCAAGATCAGACTTTAACTCCATATAGTTATTAATTTTTCCCAGACGAACAATCACCATGATTTTTACTGAGTTTATAGGAAGAATCACGCCTTCTTTATGTTCGTAAATTTTGTATAGACGCTTAACCGTTGCGAGGAAGCTCTCTCTTCCTTTGTCTTGCACACGCACAGACATAATCTGCCATTCACTCATGTTCGCCTTAATGGAAGGCACAAAAGCGAGCAACTCGGATTCGGTCTTTTTAGTACTAATGATCATTTATTCCCCTACATTTTAACGCTTTTATGCATATTGGTTGTAATACCTATTTTTTCCTTAGCCTTCTCTAATATATCATAAAGTTGCTGCTTAGAGAACGGCTTATTCATTGTGTCATCGCAATACAACCCTGCACACGCCAACGCTGACCTCCTGTCTATAGAAGACGCGCCAGAGCTTACTGCTATTATATACTTACTTTCTTTACAAAAGGTTGATCTAATATATTGAGACAATTCAAGGCCATCAACTTCAGGCATTACAATATCTGTAATAACTAAATTAATAGACGGATCGTTTTTCAATATTTCTTGAGCCTGTAACCCATTAGAGCACGTTTTAAAATCGTATCCTAAGCTGCTGAGGCCAAGTGAAATAGCCCTAACAAACATAGGATCATCATCAACCAATAAACCATTAATTGTCATACAGATTCCCCATTTATTTCATACATGTACCTATATAAGGATCGCCCCCTACGGCTTTCCTAATATTACAAATATTATGCCTTTAAAACATTATTATTTCTTAAATATAAGCATACTCTGTTATGCTCTGCAACTATTTGATCATACATAGCCTGACGTTCGTCGCCCGTTGCCTCTAACATATTTTGCGCTTCGCTACACAAAACTCTTAGTTTTTCGGCACCTATATAGCCAGCACTTCCTTTTAATCCATGCGCAGCCTCAGACCATTTTTTGCTCTTTCCGCCTTTTACGCAAGACTTCAAAACATTAATATCTTCTAAGGACTTATCGTAAAATACACTAACGAGCTCAACCTCCATATCTTTGTCACCATCTGTATATTCACGAAGAATTTCAAGATTAGCTGCGGGCATATCATCTCCTTTATCCGTATCATTTTTAATGCCAGATTCAGAGCCGTCGCCATCATCTACTGGTTTGAACCAATAAGACAACACGTTACGAAACTCTAGCTCATCTATGGGCTTACTTACATATTCATCCATGCCCGATTCTATACAGGCTTCTTTTGTACCAAGCATCGCATCAGCAGTCATTGCGACAATAGGCACGCGATTTGTTATTCCCTGCTCAAATTCATAGTCTCTTATGGCTCGTGTCGCCTCATAGCCGTTCATCTCTGGCATATGGCAATCCATCAAAACAAGGTCATACCCTCCCTTTTTATACTCATCTAACGCCTCCGCTCCGTTTTGCGCCAGATACATATTTTCAACACCTAGTCGTTTGGTTAGGCGAACAATGAATACCTGATTAAACTCATGGTCTTCAGCAATAAGAACCTTGATGTTTTTCATGCTCTTTCGGTTTTCAATCTTTTTATGAACGCCTTTGTCTTTAATATTGCCGCTGATTTCTTTAGACAGCTCTGAATTACTTGCTTTATCAAATGGAATTCTGACCTTAAAGCTTGCTCCCACATTCGGAGCGCTCTCAACTGTAATTTCGCCGCCCATAAGCTCAACCAGTTGCTTAGTAATGTTCAATCCTAAGCCCGTCCCACCAAATCGACGCTCAGTCGACTCTTCTGCTTGTGTGAACTTATCAAAAATTGTTTCAAGCTTATCCTGCGGTATCCCTATGCCGCTATCTTTAACAATACACACATATTCCACACGTCCATCAGGTAGCGTCGACAGTGATGTGTGGACGCTGACCTCGCCCTCTTCTGTATACTTGATCGCGTTACTAATGAGATTAAGAAGAATACGTGATACCCTAAACTCATCGCCCATTAGGTACATGCGAGGCAGCTTGTTTTCATCACTTACAAAGTTCAATCCTTTTCTGCTTAGTAACGGTTTCATCTGATCAACGATATTCACCATAAGCTCTTGTACACTAAATGGTGCACGTTCTAGCTCAACTTTTCCTGCTTCAATTTTTGAAATATCGAGGATGTCATTTACAATCTCTAGCAAAGACTTGGAAGAGCGATGAATCACATCCATTGTTTTAACATGTTCGTATGGAATATCCTTTTCTTTCATCAGGATACCGATGAGCCCTAAAATACTATTCAAAGGCGTTCTTAACTCATGGCTCATATTTGCCAAAAACATATCTTTGGCTTGATTGGCGAGACTGAGCTCGTTCGTACGCTCACGCACAGTAGTTTCCAAATATCTTTTTGAATTTTGAAGCTCTGAAACATCACGTGAAATACCTAAAATATACTTGTTACCATCCCAACCTTGAAAACGAACTTTAGTCGTATCGTATTCTATCTCTTGGTCATTAAAATTGATCACCTCATACACACGACTTTCGCCTTTTTCTAAAGCGATTTTGTCTTGCTCTAAAAACAGCTCAGCCTCTTCTTCTGTAAAGTTTTCTACGGTTGTATAGCCAATAACCTTATCGCGCATGTATTTTGGGTATAAATCCAAGAAAGCCTGATTGGCTTTTACAATCTTAAAGTTTTCATCTTTAACGAAGATAAGATCAGGAATTGTATTGATTACAATATCTGTAAATGTCTTTTCTCGATCTAATTCTAAAGTTTTTTCATCAACCAGCTTTTGCACCAATCTTGTCTTATTACTTACAAAATAAGCCATCAGCATTAGCAGTACAGATATGACTGCACCAACACCAAATGTGATTACCGATAATATTGGATTGGCTTGGTATATAAATTGTGGTGTTGCATGCCACAAGATAGTCCAATCCCGCCCGGCAACATTTACGACCGTTTGTTTTTGTAGTTTGGCTTGGGCTTGAATATTGCGAAAATCAGGATTTTTATAAATTACATCCTTATTGGATACTGAGTTCCCATCATAAACAGCAAAGGTGAGCTGGTTTCGACTTGCTTGTTTCAAATCATGAAGGAAGAACTCGCCAATAAATGGCGCATAAACCCAGCCTATTATTGCAGCTCGTCTCTCCTGCTTTGTGTTCAAAGGCATATCATTACTGTATACGGGGTATAGTAGTAGAAACCCTGCCCTACTTTTGTCATCTTGGACGAGCTCAATCTTTTTCGTTAAAGATGCTTTGCCCGTATCAATAGCTCTTTCAGCAGCGGCCCTTCTGTTTTTCTCAAATCCTATATCAAGCCCCACTGCCGCAATGTTTCTATATACAGGTTCGATATATTTTATAACAAACTTATTATCGAAATCTGTTTCTGGATGATTTTTAAAACTCGGTGCGTCTTTACGGGTATCATTTAAAAATGATGAGAGCTGATCTTCTTCAACATATTCAATAAAACCTATCCCGTTTATGCCAGGAAGGTTGTTATCTATATTTTGTGCGTCAGTGTATGACTTCCAGTCATTTCTAGATACATAATCTGACGATTTTACGAGACCAAGGCCTCCAAGTAGACTTTGTTGATACACATTGAAACGTGCAATCAACTGGCTTTTCGTATCACTAACCAAGGCTTCAAAGTGGCGTTCATTTTGAAAATCTACAACATTTTTGACACCAAAAGAGACGAGCAATGTAAGGAACAAACATACAATCCCGACCAAAAACGGTATGAAACTATAAACCTTTTCGGATTTTTCAATCATTGCGCCCCACTTCTACAAGACTTCTTATATTGCTTTTAAAACAGAATAATAAGAGACCTGAAATTATCATTATTTTTTAATTTATATTATATTAAATAACATTTTCTTAAAATTAGAAATTAAAAATATACCCAATTTACAAATGACGCATATATATAAAAAAGCGGCTCATAGGAATGCATCCCCCTTACCGCAATACAATAACTTAAGTTATATTATGAATGGGGCTAGCCATGCATGTATATTCATGCTCACGCACGCATGCAGTATGAATATAGAACTGCAACGATGCCCCCTCGTGCATCGTCTATGCCTGTTACACGTACCATGTGATTAAAACTATTCAATCGTTTTAGGTTCATGTAACATTGCTGGCGTTAAATCATTTTATAGACTTGGAAATCACATGGACTCTTTGAATATTATACAACTTACCGAGCTGACTTATTGGGATGTATGTATCCGTATAGGGCTTGCCGTCTTCTATGCTCTCATTATTGGATGGGATAGAGATAGCAAGAACAAGCCTATGGATTTTCGTGCCTATATTATTATAGCTATATCAACATGTGGTATTGCTATATTCACGCAAGAGCTGATCCACATGTACGAAGACTCTTCTGAAGTCATAAGTATTGGCATTGGTAAAATTATTGCTGGTGTCCTCACCGGTATAGGTTTCTTAGGGGCCGGTGCTATCATTCATATTGATGATAACCGCGTCGTGGGAACCGCAACCGGCGCAAGCATATGGGCGAGTGCTGGTATTGGACTGATCGTAGGCTTTGGATTCCTAGCTCTTTCAGCCTTTATGTTTGCTGCTATGGCACTTACCCTAATTGTAGGGGGCAAGTGCCTCAAGACATTCCAAGGCCGATCAGATCATGAAGATTACTAATCTTATAAACTAAATTACTGTTTAGTTTTGATTACTTTGCAAACAAACTTTTTGCGATTTCTTCGGTTTGCTCTTTAGACAATCTTATCTCGTATCTGTTTTTCCCTTCAACGATATTAACTGCGTCGTAAGGAAGTGCATGCGCCATTTTGTCATCAAACTTTTCAAACTTGGGACTCAATGTGAAATAAAGGCTTTGTACCTCTGAGTCTTTGTATATGACGGTTGCTACTTCACCTGTTACATTCCCTTCAAAATCAATAACCTTAGCATTTTCAAGCTGCTTCAGGCTAATGTACTCGCCACCATCAAGCATGTCATAGAAAAACTCTTCTCTGTTTTGAACTGACTCTTGTGTGATGTGCGTTTGTACTTTGCTTGCATTGTCATCCGTTTCAACTTCTGAGATCTCAAGCAGAGATAGGTCCGCATTAAAGTATTTATCTTCTTGTATGATGATGGCCATGCCTTCACCACTAGTTTTATTTATTACGACATCATGCAAAAACCCTGCTTCGCGACCATCTCTATCTGTAACATCTTTTCCTACAATGTCTGCCAATGTGAAGTTAAGGTGCTTTTCAATGTTGGCTTTTTTTTCAGTCTCTTGCGTTTTCACTGGCTCCTTGTCGACAAACTTGGAAACATTAACCATAGGCGTTGCCGCAACGCCGTCTTGGGCTGAAGACGCGTTAACCGTTGATGATTGTGTATTGAGTGTCAGTTGCATAGAGCGACCAACCTTATCGAAAAATGATTCGAAAAAGCCTTCTTCTCTTCGATCCGCCTCCAAAGGAAGAGGCACTTCACCACCTGAGGTAAGCTCAATTTCTTGCTCGGTTTGTACATTTTCTTTTTCGTCATATGTGTACCAATGATAAAAGCCTGCGGCAAAAAATATAATGAGACCGAATGCAATAATACTGAAAAAGAACGAAATCGATCTTTGCGCAAAAGGTTGATTGGTGTCTTGGGCGATTATTGACGCATCTGAGGTGTCGTAAAAATCATCTGTCATTTTGATATGGTCTTTCTAAATATTATATTGCCAATGTTTACTGAGTATACACAAATCCGCCCCTTATGTTAGGGGCGGAGGTGTATTACGAAAACGACATTGCGTATTATTGGGCGTCTTCGTATTTTTTGAATTGCTCTACTTCATCAGCACTTAGCTGTAAGTCCAAATTATCACCGTCTTGAACAAATTTTGCTTCAGTGAATGGCATAGACGCTTGATTGGTTCCCAATCCTAAAACGCCGCCAAATTCAACGATAATTTTGTCCACACGTCCGTTTGTGATAATTACATCTTCAACAGTGGCCACTTCTTGACCATCAGGCGCAATAACTTCAGCTTCTAACAACTGATTCATGCTGTGCGCATACCCTGGCATTACTCGCACATCCTCACTAAAGTCCTCTCTGTCGTATGAAAATTCAGCCACACTGTCGATCATTTCCTCGGTTAAGGCTGCGACAACATCGCCGTCTGGCGATTTTTTAGTGATCATATTGTAATCAAATACAACTGTCTTGCCCAAGCCCGTGAAATCACCGTCACCAAGTACAGCCATAATAGCGTCACCTTCTTTGTCGATGATGATATCATTAACTTTAGCTACTCTTTCGCCTGAAGTGTTATAAACAGTTTGACCAATTATGTTTTGCGCAGTTGACGCCTCTTCAGCGTTCAGATCCTTAGATTCTACGTTTTCCAAATCTGCTTTACTGTTGTTATCCATTTCAGAGAATGTTTTCTTTGCCCCATTTACAGCCTTTTCAGCTGCTTCAGACACGTTTTCCGCGGCTTGTTTCGTTGCGTCTTTAGTAATGCCCCACGCCTCTTTTGCGTCTTTTTCAAACTTTTCTTTCGAAATTGGCTTTTCCTGATTTGCAACTTTATCTTCCGCAGCGATTGCCGTTGAACTCATTAAAAGAGTTGCGGCAGATACAATTGTAATAATCTTATTGGTCATTTTTTTATCCTGTTTTTAATCTGAATTTCTAATTTTTAATTATGCTCAATCTCGTGTTAAGGCCACGAGATTGTAATTTAATTTAAATATGGTGTGTGATCACTATTAGTGTGCTTTTCTAATATCAATACGATCAAAAGCGCCGACTTTCTCCTCAACACGAGATTTTAGGTCGTTCAAGTCGATTAATAGATCAAGAATGTATGAATCATAGTCACTGCTGTTTTCATCCATTGCGTTTGTTTCGATTACCAATACACCTTTATTCATTGCTGGCGTGGCGCCTGCTTCTTTGCAAAGGTACATCTCATTAATATGAGGGTGGTGAATTCCTTTTACTTGTTCTGGTACTGATATTGACATTCTAGCCTCCTAAGCTTTTTCTTATTTGATGATTCAACTTTACAGCGGCTATGTATCTTCTAAATGGCAGGTTTATATCATTTTGGAAATTCTTTGTAACAGTAATGTATCCGCATAAATGACACATATATATAGGCGCTGAAAAAAACTGTGTTTCGCATAATAAATTTTTAAAAATGGGAACTGATTTGACTTTCAGGCATTAGCTAACCAACGCACTTAAACAAAATTTAAAGGAGTAAATTATGACTACCGAGATGATGAAAGAAGAAAATAACGAGTTGGAAACACTGATTGCTATTAACAAAGACGCTTGTTCTTTTTACAGCTCAGCCCAAGAAAAAGCAGAAACACCACACATGAAAACAGTGTTTATGGAACTTGAAAAACTACACAGCAGCGTAGTATCAACACTAAGCTCATGTGTAAGAGCCAACGGAGAAACAGCTGATGTTGACACAACATTGACAGGAAAAACGACACAGTTTATCGGAGAGCTAGCATCTAAGATTAGTAATGACGTTGACGCAACAATGGTTAAACATTTGGAAGAAGCAGAAGACCGTTGCTTGAACTCAATGCGTTCAGCTATCAACAGTGAAGACATTACACCTTCAACTAAAAACGTGTTGAAAATGGAAATGGAAACATTGCAAAAAAGTCATGACTACATGCGCGACCTTAAAGAAAACATGGCCGCATAACAAATCATAGAACTGATTTTAAAAATACTAAGCCCCTCTTAGCGGAGGGGTTTTTTTATATCAATTATCTTGGAACTTAATTGCTCCTTAACTGTTTGTAAAACGTCATTAAAACAAAAAGTTAAGGAGAACAACATGACTTACACTAAATTCCTAAAAACAGCAGCGATTGCAGCATTATGCATCAGCGCCCCCCTTTCTGCCAAAGCAGAAACTGTACACACAGAAACACATGTAAAGACACAGGATCTTGAAGGCGTTCAAAAAGTTAACTTTAGCGATTTCGACCTCAATAACGATGGTACATTTAGTAAAGAAGAAGTCGGCGAGCACCTATACTACCTTTTTGACCAAGATGGTAACGAAGTGATCGACAACATCGAGTGGTCACAAAAAAACGTATACACAATCACGCCAATGGAAAAAGAAACATACAAATTTATCGACTATAACGGTGATGGTTACACAGACGTTTCAACATACTCATATGACACATTCTATGAAGAATCTGGTTTGATTATGTTTGATAAAAACAAAAACGGATTGTCAGCTGAAGAGTTCATCGAAACAAGCTTCCAGGAATTAGATGATAACGATAACAACATCATCGATTTAGAAGAGTGGAAAGCCGCTTACACTGAAATGACAATTCCTGAAGTTGCAAAACAAGACAAATACAACTAATTGATAGTTATTTTATAAGAAATTAAGAGACCGCTACCAGCATAGGTAGCGGTTTTTTTATAATGACTTTTTTCGCTGTCAAAATAGCTAAACACATGAGCGCGTAGAAGCACTATTTAAACTATAATATTATTCATTAAAATGTTTATCACCATTTTATGCTCACACTCAATACACTCGTATAGGCAGCATATGCATCATCACATTCCCTTATCTGTGTAGATATTATATGCCCCTAATAAAGGCGAATAGAGCACTGTTAACACAATTTTCTGATGACGTTCGTTGTATTATACAGATACACGAGTGCTTATACAGGCTAAAGCTGGGTTGGATATAGCAGACAAATCATATGTGCCCCCCTCTTCCCCGTCCTGAGAGTAACACACATGTTATGTGGCCCTGTGAGACAGTGGCTTATTTCAGTATCGCTATGAAAAATATAGCTTTGAAAAATGTATGACTGTCTTGCTCAAAAAAGGGCATAAAAAAAACCCGCATAAATCAAAAATGATATGCGGGCTCTTTTGAGTAAATACTATTCTTTTATGAATTATATTCTTTGTATATATGCTCCAGTTTATTTTCTGCTGCATCGCTATCTTGCGGTGATGTCACAATGTTCACCTCTCCTGCAGACGCGGCATTATCACCGTTCATTTGTAGAAATGTTAGAGCGCACACACCGAGCAAAAGAACAGCAAATATAGCTATTAATCCTTTATTACTCATTACATAAACTCCTCGTTGTGTTTTACCATAATCTATTTTATCTAACGTCAAATAAATAAAAAAGTTCCTTAAATAACTTTTTTTGCGGCAATCCATCCAGCAAGTGTTGCGAGCGCCATGCTCATTTCTGGGTTTTTCTGCACAGCAATAGATAGCTCTTGATTGGCAACTTCCAAAAGTATGGCTGCCGTTTTGATTGCCTCTTCTTTAGTTTCTTTAATCCTCTTATTCATCATATAAGATATGAAACAGTATAAGATTACACACAAAACAGCGATGACGAGCATAATACCCGAAACTATGAATAAAGCCGTAGGCTTATCATATACACTAAGGGCCCAAAAATAAGTCGCAATCGTAAAAAATGTCGCACCAACAAGACACAAAAAACCAGACAGCCCCAAAAGGGCTAGTCTGGCTTTTGTCACCCCTGTGACAGGGGCGCTATTACTTATCAGACGGTTTATTACGAGCTGTTCTGCTACTTTTAATAAACCTTCCATGTCTTATCTCCGACCTAGAAGTAAGCTTGCTGCTAGTCCAGCTGCAAAAGCAATACCTACTGCTTTACCAGGCTGAGCCTTTACTTGTCTTTCGATGTTGTCAACGCTTTGCATACCTGAGGCTTTCAAGCCCTCTAAGCGTCCCGCCAACATTTCTTTCATTTCTTGTCCTTGCGCAGCTTTGTTTGATTTTACGTGTTTTGTAAGCTCAACAACATTGCTTCTCAAAGAATCTAGATCTTGTTTAATGCTGTCGATTTCTGGATATGTAGTTTTTTCCTTAGCCATTTTGCTCTCCTTTTTAAATTGCGTTCACCTCTCCTAACTGCTTATAGAAGGAAAGGTTCCAAACAAAGTTTAAAAAGATAATTAAAGAGCTGTGACTTTTTCTGTAAACATATAGCCAACCCCGCGAACAGTTTTGATATATTCAGCGGTATCATCAGCCGTATCTATTTTTTTACGTAGACGCCCTATTTGAATATCTATCGCTCTATCATAGACGTCATACTCACCATCACGGGTTAATTCAAATAACCGCTCGCGAGATAACACCTTATTAGGAGACAGCATCAGAGCTTCAAGAAGCACAAACTCTCCAGTGGTTAAATCCGCGGGGTCACCGTTTTTGTCATATAGCTGGTACTGGTCTCTATCAAGACACCAGCCATCTCCAAACCCAAGCTTTTTAGCCTGTGACTTGTTTTGTACAGATTCGCTTTCTTGCTGAGCAGGAGCCTTCAGGGGCGCCATGCGTCTCAACACGGCCTTAATACGGGCCGTCAACTCGCGCATCTCAAACGGTTTTGTTAAATAGTCATCAGCGCCCATCTCTAAACAGATGATTTTTTCTGTCGTGTCATTTTTACCTGAGACCACTATGATTCCCACATCGCCCATAGACTTTAATTGCGGAATCAGTGACAGGCCTTCAGCATCAGGAAGGCCGAGGTCAAGTAAAATAACCTCTGGTTTGGATGATTGCGCGCACTCCAAGGCAGAGGCCGCATCATTTGCTCCTATATATTTATAGCCATCGCTATTTAAATATTGACCAACGACAGTTTGGATTCCTTCGTCATCGTCAACGCACAATATTGTTTGTTTTCCCATTTATGACACCACAATTTTATAATTAGCCATTACATTAAGACTTTTGTTACAAAAATAAAACAATTTATTTCACTGTCGATACAAATGCGACAAAACGGCGTTACGTACACGAGATATCATTATTTCCAAGTTAAACATAACAAGGAGAAACAAATGTTTCAGAACGCTGAATTAACTGCACAAATGGATCGTCTAGGCAAGTTTGCATACAAACTTACAAACTCAAAACATGATGCAGAGGATTTACTTCATTCTACTATAGTAAGAGCTATAGAAAAAAAGCATTTATTTAAAGAAGGTACAAACCTATACAGCTGGACATCTAAAATGATGTATAACCTATTTGTATCAGGATATAGACGTAAAGTTAAATTTGAAAGCCAGTACGACCCTGAGCCTTACATTGAAAAACAAAGCATGGACGCGTCTCAAGACACTAAAATTGCTTTACAAGAAGTGGATCACGCCATGGATCTTATTTCTGAGGAGCACAACGAGATAATCAATCTTGTATGCGTCGAAGGTAAGCAGTACAGCGAAGTATCAGAACAACTAGATATTCCTGTAGGAACTGTCCGCTCAAGATTATCAAGAGCAAGAGACAGCTTACAGAAAACACTTATTAGTCAAAGCGCTAACCAGAATAACGGTCAATATAACGACCTTAGAATGTCAGCATAGACTTAATTTTTATTCAGTTCCCTAAAACCCACTTCCTCCTGAAATTAACTTTTCAGGAGGTTTTTTCATGCCTAGTTCAAGCAGACCGCTTATTTGAAACAAGGTATTTGAACATCTCTAACTTTAGATCTATTTCCACAATAGGTTTAGAAAGATACGAATCCATCCCAGCATCAATACATTTATCTATGTCTCCAACTAAAGCATGTGCGGTCATACCTATTATTGGCGTGTATTTACCTGTTTCGGCCTCTATCTCCCTAATGTTTTTCGTTGCAGTAAACCCATCCATAATCGGCATTTGAACATCCATAAGCACGAGCTCGTAATCGTTATCCTTATACAGCTCAATAGCTTCTTTACCAGTTTTGGCAACGTCATATTCAACCTCTATGTCATCAAGGAGATATCCTAGAATAACGATATTCCCCTCATAGTCCTCGACGAGTAGAATTTTACTATCTTCTTCCAAGCAAGACATTATTTTCTTGTCTAAGCTTTCCAGCTGCGTTTGCGCGCCTGCGTTGACGTTGCGCTTGGCCTCTACTTTAAGTGGCAAATGCAAAGTAAAGGTCGAGCCCTTCCCCTCTTCACTTTCAAGCGTAATTTCGCCACCCATTAAGTTTGCAAGACTTTTTGATATAGGAAGCCCTAGTCCTGTACCTCCATATTTGCGAGATACTGACGAATCTGCCTGTTTAAACCTTTCAAATACAATATCAAAATCTGCCTCTGCAATACCTATCCCGGTATCACTGACATCGACACGTAATACATCTTTAGACTCATCACCTTCCTCAATTCGTGCAACGATTGTCACCTCTCCTTGGTCTGTAAATTTAATGGCATTACCAACCAAATTCATCAGCACCTGACGAATGCGTGTGCTGTCTCCATATACGTCAACGCCTCTGATATCGTCATAATCAACTTTAAAGCCTATGTGTTTCTCATTGGCTTTCAACGCCATCATGCTGATGGTTTCTTCAAAGATTTGTTCGATAGCGAAAATCTTCATTTCAAGCTCGACGCCACCATTTTCAATTTTTGAGAAATCGAGAATGTCATTAATGAGTTCTTTTAAAGATGACGTACTGGTGCTCAATGTAGACAGAAGGCTTTGCTGTTTTTTATTGAACGTGTCCTTTTGCTTATTCAGTATCTCAGAAATCCCGCTAATCGCTGTCAGCGGCGTTCTGATTTCGTGGCTCATATGCGCAAGAAAATCGCCCTTGGCCTGACTAGATTTTTCAGCTTCTTCCTTTTGTTTTGCGAGTTTCTTTTGCTTTTGAATCATTGCCGTGATGTCAGTATGCGTTCCTACCATTCGGATAGGCTTTCCATTTTTATCAAAGATAGCCTTGCCTTTTGACTTGATCCACATCCAGCGTCCCGAGCGTAGGCGCATTCTGAAATCTTCTTCAAATTCCTCTTTTTCACCATCCAGATAGAGCGTTACATTTTTAACGACCCGCTTGAGGTCTTTTGGGTGCACGAGCTTTTCAAACTCTTCAAAAGGTTCCTCACCGCCTTCCCGGTCATATCCTAACATTTTGTAATATTGCTTAGAAAAGAACACTTTGTTTGTTTTTATATCCCAGTCGAATATACCGTCTTGCGTTCCATCAATGGCCAGCTTAAATCTTTCTTCATGAAGCTCTAAGTTTAGTTCCGCCTTGGATCTTTTCCTTTGTGCCCCTAATAATGTTCCATTAAATATTATAAGTATGACTGACCCGATTGAGATTGAGATTAGCAATGTATTGTAATAATCACGGCGTTGTTCATCCAGCGCGCGAATTCTCTCGCTCAAAATTCGATACTCTTCTTTTAAAAATTCAGCTGTTACTTTTAATATATTGTCTCTCAGGCCCTCTACGACATCGACATTACGCATTAGATCCAGTGAGTTATTGCGTGTGAAACGACTGGCGCGATTTTCCAGACTAACCGTCAACATATTAAAATAGTTTCTCATCTCTTCAACCCGACTGCCTTGCGCGGGGCTGTCTTGGATTAACTCAGATAGGCTTGCGATATGGTTGGAGGCATTTTTCTTGATAATCGTATATTCTCTTGAAAAGGCAGGGTCACCTGTTAGCAAGTACCCTCGCTGAGAGGCAAACATGGCTTCCACAAGCGTCGAAAGTTGTTGCCCTTCAATAATCACGGTATGTGAATGCTGTATCCAATCGTCACGAATATCGATTTTTCGTTCGTTAGAAATTAATCTTAAACTTAAAATTAGCGAGCATGCTAAAAGCACGCCCACAAAAATAATAAAGTTTCTTAAGAAGGTTTTGTCCATATGGACCCCATTTCTGCGTGATATTATAAAGCTCTTGTAGTTATGAACCAGATATAAAAAGGGCGCAATGGCTTTTTGCCATGCGCCCGATTCATTGAATATAAATATTCATTTAGATGACTTGCTTATGCAGTTGGTTTACGCCCTCTGATTGCGTGTGCAACGGCAGCAATTAAGAACAATACGAGGAAAACCACAAACAGAATTTGTGCAATTTCAACTGACACAGCAGCAACGCCACCAAACCCTAATGCTCCAGCAACAAGTGCGATTAATAAAAATGTAACGGCCCAACCTAACATGAAAAAATCTCCTTAATTTGTTAATACCTATTAAACATACGCGCGTTCGAAGAAAAAGTTCCTTATTGCCTTGTGTATGCATAAAAACATTCGGATAGAGATGATTTATGCACTGTCGCATCTTGCAATATTATGCGGATCAATTACATCTTAACACTATGCGATATAAGTATGTGTCTTTCTTTCTTGCCTGTGGGGTTTTAGCGTTTGTCTGCGCTACGCAACAGCGCGCGCATGCCAACTATCGCGTCACAGGTCTTGAGCAGCATAAAACGCTTCAAGAGTACATAAGTGATAAAGTCGACCATCCTGAAGAACACAGCGTTCAAAATATCGTTCAATTCAAATCTCAAATACGTAAAGCCGCACGTGCGCAAGGGTTTTACGATGTACAAGTATACGAAGAAACCTTTACCACAGAAGATGCGAATATACGGGTCGAGCCGCGTAGGCAGTATACAATTGGAAAAATTACGGTCAAAGGCTACGACGTCCCTTTTAATTTAGATATTGAGACGGGACAAAAAGCCATTGCATCGAAAATTTTAGAGTCTCAAAAACGTCTTCGTAATTATATTTTCGAACATGAGTGCTTTTACAACCTCTCTGTTACGCACGAAGCATATATTGACAGGATAAATCATACCATCGACATCGCTTTTATTGTATCAGGCACAAATGGTGTTTCGTTTGGTAATGCTCGCTTTGAAGGAAATAAAAACATTAAACAAAGTTATCTTCAAAACCATGTAGAATTCCAATCAGGAAACTGCTGGAAGGGCGATTTACTTGATGAGACGAAGAACAATTTGCTTTCAACCGGGTTAATTGCCTCTGTTAAAATAGATACGCCTGAAACAGTTCCGGCAGATAAAATTGTGCCTCTCAACATCGTTATTTCTGAGCGCGCGCCACGTAGCGTTAAACTGGGGGCGTTTTTTAATACGAACGAAGGCCCAGGTGTTACGGCACAGTGGCAACATAATAATTACAGAGGTGCGGGAGAAACACTGCGTTTTGAAACCCGATTATCACCCATCACGCAAAGCCTGGGTATGGGGTACGACATTCCCTTCTTTTTAAATGCCAAGCAAACGCTTTCATTTGATACCTCACTCAATCAGGAGGATACAGACATATATGAAGAAACAAGTTTTGAGAGCGGACTTGCTTTATCACGACAATTTACCAAAGACTTTAATGCCAGTATTGGTGCAGGATTGGAGTTCAGCGAAGTCACCGATGAAGATGACGACGAAGATGTCTTTGGACTGGTATCATCCCCCCTTAAGCTGAGCTATGACAATCGAGACAATCCGCTCAACCCTCACGAAGGGGTTTTGTTACAAGTCAACACAACGCCCTTCTTTGATATTTTGGGTGAGGCGTCCCCATTTTTGAAATCACAAATTAGTGGTTCTACCTATTTTGATCTTAGTTCATCAAAAACTGATCCTGTTCTTGCGGTTCGCGGATTGTTTGGAAACATATCTGGCTCGGGCCGGAGTGATATTCCTGCATCAAAACGGTTTTATACGGGTGGCGGAGGCTCCATTCGAGGGTTTGGCTATCAGGATGTAGGCCCACAAGATAGCGAGGGTGATTTTATCGGCGGGCGTTCTATTATCGAGACATCAGCAGAGATACGCTTTAACGTGAGTGAAAATATTGGTCTTGTCAGTTTCGTTGATGCAGGAAATGTTTATGAGAATATCTCTCCTGAATTTGGTGAAGGCTTTGCCGTTGGCGCAGGATTAGGCGTTCGCTATTACACAAGCTTTGGCCCTATTCGTTTTGACGTGGCCGTACCCGTTAATAAAAAAGAGATTACAGATGATCGCTTTCAAATATATATAAGTATTGGACAATCGTTTTAATGAAGCACTTTTTGACAAAAGCATTTATGACGATATTGGCGCCTGTAAGGTGGCTTTTGTCCGCCATTCCTAAATGGATGTTGAGCATTGCCTCTATATTGCTTTTAATTTTGATCCTCATATTGTTGGCGATACAAACAATAGCGGTATGGTTGTCGACCTCATCAGGAGAAAAATGGGTCGAGCGCAAGATCGAGACCTCTTTGAAGGACGCCCCCTACCAAGTTTCTTTTGATGGAATAGAGCTATCGTTTTTAGGTATCTCAACGCCCCAATTGCGCCTATTTCAAAATGATAGTGATGAGGCCTTTTTACATTCGAAGAATTTGAAACTCTCCGTTCATCCCTTTTTAATTTTCTCGAAACGCCTTGATGTGTCGCTTTCTGCTGACAAGTTCTACCTTGATAGCGTGCCCTCAAAAACAGAAGCAACAACACCCGCTGAACAAAAAGCACCATTTAATCTGGCTGTTCCCAATATATTTTTCAAAACCATTGATCTGGAAATTGATATTGATGATCTGAAAATATTGAATAATCCTCATTTGGGATTTGAATGGCAAGAGACGGTACGCCTAAGCACGCAAAGCTTTGATTTAGAGGGGGCAATCGAGGTTTCACAACTAAGCGACACGCCACAGCGCTTTTTTCCGCAAGAGCATACCCACACCATATCTTTAGACGCGAAAAACAACCTTATAAATATAAACGATTTCAATCTGATAAACGATATTTATGATATTTCAAGCCAAGGGTCATACAATATCGACACGAAAGATATCGGTATAGAAATTGACGGTTTGGTTGCCGAACCTACACAGATTACCCCACAGTGGGAGACACCTATTGAGACAAAATTTGCGCTTAACGGCACGCTCAATAATTTTGAAGGGGGGCTTGAAATTGATAGCCGTTACAAAGACACCCCTCTTAATATCAATATTCCTGCTAAAGGTTCCCCTGACACGATTTTAATTGAAAATATATCTGGGGCGTTTAGCGCGCTTTCTTTGTCAGGAAACATAGATATCGACCGTAAAACATATATCGCAAATGGCGGTATCGAGCTTGCCATTGATAGCCTTGCGGATCTTCCTAAAAACTTACTTGATGTATCAGATCTATCTGGAGCGATGTCTATAAAAGCTCGTTTAGCTGGGCAAGAAACGCAAGCTCTAACCCTTTCTGCCACGGCATCAAATATTATTTACGACGATCTCGCGGTAAGATCTGTAAAGGTCAGTACAAAAACATCAGATATCACTGACATATTAAACAGCACAGTTGATCTTGATGCAAACGTCATTACCCACCCCATTACAGATATAAGATCAATAAACGCAACAACTCGTATTAGTAAAAATAAACTTTTAAGCACACTAAAACTAAACGGGTATAGCTACGCACCTTATAGCGTGAAGGCGACGGCCGCAACGAACATGACTGCGCCCTACCTCACAAATATAGATGCGTTCAAACTAACATTAGGCGATGGGACCGTTGCCCTGTCCGGTTCCCTTAGTCAAAATGAAATTGATCTAAACATAAATGCGCGCGATATCGCCAGCCGAGCGGTGCCTTTCGTAAATCTTTCCAGCGTTCCTGCCGTACTCGATAATGCAAAAGCGACAATAGCAGGCCCTATGAGCGCACCTAATATTGAGCTTAATTACGATATTCGCCCCGTAAACTTTGCCGCGCGCTCACCCACAATCCATGGTCGCGCATCTTTAAAAGAAACAAAAGCAAAGGCATCTGTTGATATTGAGGCAAACCAAAAAGATTTATTAAATGCGAATATCACAGCCCCACTGTCCCTATCGCTATATCCTTTTGCTTTGGAGATAGACAAATCCTCACCTTTAAGCGGGATTATAAATGCAAATGCAGATGTGTCTGTCCTCGCGCAGGCATTCTTGCCTGAAACCCTTGATGTGAGTGGACAATTCACGTCGCAAGGATCAATCGGGGGGACAATCGGCGCGCCTCAAATAGACGGACAAGCTCAATATAAAAATGGAACATTTACGCACCGCGAATATGATGTGAAGCTCTATGATATTGAGGGCCGCGTGACCTACGACCAGTCGCGTATTCAGCTTGTAACATTGACAGCAAATGATAATGAGAACGGCACATTAAACAGTAATGCAGATGTTACTCTTCCAACACAAAACGCGCCATTAAAGATTGATGCCGCGCTAAAAATTAATAACATGCACCTATTAAAGGGGGCTGATTACAACGGCTGGATAAGCACGGATATAAAATTTGAAGACACGAACCAGCAAGATTACTTACTTTCAGGCACAATGAAATCTAATAAAATCTCTATCGCTATTCCTGAAAGTTTTGATACCAACATCCCTAAACTAAACATTATTGAATCAACTGATGAAAAGGGTTCATTTGCAGATAAAATACGTCTCGATCTTGGATTTAAGGCTGATAACAAGATTTTTGTAACCGGCTGGGGTCTAGATACAGAGTTTAAAGGCGACCTTGCCATCACAGGGTATGCCAGCTCACCTCTTGTAAACGGTAGACTTGAGACAATCAGAGGTCGATACGAAGAGTTTGGACGCCGCTTTACACTCGATCATGCCCGTATTCGTTTTGATGGTGAAATCCCCCCCTCTCCTTATTTAGATATACAGGCCAGTACTGATATCGAAGATATTGAAGCTTTCATAAAAATTAGTGGCGCCAGCACAAAGCCAAAACTTGATTTCTCCTCTATTCCTTCACTGCCAAAAGATGAGGTGCTCTCACATATCCTATTTGGAAAAGAACTTGGCAGTATTTCGGCTTTTCAAGCCGTGCAACTAACGCGCACGCTCCGCCGCTTATCTGGTCAAGGCGGTGGTTTTGATGCTGTTGGCGCCATTAAGGATGTCACAGGCCTAGACGACATTCGTGTGGATAGCCGAAACGGTGAAACGCGCGTTGGTGCAGGTAAGTATATCAATGATCGCGTTTATCTAGATGTCGAAAAAGGTGCCTCAGAGGACTCCGGCGCCATTACACTAGATATAGAAATAACCCCTAATGTTTCAGCAGAAAGCATTACAAAACAGACAGGCGAAAACGAAACAGGTGTTTTTTGGGAATGGCGTTATTGATTATATTTGGAGGTTAATTGAAGAAGTGCCCAAGCCTTAGATTAATCATACTTTCACCGCTTAGATTGCTCTCAACGCCTAAACGCAAATCATTATTTTTTGATATATCTATCGCATAATCGATTTTTGCAACCGTTTCTAAATCAGAGCCTTTCGGATCAAAATCGAAGTTGACCCCCAAGTTCAGGCGTCCATAGTCATTGAGGTCAAACAAGGCGGCGCTTTCCGAAACAAGAGTCACATAGTCGTATACTTCGACTTTTTTATGATTTAACCGCGCGCCTGCCAAACTATATACTAAAATATTTTCGGAGAGCCTTTCGGCTTTTCCAACAGTTCCGGTTACCCCCACTGAGCCACAGCTATCACATATACGATTGCGATGGTTATAGCCTAAGCGTATGCCCCAAGAATATTCCTTGGTCATCGTCATTGGCAACGCATTCGTGTTGAGGTTTGCTATATCTACAATTGTAAGGTCACGAAGATTTACCTCATTTTCTGTTATTTCCGCTTCAATCGCACCCATAATAAAGCGTGATTTTTCCTGCCCTGCCATTGGCTTATCTAACAAATCATTGTTAGCTATTTGATATTTAAGGGTAGCGGCATCTTCGCCTTCTCTTTGTGTGTAACCAAATCTGATGACCGATGCACGGCGAGACGTTGAAAGCGTTTGTGACTTGTCCCAGTCTAGCTTTTGTCGGCCGCCCATCGCGGGACGGTTTAGCAACGCAAACAACACAGCACGGCGCTGATCTTCGATGTTTTTGCGATCATCACTATTGGTATTTTCTTTTATAGATAGCTTTGCCACCTCAATGTCTAGCTGGTCTAGAATGAGCAACAAAATATCTGATGATAAGGTTTCCACAAACTCAATCTGGTCATTTAATGGTTTTTTAAAAAACGTGATAAAGCGCTGCTTATCTTCACGTGATAAGCCTTGGTAGCGCTTTGTAAATGTACTCTTGAGTGAAGGCACATAGACTTCGTCCGTAATTAATGGTGAGCCGTTGTTTTCGGCTAGATAAGATTCTTGCAATACCTGAATAGGGAGCAGCCAGAAAGCGTGACTTTTAGTTAAATCTTTTCCTGTCGCGCGCTCCACTACATTGATGATACGATGGGCGCAATTATCACTTAGGAAGAAATAGTCAAACTTTGCGTTCATGAGCTCCCAACTATGCTCTAAAACAAAACGCACCTGATCTGGAGTCAGGTTTAGATCATATTCCCACAAATCACGAAGCTGTCCGTTTGTGTAGCGATGACTGTGTACGAAATCATTATTCCTCTGGTAGGACGCGCCATAGCCCCCCGTCAGTCCCTTAAAAACATAAGTAAAGGTGCCTTCGTTATTCGTGATATCAGCCCCATAATTTAGACTTGAATCTAATGTTTTTTGACTAATTTTACTCTCATTATAATTAAAACGTAAAAGTGTGTGCCCGTAGTAAGAACTTGGATTATCGAAGTATCCGCTTGCAAAAATAAGGGAGACTGATTGAACGTGCTGAGGTTTTACAGTTTCATGATATTCTTCGCATTGCGGGCGGTCACCACCTTTAAACCACTTCAAATGCTTTGTAAGTAACGTCATTCTAGCTGGAAATCGACAGAGTGTCTCTTTTCCTGTGTCTGATGGCTGATTCTTAAATTCACTTAAAAGATTTAAGAATGAGCTATACTCTTCATCAGGATCCTGCTGTCCGTTTGGACTTACAAAGAAATCAGCGTTCTTGATGCCGCTTATTCCTTTTTCATCATAGTGGTTAAGATTATACCACTGCGCTTTTAACTCTCCGTTCAGCAACGGCGCGTTGTTTACACGTGCATTTGCATGGCTGATGGTTATTAAGCAGCACAAAAAAGGCAACGCGATCATGCATTGCCTTAAATGTTTGATTATGTAGCAGATAGTGGAAATTATAGGTCAACTCCACAACCTGATGCATTAGCCGCATCACGTGCAGCACTGTACATATCCATAGCGCGTTCTGCTTCTGTTTTAGAACCGTATGATGCGTTTGAAACGACTGAACCATAGTAAGCACGCATGTCAGCGGCTACAGTTTCTGCTTTTGATGAACAATCCATTGTGTCTGCAAGAGCAACGATGTATGCACCTTCACCTGTTGCAACATCTTTTTCAAGTTCTGGCAAAGTTTCAAGAATTAAAGATGCTGTTTCCATCTTTTTTGCGTTACACGTTTCTGGTGATGCAACAGCTGATGTAATCGCAGTTGTTCCCAAATCCCAAATTACGTTTGAAGTTGCAGCTGCCCAGTATAGGTCTTGGAAAATTGCAGCACCAATACCACAATCTGTATATGGGTTTGGCCCTGAGCCTTGTACTTTATCTTGTGCAGAAGCAATTGAAAGAGGCATCATAACAATAGCCATTGTAAGTAGTAGTTTTTTCATGGATTAGACCTTTATTTTATAGTTTAGTTTGAACAGCCCACGCTGTAAGAAGTGAATAGAATTAAAACTAACTTGATGCAGCATGTCAACAAACAATGAATCAATTCAAGTAATTAGTTATGATTAAAAGTATCGTTTTGTAATATAATGGGATTAGTCTACATTATTTATATTGCAACATGAGGACACCAAATGGCACGTAACGACATTTCCCAAAGAGGTAACGCCCTGATCATTTTATTGATCATTGTGGCACTATTTGCCGCGCTTACATTTGCTGTAACAGGCACTAACCGTGGAGGCAATGAGAATATCTCAGAAGAAAAGCTCTCGTTAGCTGTAGCCGAGATGTTGCAACATGCAAGTTCAATAAAGGAAAATGTTCTTGGGCAATATTTATTAAACGGTATTGATCAGGTCAAATTTGCAGACTCCCCTTATAACCCTTCTGGCACAGTCTACGCACCAAATGGCACAACAACCACGGGGGTAACAACTGGACTATTCAACCCTCAAGGCGGAGGCATGGTTAAAAAGCCTCTTCCTTTAGTGCTTACCAATATGAGTAACACTAATTTATTTGGTTGGTTTTATTATTATAATCTAGAACTAAGGGTTAACGGAGAAAGCGTAGGATCAGATTTGGGAGATGAATTTTTATTTCAAAATAGTTTAACGGCTGACGCCTGCCGATATATACAAAAAGCATTGACTGGCATACTTCCAGACACGGCAGACCTTGGGGTTTCAACAGTTGGAGGCTCCGGATCATCAGACAAACGTATGACGTGGTTATGGCAAGATGGTACGCAAAGTGGACAAAGTGCATCTTTTGACTATTTTGACATACCTGCTATTGAAGGATGTTTTAAAAGACATTCAGGTTATGCTTATTTCAAACTCATTAAAGCTCATTAAACATAGTTAGGTTAAACTTTTCATGGATTCTATTACGCAAATGGCACTCGGTGGTGCGTTAGGCGCTGCCGTTGGTGGTAAAAAATACGGCAAAAAATCGGCTCTCATTGGGGCATTTGCAGGCGCGATACCTGACTTTGACGTTTTCTTTTTTGTAAATAGCGATCCTGTCACAAGCTTTACCTATCATCGTGGTTTTACGCACGCTTTCTTATTTGCATTTATAGCTACACCGATAGTGGCGCATCTTCTTTCTAAAATAAAAAAACTGAACGTTGATTTTAAAGATCGATGCCTCCATTGCATTATCTTCTTAGGGTTATTTACGCACCCTCTTCTTGACGCACTCACCATTTATGGAACGCAGCTATTTTGGCCAATCCCCTCATACCCAATAGGGCTGGGATCTATGTTCATTATTGATCCGCTTTACAGCTTCCCCCTCTTTTTAGGACTTGCGTGGTTTTGGAAATATGGCTCACAAAAGGCCGCCAACGTCGCACTTATTATTAGTACGCTGTACATAGTTTGGGGCGTAGCCGTTCAACAGTATGTGTATTCCATTGCCAATCAGCAGCTGAGCGTTGAAAATCATCGTGTTCTTGTACAAACAACTCCTCTCAACACAATTTTGTGGCGTATCGTCGTTATGAAAGAAGATACCTATGATGTTGGTTATTATTCCTTATTTGATGACACTAAGGATGTTGCGTTTACATCGTATCCACGTGAAATATCAGCCTTGCCACCAAGAGAAGATAGCGAAACATTACGCCGCTTAGCGTGGTTTACAAAAGGATTTTATGGCGTGAGCACACAAAACAACCGCGTGGTTGTTAGTGATCTACGTATGGGGAATGAGCCCAATAGCTACATCTTCCAATTCTACTTAGATGATAGATCAAAGGCGAATAGTTCGCGTGATTTTGATGCCGGCAAAACATGGCAAAGAATATGGAGAGACTTATGATATCAAGATTTTACAATTATTTACAAGGCGTTAGAAGCAACCTATGGTTCACACCGGCGTTGTTTAGCCTTGTATTTTTTGCGATAACACTGACGTCTTATTTTTTAGAGACAAAATATCTATCTGAAAACTTCAATCTTCCCTCTTTGTTTTTTGACATTGGTGTAGAGGACGCAAAAGATATATCACTGTCATTACTAGGATCTACCATTACGCTTGCGACACTGGCCATTTCTGTGACGATGGTTGCGTTATCACTTGCCGCCTCTCAACTTGGCCCGCGTCTGATAAAAGTGTTTATGGCTGATAAGAGGACAAAGGCCCTTATTGGTGTTTTCTTCGGCGTGGTCTTTGCCTGCTTTACACTTACTCTTATTCTACACACGTCAAACGAAGCCGAATATAAATACCAGATAACAATCAATCTTGTTTTTATGTTCTGTTTCATCGATCTTTTTGTATTGTTGGCGTTCATCAACCATGTGGCAAAGTCATGTATTGCAGATAATGTCGTATTAGATGTAAAACGAGAACTGGAATCTGCCATAAGACGTCTGGCAGAAAACGCGCCAAAAGTGAATAAGAAGTCTTGCCCTAAAAAGAAAGACTGGGAGGCGCATTTTGAAGATAATACAGCAAGCCTTTATTTTGAAGATTGCGGCTATATTCAAAACGTCGATTACGATAAAATCGTAAAAATAGCCAAAGATAAGTCGCTTTATATAAATGTCTTACATGAGGCAGGAGATTATATCTTCAAAGGGCAAGAATGTTTGAAAATCAGCCCAGAGAATATGCTTGAAGACGATACAAGAGAAGCGCTCAAAAATGCGTTCATCATTGACAACGTGCGCACAGCCACACAAGATTTGGAATATTCTGTGCGCCATATGGTTGAAATCGCCATACGAGCCCTGTCTCCTGGCATTAACGATAGCTTTACGGCCGCCAATGTCGTTGATCATTTATCGGGCGCGCTTTCAATTCTGCTGAGACAAGATTTCCGTGTCGAGTGGAAATCATGCCCGAATGAGGAAACTTTCATTCATATTAAAAGTAAGTCAGAAGAAGAAATTCTCATCAGTGCTTTTGACAAAATCCGAGATAGCGCCTCTAACACCCCTTTTGTTTTGCAAAAGACGGTGGACAATTTGTCAATCTTATTAACACTTTCTGATGAGGCGGAACAAAAAAAGACAATTAAAAGCCAAATAAAACTGTTAAAGGATAATTTAAAATAATTTTTGAAATTATTGGGAACTAAATATCACTTGATATGTTTAAGAGATATAACAAATAAAAAAACAGGAGAAAAACAAATGACTAAATTAAAAGCACTTATCGCAGCAGGTTTGCTCGTTGTGTCACCATTCGCACTCGTAGCGTGTGACCAACAAACTGAAACAGAAGAAGCTGTTGAAGAAATGGGTGATGAATTTGAAGACTTTACAGACGGTAACGACAATTCTGTAGAAGATGCAGTTGATGATGCTGCTGACGATGTAGAGGACGCAGTTGATGACGCTGCTGACGAAATTGACGACAGAACAACTAACTAATCACAGCTAAAGGAGATTAATCATGGCCATAGCCAAAAATCCAGATAGCTTGTTGGGAGATTTACTGAAAATTATTTTGTCTCTATTCCTTCCACCTCTAGGTGTATTGGTAGAGGTTGGTATTAGTAAACATTTCTTTATTAATATCATTCTTACAATTTTCGGTTTCCTTCCTGGGGTTATCCATGCGGTGTATATCATCGCATCCCGTTAAGATAAAAATGAAAGACACCTCTTCTATGAAAATAGGAGAGGTGTTTTTTTGTGTGTGGCTTGTATACAGTGTAAGATGATATGAAATTATGTTCGTTTAAAAAAGATATGAACGTTGCCGTAATCGGCGCCTCAGGGGGGATCGGCAATCAGATTGTTGAACAACTTGCACGCCATGACAGTGTCAAAACAATATACGCCCTATCAAGGTCACAAACATCTTTTTCTTCTGAAAAAGTAAAATGGTTACCATTAGATTATAGCCAAGAAGACTCAGTTGAGGCCGCGGCATCACAAGCATCACTCAGCGCACCGCTTGATATTGTATTTGTCGCAACAGGCCTGCTGCATAATGATGACATTTCACCAGAAAAAAGCTTAAAAGAAATAGACCCGCAATCATTTGCAAAGGCGTTCCATGTCAATAGTACGGGCCCTGCCCTTGTCATGAAACATTTCTTACCGCATATGAACAAGGACGCAAAATCAGTGTTTTGCGTGCTATCTGCGCGCGTAGGTAGTATTTCAGATAATTATCTTGGTGGGTGGTATGCTTATCGCGCCTCAAAAGCGGCGCTCAATATGTTGATCAAAACAGCCTCCATTGAGATTGCCCGTAAAAACAAACATGTATGCGTCGCAGCCCTACACCCCGGTACAGTCGACACACAGCTGTCAGAACCATTTCAATCACACGTACCCGAGGGTAAGCTCTTTACACCGGAATATTCATCAACATGCCTGATTGATGTGATGAACAATTTAACCCATAAGGACAGCGGCAAAATTTTTGCGTGGGATGGACAGGAGATTGCCCCCTAATGAGAAACGATAATATTACCAATAGTGAAATTATAGAGATGGCGTGGTGCGATAAGACCTCTTTTGATGCCATAGAGGCCACAACTGGCTATACAGAAAAAGACGTTATTGAATTGATGCGTAAAGAGATGAAGCCGTCAAGTTTTCGTATGTGGCGCAAGCGAGTTTCAGGACGTAAAGCAAAGCACGAGGAACTATGAGCACATTACGCCTTATCCTAGGAGATCAGCTTAACCGCGAAGTTTCGTCTCTATCTGATTGTGACAAAGACAATGACACAATTTTGATGTGTGAGGTCTGGGATGAGGCCACCTACGTTAAGCATCACAAGAAAAAGATTGCGTTTCTCTTCTCAGCGATGCGGCATTTTGCAAAAGATTTAGAAGACGATGGTTACAACGTTCGCTACGTCAAGCTAGACGATGACGACAATAGCGGATCATTTAAAGGAGAAGTCGAACGGGCATTTAATGAAAAAAATTATGATGCCCTTGTTTTTACAGCGCCTGGCGAATATCGCTTATTCGACGATATGGGATCATGGCAGAGCGATTTTGATTGCGACGTGGAGATGCGTGAAGATGATCGATATTTATGCACACCAGAAGAATTTAAAGACTGGGCGGAAAATCGTAAGCAATTAAGAATGGAGTATTTTTATCGTGAAATGCGTAAAAAATACAAAATTTTGGTTGATGATGATGACAATCCCGAAGGTGGTGAGTGGAATTACGATTCACAAAATCGCAAGCCCCCTAAAGACGGGCTTGATGTCCCTGCCCCTTATTCAGTTGAACAAGATGATATCACTAAAGATGTTATAAAGCTTGTTGCAGAACGATTTGACGATCATTTTGGTGATCTGGAGCCATTTTATTTTGCCGTAACACGCGCCGATGCCCTCAAGGCGATTGATATATTCATTAAACAACGCCTTGAAAAATTTGGCGATTATCAAGACGCCATGGTCGAAGGCGAGCCATGGATGTATCACGCACATCTTAGTTTTTATATCAATTGTGGGCTTTTGCTGCCTCTTGAAGTTGTACGCAAAGTTGAACAAGCCTACAAAGACAAAGACCTCCCCCTTAATGCCGTTGAAGGGTTCATTCGCCAAGTGATAGGCTGGCGCGAATATATTCGGGGGATTTATTGGCTGAAAATGCCGCAATATGCCAATGAGAATTTCTTAGAGGCCGATCGTGATTTACCTGCATTCTTTTGGGATGGTAAAACGCAGATGAATTGCATGAAGCAATGTATCACAGAGACAAAAGAAAACGCCTATGCCCATCATATCCAGCGCTTAATGGTTCTTGGTAATTTTTGTCTTATCGCAGGCATTGACCCACGATTTGTAAATGAGTGGTACTTGATCGTTTATGCCGACGCCTATGAGTGGGTCGAGCTGCCCAATGTGTCAGGCATGATATTATATGCAGATGGTGGCCTTTTAGGAAGCAAACCCTACGCCGCCAGTGGCTCTTACATCAATCGAATGTCAGATTATTGTAAGGGGTGTAAATATTCAGTTACAAAAAAAAATGGGCCCAAAGCATGCCCGTTTAATTATTTATATTGGGATTTCATGTCGCGACATGAAGACACCTTGCGTGGCAATCCTCGCCTCAATATGGTGTATGCCAACCTTGACAAAATGGATGACGAAAAACGCGAGGCCATCGCAGAAGACAGCCGTCGCTTTTTCAAAAATATCGATGACGCATAAAAAGATAAACCTTCCCCAAAAAACGTGCCCCGTTTGCAAGCGCCCCTTCGCCTGGCGGAAAAAATGGGAAAAAGTATGGGATGATGTTAAATATTGCTCGGATAAATGCCGTCGACAGCGTGCGTGAGCAAACATTTCTAATGTTGATGATTTGTTAGCGGCGTGATTCAGCGCTTTGCTCCGTTATTAAATGTGGTAGCGTTATGACATGATCACTTTTCTAATTATATGCGCTTTGCTCGTATCCGCTTATGTTAATGGCCGTAAGGTAAAACTTCTAAGCCTACTAGAAACGCGTATTGAAACTTTGGAGTCACATATCAAAGTGGTAGAACACCGCCTTGATAATCTTCATGCTCAAAAGCCTTCTTCTACCCCGCAAAAGGAAAGTATAAAAGCCTCATCTGTCCCTAAGGTTACGATGAGTGACGAAGAGATTTTTGTTCCTGAAAACCACCACACACAAACCGAGACAGAGTATGAGAGTTTTGATCAATGGGACGAGATAGACAATGAAACAGACAATGCGGAGGAATCACGCATAAACTCGCTCAACGCTTTTGATTTCGACGTTGCAAAATCAACATTTGAAAAATACATAGCCACAAAGGTGCCTGTTTGGATTGGTGCGTTATCGCTTATATGTGCTGCCTTTTTTATGGTCAAATACTCCTTGGAGGCAGGGCTTCTTGGCCCCGAGACACGCTTAACCATGGGGGGCGTTTTTGGGGTTGGACTTATATATTTGGGACACTGGATTTTAAAGCGTCCAAATATTGCCAATGCACATAGAATTTCGCAAGGGCTTATCGGCGCAGGTCTTGCTAGCTTATATGGCTGCATTTATTCGGCCACCCACTTGCATGAGTTTTTACCTAACACTATCGGATTTGCCGGCATGGTCGTAATTACGGCGCTTGCTGTTATTTCCTCTATCCGTTATGGGCAGGCAATTGCCGTCTTTGGTTTGATTGGTGGGTTCCTAACACCCGCGCTTCTTGGATCGTCAGATCCTGATGCCATTGTTTTATTCTCATATTTATTCGTCCTCTTTAGTGGGTCTTTGTTTGTACTGATACGCCAAGGGTGGTGGTTCTTGTCTGGCGTTTGTTTGTTTGCATGCTTTGGATGGTCGTCGCTTTGGATTGTCACAAGCTTTTCTCCAGCAGATAGCACACCGATCATAGTTTTTGTTATGGGTCTGGCGTCGATTATTTTAACCGCTACGGCACGCAAAGTTATACAATCAGCGCTTCCTGACATGGCCCCTATTCATAGCCTCAATGCCATTGCTGTGGCGGGTGCACTGCTGACAATCATATGGGTTGGCTCACATGTGACTATGGGGCTTTTTGACTGGTCTATGATAGGGCTTTTAAGCCTTGGCGTTTTTGCGCTTTATTATTTTGATCCGCACACATATGAACGCCCCGCTTTTTTGAAGATTGGTGCGATTCTGATTGTTCTCGCCTTATGGATAGATGAGGCAAGTGGCGCGCAGGCTATGATTGTGCTTTCAGGCCTCTCAATGCTTTATCTTGGTGTGCCTGCCTTCATTATGAGGCATGTCACAAATCCAATGCCATGGGCATGGATACAAAATGCATCGGCTTTTGTGCTTTATTTTATGGCTTATACATCACTTGAGCCACAATACGATATTCACTGGCCGTTCATGTGTTTGATACTGTCTGGCCTTGCTTGTTTGCAGGCTCATTACATTAACAGGCATTACAATGCTGATGAAGGTATTAAGACTAAGCTTATTTCACTATATGCGTTTTGCGCCTCAGCATTTATATCAATTGGGCTTACAACAGCATTACCATTTGAATATGCCCCGCTTGCCATCGCAGGACAAATTTTTGCAACGTCACTGCTTTATCGAAAGCTAGCCCTGCATGCATTTGAAAAGATAATATCGCTTCTTTGCTTCGTGTTTGTTTTCATGAATGTTGAGCAAATTTTATTGATCGCAAGCGTTGCAATCGCAAGTCTGTTTGGTGAAACAGTGCCAAGCAGCACAACGTCATCAATTCTCAGCGCGCCTCTTCTCCAACTTGGTGGAGCGGGTGTATTGATGGCTCTTGCGCGCCATGCCTTCCCCATTAACGCTGCGTCAAAGCGCAATGTGCGTGTTCAATCCTTTTTGACGTATTTGGCATCGGCTTTGTTCGCAACTTTGGCGTATTACGGTTATCGTTATTTACTAAGCGATGGGGCGCAAAACCCGTTCTTAAATACGCTTGAATTTGTTGAGCGCGGCACACTTAGCATCTTGATCGGTTTTGCGGGAGCCATGATCATGTACTATGCCCGTAAACAAGCGCGCAGACGATATGAAATCGTGGGACACGTGCTTGCGACCTTTGCATTTGCGCGCATTATTTACTTTGACATGATCCTCTATAACCCGCTATTCCATGATAGCCAACTTATGGGTCATGTGCCTATATTGAATGGTGTTACACTGGTCTACGGCGTTGGTGCGTTAATTGCAGCCATTATGATCAGTGTCCCTATGATTAATGCCTCTGCCACAAACACACATAGTGCGTTGAAACGCTTCTATGAGGGATTTGGCGCAGTGTCATTGTTTGCGTTTGTCTCACTTACGGTTCGTCATTATTTCCACGGCAGTGTTGTTGCTCTTGATACGCAGATGAGCGCTGCAGAGCTTTATAGCTATTCTGCTATATGGCTTGTAACGGGCATTGTCCTTTTAATTTTAGGGATTAAGACATCAAATAAGGTTTTCCGTATGGTCTCCGTTGCCTTTATATTATTGGCCATTACGAAAGTGTTTCTTGTTGACGCCTCTGAGCTGGAAGGCATGCTACGCGTTGTGTCTTTCTTAGGCCTTGGGGTTGTTCTAATCGGTCTTAGCATGTCATACACAAAATTTGTAATGGCGGTTAACAACACGACGCTAAAAGATGAAACGTAATATGGCGCATAATCAATTTTTACTCCTTAATGATAGGCGGTTCTTGCCGCTTTTCATCACACAGTTTTTAGGGGCATTTCACGATAATTTATTCAAAAATGCGTTTGTCGTCATATTGCTGTTCGGGGTTGCCTCTCAGGCGTCTCAAAAAGCTACCCTTGGTATTGATCCAAAATTATTGGTCACTGCCGCGGCGGGGCTGTTTATTCTTCCCTTTATATTATTTTCTGCCATTGCCGGACAATTGGCCGATAAACTCCCCAAGGATAGAATTATCCGTATCGTCAAAATAGCAGAGATTTTAATTGCTTTGGCAGGTGCGTTTTCATTGTTGATTGGTTCTGTCGTGATGTCATTTATTGTTTTGTTTGCATTGGGGGCGCAATCAGCATTTTTTGGGCCGTGTAAATTCTCTATCTTACCGCAACATTTACAGCAAAATGAACTAATCGGGGGAAACGCGCTTCTTAACACAGGGACGTTTTTAGCCGTATTAACGGGCACTATTGCGGGAACGGTTCTCATCACCCTTCCCTATGGTAGTATTATTGTTAGCCTTTCGCTTATTACTTGTGCATGCATAGGATATGCCTCTAGCCGCCATATTCCTATAGCCCCCTCATCAACGCCTCATTTTCGCGTTCGCTATAATATCATTACGCAAACATACCGTATCTTACATGATGCGTTGGTGCGTGATCGCTTTATAAGGCGCACAATATTAGGTTCTGCATGGTTTTACGCCATGGGCGGAATGTTTACAGCACAGCTTGCAAACTTCACCGAGGAATCATTAAACGGAAACGCGCACGTGCTTGCCTTTCTTCTTGTGCTATTTTCTATAGGCATTGCGATGGGCGGACTGCTTAATAATAAGTTATTGAAAGGCCGTGTAGAGGCAACATTTGTACCGATTGCGGTATTTTTCATTTCTGTTTTTTCCGTAGATTTGTATTTTTCAAGTCCTGCAATAGGTGTCCACACAGGCCCGCTTCTTTCGCTTTCGCAATTTTTAGAAAACACAGCGCATTGGCGCGTCATTTTTGATATTTCGATGATTGCCATATGCGGCGGTTTGTTTATCGTACCGCTTAAGGCCATTATCCAAGACAGAACAATAGTGGCTGAGCGCGCCCGCATTGTGGCTGCCAGTTCTGTTATGGATGCCGTGTTTATCATATCGGCCTCTATTGCGTCTGGGGCTTGTATTATATATGGCTGGAAAATTGTTGAAATCTTCCTTGCCTTTGCATGCATAAATGCGCTTGTTGCTGTTTATCTTTGTCTTCTGCTGCCGCCTCGTATTTTAAACAAATTTAAAAAATGAGCCGCCTATTTGATCATATTATGATTGTTGATTGGTCGGCTGCCAATACGCCAACCACTGGCAAAAACTCAATCTGGATTAGCCTTGCTCAAAACGGTCACGTGTATGAAACCCATAACGCCCCGACACGATTTTGTGCGATGGATTTTATATCTAAAAATCTAAGCCTTATTCTTGAGCGCAAAGAAACGATCTTCGTGGGGTTTGATTTTGCCTTTGGATATCCGCAAAGCGCCGCTACGCAACTGTTCAACGGACCGAAATGGCACAATGTTTGGGCTTATTTAGCATCTCAAATAACTGATAGCCCGCATAATGCCTCCAATCGATTTGAGGTTGCAAACAAGGCCAATCAAAAATTCAAACCTAGTGAGGGCCCTTTTTGGGGGCACCCCCACCATTTTTGCTATGAACATTTACACCCTAAAAAACCTGTAGATGCTTTCACACATATTCCAGAAAAACGCACTGTCGAGCAATGTGTAAAAGGTGCAAAGTCTGTTTGGCAGCTAGCGTATACGGGGTCGGTTGGCAGTCAGACCTTGCTTGGCATTTATCATTTAGAGCAATTACGCCACAACGATCAATTTAAATCAGACATTGCGATTTGGCCATTTGAGACACGCTTTGATAGCGCAATAGATAAACCGATTATCATTGGTGAAATTTACCCCTCAATGTTTGACGTACCTGTAAAAGACGGAATGGTGTTAGACGAGGCTCAAGTAAGGCATGTCGCAAATCTGTTTTCAAACTATGACATGCAAGGAACCTTCATTGACATGTTAGGCGCCCCCGGCATGTCGCAAAATGCTTTGGATGTTATTTTGTCTGAAGAAGGATGGATTGTCGGTGCTAAACCTTAATCATTTTTAATTTCTGAGATTTTGTCATCTTTTTTATCTCATATTCTCTTTTACTGGCTGTGCTACGGTCAGGTGCGCCCTCTTGATATACAATACGAAACGGACCGCGCCCTTTTGTGTATTTTGCGCCCTCTCCCGTTTCATGCTGTGTAAGGCGATTTTTCATGTCATTCGTAATCCCCGTGTACAGCGTATCATCATTGCACAATAAAATATAAATAACCCATTTTTGTTCGGTTAGTTTTTCTGACATGGTTTATGAGATATGATTTTTGAAGATGTTTTAATATCTTTTAATTCTATTATCACTCCCCATAATAAGCAAAGCCTTTTTGGTTGTTAAAAAATACATGTTTGTGAGACTACGCCGCCTTTATATCAACATTTTATAATGCCTATGATCGTTTTTTGTTGGCGCAAGGCTGATAAAACAGATAAAAAATAGGCTATGGAAAATAGTGTAAAAAAACCAAACAGCAATACGATTACTTTGGGAAGTATTTTTCACAATATTATTGTTGGACTTGCCGTTAGTATCATCATGCTTAACCTTGGGGCGGCTCTGGGTCTCTTGTCTGGACGCGGGGCTTTTGCAGGCATGTTGTCTGCCGGGCTTATTGCGCTTGTAACGTCTGCGTTTGGAGGGAGCCGTATTCAGGGCTCTGGGCTTACAGCGCCTATGAGTACAGTGACCGCAGTGATTGTTGCGTACTCACTAGAGCAACTGCCTCAAGAGGTCTCTGGCATAAGTGCAGAGCATTTCGTCAATATTGTTCTTCTTATGACGGCTGTCATACTCGTCATATTTGGTTTGCTAAAGGTTGGAAGATTTATTCGCTACGTTCCCAATTTAGTGGTTTCTGGTTTTATGTGTGGTATTGCCATCATCATATGGACACTGCAATTTAAAGCGATTTTTGGTATCGACCGTGATCCCTTAGGAGGAAGCGTCCTTTTAAACTCTGCGCTTGCTTGCTTAACCCTTTTTATTGCCTTTGTCTCGCCGCTTCTGCTTAAGAGGGTCTCACTAAGGCTTAATTCTTTTTTACCAGGCACGCTGCTTGCGCTTATTGTGGTTAGCTTACTTGCCTATTTTATAAAAGCACCTGTTGAGTATTTAACTATCGATGTTCACATAACGAACCTTTCTGAATTTACAGGATATATCGCACAGCAAATTCCAACGCAAATGACATTTAAAATCTTTATGCTTGCCCTTCCTTTTGCCATAAAGCTTGCGGCTCTTTGCTATATAGATACCCTCCTCACATCCCTTATTATCGATAAGATGCGCGGAACCAAAACGCGTCAAAATAAGGAACTTATTGCACAAGGACTATCAACATCTATCATTGGATTTATTGGTGGTGTGCCCGGGGCACAATCAACTGTGCCCTCAGTATTAACCGTTAAAGAAGGTGCGACTATGCGCCTTGCAGGAATAAGCGCCGGCTTATTCGTCATCATCAATATGATGATATTTAGTAATCTTATGAACTACATCCCGCAAGCGGTGTTTGTAGGCATTCTATTAAAGGTCGGCTATGACGTTTTTGATTTTAAGCCTATCTATGCCTATCTCAGAACAATAAGACGAGAGCTTGAACAAAGAAAAACAAAAGTTGTTCGCCACAAGGAAATTAGCATCTTGTCGGGTACAGCGCTTGTGACTGCGTTTGTTGATCTCATTGTTGCGGTGGGGGCCTTTTCGGCAAGCTTCTTAATCTACAATCACGTTTCAAAAAAACGTAAGAAAAAGAAAATTAACGATTACGTTCCGAAATAAAGTCGTAACCCCGGTTTTATCTGAATTATTTTTCTGGCTTGATCGCCGTATAAAAACGATCACAAATTTAGTGCGCCGCCCTTGCCCTTCCACTTTTATGATATATATTTTAAATAGTTAGGAGTGGAGAGATGGGAAAAAACATACTGATTACAGGCGGAACTGGTTTCATTGGGCGCGCTCTATGCAAATCCTTACTCGAGCAGAAACATGCCGTGACAGTGTTAACCCGTCATCCAAGACGTGCTGCCAACAAGTTTCAAAATGATGACATCACATTTATTGGAGACCTATCGGAAATCAAAAATGATCATGTTTTCAATGCTGTTATCAATCTTGCAGGTGAGCCTATCGCACAGCGGTGGAATGATAAGACCAAGGCCAAGATTTTTGGTAGTCGAATTCACACCACAAAAAAACTGGTGGCTCTTTTAAAGCGGCTTGATCAAAAGCCCGATGTTTTCATCAGTGGTTCTGCCATTGGATGGTATGGCACGCATACTGATAAAGTTTATGATGAACAATCGCACCCATCTGAAAATGATATTGGGTCTTATTCCAAAAACTTGTGCCAAGCATGGGAGACAGAGGCTTTAAAGGCGCAACAATTAAACATACGAACCGTATTGTTACGAACTGGTGTTGTTTTAGAAAAAGATGGCGGCACCCTTAAAGAGTTATATCCGCCATCTATTATGGGTGTCGGCGGCCCTATTGGTGATGGACAACAATGGTTTTCTTGGATACATCGTAATGATTTGATTGGCATCATTCTTCACAGCCTTGATCATGATAATATTGAAGGCCCCATCAATGGGACAGCCCCAAATCCTGTGCGCAACAAGGAGTTTGCAAAAGCTCTAGGACATGCGCTTCACCGCCCTGTATTGCTTCCTGTTCCGGGTATCGCGTTAAAAGCGCTGTTTAGTGATATGGCTGAAGAAATTATGCTTCATGGACAAAATGTAGTTCCACAAAAAGCCTTAGATACGGGGTATGTATTTCACTATCCCGAAGTGAGAGAGGCCTTGAACAACATTTATCAAGACAACTGAGCACCTAAATAATCATTATCTTTCTGGTACGGGCACATATGTGTCTACGTATTTACCCTTTGGGGTGTATTTACGCTTTGGTGTGTATGCTTGCTTTACTGGCATTTTAGGAAGATCAAAGGATTTTCCAAATTCGTAACTCCATCCGACGCGAACCTGAGAATTGTCTTCGTAAAATCCGCCAACCGTAACATCACTTCCATCAAAGAAGTGCCCCTCGACATAAAGATCGTGATTATCGATGCCTCTATAAGATAATTTAGGGTTGATATAAACATCATGCTCGTTAATCCCGAGCCCATAATCCAAGCTTGCGACAAGATCACCATGTAAAAATGGATTTTCAAATGAGCCATTAAGTGAATATTGCTCGTCTTGTTCCAACATATTATCTACGCCGTAAAGGACATTTGCAACGGATTGAACAATAACACGAAAATCTGTGTCTCCCGGATAGAACTCAACGCCAGCAACTGCTTGTATATTATTCGCATCGCGCCTGCGGAAGGACTGTGAGTGTACAGGAACGTCACTTAGCCATGCCACCTCACCCCTGAAAATTGATGCACCTATAGGGATCGATACATCACCTCCCATCACCCATGTCCATGGGTTGATGATTGTGGCTGTTGCACCGCTCAACGATGATAATGTTGTCGGTGTAAACGATCCAGCCTCAACAGCGGCACTAATTTGCGGATTGATGTCATAAAAAGGTGTTGTTTGGCGAACACGCTGTAGTGTCACCGCGCCATCCATAAGAGATGTTTTCTTACTTATGCGTGCACCACCACCTCCAAAACCATAGCTTTCCTCATCAATGGTTGCCTGTTGAACAATAGAGGCAAATTCTGGTGTGTTAGGAACCCCAAGCACACGTCCATTATTGCGGTTGATGAAGCTCCACATGCTGTCTTCTTCAGCAAGTTCAGCATTACGGTGTTTGAAAACACCAACGCCATCAAATTTAAACCCATCTTTTACGTACTCACCACGCACAGCAGGCACAGCCAATTGACGATCAGCATAATCACGTATGATGCCTTGAGAAAAATTTTGCGCGCCAATACGGTCTGTTGGTTTGATTTCGTCTGTTGATCCCCAAATTATCTTTTGAGGTCCTGCGGTCAATTTTAAGTTGTCATCTGTATAGCGGACGTAATTGTCTTGATACAAGACTTGTACATCATTAGAATCTCGAGATCCTAACTCAGAAAAATGAGCAATCTCACCCGAGAATTTCGCACTGAAGCGGTTGTCCCCTCGCCATGTTAACTCTGGTGTAATGCGAGCGTGCGTTGATACATCTACGTTTGCCTCTTCGTAGGGTAAATAGCCCGCTCCAAAATCAACCTCAGTGTTGAATTTCCAGTGTTTGGGGCTTTGCGCGTCCTGTTCACCGACATCCATAGTGTCGATTTCAGAACTGCCAAAAGAAAAGCCCTCAGACTCTGTTTCCTGCCCGAAGACAAAACTTTGGTTTTGCGCCAAAGCCACACCTGATGTTGAACAAAGAAGGGCTGACGATACAATCGCAATGGTTAAATAATTCATGATTTTAGACTATGGCCTGTAAGGTATTTCTTTAGAAGGGGTCTGCAGCACATTTTGAGAAAACAAGCTATCTGGCACACCTACATCGTATTTCACTTTTTCTGCACGAAGATGTGTTTCATGTCCTGTTTCTAAATCTTCGATTTTGGTTTCCATGACTGTCCAAAACCCTTGCACATTATCTATGCGTTTGACGATTTGTCGTTTCATAGGCGTGTCTTTACCTCTGTAAAAATCAACACGAACAGGAATTAATGTTTCGGGATGAACCCATGTTATCTTTTTTGTATATGAAGAATTGCTAGGATCAGTAGGAATGCTCTCCAACTTATCGCAAAGCACGCCATCATATTTTTCTTTTCCTAAATAAGTATGCGTGTCCTGATTGACTTTACGATCTTGTAAATCCTCAAAATAGACATCAGAGGACACAAATCTGCCCCCTTTTCTTTCCCCTGCAATACGACGAATGCTTTGGAATGCTGGCAAATAAAGCCATTGATCGTTTGTACCGTCACTTTGACTGACGGTTAGCATCCCTGTGTTTTCGACCACAACAGGGACGGTGAAGCGAACCAGTGATTTTACAACGTTATTAGGAAATTCTTTAGCATATGTATAGAAAATGCGCTCTTTTGGTTGGCTGCCCTCACGAACAAGAACCATTTTAAATTGCGTAACATTATCATCTCCATCTGGGCGGTCATAAACTGCCTGAGCCAAAGCGCGCCCCTTTTCATCTGCCCACGACAGAGCAGAAAAAGACGTCAGTCCTAAAGCAATGACAGATCCGATTACGAGTATATTTTTATGGAGTTGCATACTAGACCTTTCAGATAGAAATAATTTACTTTGTATAAAGACTCGATAAATCATAATATACAACCTTCTTGATAGGCTTACAAACTTTTACAGCCGTCAGACACGCACATAAGGACATGCATTAGGAAATCATGAAAAAAAATCACGCTCTTTTATCTATATTTATTCTAGTTGCACTCGTTGCAATAACTGGCTGGGCACAGCTTTTTATAAAAATTAATCACAATGCAGATGTTTATTTTTCACCTGATAATGAGACCTATTTAACCGATCAGAAGGCACGCGAGGTTTTCCCTCAAGATGATGCCTTTTTATTCTTATTTGAAAACGAAAATGTCTTTGGCATGCCTTTCTTGAAAAAGCTTGCCAAAGCCACCGAAGGAATTGAACAATTAGATAATGTTGACCGCGTGATAAGCGTTACAAACCTTGAAGATGTGCGCGGCACAGTTGACGGGTTTAGTGTATCGCCTCTTGTTGATCCGCAACGAGACCGTGAACTCTCCGCCCAAGATATCAGACAGAAGGTTCTCAACAACCGTTTTGCGCAAGATGCCATTGCAGGAAAATCACATGACGCTGTTGCTATAGTTATTCGTCCTGTATCTGGCTCGACAACGCAAGATCAGGTTCGCATCCGTTCAGAGGCACTCAGCGTCCTTGAAGACCATGATATTAAGCAATATTTAGCCGCCATATCAGGGCAAAGCGAAACAATGTATGCGCAGCTTGAGGCGATGCTGGACAGTCTTCAAAAATACTTTCCCATTGCCATTATTATTAACATTGCATTTATCATTTGGGTGTTCCCTCGCCCACTAGCCATTGTCTTGTCACTTGTCACCGTCACTATTTCTGTTCAAGCCCCTACGGCCTTGCTGAATGCCTTTCGACAAGATTTCACAATGATACATTCCATGATGCCTTCTATAATGACGGCATTGTCAGTTGCTTTGCTGGTGCATTTTTATAACCGTTTGCAGCATTACTCGCAATTAGGATACAGCGTTGCCGAACGCACCTATATCGCACGTAACGATATTTTAAAGCCGGCCTTTTTTGTAACACTGACAACTATGGCGGGGTTCATCGCTTTGTCTTTTAGCCCCATTCCCCCCATTAAAACGTTCGGTCTTTGCTCTGCGTTTGGTGTGTTGGTAATTTTCACAACCATAATATACATCTTGCCTCCAATTTTGGCACGCTTCGACAAGCCACAGCCTTGGAAAAAGGGACGCCGGATCGATAATTTCTTGGATATGAGCACGAGAAAAATAGCGCTATGGACGTTAAGACGATCTGGCCTTCTCGTCGTCGTTGGCCTCGCCATATTGATATGCGGACTACCGCTTTTAAGTAAGGTTAAGGTAGAAACTGACATGTTCCGTTTCTTTGCCGATGACCACCGCGTTAATGTCGATATGCGTAAAGTTGAAGAGAATATTTCGGGTATTACTATTGTTGATCTTTATATCGAACATGATGAATTTGATGGCGTCAAATCACCTGAATTTTTGAATGAGGTTGTGGCGTTTGAGACATGGCTTAATACTCTTCCACAAATTGACAAAACAACATCTTATGCAACGCTCGTTGAAGATATGCACTGGGCATTTCACGCCGAAGATGAACAATATAGAACAATACCTGATAATGCCGCGCTTATTGAACAGTATATATTTGTATATGATGGAAAGGACCTTTTTGAGTTTGTAAATTATGATTTCAACAAAGCTCACATCACGTTAAATATCAATGTTCATAAAGTGGGCGAGATTAAAAAGCTTAAGGCGCAAATTGAAACTTACCTCCAACAAAACCCCTTACCCAATGCGACCGTTGATTTTGCAGGATTTGGATCATTATACATTGATATTTCTGAACTTGTTACAATGACACAACTTTACAGCTTGTCGATTGCCATTAGTGTCATTTTCATCTTTATGATACTCGTGTTTAGATCTCTTAAACATGGCCTTTTATGCATGGTTCCCAACCTCTCCCCTATTTTGATCGTGTTCATGACAATGGGATTATTTGGGATATGGCTTGACGTCGGAACGGCGATGATTGCGAGTGTCGGTGTTGGAATTGCCGTTGATGATACAATTCACTTTTACTCTGCATATCTGCGCCGCAAAAAAGCCGGCAACAGCATGGCTTACTCGCTTATGCGTGCTTACCAACATGAAGGACGCGCCATTATCATCACAAGTATAATACTGGCAACGCAATTTTTCATCATCGGTTTGTCTGATTTCCTACCTACGCGTAACTTTGGTTTATTAAGCGGATTAAACATCGTCACTGTATTAATTTACGATCTTGTTGTTCTGCCCGCTTTGATTGTCGTTATATATAACTTTAAACAAAAGCGTAATGCAGGTGATACTCAGCAGGGCGTAAACAGTTAAGACGATAATATCCCATTACGATTATGGGCTCGTAGCTGGAGGCTTACTATCAGATGCGCGATTGAAATGAGGGCGAACTACTCTTTTGCCGTCACTACCATATGGGTATGAAATCTTGTAGCACGCGGTTAGGGTCTAGAGACTTCATAGTCTCACGGGTGTTTATTATCCCTGCCAGACGCGTTCCATTGATATATATTGACTTGTCCTCTTCAAAAGGGTGCGGAACAGGTATATTCATAAACGGATTATCAATATAATTCATAGCTATAGGCGTTTGTGTAACGACATCAGCAAACCGTCTTTGAAGATCGTTTTTATACATTAAATCATAAGGTATACCGTGGGCTTCAAACCCTATTGCTTTCAACTTGTTGAACACATCGACGAAACAAGCCTTTGCATTCTCCAGATTTTTATCTGTTTTTTCGTACGTCATAGGGGATAGACAATATACCTGACCAAACCGAGCCATACGGATACGGATCATAGGGTCAAAACCATAATCCTGATATGTTTGCTCTATGATGCTTTTCATATCTGAAACTTTGTCTACAGGCCCTACAAATTTACCCCAGCGTATGCCACAACCATCCCTTTGCGGGTTCAAATCAATATCAGGGCATCCATTTGGGTTTCGCCAGTAAGCTGTTTTAGGATCTAGCTCATTTGGCTTCCCTAGTGCTTCTTTGCCTTCGTAAGACATAGCCCAATCGGAGCGCATGCTTTTCGCCCAAAGCTCCAGCCACATCGAAGGCTTCCCCGAAAATGTCATAGTCTGGTTTTGGGCATAGGATTTCGTTTTATCATTTATGTCGTTTATTATGTTTTTTACAATACTTGCGTCATCCGTTGATATAGACACATAGGCCTGCCACGGCGCGATGTCATTTTCTGCGGCGAGTTGTTCAATTTGGGCGTGCGTTAAATTTTTGTCAAAATCAAATCCCGCTCGATCATGCGGAAAATCAATATGCAATGGGAGTTGTCTTACACTATTGCTCAACGCAATCTCGTTGATATGTGAAAAGGGTCTTAAGCCCCCCTCTTCATATTTTTTCATTAATACGGACAAATCCTTAAAGGCATCTTCGTATTTTTGAGGGTCTGAAATATCAAACGAAATTTTTACGAAATATTTTGTGCGCTCCTGTAGCTCAATTTTTGCTTCGGTAACGATGCCAAACGCGCCCCTGTATAGGCTTTGTAAGGCAAGCTGTTTTCCTCGCTCGTTTTGGAAACGGTCTTGCGTTCTTGCATGCAGGGGATCATCTGCGCCCTTTCCTTCAAGTGAGCGTAATAAATTGTGCGCGTAATCATAATTAACATCAATTTGATTTATGGATTGCCCATGCCCGGGAAGAAATGAGACTGATGCAATTGCATTAAAATGTGAGGTCATGGGTAGCGGGCCAAAACCGCGATCTAGCGCGTTTCCAAGGATACTTGTATTAGGGCCTGCCGCACTAATTGCTGGAAAAAACTGTGTTCCTGTCGTTTCTAACAAAAACTCGTAATAATCTCGTTGTGTAACCCCTGGCTCGACTGTTACGTATTTCTTATTCCCGTGTTGCTCAAACTTAATGCCTTTCAGGTTAGAAAGATCAATTTGTATTCCATCAAGAGGAACCTCATTGTAGCCCCAGTTTTTATTTTGTGCCGTAGGAAGAAGTTTACCTGCCAACAAATTATTTTGTTGCAAGACATTTGCCACTTCCAAAATTGTATGAATTTGGTTTTGGTTTTTAGGGGATATATAAAAACTTTTAAGTGTTCGCTTCACGATATCGTCTGGCAAATGACTTCCAAACGCGTGATAGCAAAACGCAACCTTGCCTTCATGGGACAGCTCATTTTGAGGTGGCTTTAAAATCTCGCGTCCATCTTGTGTGATGAACTCAAGTTCTTTTTCCCCTGAAAGCGCCTCAAAACTGTGTCTCGTCATGGTAAACGCATATCACTAGGTTGTCATAATGTCAACTGTTTGGGATGCGTCCCGGGGATATGATATTGTTAGGGTCAAATGCGGTCTTTAGTTTGCCGAGCATGTCAAAGTAATGATGGCTCTGCTCGTTCATATACCATTCTACACTATCAATATGCATTCGTGAGGGTAAGTACCCGCGCTCCTTGCATGCCATAAACAACGTCTTGTGAAAGTTATGCGCCTGATCGGTCTGCGTTAGAGGATCAAAGAATATATCTGTTGTTGCAACGATATGCGTTTCAGAAGGAATTGACACATTCAGCCTTATATCCAACTCTTCAGATGACGAAAGCTGTTTCAATAGCGTTAAATACTCTGAAAAGTGGCGTCCAACTAACGGAACAACCGGGCGAAATGAAATATAGCCGGCTTTTTTTATTTGCGCCTCAATGGGTTTCTTTTTGTCTAGAGCGAGACTTCCTGCAAATGCATATTCCAAATGCATTTCATTAGGGACACCTTTGTACAGGTCATGATAGGCAATCACCTTATCGATGTTGCTCAATATATAACGCCAATTCTTAGATCTTTTATAAAAATATGGAAATTTTTTGACTTTTTTTAAAGTTGTTTCGTTTAAAAACACAAAATCTTCAAATACATCACCTAATATCGATTTTAAATCTGCTTTGACGGCACGACTTACACGCTTTGTGGTGTGAAACGCCCCGTAAACCATCCAGTCCTGATGATCATTTTTATTTTCGTATATTGATTGCGTTCTGTTTCCAAACTCGAATGTGTTCAAGCACTCACCCAAGGTTTGTTTTGCTTTTCTAAAACGATCAATTAAATCATTGACGGGAACGTTAGATTTTGGCGTAAAGTAAAACCTTGTTATTTCTTCCGGTATTCGAGCAAGTGTAAAGCTTGCTTGTGTAACCACACCAAAACTACCTTGAGAAAACAACCCGTCAAGATATGGTCCCACCCCCCATTTATAAACCTTATCTGTTAAATCTCCGCCTGCATCAGACACTAATGACTGATAGAGACTTCCATCTGGCATAATGGCTTTTAATGATGTCATAGACAAAAATCTCTCACGTGGCGGGATCATACCAAACCCTCGTTCAAGCGCATTTCCCAAATAGCTACAGTTAGGCCCTGTTACAATCGTAGACAGCATGTAGGGATAATTGTTTTCCTTCAAAAAGCTTGCAATTTGCCCCTGCGTTACACCAGGCTCAATCGTAATCACGCCCAATTCCTCAGAAAAATCCAAAATTCTATTCATTTTGCTAAGATCAAGAATGACACAATGATCTGAGAATGGGTTACCCCCGCCATAGCCCCAATTTTTTCCTGAACTAATTGGATAAAGGGATATTTGATAGCTATTTGCACACTCAACTATTTGCGATACTTCATCTTGTGATACCGGGTATAAAGCGGCACTAATTTTGCGTTTTGCCTGCGAAGTGCAGTTATCGTAGCGCGCTAAATCTTTGCCAACAACAATCCTATCTTCAGGCAAAAACTTGGACCACTCCCCCATGGCTTTTTCAAGACGTGGGTTAAAAAGATCTATAATTTTTGTACTTTGTTTTCTCATTATTTTATGTCTTTCGGGTTTTAATGCCATCATAACGGCCGGGAGAAACTGTATTATTTTTGTCTACGACACTTTTTGCTTTTTGTACATTTGCCAAAAAATGTACGTTATTGCCTATCGGTTTCGAATACCACTCCATTGTATCAAGATGGGCGCGATAAGGAAGGTAGCCCTCCTTTTGGCACGCTTCAAACAATGCTTTGTGGCAGGCATGCGCCTGATCAAGCTCAGTTTTAGGATCGAACATAATTGGCAACAATGCGGATATGCCCTGATTGCTTAATGTCGTCATTGAAAAAATAGGAAAAATTGAGAATTTATTGCATACATCGACTGTAAGCTTTTGAAATTTTTCAATGTCGTGGCCTGTAAATGGTAAAAACGGTGCAAACCAAATCAACCCGCACCCGTCCTTGCCTGGGTTCCATACACCATCTTCTTCAGGGCGGTCGCCTGCGCGCCAGTAAGCGGCTTGTAAAAATCGCTGTTGTGGCTCGCCCTCCATTAATTTATGGGCTGCGATCAAAGACCCAACTTGTTTTTTAAGTGCTGTCAGCCTTCCAATGTTGGGCATAAGAGGCATAATGAGCTTTAAAGCCGACACCAGAGTGTTGTTGGCGAGTTTTATATTTGAAGCATGCGTCTTAAGCTTTGACTTACAGTCTTTTTCCGTGGCTTTGACCGTGGCTTTCGTTCCGCCTATAAAAATCATGCCAAGCCATTCAGAGGCCCCTAATTCTTTTGCTTTTTCCGTGACCCATTCATCAATATTAAAACCAGGATCTTTCGCGCTGTCCTCAGGATATGGCACATTTAACGCCACTGAGTAATATTTATTAAAAAACTTAACCGATTGCACAGTTCCAGAATGCGTATCCAGCAAAGATTTTGCGGCGTCAACCGATTGGGAAAAGCAACCTGCCTTTGGTTCAAAAATTATGATCGTGTGGTTTGTTGCTTTTTGAATAAGCTTAAATGTTGCCTCATATACAATTCCAAAATTCCCCTGTGAGAATAGACCTTCGACATAGGGCCCTGCCCCCCACTTCTCTACATTTCCCGCATAGTCAGCATCTTGACTAAGTGAAGGGAGCAGTCCCTCGTATAATGTTCCATCAGGCAAAACAGCTTTGATCGATTGTACCGCGTAAAAATGATCTGTTGATGGTGTAACTCCATACCCACGCTCTAACGCATTTCCTATTAAACTACAGCTCGGGCTAGATCCTGTTACAGGAGTATAAAAATCGGCGCCCTTTTCGTTTAAAAACTTGTATAGATCACCTTGCGACACGCCGGGCTGTACAGTGACCAGACCAAGGCGATCGTCAAAACCGACGATATTGTTCATTCGGCCTAAATCAACGATAAGACAATTTTCTTGTGTGGGGTTCCCACCGCCATAGCCCCAGTTCTTGCCTGTGCTGAGCGGATATAAAGATACAGAATTTTGGTTGGCCCATATAACAATTAACTTTATATCTTTTAGCGTTTCGGGGCGGGCGACCCCAATAATAGGGGTTTCTGCCTGAGACGGACACGGGTATAATTCATTGGCTTTTTGCTTATCTAAAACCTTATCATTGCCAAGCGTATCTATTAATTTTGTGAGCATGGCTTGATTATAGATTAATTTCCGTTCTGCACAAGCAACAGTTTTCCACTTCGACACGGCCTGTCGATTAAAAAAAATCGTTCAAAAACAATCATCTTTTGCTTTATAGAAAGAATTTATATACAATTAGAAACATTATATTAACTATTTGTTAGTACAATAAAGCTATCAAGATTACAGAAGGTATTACTAAGTTTTGGGCATATATAATTTAACATTTGACGTACTGGGAAGCTTTGGAGGCGAAATTCCAAAGCTGAACATATACTACGGCGGTAAAAAGCTGGCGGTCAAATATGCCTATTCTTCAAACACGCCTGTATCATTAGAAATTGATACTGACGGCTTTGCTTATAATCATTCATT
>DDIM01000024.1 GCA_002338525.1 Micavibrio sp. UBA1850 | reverse complement strand
TGAAGACAAGAATTTAAATATTGTGGCTGTCACTGAGACCCATATCCATGCTGATTTTCTATCGGGAACGCAAGAATTCGTGAAAACGCTCGGCATGAAAGCCTATTGTTCCAAACATGGGGAAGGGCAAGGCTGGGCTTATGAATGGGCAAAATCTGAAAGCTCTGTTCAAATGGTTCAAGATGGAGATGAGATTAAAATCGGTGATTTGAAATTAAAAGTCATCCATACGCCGGGGCATACACCTGAGCATATCGTTTTTCTCGTTACAGCAGAGAATGAAGATACGCCAATGGGTGCAGTCACAGGCGATTTCGTGTTTGTTAGGGATTTAGGCCGCCCGGATCTACTTGAAAAAGCAGCCAAACAAGATGGCAAGATGAAAGAAGGGGCTGAAAGCCTATTTAAAACAACGCAAAGCTTTAAGAAATATGCAGATAGTTTAATTATATGGCCTGGGCATGGCGCAGGATCGGCGTGTGGGAAATCATTAGGAAGTATGCCTTATACAACATGGGGCTATGAGAAGAAGACCTCTCCTGCACTACAATATGATGATCAGGGTGAGTTTGTAGATTTCATTACAAGCGCGCAAAAAGAGCCCCCTTTATACTTTGCTCGCATGAAGCATTTAAACCGTGATGGGGCGCCTTTATTAGATTTAAAAGACTTTAAAGAATTTTCAAATCTTGAGCTTCAGTGTTATCGCGGTGAACACGACGATGTTTTGCTGATTGATTTACGTGATAATCGAAATGAAGCTATGGCTGAAAGAACAAAAGGGACGTTTTATGCTTCTTTTGGTTCATTAAGCACTGCCGTTGGTTCGATGATAAAAAAGACAGATCAACCAATCATATTTATTGGCGGTCAAAACCAAGCGCATGAAGCCCGAAAGCGTCTGAGTAATGTTGGATACGAGAACTTAGTGGGCTTTATTAAACCTGCTTCTTTTTCAAAATATCTTCAATCTACTGGTAAATCACCTATTCCAGTAACAGATTTTGGTGAAATCCGTGAGGAAATGGATGCTGGAAATATCACCATAGTTGATGTCAGGAGCGGTTCAGAATACGAAAATGCTCATATCAAAGATGCCATACACGCGCCTTATACGCGGCTTCCAGAATCAATCGAGACGTTGCCGAAAGATAAAAAACTATATGTGCACTGTGGTTCAGGAATGCGTGCATCCGTTGCGGTCAGTTACTTAAGCGGTCTTGGATATGATGTGGTTTTGATCAATGACATGTTTTCAAATTCAGGCTCTTGCAGCTCTAAAGTGAAAGCCTGTGCAGCATGATTGAAATACTAGGATATATCGCCGCCTTTATCATGGGCGTCACATTAGGAAGCATTGGCGGCGGCGGTTCTATCCTGACTGTTCCAATTCTCGTTTATATTATGGGTGTTGCACCTGTAACGGCCACTGGCTATTCTCTTTTAATCGTAGGCTCAGCCGCAGCCTTTGGAGCGTTTCGCTATTATCGTCAAGGTCTTATAGATGTTAAGGCGGCGATCACCTTTGCAATACCCTCTATCATTGCTGTTTATTTAACGCGCGCATTTTTAATGCCGGCTATTCCCGATCCGATTTTGAGCGAGCCGTTTGTGATTGGCAAAGATATTGCCATCATGGTCCTTTTTGCCGTGCTGATGGTAGCTGCTGCTGTAATGATGTTGCGTAATTCAAGGAAGTTAGCGCCCCCTGAAGAAGCCGGACATCATGTTGGGTTAATTATCGCAGAAGGTGCAGTTGTTGGTGTTGCCACCGGGATACTTGGGGCCGGAGGTGGTTTCTTGATCATTCCGGCTCTGGTTCTCTTCATGGGTATGGATATGAAGCGCGCTGTAGGCGCGTCACTTCTTATCATCGCCTTGAAATCTCTCATCGGTTTTATCGGAGATATTCAATCTGGCATAGAGTTTCAAATGCCTATGTTGGTCTTTTTCTTTGTCGCAACATTTGCAGGGATGTTTGCTGCAACACTCGTTTCACATAAATTTGACGGTAAAAAACTACAGAAAGTCTTCGCGTATTTCACGCTTATTGTTGCCGTCATAATTCTTCTAAAAGAACTCACATAAAAGAAAGGAATTAATTATGCATGTAGAAAGCTTTTATGACGCACGAACTTCAACATTTACCCATGTTGTCGTTGATGAAGAGACTAAGAAATGCGCTACCATCGATTCTGTTCTTGATTATGATCAGGATGCAGGTCGTTTTTACACGGAAAGCGCTGATAAGGTTGTCCAATATATTCAAGAGAACGGCCTAGAAAATGAGTGGATTTTAGAAACGCACATTCATGCCGACCATATTACTGGCGCATTTTATCTAAAAGAGAAAATTGGCGGGAAAACAGCTATAGGAACACGCATTAAAGAGGTTCTTGAGTTATGGGTTCCGATATTTGAGCTGGTTGATGAGGTGCCTCTATCTGGAGAGCAATTCGATAAGCTTTTTGAAGATGGTGAACAATTTAAGATAGGAACGCTCAATGCGGAAGTTTTCCAAACGCCGGGCCATACGCCTGCATGTTCAACGTATCATATTGAAAATGCCGTTTTTGTCGGTGATACAGTTTTTAACCCGAATTTGGGTACAGCGCGCTGTGATTTTCCCGGCGGTAGTGCTGAAGACTTGTATGAATCAATAAAACGTATTTATGAGTTGCTTGATGATACCGTCATGTATCTTTGTCACGATTATCCAAAAGGTGATGATAAACCGCTTGTAAAAACGACTGTCGGCGAGCAAAAGAAGAATAATATCATGCTCAATGAAAACACAAGCCCTGAAGAGTACATCGAAAAAAGAACAGCGAGAGATAATACGTTGGCCGTTCCAAAACTCTTATTTCCTTCGATACAGACAAATATCCGTCTTGGTGATTTTGGTGAAAAATCCGAAGTAACGGGTTTTAGATATATTAAAATACCGGTGGGGATGTTTGATCATGCAAATTAAAAAAGTTACAAATTACGTTTCGGTTTCCCCTCAAATTCAGCCAGAGGATATAAAAACGCTGGCTGAGCAAGGGTTCAAATCTATCATATGTAACCGCCCTGATGGGGAAGATCCAGATCAACCAAATTATATTGAGATTGAAGCTGAGGCAGAGAAGTACGGCCTAAAAGCTGTTTATTTGCCTGTTGTGAGCGGCCAAGTCTCTGATCAGGATGCGGATAAGTTTAAGGTACAACTCAGAGAGCTACCAACACCGCTACTAGCTTATTGTAGATCCGGTACGCGCTCGATAACGCTTTGGTCTCTGGTGCAGGCCACAAAATACCGTAATCCTTCTGAAATTCTAGAAATAACCAATGCAGCAGGTTATGACATGTCAGGTGTGGTGCGCCGTATCGTCAATGGTGGTAAAACGACTACAGATGTTGCCGATATCGCCCACGATGTGGTGATTATTGGTGCAGGTGCGGCTGGTATTGCTGTTGCTTCAAGTCTTCTTAAACGTAAAAAAGACTTGGATGTTGCTATCATTGATCCGGCAGAAACACATTATTATCAGCCTGGCTGGACAATGGTTGGAGCAGGTGTTTTTACCCCTGAGCAAACCGTAAAGACTATTGCTTCTCTTATTCCAAAGCAAGCGAAATGGATTAAAGCCGCAGTAGCAGCTTTTGAGCCTGATAACAATGCCATCATTTTAGATGGCTGCCGTGTTGTTCATTACAAACATTTGATCGTTTGCCCGGGCTTAAAGCTGGATTGGAAGCAGATTGAGGGTTTAGAAGATACGCTCGGTAAAAATGGTGTGACATCGAACTATCGTTATGATCTCGCCTCTTATACATGGGAGCTTGTACAAAATCTCAAAACTGGAAAGGCAGTTTTTTGTCAACCACCTATGCCGATTAAGTGTGCAGGAGCGCCTCAAAAAGCAATGTATATGTCAGCTGATTACTGGTTCAGATATGGCATGTTAAAAAATATTGATATTCAGTTTTACAATGCTGTTGGGGTTTTGTTTGGAGTCAAAGAATATGTCCCTGCCTTGATGGAATATGTTAAAAAATACAACGCAAGTTTAAATTTTGACCATACGCTCTTCAAAATTGACGGTACAACTAAAAAGGCTTGGTTCAAAAAAGAAGTTGAAGGGAAAGACCTTGAAATCGTTGAAGTGGATTTTGATATGATCCATGTTGTCCCTCCGCAAACTGCACCTGACTTTGTGCGTGTCAGTCCTTTGGTTGATGAAGACGGATGGGTGGATGTCGATCAAAGCACACTATGTCACCGTAAATATCAGAATATATACAGCTTAGGTGATGTTATGAATGCCCCTAATGCGAAAACGGCAGCGGCTGCGAGAAAACAAGCCCCAATTGTTGCTGTTAATGTACTGCACGATATGGAGCATAATTCTGAGCGCGCTATTTATGACGGTTATGGCTCGTGTCCACTGACTGTTGAGCGTGGTAAGATTGTTTTGGCCGAGTTTGGATATGGCGGCAAGCTGTTGCCGAGCTTTCCTAAATTTATTATTGATGGAACAAAGCCATCGCGGCTGTCCTGGTTGTTAAAAGAGAGAATTTTACCGCCTATATATTGGAAAGCGATGCTTAAGGGCCGTGAATGGATGGCTCACCCCAGTATGAGTTCTGATAAAGTTATATCAGAACAGACGGAAAAATAGAGGATATTATTTGAGACGGTCAGATAAAGCTTTTAGAACTTCTCTTTCTTCATAGCCTTCTCCAACCTCAGGAATTCCATCTGTTAAATCACCTGGAGGATTATAATAAATCTCTGTTTGATTGGGGTCTTTTTCTTGAGCTTTAGAGTTTTGATCCGATTGAATATCAAAGTAGGGAATAGCATTATCCATGATTTTAAGTTCTGGAACTGCCGGAGGAGGCACTTCTCGATCTTTGAAAGTTTTGTCTTTGTAATATTCAATTTTCTTACATTTTATGGGCTGTGAGCCTTCAACAAGAATAATTTGCTCATTGATATTAAAGTCTCTCATTTCATGCTTGGCGATAAGCGGCGTTCCCCGCTGTGATGTGTTATAAGTAGGGGCTTCATATTTCATGGATTTTCGTTTGGACTTTGATATGGCGTCAATCGTTTGATTACCGCAAGATTCAGATACATATTGTGCAGTAGCAAGATCATTGGTTGCAAAGAATATTTGATGGGCACAACAAGATAGAATTCCGTTTCTTTTGTCACGATCATAGGTAACATCGAGCCAATTTAATGACTGAACCACAGCCAGTACGCGAACATTATAGCCAGCAAGCAAGGTAAATGCCGTTGTCATAGCATCAATGCGGCCAAGCATATGAAATTCATCGAGCAGCATTAAAACCTTATGTGGTTCACTCTCGTCAGGTTCCTTCATGGAGAGTTTAGTAATAATTTGCTCAAAGAAAATACGGAGCAGGGGGGTTAATGTTTCAATCTGCCCCGTCAAGACACCAACGTAAATTGACATTTTTTCTTTGCGAAGATCCTCAATTTTAAAATCGGTTGCTGATGTTGCCGCATCAATTAAAGGATTGTCCCATAGGTTGATTGCCTGATTAAGGGAAGATTTAACACCGCTGCGCTCCTTAGCGGCTTTGTTGGCAAAATTCATGAGTGATTTTTTAACAGCCGCAGTTAATTCAGGATGCTTTTTAACAATATGACGGCACACATCCCCTAAGTCGGCTTCTGTTCCTAAAAGCCTGTTAATTGCCCCAATCGTTGAAGGCATCTCAGCACTATCTAAGACATATAGAGCCAGCCCTACAAAAAGTGCACGCGCCTCTGATGCCCAAACAGGGTCACTCTTAGGCGGGTCTTGAATTAAAATCCGTGCAATAACTTGAAGATCGCTGACTTGTTGGTGTGGATTATAGCTCACGGCATCTAGCGGGTTATATCTATGAGATTTTAGATTTTCATCCATTGGCGACCACATAAACACTTTTTGGCCATGAGCCGCACGGAAGCCCGCTGTTTTTCTATAGTTTTCATGTTTTACATCAAAACATATGACTGAACCTTTCCATGCCAATAGATTAGGAACGACTATCCCGACGCCTTTTCCTGACCTCGTAGGGGCAACACAGATTGAATGCGTTGGCAGATTGCTCATGAGATACTGGCCGTTATATTTGCCAACAATCAGGCCATCTTTTTCTAAGAGCTTTGCTTTTCTTAAATCGCGAAGACTTCCCCATCTGGCTTTACCGAATTGATCTTTATCATTAAATAATGTCTCATAAAGTTGACCGCCAACAAAAATCAAAGCTACAGCAGGGGCGCCAAAAGCGACAAAGAGCCGTGATTGAATCTGATCTGTAATAGGGTTTGCGAACACCGAAAATATAAAGAAAGGGCTAGCTGCTTCCAATGGGATTTTGGCTAAGAGGCAATACATTAAAGACACTGCGTATAAATAAAATATTAAGCCGAATAGTCCAGCTAGAGCATAGATGACTTTATTATTTGTCATGGTTTGGATACCAGATTTCGGAGATATAACGCTTGCCGCCCTCACGCTTCATTTGAACCACGATATCCACGATAGAGCGGATATATGCCATAATTTGATCGTGATCTAATCCTAGATTAGCTTGCATGACCATAAGACAAATTTGTTCCATAGCACCATGCGGTGTATCAGCATGAACGGTTGATATAGAGCCGGGATGTCCTGTATTTACTGCACGTAAGAAAGTATAGGCTTCCTTGCCTCGAAGCTCACCGAGTAAAACGCGATCCGGCCTAAAACGTAGTGATGCCTCTAATAAATCTTGAATAGTCACGCGGCTTTGACCTTGATCTCCCTTTGAGGCCAGCAGCGAGAGGTGGTTTTTATGATGAGGCAAAACTTCTGGTGCGTCTTCAATGGTTACAATCCGCTCAGATTTATCAATTTCTTTTAGAACAGCGTTTAATAATGTTGTTTTGCCCGTTGAAGTCCCGCCCGAAATAATAATGTTTTTCTTATTGCGCGCGGCTGTGGAGATAAATTCTTGAAAAGCGCCTTTCTCATAAAGACTGTCTAATTTTTTCTTGGCCTTTTGTGCGGCGTTACAATTTGATTTTAATCCATCAAAAGCGCCCATTTTCTTATAATCTTCAAGGCTCATATCCTTTACAACCTGCTTACGGATCGAGAGTGCAACTCCAAATCTCGAAACAGGGGGGGTAGCAAATTGAATACGTTCTCCGGAGGGAAGAGAGGCTGATAATAAAGGTTTATCAACCGCGATAGATTGATCGGAATAATTAGCAACTAAACGGCCCAATCTCCATAAGATTTCATTTGTTACTTCTGAATCTTCAACAAATTCCATTTCAGGAACTCCAGAGCGCTCAATCCATACTTGCCCAGGTTTATTAACGCAGATTTCCGATACTTCGGGGTCATTTAGAAATTTTTGAAAAATTCCAAGATATTGTTGCAAAAAAACACTGGAGTTTTCCTCTTGCTTCGCAGCTGAAGCAACAGATTGGTTTGCAACCTCAATATCCTTAATGGTTTTATCTTCTGCCATTACTGGCCACTTGTGAAAAATCTAAATCTTTGCCGACAAACACTTTAATACGAGAGCCTTGATGGATATGAACTGTAGGGGGAATCCCAATAGTATTTTCCAATGCAATCTCAGCTGAACGGCTGAAATCTGATCCAGTCTCTAGGGCTACCGTTGCTTGATCCTCATCATCAACGGCATTGACGCCAATTTGAAGCCCCGTATCAATAAGAGACAATAAGACGGATGAGCCAAATCGTTCAAAGAAATGTGTATCAACAACACCGGCTAAACCGCTACGCCCTAAATCATCTGTTCCGTATGAGCCAATATTAATACTGACACCATCACTTCTAATCAAACGGTTCCAAATCACAAAAACACGGGATTGTCCTGTGGTCAGGGCTGATCTGTATCGGCCTACAAGTTTCGACCCTTTTGGAATCACAAGTGTAGAATTATCAAAAGAATAAACATCTTCACTGACGATTGCCCTAACCATACCCGGCAAGTCGCTTTGAATAGCTGTTTCTAAAATGCCATCTATGACTGTCCCTTGTGTCACAAGAGTTTCAAGGTTTTGCAACTGTGATGCTTGAGCAGTTTCAACATCAACATTGGCATATTGGTTTGCAAAAGCGATATTGGGATCTTCCTGCCCACCAAAAAGAGAGCCGCTTTGTGACGATACGGCGGGGGTGGCACCAGATGGGCCATTTTTTGATTCATCGAAAATTATTTGCGGCGATCTTCTTCGCTCTTCCATGCGCTTTTTTTGCTCTCGCGCCATACTCAAGGCTTCTTGCTGCATTTGAAATTCTCGCTGTGCGTCGAGTGGATCGTATAGATCTCTTTCATCAATAGGAGGCACAAGTTGTTCTAGTGGCAATTCAGGCTCAGCAATATCAATGTAGGGGCCTGAAGGCGCACTGGTGCGGTATTCAATTTCTTCAGCTGCCGTTAATGGCTTTGGATCGTTTTTATCTAGACCATCTTTTGCGACCAGAATAATTGCAATCAAGCCTACAGCAATAAAAGCAATAATTCCTAATTTGGAAAAATCTCTACTGTGAGCCACAGACGGGATGTCACGATCTCCATCTATAGGCTTCTTGGCATGTAACTCACTATTGTCTGGATTGTTTATATCGTCATCACTCATGATAATTCCTAATCGTTAAATTTTGGCCCTTGTGCCAATTTTATGTCTTCGCGCGTTCCAAAAATCTTAGTAAATAAGCTAGGTTCTTCTTCTTCAGCCAGCTTGATAGCTTTTATGTCGGGTTTCCGCGTTGGCTTAGGAGTGGCGTAAGACAAAACAACTTCTTCGGATGCCTCTTCAAGCTCCACTAAAGGGATTACACCAGTTTCAATTTCAGGTTTTTGTATTGGCTTAGGAAAAGCTTCATTAAAGATGCAGGTTGCCGTATCTCCATCACGCAAAGTGAATTGAGAGCCTAGTCCAGATACGACAACGTATTTGCCTTGTACGTTAAAATTGACAAGACGCTCATTGCCGTTTTCATCGACTGCGAAAACAGCAGGCATCACATCAAAATCTTCAAACTGAAAATAAGTAAAAACGCCATCATCAAAGGCTCTGACAGGGCGTAACTTTTTAGATCCTGAATAGCTGTAATCAAAATTTAGATCAGTTGCATCGGTTCCTTCTAATGGATTGTAATGTGCCTGAGATACGCTTCCTATATAAGCAAGCTCCTGAGTAGCATCATCCGCATAATGAAATTTCAAACGAAAAGTCAGGTCAGACGATCTATGAGAATAGGCTTGGCTTGCTGTTAGTTCAAAAGTGTACATTCTCTTATCTGTAATCACGGTCAGATGCGATCATTTTTCTTTCAGCTTCATTCATTGCACTTAAAGAAGTTTGGCGGTCAACAAACCCGAAAGATTGGGTGAGAATAAATTCATGGGGCAGGCGGAGGAATGAATCCAACATCCCCGGACCTGTTGCATTATCATATTCCTTCACTGACATGACTGCGCCGAGCTTTACATCACTAGAAGCCGCCCCGCGTAACTCAAAAGTTTCTCTACCAAATGACAATCTTTTTTCTGGTAAGTAATCGGCAATAGAACAAGCTGGAAGGCGAATGGACTTATTTTCTAAATTTACCAAATAAGACAGGAATGAAAGCGGTTCGGAAAATGAACCATTTTCTGTATCATAAACCTTCAAAACCCGTGGTTTGTATGGCTCTAAAGTTGATATAATATTATTTACGGCCTCATTGATAGCGCGTACGAGCGTTTTGAGCCGTGTGATGATGGTTATGTGTTAAGAGAGAGACTGCAAGGATATCGGGCTGCACAGGGGTTATGTTATCGAACGCAATGCGCTCCGCAACAATATCAAGACAATAGCTATAACAGGTGCGAAAACTATCAAGCTATAATCCGGCCAAAGCCTCATTACGTGAAGATGTGGGTTAATGGTGAGTATTTAGGGCAATATTTCTATCAATAAATTTGAAATTTTTAAAAATAATGAAACTTAATAGACTTTTAAACCGAATTGAGTATTATGGAGTAGAAATGAGAAGAACAACGCTCACATTTATGACCTTATTAGCTGTATTGCCATCTTTGATGTGCTTTATGGCTTTTTGCCCTATGCAATCAGCACAGGCCAGTGAGCCTGTGCCTTGTCATGAACAAGCAGAACAAACCGATGGTGGTGGTGTTATGCTTATGTCTGATTGTATGGGTATAGATTTTTTCTCTGCAAACACGTCCAATGATTTTCAGCCTGAATTGCAAATTGACACTCTAGATTTTGCATGGGCTGATATATCTTCAATTCACAGTGTTGAGCCAAGTAATGTAAATACTATCCGTGGTCCGCCGTTGACGAAAGACATTCGGAGTCCGTCTCAGCCACTCTATTTCACAACACAACGTTTCCGTATCTAAATACTGATCTCTTTAATGTGCCTGTCATAACAATGTGACGGGCATTAAGCGCATTTTATTGCGCTTTTCGCATCAAAAAAGGAGATCACAATATGCGACCATTTAGACTATATTTAGCCACAGTAGCGGCATTATTAACAATTGCTTTTCAATCGCCAGCATATGCTGAGACTTTTGAAGAGTATGTTCAAAAGCTTGCAGAGCATCCCCAAGCGATGAGCATATTAAGCGAAAGCGAAGCTACAAAGGCGCAAGCCAAAGGTGAGCTTGGATTACCTGATCCTATGATAATGATTGGCATTGATAATGTGCCTATTTCTGATCCAGCCTTTGATCGTTTTTTACCAACATCTAAAGTAATTGGGTTTTCACAAGCTATCCCTAACCCTGTTTTATTGGGGGCTAAGTCACGTAAACTTGACGAAGTTTCTGCTAAGCAACAATTATTGGCGGATTACACAATAGAGCGTCTTCGTTATATGTTTATCAGTAAGCTAGCGGAATACGAAAATGTTAAAACGCAAGAAGATGTAATTCACCATCAGCTATCGCATTACAAAGAACTTGAAAATGCCTTTAAAGGCCAATTGGAATCTGGACGCTCTGTGTATCAAAGGTTTTCAGAAATTGATGTAGAGCGCGCAGAGGCAGAACGTCAGTTAAATAATCTGCAAGCACAAAAAGAAACGATTAGAGCTGAGTTTTTCAGACTAGTTGATGAAGTTCCTGAAATGGAAGTGCCAGAGGTAACAGCTATCGTTTGGGATAATAACCCTAACACTTTATATCCTGTTCTTGTGGCGGCTAAAGACGTTGATATATCTAGAAAAGATATAAAAGTGGCTGATGCTGCTTTCTTACCTAACTTTGGTGTGAACGCGGTCTATAAACAGCGTGAAGATGGTCAAAACAGAAGCTTTTCTGGCGATGATTGGTTTTCAGTTCAAGCACAAATTTCAATTCCATTATGGGCGGCTAAGAACCAAGTGCCTAAGTTGAGAGCGGCAAAAGCCCGCGAACGAAGCGCTATTTTTTCTTATGATGATGTAGCAGGGCAGTGGGTAAAGCAAATGACAACACTAAAAAGTGCGAGTGAGGCTTCTGCTAAAAATATCAAGGCGTTACAAGACAAAGATAATGCGATATCTCAAAAAATAAAAGCAGTTCAACGTAATTATGAAGCGGGAACGGCCAATTTAGATTCTGTTTTATTGGCTAAAATTGACCGTGCCAATATTCAAGTGCAACTCGCTGATGCAAGGAAAGAATATATATCCAGAGTTGCTGAATATAATTCAAATATTGCCCAATCCAATAAAAATATAATTACTGAAGAAATGCCTGCTCAGGAGAACTCAAAATGAGATATCAACTTTCAAAAACGCTATTCTTATTAACTTTTCTAGTGACGATCATCATGGCTATGCCTTCAATGGCACAAGCACAGAAATATACCTGTCCTATGCACCCGCATTATATCGCGCTTGATGAAGGGACATGCCCGATATGTGGAATGGATCTTGTACCCCTTGGCGGTGAAGAAACAGAGGATACGAAAGCGCAAAACACGCCAGCTTCTTCAGGGGAGAAAAAAATCTTATACTGGCAAGCCCCAATGGACCCAAATTACAAGATGGACAAGCCTGGTAAATCTCCAATGGGCATGGATTTAGTTCCAGTTTATGCAGAAGAGCCAATCGCTGAAACAGGTAGAACAGTGGTTAAAATTGACTCTGAAATGATTCAAAATTCAGGTGTGCGTAGTGAAAAAGCGCAAATGAGTAATTTGGGTGTTTTAGTCCGTAGTTATGGCGATATAACAGAGAACACGCGTGACCAGTTTGATATTTCTAGCCGTGTAGAAGGATGGATAAATAAGTTAAATGTGAAGGCCGAAGGTGATGTTGTAAAAAAAGGCGATTTGCTTTTGACGCTATATAGCCCGCAGCTTGTCTCTTCTCAAAGTGATTTAATAAGTGCTTTAAAATCAGGCAGTACAAGTATTGCAAATTCAGCCTCTAAAAGACTTGTGGCTTTAGGGATGCAAAAGCAGGCTATTGCAGAACTCAAAAAAAGACGCAAAGTTTTTCAAAATGTTCCTTTTTATGCTGAGAACGATGGGTTGGTGAGTAAAATAGATGTGCGTGAAGGCGGTTTTGTAAAACCTGCAATGACGATTATGTCCCTACAAAACTATGACACTGTTTGGATAGAAGCCAGTTTGGCAGAAAAAGATATAGCTTTTGTAAACGAAAAATCAGAGGTGATGGTCTCTTTTCCAACACTTGGCGTTTCTGATATTAAGGCCACCATAGATTATATTTACCCAACGGTTGATCGCGCTACACGCACAGGACGCTTGCGCCTTGTGATTGATAACAAGGATGGAATGTTAAAGCCCGGTGCTTATGCTGATATTGAGTTTGAAACAGATGCAAAACCACGTTTATCAATTCCTAGTGACGCCATTCTAAAAAGCAAAGAAGGTGATTTTGTTGTCACTGATTTAGGCGAGGGGCGTTTTCAACCACGCTCAATTACCACAGGCTTAAAGTATAAAGGCCGTACAGAGGTTGTTGATGGTTTAAGTGACGGTGATAACGTCGTGGTCAGTGGACAATTCTTGATTGACTCTGAAAGTGCCTTGCGCGAGTCATTCCGTAAGATGCAACAGATGCAGTTATCTCTTTCAGCCCTTGATGTGGGCGATGATCAAATGGCGATGATTAATCATTTGGTAGATGCGGCTCTTTATCTCCATGAAGAATTAGTCGCAGATCGTTTTCCTAATAAGAAAATGATAATGCCTGCTATTTCTACAGGAGATCATTTAATATCAACTTTCCGTGGCACTAAATTACAGTTTATTTTGGAGGATGCCGAGCGGGCGTTACAAAAGGCACAAGAGAGCAATACGCGGGCGCAGTGGCAAGCTGGATTGAATGACCTCGTAACAGCTCTAAAGCCTTGGTTGTTAGAAGGTCGTCCCCAATATTATAAATCCAAAAATCTTACTCTTTATATGGCTCATGGCCTTGATAAGTATTGGCTACAATTAGAAGGTTCACCTGAACTCCCTTATGAAAGTGGTATGCCAATGCCGATTGAATGGCCAGATGAAGGACAACAATCTGCACCTGTAATGCAAGAAGAAGCACCGACAATGCCAGCAGGGGGTTCTCATGCAGGACACTAATCAGCATCTATCGCACGATCCCACTAAGTCTTTTGTAGCAAAGGTAATAGACTGGTCAGTTCATAATCAGCTTCTAGTTGGTATGATGATGATAGCTTTACTAGTAGCTGGTGTTTTAGCCGTTCAGAAAATGCCATTAGACGCCATTCCTGATATGTCGGATACACAAGTCATTATCCGTACGGATTTTACGGGGCAATCACCACAAATTGTAGAAGATTTAGTGACCTATCCACTTTCTACGACCATGCTTGGTTTACCAAAAACGAAGAATGTTCGCGGGTTCTCAATGTTTGGATCTTCTTTTGTTTATATCATTTTTGAAGATGGTGTTGATCAATATTGGGCGCGTAGTCGTGTGGTTGAGGCGCTATCAAAAATTCAAGGAGATTTACCGTCAAGTGTTCAGCCTCAGATAGGGCCAGATGCTACAGGTGTTGGCTGGGTCTATCAATATGCTCTCGTTGATAAGAGTGGCAATCACGATTTATCACAACTGCGGAGCTTACAAGACTGGTTTTTAAAGTTTGAATTAGCAACCGTTAAAGGAGTATCGGAAGTTGCATCAGTCGGTGGATTTGTAAAGGAATACCAAGTTCTGATTGACCCTAATCGTTTACGTGCTTTTGATGTGCCACTCAAACGTCTTATGGAGGCTGTTCAAAAATCAAGTATGGATGCTGGTGGGCGTGTCATTGAAAAAGCTGAAATGGAATTAATGGTTCGCTCCAAGGGGTATGTGACGAATTTAGACCAACTTAAAAAAATAGTTTTATTTGCTCGTGATGGCACTCCTGTAAAATTAGAAGATGTAGCCCGTATTATTGAAGGGCCAGAATTACGCCGTGGTGTAACAGAGTTAAATGGCGAAGGGGAGGTTGTTGCTGGGATTGTTATTATGCGATCTGGTGAAAATGCGCTTCATGTTATTGAAGGCGTCAAAAAGAAATTAGAAGAGTTGCAAGAAGGGCTTCCTGAAGGCGTTGAAATTGTCACTGTTTATGATCGCGCACCCTTAATTGAAGGGGCAGTTGAATATTTAAAAGAAAAATTGATTGAAGAAGGCCTTGTTGTAGCCCTGATTTGTTTCATCTTTCTTCTTCATGTGCGCTCCGCTTTTGTTGCCATTGTAACTTTGCCGTTGGGTGTTTTAGCGGCGTTCATTGTTATGTCAGCTCAAGGCATTACGGCTAACATCATGTCTTTAGGAGGAATTGCGATTGCCATTGGTGCAATGGTAGATGCGTCCATTGTGATGGTTGAAAATGCTCATAGGAAATTATCAGAACTTCCAAAAGAGGCTACGCAAAAAGAGAAAAATGCAGCTATTTTATTGGCCACAAAAGAAGTTGGCCCTGGATTATTTTTTGCATTGTTAATTATTACAGTGTCCTTTTTACCCATATTTGCCTTAACAGGACAGTCATATCGTTTATTCTCGCCACTCGCTTTTACAAAAACCTACGCGATGGCTTTTGCCTCAATTTTATCAATCACAGTTGTGCCAGTTCTTATGCTTTGGCTACTTCGCGGTAAAATTAGGAAAGAAGAAGAAAACCCAATCAACCGTTGGTTTATTCATTTATATGAGCCAATTTTAAAAGCGGCTTTAAAATTCAAATGGTTGACCGTTTTCATTACGTTAATTTTTGTTGCTTCTATGGCTTGGCCAATAGCTAAAACGGGTTCTGAATTTATGCCCGCTTTATATGAAGGAGAGCTTCTTTATATGCCTACAACATTGCCAGGTGTGTCCATTACAAAAGCTAAGGAAATTCTACAGCAGACCAATAGGCTTATTAAAACCGCACCTGAAGTACATCATGTTTTTGGTAAAGTTGGTCGTGCGGATACGGCAACTGATCCAGCTCCAATAACAATGATTGAAACATGGATTAAGCTTAAGCCTAAAAATGAATGGCGTGAGGGTATGGACGTTGATGCTCTTATTAAAGACTTAAATAAACGCGTTAAAATTACAGGCGTTGTTAATTCTTGGGGCTATCCCATCAAAATTCGTATGGATATGATTTCTACAGGGGTTAGAACGCCAATAGGAATAAAAATTGCTGGCGATGATTTAGAGACTATTGGCCGTGTTGCGCTTGATATTGAAGCAGCGATTAAAGATGTTCCTGGAACACGTTCGGCTTTTGCAGACCGCGTAACAGGGGGTAAATATCTTGAAATTACACCTGATAGGGATGAGTTAGCTCGCCGTAATATTGATTTAGGCACTTTTCAAAATATCATTGCTACGTCGTTAGGTGGCATGAAGATGGCTGAATCTATTCAAGGGCGTGAGCGGTATAATATTATGCTTCGATATGACCGCCAATTCCGTGAAGACCCAGATGATTTAGCCAAAATTCTTATTCCTACACCTCAAGGCCAGCATATTCCGCTGAGCGAGGTCGCTAGTATTGAGTTTGTTGAAGGGCCGCCAATGATTAAGTCTGAGAACGCAAGGCTTACTGGTTGGGTGTTTGTTGATATTGAGGGGCGTGATATTGGCTCTTACGTTAAAGATGCGCAAAAAATTGTTGCTGAGAAGGTCAATCTTCCTTCTGGGTATGCGCTTATATGGTCAGGACAGTTTGAGCAAATGCTCGAAGCCGCTAAGCGTATGAAAATTGCTATTCCTGCGGCTATATTCATTATTTTCACATTGTTAATGGTGCATTTCGGACGCTTAGATAGAACCCTCATAGTGATGCTTTCATTGCCTTTTGGTATGATTGGCGGTGTTTGGGCTTTGTATTTAGCAGGTTACAATTTCTCCGTGGCTGTAGATGTTGGATTTATTGCTTTAGCAGGCATAGCCGTTGAAACGGCTGTTGTTATGATTATTTATATTGATCAGCAGGTACGCAAAAATCCCCCTAAAAATCTAGCAGATTTATATGAAGATATTGTTCATGGCGCGGTGCTTCGCGTGCGTCCAAAGCTTATGACGGTGTGTGTGATTTTAGCTGGGCTAACCCCAATTTTTCTAACAGAAGGTATTGGCTCAGACGTTATGCGCCGAATTGCCTTGCCGATGGTGGGAGGAATGGTCAGCACAACATTGCTCACATTAATAGTAATTCCTGTGATTTATTATATTTACGAAGGACGTAGATTTAAAGATTCACAAGAGTAATTTTTTAACCAAACTAAAAAGGAGACTACCAATGAAAAAGACAATTTTATTAACTGCCATGACTGTGGCCTTAACTATGGGATCAGGAATTGCTTATAAAGCTTATGCTGAGGAAGGTGCTATGGATCACTCGAGCCATGCAGGAATGAATCATGGTGGTACCAAAGTAGAAGATCACTCTGGCCATGATATGGCGACAGAAAGCAAAGTAATTATGGGTAAAGGCGTTATTCATAGCGTAAGCAAAATGAATAAGAAGGTAAATTTAACACATGAGCCTATCCCTGCTTTAGGTTGGCCTACAATGACAATGGATTTGGCTGTTGCTGATGATGTTGATTTAAAATCTATCTCTCCTGATGAAGAGGTCGTATTTCATATGGTTTTAGGCAAAGATAAAGTTTATCGCATTACAAAATTTATGGAAGCAGATGCAGGTATGGATCATAGCACGATGGATCATGGCGACCATGGCGCTCAACAGTGTGAGGCTGGAAAAGACTGCCCAATGCATGATGGTATGAAGCATAAATCTGGTAATGAAATGAAACATGATAATAGTGATGATCATCATGGCGATAAAAGTCATCATTAATAAATAAAACAAGAAAGGCTTACCCTATGATGAATATAGAAATAATACCCAACTGGCATCCGATCTTAGTACATTTTACGGTAGCCTTATTTAGTATATCAGCCCTGCTATATTTAGCAGGACTGGTACTAAAAAAGCCAAACTTACTCATTGTTGCACGATGGAATCTTTGGATTGGTGCTTTAGCAACGATACTAACCGTTATTGCTGGTTTTGATGCTTATAATTCAATTCCTCATGATGGACCACTTCATGCGGCTATGACGGATCATAAAAAATGGGCGCTCGTAACAGCCTCAATATTTGGAGTGCTTGCGCTATGGGCTCTTTTTAAGCATCGGGGAGCTAAAACTGTAGGCGTTGCTTTTGTTGGTCTTATACTTCTCGCTTCAGGTCTCTTGGCTGTGACAGGCTATAAAGGCGGTGAAGTTGTTTACCGTCATGGTGGCGGTGTTATGCGTATGCCTGAAATCTCTGGGGATGGTGGACACGGAAGCCACGCCCATGGTGAAGGTGAGGAACATGGTGATATGTCTGCTCAGGGTTCAATGGATATGGAGTCTATGAACGATAATCATTCAGATCATGATCATGATGCTCAATCAAGTCATGATGATGTGCTAATGCCAAATCAAACCGCTTTAGGACAAGGTGTTATCAATTCAGTTGATCAAGTGAACCGAAAAGTTAATTTAAACCATGAAGCTATTTTAGATATAGGCTGGCCAGCAATGACAATGGATTTAGATGTTTCTGAAGATGTTGATCTGAAATCTCTAGTGCTTAATCGACAAGTCCATTTTTATTTGGAACTTGGTAAAGACAAAATCTATCGCATTACGAAAATTACAACAATGGATGCAGAAACTGCCGATGATAGCCATAAAGATCATGATCACGTTAGTCATGACCATTAAATTTTATAAAATTTAAATAAGAGCGAAGGAAAATAACATGGAACATAATCACAATAATAAACGTAAGAAACTATGGTGGAAAACACCATTCGGTATGGTTTGCAGTGTGATTTTTTTGGTCACGCTCTTTGTTCTTATCCAAGATCATACTGCGCATATAGGCAACTACTGGATATGGTTGATCCTGCTAGCTTGTCCGTTGATGCATATCTTTATGCATGGAAGCCACAATCACAACTCAAACAAAAAGGAGAAAGATGATGAATCACAAGAATGATCATAACGAGAGTGGTTGTTGCGGCGGCAAGAAACAGATCGACCGCAGCTCTGCTAAAAAAGAAGCGGAAAAAGAAAAAAGCGGTTGCTGTGATGGCGAAAAAGTGAAAAAGCCGAATACAAACAAAACTGAAAAAAAAGGAGGTTGCTGCGGCAACAAGAATTAGATGGATCATGCTCAACACGGCAAGTCTGCTCAATATGAAAAAAATAGCCTCAGCTTAATGGGGGCTGTTGCAATGGGAACGGGCGTTATGATCGGCGCAGGTATTTTTGCGTTGACGGGGCAGGTGGCGGAATTAGCACGAGAATGGTTTCCACTAGCCTTTCTCGTGGCAGCTGTGATTTCTGGATTTAGCGCATATTCCTACGTCAAAATGTCAAACGCTTACCCATCAGCAGGCGGGATCGCTATGTTTTTACAAAAAGCATACGGGAAAGGCACTATAACCGCTGCCTGTGCTCTATTGATGTATTTTTCTATGGTTATCAATCAAAGTCTTGTTGCGCGTACATTTGGTACTTATACGCTTCAGCTTTTTGATTTGGCCAAGGATAGTTGGTTGGTTCCAGCATTAGGTGTTGGGCTTTTACTTTTTGCATTTACTGTGAATATACTGGGTAATAAATTCATACAGACCTTTTCATTTTTTATGGCTTTTATCAAAATTGGTGGATTAGCCCTTCTTTCTATTGGTGGGTTATGGGCGTCTGGTTTTGATTTTGAAAGCATTTCAGTAGTACCTGAAAACACAACAGCAACAGGATTTTTGGGAGCCGTTGCTCTCGGTATTCTGGCTTACAAAGGTTTTACTACCATCACGAATAGTGGAGGTGAAATTAAAGAACCGCATAAGAATGTCGGTCGTGCGATTATAATCTCCTTAGCTATTTGTTTTGTAGTTTATTTACTTGTAGCTTTGGCAGTTGGTGGCAATTTGACTATTGATGAAATAGTTACAGCCAAAGATTATGCGCTTGCAGAAGCTGCGCGCCCTGCCTTTGGGCAGAATGGACTTTGGATTACAGTTGCATTTGCAATCGTTGCTACAGTTTCTGGGGTTATAGCGAGTTTATTTGCTGTTTCACGTATGCTGGCAATGCTCACTGATATGAAACTTGTACCGCATTCTCATTTTGGTATGCCTGGCGATATTCAAAAACACACATTAGTATATACGATCATTATCGCAATTTTATTGACTGTTTTCTTTGACTTAGGCCGTATCGCCTCGCTTGGAGCTATTTTCTACATCATCATGGATATAGCCATTCAATGGGGAGTATTTAGATACTTACGCAAAGAAATTGGTGCGAATGGCTTCATTCTAATCACGGCTATTGTTTTAGATGTTGTTGTTCTAGGTGCGTTCCTATGGGTAAAAGCGCAGAGCGATATGCTGGTTATATGGGCTTCGATTATAGGCCTGATTTTCGTTTTTGCCGGAGAGCGTATCTTTCTCAAATATTACAAAGAAGAAAAAGGATAAATCATGAGCGATTGTTGTCACAGCCACGACCATAAAGAGCCAGCCCCGTTGCCAGAGGGTGTTGACCCGAACGAGATCACCTATATCTGCCCGATGCATCCAGAGGTTGTTCAAAAAGGCCCAGGCACATGCCCTATATGTGGTATGGCGCTTGAGCCGGAAACGATGACGGGCGATGAAGGCGAAAATCCTGAATTAACGGATTTTAGGCGGCGGTTCTGGATTGGCCTGGCCCTCACTATTCCTGTGTTTATTCTGGAGATGGGATCACATTTGCTGGGCTTCCATGAATTTATGAGCGGTACGACTTCTAACTGGATTCAGCTTGTTCTTGCAACGCCAGTTGTTCTTTGGGCAGGATGGCCTTTCTTTGAGCGCGGCTGGGCATCTGTTAAAAGCCGTAACCTGAATATGTTCACATTGATTGGCATGGGAACGGGCGTTGCGTGGATTTACAGCGTTGTAGCAACAATAAAGCCAGATATATTCCCTGACTCCTTTAGGGGAGAAGGGGGCGCGGTGCCTGTGTATTTTGAGGCCGCTGCCGTCATCGTAGTGCTGGTTTTACTGGGGCAGATGCTCGAACTCAAAGCCCGCGAACGAACAGGGGGCGCGATTAAAGCCTTACTAGGTCTTGCTCCTAAAACGGCGCACCGCATTGATGAAAATGGCGAAGCACAAGAAATTGCTATTGAGGATATTCAAGCTGGAGATTTGTTACGTATTCGTCCTGGTGAAAAAGTGCCAGTGGACGGTGTTGTGACAGAAGGCATTAGCCATATTGATGAATCCATGGTTACAGGTGAACCAATGCCCATTGAAAAACAATCCGGATCAAAAGTGATAGGCGCGACCGTGAACGCCAACGGCTCAATCATTATCCGCGCTGAAAAAGTAGGGCGCGATACGATGCTTGCGCAAATTGTCAAAATGGTAGCTGATGCACAGCGCAGCCGTGCGCCAATTCAGCGCATGGCCGATCTAGTCGCGGGATGGTTTGTGCCGATTGTGATTGTGATTGCCATCATCGCCTTTATTGTCTGGGCGTTGGTTGGCCCGGCTCCCGCTTTTAGCTACGCCTTGATTGCTGCTGTCAGCGTTTTGATTATCGCTTGTCCGTGCGCTTTGGGACTGGCCACGCCCATGTCGATTATGGTCGGCGTTGGTCGCGGAGCAAAAGCTGGTGTCTTAATCAAAGATGCCGAAGCACTGGAAACCATGGAAAAAGTGGATACGTTGATAGTTGATAAAACCGGAACGCTTACCCAAGGGCGACCGGCTCTGACCGATATTATTGCTGCAGATGGCTTTAGTGATAACGAACTGCTCACGATTTCTGCGGCTTTAGAGCAAGGCAGCGAACATCCGTTGGCAGAAGCTATTGTTCGTGCCGCCCACGATCAAGACTTAGAACTACCTAAAGCGCTAGATTTTGAAGCTGTGACGGGTAAAGGCGTGAAAGGTAAGGTGAGCGGGGCGCAGGTTGCGCTTGGTAATAATAAAATGATGGAAGCTATAGGCGCGGATATTTCAGCGCTTATAGAGGGTGCGGATAATTTAAGGGCCAAAGGTGCGACAGCCATGTTTGTGGCCGTGGACGGAAAGGCGGCGGGCGTTATCGCCGTCTCCGACCCGATCAAGGACACCACGCTGGAGGCCATTGAAAACCTTCATAAGGCGGGCTTAAGGATTGTTATGCTCACTGGAGATAATGCAACGACCGCGCGCTCGGTTGCTGAAAAGCTAGGCATTGATGAAGTTCATGCCGATGTGCTGCCAGAGGATAAAAGCCGAATTGTTGGAGAATTGCGTGATAAAGGCGCAATTGTTGCCATGGCAGGAGACGGCGTGAATGATGCACCCGCGTTAGCGGCGGCGCATGTTGGTATTGCTATGGGAACTGGTACAGATGTAGCGATGGAAAGTGCAGGCATAACATTGCTGCGTGGTGATTTAAACGGCATTGCAGAAGCAATTAATCTCTCTCGCGCCACAATGCGCAATATACGACAAAATTTGTTTTTTGCGTTTATCTATAATGCCGCCGGAGTTCCGATTGCTGCCGGAATTTTATATCCAATATTTGGCATTTTACTGTCACCGATTTTTGCTGCCGCCGCCATGTCGCTCAGTTCCGTCAGCGTAGTCGGTAACGCACTAAGGCTAAATTTGAAAAAAATATGAACTTTATCCTATTGAAAACGTTGTAAAAGAGAGGAATTTTTATGATTAAGAAATCAAAAATACAATCAATATCAAGGCGACAATTTATTGGCGGCGCGGCGGGTGCGGCATTTGTTACTGGCCTCAATATGAGCCTACCTCTTCCAGCTTGGGCGAGAACAACAACTGCGTCTGGAGCTGTTGATGAATATGGCATTGGAAGTATCCCTGCAAAATCGCTATATAATTTTAACATAGATTATGCGCCTTTTACGCTTAATGGACGGACAGGACGGGCTACTGCTGTAAACGGCACTGTACCGGCTCCATTGGTTCGTTTGCGTGAAGGAGATACTGTTCGCCTTAATGTCACAAACTCAATGATGGATACAAAGCATAGCTCTATTCACTGGCATGGTTTGATTGTCCCAAATCGAATGGATGGCGTTCCAGGAATTAATTTTGATGGTATCCAACCTGGAGAGACGTATGAATATGAATTTGATGTAAGACAAGCTGGAACATATTGGTATCACTCCCACTCACGTTTTCAAGAGCAAACTGGGACATATGGCCCCATAGTCATTGATCCTAAAGAGCCGGAGCCTTTTTCTTATGATCGTGACTATATTGTACAGCTTTCAGATTGGTCATTTACAGACCCTGAAACGATTTTTGCCAACATCAAACGAAGCGGGGATTATTACAATTATCAAAAGCGGACTGTTTGGGACTTCTTTGACGATGTTTCAGAAAAAGGGCTAGGGGATACCGTTAATGAACGCATGATGTGGGGTAAAATGCGAATGATGCCGATAGATTTGGCAGATGTTACGGCCTCAACTTATACGTATCTTGTTAATGGCAACGCGCCAGATATGAACTGGACTGGTATTTTTAATCCTGGCGAAACCATCCGTCTGCGTTTTATCAATGCGGCAGCAATGAGTATTTTTGATGTTCGTATTCCAGGCTTGGATATGCAAGTTGTTATGGTCGACGGAAAAAAAGTAAAACCCGTTGATATACACGAATTCCGCATCGGTGTGGCTGAAACCTATGATGTGTTGGTGCGTCCACGTCAAGATAAGCCTTTTACTATTATGGCAGAAAGTCTTGACCGTAGTGGTTATGCCCGTGGAACACTCTCTCCAGAGCCGGGTCTAAGCGCCCCTGTTCCGCCGCTTCGTCCGCGCCCCGTTCGTAAAATGAGTGACATGGGTATGATGGCAGGCATGGATATGAGCAGTGGTGAAATGACGGCTATGAAAGACATGAAGGACGAGGATATTGCTAAAATGATGTCCCATGATATGTCTGACATGGATCATTCCAAAATGAATATGAAGCAAGACCCCAATATCCCCGGTCCCAACGGACCTAAGCCGTTTCAGGAAGACAAATCCAATACGAATGTAGTGATGGTCGTAACCGAACCAAAAGATAGGCTTTCCGATCCCGGTATTGGTTTGGGTAAAGATGGCTGGAAAGTTTTAACTTATAAAGATCTCGTATCAAATGAGCCTCAGCCATACAAACCAGATGTTGACCGAGAAATGACGATAAACCTGACGGCTAATATGGAACGCTATATGTTTTCATTTGATGGAAAGAAATTTACAGAGCAGGACGGTCCTTATCTCTTCAGACATAATGAACGTTTGAGACTTTATTTGGTAAACCATACCATGATGGAACATCCAATTCATCTTCATGGCATGTGGATGCAGATCGAAAATGGCAATAGCCACGATAAAATCCCTTACAAACATACTATTTTGATGAAGCCAGGCGAGAAACTCTCTGCACTAATAACACCTATAGAAAAGGGTGATTGGGCATTTCACTGTCATCTCTTATATCATATGGAAGCAGGGATGATGCAAGCCGTGCGCGTCGCTTAATAGAGGAATTTAAAAATGAAAAAATATATCATATTAACAATAGCAATTTTAGCTCTCCCTTTAGATGCGCAAGCACAAATGGATCACTCAATGCATTCTATGAATGAGGGGCAGGGGGAGATGGAAAAAGAGGCGGAAAAGTTTGTCGATTCTAAAGAAAAAAAGTTTCCGGCTGATTATCACGATGTTGAAACCAACCCGAAGGTAGGACAACCCATAAAAAAAGTAGTTGAAGATGGTCAAGACGGCCCGCAAAAGAATTATGGTGTTCAGCTGGTGCATGATAATCAAATTTTATATCAAGTTATGGGCGACCGTTTAGAGCAGCGCTTTCAACAAGGCGATAATATTCTTTTACATGACATACAGGCATGGGTAGGAACTGACTATAATAAGCTGTGGCTCAAAAGTGAGGGTGAATACAACACCACTACGGATAAGCATGAACAGACTTCTGTTGAAGCTTTATATAGCCGAAACGTCGCTTCCTTTTGGGATTTGCAAGTCGGGGTTCGTCATGATTTTATCAGCGAAGCAGATGATCGTGATTTTGCAGCGCTTGGTTTTCAGGGCTTGGCACCATATTGGTTTGAAATAGAAGCTACATCTTATGTTAGTGATGAAGGTGATGTATCTGCAGTTCTTGAGGCCGAGTATGATTTACTGCTTTCGCAGCGTTTGATCTTGCAGCCGCGTTTTGAAACCGAAGTCGCCGTACAAGATGTTGAGGAATATAATATAGGCTCTGGTATCACAGGATTTGAAACAGGATTACGGCTTAGATATGAAGTTAGTCGAAAATTTGCACCATACGTAGGTATCAGTTGGGAACAGAATTTAGGAGAAACCAAAGACCTTCTCGAAGAAGACGAGGAAATGACAAATAACACTGCCTTTGTAACAGGTGTTAGGTTTTGGTTTTAAGGGGAGTGCGTATGCCGGATAATTTTTTTCTGTCTTTAGATTTTTTATCGACACTTTTTGTCTTCTTGTTAGGATGTATTGCACTTGCTCTCATCCTCTTATTTCTTTCTGACAGATTTTATTCCAAAAACGCCATCCGGCGCAATTATCCTATTTTGGCCTGGTTACGCCCACTTACCACTGAGCTGGGGGAATTTTACCGCCGTTATATTGCTTTTGCCGACAGGGAAGAGCTTCCTTTTTCAAGAGCCATGCGCGGCTGGGTCAAGGAAGCGGCGGACGGTGAAAAAGATACGCGTGGTTTTGGCACGAAAATATCCTTTACCGAGCGTCCGTTTTACTTTCGTAATGCCGCTATTCCGCTTAATCAGGATGAAGCGGAAGATACGCCCTTACTGACGATCGGCCCTTTTTGTCAACATTCCTATACGCCGCCGTCCTTTTTTAACATGTCGGCGATGAGCTTTGGCTCTTTGTCCGCCCCGGCAATCGAAGCATTGTCAATGGGTACTGAGTTGGCGGGGTGCTGGCTGAATACCGGCGAAGGAGGGCTTGCGCCTTACCATCTTAAAGGCAACCCGGATATTGTTTTTGAAATCGGCACCGCCAAATATGGCGTACGCGACAAGGACGGCAACTTATGCGAAGACAAGTTACGCGAACTGGCCGCCCTGCCGCAGATTAAAATGTTTGAGCTTAAGCTGTCGCAAGGGGCAAAGCCCGGTAAAGGCGGCGTTTTGCCTGCCGGAAAAGTAACGGAGGAAATCGCTAAAATCCGTAATATTCCCCAGGGCGAGGATTCGATTTCCCCGAACCGTCATGATGAAGTTGCCAATATTGTGCAACTTCTTGATTTTATCGAATACTTGCGAAATATCACCGGTAAGCCGGTCGGCTTTAAAACCGCTTTGGGAGATCCGGACTGGATAAAAGAATTATGTGAGGAGATTACCGCGCGCGGAGAGCAAAGCGCACCGGATTTTATAACAATTGACGGCGCGGAAGGCGGCACCGGGGCCTCGCCTATGACTCTCATGGATCATTCCGCCATGTCCATCCGTAAAGCCTTACCGCAAACCGCTGAAATTTTAGAAAAATATGATTTAAAAGGCCGCATTCCGCTGATCGCCTCCGGCAAGCTGGTGAGCGCAGGCGATGCTGCCTGGGCGATGGCCGCCGGCGCAGATTATGTTGTTTCAGCGCGGGGCTTTATGTTTTCAATCGGGTGCATCATGGCGATGAAATGCCATACCGATAAATGCCCCAGCGGAGTCGCCACCAATGATCCAGATCGTCAAAAAGCCTTTATTCCCAATGATAAAAAAGAAAAAGTTCAAAATTACGTCACGCGTATCCGAGAGCAAGCCGCCACAATTGCACATAGTTGTGGCGTCCCGCATGTCCGCGCCTTAAACGCTTCACATATAGGAAAGTAAACAGAGAATACAAAATGTCAAAAGATCACGAAACGAATTATAAAGAAAACAGCCTGAGCTTAATGGGCGCGGTAGCAATGGGAACCGGTGTCATGATTGGCGCGGGTATTTTTGCGCTTACAGGCCAAGTTGCAGAGCTTGCAAAGGAGTGGTTTCCACTAGCTTTCTTGGTGGCAGCTATAATTTCAGGATTTAGTGCATATTCTTACGTTAAACTATCTAACGCTTATCCTTCAGCCGGCGGAATTGCGATGTTCCTAGAAAAAGCATACGGAAAAGGCACTGTAACAGCTGTATGTGCTTTGTTGATGTATTTCTCAATGGTGATTAATGAAAGTCTTGTTGCCCGAACTTTCGGAACCTACACACTTCAGTTATTTGATGTCGGTAAAGATAGTTGGATGGTTCCCGCATTGGGGGTAGGGCTATTGATGTTTGCCTTCTTTGTAAATATCTCTGGCAATAAATTTATTCAGAGTTTTTCATTCATAATGGCATTCATAAAGATTGGCGGACTTGTCTTATTGGCCGCAGGCGGTCTTTATGCAAGCGGTTTTAATTTCGAAAGCATATCTGTTGCGCCAGAAGAAACCTCGTTTACAGGCTTTTTGGGGGCCGTTGCTCTCGGTATTCTGGCTTATAAAGGCTTTACAACGATCACCAATAGCGGCGGGGAAATTCAAAACCCGCATCAAAATGTTGGTCGTGCCATAATTATCTCCATAGGAATTTGTGTTGCCGTTTATATGCTTGTGACCTTTGCCGTTGGCGGGAATTTATCAATTCAGGAAATTGTTGAAGCAAAGGATTATGCTTTAGCAGAGGCCGCTCGACCAGCATACGGGCAATGGGGGTTATGGATAACTGTTGGGTTTGCTATTGTTGCTACCGTCTCAGGTCTTATAGCGAGTGTTTTTGCAGTGTCCAGAATGCTTGCGATGCTTACAGATATGAAACTTGTGCCGCATAGTCATTTTGGAATGCCTGGAGACATCCAAAAGCATACTCTTGTTTATACAATAGTCTTAGCCATGCTTCTTACAATATTTTTCGATTTAGGGCGCATTGCATCATTAGGGGCAATTTTTTATCTAATCATGGATATTGCAATCCATTGGGGCGTATTTAAGCATCTACGTAAAGAAATTAATACCAATCCAGCTATTCTCATTACAGCAATCATTTTAGATGTCATTGTTTTAGGAGCTTTCCTTTGGGTTAAGGCGCAAAGCGATATGCTTGTAATCTGGGCTTCTATCATTGGATTGATATTGATTATTGGAGGTGAACGGATTTTTCTCAAACATTATAAGGAGAAATTATCAGCATGATTGTTACCTCCTTTATCAGTTTAATATTAATTCTTCTGACAGTTGTTATCCATTATAGGGGACTGTGTTGGGTAGCTTGCTTGTCCAAAGAATGGGACACACGTAATTTCTTTGTGCCACCTATATTAATGTTTTTTATTGCGCTCCTTCACCTTTTTGAAATCATCATTTATGCAGCTGTCTTTTATTTACTGCATGAATTTACTGATCTTGGGGGATTTACTGAAAAATTCACGCCGCATGCCTGGAATTATCTTTATTTTTCAGGAGCGAATTACACAACACTTGGGATGAGTAATTTTTATCCAACTGGGCATTTCAAAATATTGGCTTTTACCGAGGCTCTTAATGGATTCATGATGCTTACATGGTCAGCAACTTTTTTCTTCTCAAGAGCCGGGCAATTTTTTCATGAAAAATAATAAGAAAGGAAATTTTATCAAATGAATAATTATACTAGATTTTTTGCAATGATCGGAACATCAACATTCGTGATGTTTGGTTTAATGTACCTAAATTCCTACGCAGTAGATCACGTCTTCTTTAGTGAAACGCGGTCATACATGGCTATATATATGGGGGCGACTATGGCTATAGTTATGCTTCTATTTATGTTGGGTATGTATAAAAGCGTTAAAACTAATATCCTAATTTTTGTGGGAAGTGCGATTATATTTTCTGGAGCTTTATTTTTAGTTCGTTCACAAACAACAGTTCAGGATGAAGCATGGATGAGCGCGATGATCCCACATCACTCTATAGCTATTTTGACAAGTGAGCGTGCAAACATTGATGATGTTCGCGTTAAAGAGCTTGCGAACGAAATCATCAAGGCACAACGTCGTGAAATCAAAGAAATGAAATGGCTATTAGAAGACATTGCTCAGAATGGTGAAGCTAGAAGCCAAGAGCAAGCGGAGGGTCGTTCCGTACCAAAATTTGAAGGAGAATTATAATGTCAAAAAAAGCAATCGTTTATCGCATGGTAATGGACAAGCATATCTGTCCCTATGGTTTAAAAACACTCGACCTTTTGAAAGATGAGGGATATGAGGTTGAAGATCACCATTTATCAAGCCGTGAAGAAACTGATCAATTTAAGGAAAAATATGACGTTCAAACTACGCCACAGACGTTCATTGATGATAAGCGTATTGGAGGTTATGACGACTTAAAAAAATTCTTTGGTAATGTCCAAGAGGGAACAACTTATAAACCGATTATTGCAATTTTTGCGACTACTATCCTTATGGCATTGTCAACCGCTTGGGCATTAGGGGAGTTAAGCATTGTTAGGATAATTGAGCTATTTATTGCATTTAGCATGTGCGCACTTGCAATACAAAAATTAAGAGATTTGGAAGCCTTTAGCCTGCAATTTTTAAATTACGATATTTTAGCTCAAAAATGGGTCAAGTACTCATATGTTTACCCATTTGTAGAAATGCTTGCAGGCGTTGCTATGATTTCTGGCTTTCTAACGATTTTGTCAGCACCAGCAGCAATTGTTATCGCGACGATCAATGGGTATTCAGTTTTTAAGGCGGTTTATATTGATAAAAGAGAATTAAAATGTGCCTGCGTTGGAGGCAACAGCAATGTGCCATTAGGATTTATATCATTAACTGAAAATATTATGATGGCCGGAATGGGGTTTTGGATGCTTTACCACTTAATTTAATGATGCAAATTAGTGCCATGACCTTGGTGTTAGCTCCATAGTGCATATTAACTTATGATAGAATAATTTACTTTAATTACCATAAGTTATATTATCACTTTAACGCATAACTAACCCCCAGTTAATAAATAATTTTATTGGCGGTGTTTTTAATTTCGTAAATATAAAGGATGTTGGTAAGTTTTGTATGCTTAACGCAGAGTAATTTTATCACTTGGCAACTGTCTAGATTTTAGTGACATATGGGTTTTTCAAACTCAGTTAAACTTTACGACAAAACCTGAAGTTTACTAACTAAACTGTTTTAAAAGATCTTTTGATCCATGCAGTATTCTAACAATACGAATTCTATCATCCAAAACTCTATAAAAGATGAGATGCTTTTCTTTTGAAATGCTACGCAAGTTTTCTCTGATTTCATTTCGTTCGCGGCCAATCTCAGGATTTTGAACAATACTTTGAAAAACATCATCAAATGATGAAACATATTTGAGAGCTTGGTCTACACCAAACTCTACATACGTATAATCGAAAATTTCTTCCAAATCTTGATCAGCTTCAAGCGATAGTTCGAAATATTTTAACAAAACATCTATGCTTTCAGAACTTCTGACTTTGCTTTAGCAATATCACTAGCTGTTCTTTTGCTAGCCTGACCGGTCCATCCTTTAGCAATCTCCAAACGTAGATCTTCAATAACCCTATGCCTGTAGACTTCATGTAGCCGAAGGGCATCACGAACGACTTCACTGGCGTTTTGAAAATCACCTGACTCTAGCTGCGCAGATATATACTTCTCTTGCTTATCCGTAAAACTAACATTCATAACATTCTCCTTTAAAAAAAATTATATCAAATACAGAGACAAGTGTCCATATATATCAAATATGGACACTGATAATGTTGCGATATGAAAACATACGTTTCTACAACATGCTTTTAACCTCTCTTAAACTGTAGCGCTGTTGCTTAATAGCAGCAAGAACGCTCGCAGGCATCGAACTTACGAACATGATTAAGAAACAACAACTCAACTTTACCAAACACATCGACCAAAACTTAACACCGCCGCAGCAATTCTACCGCCTGGCAGGTAGTGTCGCAAAGTCTAACGAAGTTTAAAAATGCCGTTTTAATCTGACATGACCGTCGAAAGATAACTGTTCTCTAAATTGATCTCTGATGATTTTTATTTAAACATTTTTTGTGCTTTTATAAACCTATCAATAAACTCCTAAGGATTTATACAAACGAACAAGGCTTTCGGATTGAGCTGCATTGGCTTCGACCAAGGAGGCTTCTGCCGCGTTCGCGCTGCGTTGAGCGTCTAGCACATCTAAAAATGATATTTCGCCCTCTTTGTATAAAACTTGTGAAAGCTCCAATGCTTTATCTGCGCTTTGATATGATTTGTTCAGAGAGGCTTTTTTGCTAGTTATTTGAGAATAATCATTCAACGCTGTTTCGACCTCTACAACGGCTTGCAAAACTGTTTTGCGATACAATTCATAAGCTTGTTTTTCACGCGCATCAGCGGCGTCTATTTGACCTTCAATACGTCCAAAATCAAGTAAAGAAACAGCTGCGCCCGCGGCAACATTCCATATGTTTGTGCCACCCAATAAGGCGGTTTCTGTTACGCCGTAAAAGCCACTAATATTAAATGTAGGAAAGAAATTCGCCAGAGCCGCTTTGGACAAGTTTGTTGTAGCCGATAGGTTATAGGCCGCAGCGCGAATATCAGGGCGAAGCGATATAATATTGGCTGGACTCATTAATATAGGTTGCACATTTGCGCCTGGGATCGCCATGACAGTTTCAACCATTGGCTTTAAATTTTCAGGGAATGTTCCGCTCAGGACACTGAGGCGTAACCGTGCATTTTCTTCCATCCGTTTATATTCAGGGATAGATGCGCGCGTATTATTGACGAGTGTCGACGTTCGCTCGACATCTAATCTCGTCGCCACACCAACCGTTTTCAAATTGTTGATTAACGACATCGTTTTTTCTTGGGATTTTAGATTTTTTTCAGCAATGCGTACCTGATTTTGCGCGGCGCGATAGTCGATATATGTACGAGAGACTTCGGCGATTAATGTCAAAGTCACGTCATTATATTGTTCTTTGATGGCGTTAAAATCATCATCTGCCGCTGAGGCGTTATTTCTGTTGCGGCCAAAAATATCAACCTCGTATGAGGCATCAAATCCCGCATCATAAAACGTGTCAGGGTATTGACCCGCTCCGGCCACATCCGCATCTTCCCGTTTAACCGAGGCAGATGCGCCGATTTGTGGGAATAATGACGAACGCGTTGTACGGAGAATACCACGAGCCTCGGCAATTTTGCTTTCCGCAATTAGGCGATCTGGGCTTTGCTCTAATGACAGTTCAATCAAGTTGCTCAGGGTTGGATCATTAAACCCCTTCCACCATTCATAGAGATTTTCCTGTGAAGCTGCGGGCACAGTTTTTGCGGCCTCGATAGACCACTGTTCTGGTGTTTGCAATTGCGCCGTTTTGTAATGCGTGGTTGAAAAACACGCAGAGAGTGTCAGACAGGTTGTAATCAAAAGTATTTTTTTCATCTTATCATTCCACAATATGTGTTTCAGTTTTTTTATGAATCAATTTTGTTTCTAAACCTCGGAACAGGACATAGAATACAGGTGTAAAAATTAGCCCAAAGAATGTCACGCCCAGCATCCCTGAAAATACCGCAACCCCAATGGCCTGACGCATCTCTGCGCCGGCTCCGCTGCTGTATGCCAAGGGAAGCACACCCATAATGAAGGCAAAGGATGTCATCAGGATAGGGCGTAATCGCAAGCGTGAAGCCTCGATAGCGGCGTCAAGTGTTGAGCGTCCGTGATGTTCCAATTCACGGGCAAATTCCACAATCAAAATCGCGTTTTTACACGACAGCCCCGCCAACACAAACAGACTGATTTGTGTAAAGATATTGTTATCACCATTGGCAAAATAAATTCCCAAGATGGCAGATAATATCCCCATGGGCACAATCATAATAACGGCCAATGGTAAAGTTAGGCTTTCGTATTGTGCCGCCAGAATAAGAAACACAAAGAAAATACAGAGGGGAAAAATATAGATCGCTGAATCCCCTGCCATAATTTGCTGGTACGTTAATTCCGTCCATTCAAATTCAACACCTTGTGGCAATGTCTCGTTCAATATTTTTGTAATGGCGTCTTGGGCTTGACCTGACGAATATCCTGGCGCGGGATTATCGTTTAAATCAGCAGATCTATAGGCATTGTAACGAGACGCAATTTCAGGCCCAAAGCTTTCTTGTACATCAACAACAGCCGCCAAAGGAACATTTTGTCCTTTATCGTTCAGCGTTTGCAGACGTCCAATATCTTGGGGTGTTGAACGGAAACTTTTATCCGCCTGTGCAATCACCTGATATGTGCGACCAAATTGGTTAAAGTCGTTCACATAGATAGACCCCAGATAAATTTGCATCGTGCGGAAAATCTCGTCAACAGACAGTCCTAATTGCTCGGCCTTTGTTCGGTCAAGTTTGGCGTATAATTGCGGGACATTCACATTATAATTTGAATAGACGCCAGCCAATGCAGGCTCTTGATACGCCTTCATCGTGACTTCCTTCATAATGTTATCCAATGCTTCGTACCCTTGGTCGCTACGGTCTTGCACCTGCAATTTGAATCCGCCTGTTGTTCCCAAACCGCTCACGGGTGGGGGTGGAAAAATCGCAATAAACGCCTCGTCAATCCCTGCGAATTTTTGTTGCAGACGACCGGCAATAGCAGCCGCACTTAAATCATCAGCCGTACGGTCTTCGAAATCATTCAAGGTTACAAAAACAATCCCTGCGCTTGATGAGTTCACGAATCCATTTACAGAAAGTCCTGGGAATTGAACGGCACTTTGAACGCCTTCTTCTTTCAATGCAATCTCACCCATTTGGCGGATAACATTTTCTGTGCGTTCCAATGTCGCCCCAGGTGGTAACTGGGCAAAACTAATTAAATATTGTTTATCTTGCGCAGGCACAAATCCTTTAGGAACAAGGTTAAAGCTGAAATACGTTGCGCCAACCAATAACAAGAAGAGCACCATCATAATCGTTTTTCGTGTGCCCGTATAAGCCACCGATTTAGCGTATCCTTTTTGTCCACGCTGAAAAACCTTGTTAAACAAATTGAAAAACCCACCGAAGGCAAAATCCATGCCGCGGGTTAATTTGTCTGTTTGTTCATGGCGTGGTTTCAACAATAACGCCGCCATCGCAGGGCTCAACGTCAAAGAGTTTATTGTTGAAATAAACGTCGCGATCACAATTGTCAGGGCAAATTGTTTATAAAACATTCCCGTTAATCCGCTGATAAATGCAATAGGAATAAACACACCCGCAATAACCAAGGAGGTTGCAATAATCGGACCTGTCACTTCCTTCATTGCCTGAACGGTTGCATCATGCGGGGTTTTTCCCTCTTCGATATTCCGTTCTACATTTTCAACAACAACGATGGCATCATCCACCACAATTCCAACGGCCAGAATAAGCCCGAATAGTGTCAACACGTTAATCGAAAATCCCATCGGCAACATGATGGCAAATGTTCCAACAATCGAAACAGGCACGGCCAACAATGGAATGATAGATGCGCGCCATGTCTGAAGGAAGACAATCACCACCAATACAACCAAAATAACCGCTTCGATCAACGTATGAATAACGGCATCGATTGAATGGCTAACGAACACAGTTGGGTCATACACAATTGAATAATCAATATCGTCAGGAAAATTCTTTTTCAATTCCGCCATTGTTTTACGAACATTTTTGGACAGCTCCAATGCGTTTGAACCAGGTGATGAAAAGATTGGAATGGCTACCGCAGATTCATTATTCAACATGGAGCGAAGCGAATATGTCTGTGCATCCATTTCGGCTCGAGCGACATCTTTTAGATGAGTCACAACACCATTTTCATCCCTTTTCACAATAATATCTTCAAATTCCTCGGGTGAGTTTAAACGACCTTGTGCATTGATGGGTAATTGTAAAAGGGTTTTATCATCATATGGGGGACCACCAATAACACCGGCGGCGGCCTGAATATTTTGACGTTGAATGGCGCTGACTACCTGGGATGGTGTCATGCCACGTTCCGCAACACGATCAGGGTTCAACCATATACGCATGGCATAATCACCTGACCCAAACAAAGAAACCTGTCCGACTCCTTTGATTTTCGCCAACTGATCTTTGATATTCAATGTTGCGTAGTTCCGCAAATACAACATGTCATAACGACCATTCGGTGAGGTCAAGTGAACAACCATCGTCAAGTCGGGCGAGCTTTTTACCACTGTTACGCCCAATTGACGGGTCACTTCGGGCAATCTTGGCGTGGCTTGGGAAACACGATTTTGAACCAATTGCTGTGCCAAATCGACATCTGTTCCAATGGCAAACGTAACTGTCAATGTCAAACGACCGTCGGTTGTTGCCAATGAATTCATATAAAGCAGGTTTTCAACACCGCTGATTTGTTCTTCAAGCGGCGTCGCAACTGTTTCCGATATAACGGATGGGCTTGCCCCAGGGAAGTTTGCAATCACCTGAACGGATGGGGGTGATACTTCTGGATATTCCGAGATTGGCAATTGGAATAATGCAATTGCGCCCATCAGAAAAATAGCAAAGGACAAGACACCAGCAAAAATAGGCCGGTTAATAAAATGATGCGATAAGTTCATGGTTTAAATCTTTTTACATTATTGAATGAGGTTAAAGTTCGGTTTTCGATTCGGTGGCTTGAACGGGTTCTGTTTCAGCTTGTTTTTGCTCAGGGCCTTCGGCAGTGACAAACATATCAGGACGAATATGCGCAATCCCTTTGGTGATTACTTTGTCGCCAGCCTCTAATCCTGATAGGATGAGTCGTTGACCATCAATGCTTTCACCAATTTTGACCTCGCGATATTTAGCAAGATTATCATCACTTACGACATAAACAAATTTACGGTTTTGGTCTGTGCCCAACGCCAATTCAGAAATCAAGATAGTTTTGGCATCGTTCTTTTCGCCCATTTCAACACTCACGGACATGCCGGGAAGAAGTAATTTTTTCTCATTCGCAAAGACGGCGCGTGCACGAATAGTGCCCGAAGCTGGATCAATTTTGTTATCAAAACTATTCACATGACCTTCATAAAGCGTGTCATTTTGCCCGAGCATCAAACGCACGGGAATAGAGTTTTTTTCCTCACTGGAGCCAGATTGCACAGAATTCATATATGTTTTTTCATCCACTTCGAAATCAATATAAACATCACCATCTGACACAATAGAGGTGAGAAGCGGCGCATTTGCGCCAGATTGCACAAGATTACCAACCGTGATTTCTGCACGGCTAACTTTTCCTGAAATCGGTGCCTTAACATTCGCATAATCTAAATCAAGTTGAGCAGTTGTTACCTTGGCCTTTGCGGCTTTTACTGCTGCTAACGCGCCTGTACGCGCATTGGATCGCTGGTCAAACAAACTTTGGGAAATGGCTTCCGTCCCAATCAAGCTTTTGGCACGAACATATTCTTTTTCTGCCAAATCTGCTTGTGTGGTTGCACTTGCCAATTCTGCTTCGGCTTGTTCCAATGCTGCTTGATACGGGCGTGGATCAATGATCAGCAAAGTATCGCCCTTTTTCACATACTGGCCATCTTCGAATAAAATATCTGTTATACGGCCACTCACTTGCGGGCGAATATCAGACCGGTCAACTGCGACCACATGTCCGGAAAAATTCTTCCATAAGTCCACCTGTGTTGGCTGCACAACGCTAACGCTCACGGGCATAGCCTGAGGCGCCGTTTGTACACTGCCCTCGGCAGCAGTGGCATCATCGACGGCGTAATACACCCCGAAAGAAGCGGTGGTCAATAGCGCAAGCATCGCAAGAACAAGCGTTGGTTTTTTGTGTTTCATGTCTTTCATTCCTATTATTAGACCAACCGGTCAATTATTATTAACGTAAAAATTATGCAGCCCCAATGAGGTTGCGCAAGCTTTGTTTCATATGGTTTTCCAAATAACCAATATCATCGCGAATACGCGCAATCGTCATTTGCCCCACGAGAAAAGAAAAGATCTCTTGGGCCTTTTCATCCACATTTGTATCGGCTGGAATTTGTTTCAAATCTATCAAATCTTTTAGGGCGCTTTTATAATAAGCCGCCTTCATATCCAAAATTCCGCTAATTGTGTGTGCCATGTCATCATCTTGTGCAGCCAATTCAGACCCAATTGTAATAAACGGACAACCGCAGACATGGCCATATTTCGCTGCAATTTCCTTTTGGCTTTCAATCACAAAATCAATCATAACATCAAACCGTTCCAATGGGGCGCGGGTTGGTGAAAACATATCGTCATAGTGGCTTTTCATGTCTGCCGTGCAGGCCTGTATTGATGCATTTGCCAAGGCAATTTTCGATGGAAAATAGTGATAAAAGCTTCCCTTTTTAACATCGGCCTTTTTACAAATCTCATCGACACTGACGGAACTATAACTGTCCCGCCACATTAATTCTGTGGCGGTCTCAATTAATTTTTCGCGTGTATCAGATGTACGTCCCATAAATAAAAATTCCTATAATTGTTAGGATAACTAAACTTGACTAATTAGTCAACTATTATTTATTACTAAGGTTTAACATACAGGAATTTAAACACCATGCCAATTTTAAGCAACAGCTTTTTCGGCGCACAATTTGGTAGTGTAGCAAAGTTGGTAGTGTCGCAAACGTTAACCAAGTTTGAAAAAGTCCCGTATCACTAAAATCTAGACGGAAGCCAGGCGGTAGAATTGCTGCGGCGGTGTTAAGTTTTGGTCGATGTGTTTGGTAAAGTTGAGTTGTTGTTTCTTAATCATGTTCATAAGTTCGATGCCTGCGAGCGTTCTTGCGGCGTTTCGCATACTTCTAAAACACCCCATCGGTCTCGTGATCCGCTTGATATGCCGGTGATCTTGCTCAACAATATTGTTCAAATATTTAGCCTGCAGCACCTCAAACCGAGGCTCGCCGCTGATAAAGCTGGGCCTGTTGAAATGTTCCAATGCGGCCTTATTAGCACCGCTTTTATCAATGTTAATACGATGCGGTAGACCGTTACCTAGAAACGATTTGCGGAAGAATTTCTTTGCCGCCGCCGCATCACGTCTCTTGCTCACCATGAAATCGACGGTTTTGCCAAACTTATCGACGGCGCGGTATAGATAGCGCCATTTACCTTTAATCTTGATGTAAGTCTCATCCATCCGCCAACTCCCATGCACAGGGCGTTTGTACTTTTTAGCTTTTTGCTCCAACAACGGTGCATAATGCAAAACCCAACGGTTCAGAGTTGCATGATCAATCTTAAACCCGCGCTCTCCCATCATCTCTTCAATGTTACGATAGCTCAGAGCATAGGACACATACCAACGCACGCATTGCAGAATAATAGAAACGGGATAATGACGGCCAGAGAATGAAAGCATGGTGTTACTCCTGATGTGTAAAACAGGAAAAGTAACCGATGAATTCTAAGATTTTCTTAAAGCCTTAAACTTTGCGACACTACCCTTCTACGGCATGCGAAATAGGGGTTATGTAAGGCATAACATGATTTTGCATTGCAAGCGTTGTTTCGCTACAGAGTTCTTCCCATCTTGCAAGTGTATCGGGATCAACATTATCTATATGTATAATTTTCATACTTTGTCCGTGCAGTTGTTTCGGGTTAATGTCCTGTTATCATAGGATATATTATCACATTTAGCTTAATAGGTGGGCACTGTCTATCCCCAAACGCGAAAACTGACTAATTTCAACGGTTTTGAAAGAAGGAGTTTTTGCAAATGGAACCAAGAAATCACACTCATCTCTCGCTCGATGAACGTCGTCAGATCTATTTTATGCTTGGCAGGAAGATGTCAGCGGTGAAGATTGCGTATGAATTAGGCCGCCATCATTCGACGATCTATCGAGAAATTCAACGTAACAGCTATTTTGAGGAAGATGATCACAAAATGAATGATTATTACCCCGTAAATGCGCAGGAATACTATCGACGCAGACGTCAGAACCTACGGCTGTTAGAGCGTTATCCAGATTTAAAGAGTTTTATTATCGAAAAAATCAAAGCCTACTGGTCACCTGACCAGATCGCAGGATATTTGAAAAAGCTTGGAATAGAGATGTTTTACGCGTGTGCGGAGACAATTTATCGTTTTGTTTACAGTGCGCAAGGCAGAGAATTAGGACTTTACAGTTATCTATTTAAAGGCCGAAAAAATAGGCGCAATAAATATGCTCGCAAACCGCGTGGCAACCGTGTGCCCGACCATCACGGTATAGCCTACCGTCCAGAAATTGTTGAGGGTCGTGAAACTTTTGGTCACTGGGAGGGAGACCTCATGATTTTCAATCGTGAGCACGGTAAAACCAATCTGACATCACTGATCGAACGTAAAAGCCGTTACATGGTGATTGCGAAGAATGATAACAGAAAGCCTGCTCCGGTGGCGCAAACAATCAGTAAATCTTTGTCATTTTTCCCGCGTCATATGACCCAAACTATGACGTTTGACCGTGGTTTTGAGTTTATGCGCTATCACCTGCTCCATAAGGAACTTGGTATGGAAACCTATTTTTGTGATCCGCAAGCGCCGTGGCAAAAAGGTGCTGTCGAATGTAACAACAACCGTATCCGGCGTTTCTTGCCTCGTGAAGTGGATTTAAAAAACGTTTCTGACGCTGATATCTACGACATCAGCGTCATCATGAATAATACGCCGAGACGATGTCTTGGCTACCGCACACCGCAGGAAATTATGGATGAGCATTTACACAAAGCTAGATAGTTCATACTATGCAGCATCAGGTCTTCGCGTTTGGGTTAAAGACTTCATGGGTGGTGTCTAAAAAGTTACCCATACTATTTACAGTTCGTGTTTTCAAATTCTAACGTTGAGTGCACTATTTCATATTTATCATGGAGCATCTTTTTAAGCCGTGATTTTAAATCATCCATATCTGCACCTTCACCTAGCACAACATGAGCCTCCAGCGCATTGCGGTGTTCATCCAGTTGCCAGATATGAACATGATGAACACCTGCCACATCCTTATCGTTCTCCATAGCGGCAACCACTTGCTGAATGTCCATGCCCTCCGGCGTACCTTCCATAAGCAAATGAGTAGCTTTCGGTATTTCGGCCAGGCCTTGATACAAAACATAGCCGGAAATAATCAGCGTCATGGCGGCATCTGTCCAGATCCAGCCATAAAGCAAAATAAGCGTTCCCGTAATAATCACACCAACCGAAGCCAGAGCATCCGTCAAGTTATGCAGGAAAGCCGCTTTAATATTCATACTTGTTTTCGATTGGCTGTAGGTTAAGACTGCTGTGAAAACATCAACAATCAGCGCAATTCCAGCCACAATAACCACCGTCCATCCGGCTATCGGCTCTGGCGTTATAAAGCGCATGATCGCCTCATAACACAGATATAAACCGATTATAATTAACGTGGTCAGGTTGATAAGCGCAGCTACCGTCTCG
>DDIM01000011.1 GCA_002338525.1 Micavibrio sp. UBA1850 | reverse complement strand
TTGTTAATCTGTGCGTTTAAACCCAACCCTGTACGCACGGCCTGTTCAACACACACCTCGTTAAGCACGGGCAGCATGCCAGGCATACCGGCATCCACTAGAGAGACTTGCGTATTTGGCATTGCGCCAAATTCTGTTGATGCGCCAGAAAAGAGTTTCGATTGTGCAATCACTTGAGCGTGAATTTCCAGCCCAATTACGATTTCCCACTCACCAGTTTCACCTTGTAAAATTTCAGCCATTTTTCCTATCGACTCCTATAGATTTTTTTTAATGCATTCCATAACGACGCGCTTTTCGTGCGCCTCGTATGATGCCGAACTTGTGATCGCATCAAATGGATCATAAACATTCGGGTTATTCTTTAATATGGTCCCCAGCTCGCCTTGTGCGCGTTCTGAGACATAATGGGCCATGTTGTCAGCCAAGCACTCACAAACTTGCTCGCCTGCTTGTGCGGCGTCCTGTGTGCATTTTTGATATACCATGCTACGTATTGGGCCTTCCATACATGGGGTATATAACTTCACGATAAGCTCGTTTAATGCCAACCGTGCTTTCGTTGGATCATTACCCGCCAAATCTTGAAGCGTTTCAACATCCATTTTGTTTTTATATTGTGTCGTTGTGCAACGGCAAAGCTCATTTTGTGCTGTTTCACTAATGCGTTCTTCGCGATCCTGTAAACAGCCAACATAGTATGATTGTGTCATTTCATCGGTTACAGGTGTTTGTGCCTGCACAGCAGTAGCTGTCGTAATGACAGTAAGGATAGAAATAAAAATAGTATATATAATAGGCATGTATAAAGCTCCTTATCTTGCTATTTGTTGCTGTCCGATGGGGCGACAGATATCGTGAGATCGATTAAGCGTATTCGTGTAAATAGAGGCACCAAGTAATGTTTGAATGGGGTCGTCATAAAAGGTTGGGTTGCGTTTCATATTGGTAAGGATTGTCTCCGCACCAATTTCTTCAGCAAAGCGCGACATTTGTGCACCGACACATTTGCAGTAAGGCAGAATGTTTTTGATATAAGGGCTTTGCGCACGGCTTTCAATGCAAGAATAATACCCGATATCATCCACGGCAACAGCCATACATGGCCCAACTACATTATGAACATATTTTTCAAATACTGGATTTCCTGCGCGCTGTGCGTTTGGCAAGTTAAGCGCCACCAAATCACTGTTTGTTAAATTGAGGCGTACATTTGCCGCCGAGCAATTACAAAAGTTTTTATGTGATTTGGGCGTAAAACCATGCGGAAAATCAGATAAACAATTGTCTAAAAATGCATTTGCTGTTTCTACCGATATGGTCTCGGTCAATGTTACGCTATCACCAGGTAAAATTTGCGCGTTCGCAATGGGTGTTATCCCCATGGTCATCACGAAAATTAAAAAACTGATAAGGCGTAATTTAAGCATTATGCGACGTTCCTTGATGTAGAATTTAACCCTGAAAACTGCGCCGCTTTTTCGACAACATCGGCCACTTTAAACAATGTCGCTTCATCCCATGCTTTTCCAACCAATTGCAAACCGAGTGGAAGACCATCTGCGTTTATACCTGCAGGAACCGAAATTCCTGGAAGGCCAGCAAGGCTAGTTGGAACTGTGAAGACGTCATTAAGGTACATCTTAATGGGGTCTTCTTCGTTTGCGCCAATGGGGAATGCGCCAGAAGGGGCCGTTGGCGTTAATATGACGTCGCATTTCTCGTAGGCTTTTGTAAAGTCGTCACGGATAAGGCGGCGAACTTTTTGCGCTTTGATGTAGTAAGCATCATAGTAACCAGCAGACAACACATAAGCACCAATCATGATACGGCGTTTTACTTCGTCGCCAAAACCAGCGCCACGTGTTTTCGCATATGTATCATCTAAATCTTCACCATCAACACGTAGCCCGTAACGAACACCATCATAACGAGATAGGTTAGATGATGCCTCAGCAGGGGCAATAATATAGTATGTAGGCAGGGCATATTTTGTATGAGGCAAAGAAATATCGACAATTTCCGCGCCTTCGGATTTTAACCATTCCGCGCCTTGATCCCACATTTTTTGAATGTCTTCAGGCATACCATCCATACGATATTCTTTTGGAATACCAATACGTAACCCCTTCAGGTTACCATCCATGCCCGCCATAAAGTTAGGCACGTCTATATTCATAGATGTACTGTCTTTTGGGTCATGCCCAGAAATTGATTGCAAGAGAAGCGCGCTGTCTTCAACAGTACGGGCAAAAACGCCAGCCTGATCGAGAGATGACGCAAATGCGACTGTTCCATAACGTGAACAACGACCATATGTCGGTTTGATGCCAACGATACCACAAAAACTTGCAGGCTGACGGATTGAGCCTCCTGTGTCTGTTCCTGTTGTGCCCATGGCAATTCCTGCTGCAACCGCTGCGGCTGATCCACCAGAAGACCCACCAGGCACATAACTTACATCAGGATTGTTTGGTGATGTCCACGGATTGATCACATTGCCATAGTGCGATGTTGTATTAGCAGAGCCCATCGCAAATTCATCCAAGTTGGTTTTGCCAAGAAAGACGGAGCCATCATCAAGTAATTTCTGAGTAACAGTAGATTCGTATGGAGGGACAAACTCGCCTAGTATTTTACTTGCGGCTGTTGTTTTTGTCCCTTTTGTACAAAACAAATCTTTCACACCAAGTGGAATACCGTCGAGTGTTTTTGCAGTCCCATTGGCATAGCGCTCATCAGAGGCTTTGGCTTGTTCTAATGCTTGCTCGGGTGTTTGGGTGATATAGGCGTTTAAGTGCTTTTGCGCCCCCATCTCGTCAATATGCGCTTGTGTAAGCTCTGTTGCTGTAAAGCTTTTATCTTTTAACCCCTTCAGGGCGTCGGCAATCGAAATTTTCGTTAAGTCAGTCATTAAATCTATTCCACAATCTTTGTTACAACAAAAAAGTCTTCGTTTTGTTCTGGGCTATTTGCCAAAATGTCATCTTTTTTCTGTCCATCTGTAACCTCATCCTTGCGAAGGGGAAGCGATGAATCAACGACGCTTGCAAGAGGCTCCACATTATCAGTGTCAACTTCGGACAATTGCTCAACAAAGCCTAGGATATTACCTAGCTGATCACCGAGCATATTCTTCTGTTCTTCAGTTAGATCCAAGCGCGCAAGCATTGCGACGCGTTCTACTGTTTTAATGTCCATATTTTGACTCATAATTTTAACCTATGGTGCGTTTCTTGTTTTGACAGTTTTAAAAAATTAAAGTTAACTCTTTTTGAATTAAAGGGAAACAAGCCAAATGTCTAGCTTAGAAGCGCAAGAATTCATAGAAAAATGTTCAAAGCAAGCCAGCCTGCTCGGGTTGGATGTTGGCGCAAAGACCATTGGGCTGGCGGTTGTAAACCTGACGACCGGCGTGGCAACGCCCTTGCAAACAATTGCACGCAAAAAGTTTAAAGCAGATTCTCTTATGGTTGAAGAGGCTATTCAAGAATACAATATTGATGGCCTTGTTGTGGGCTACCCCTATGAAATGAACGGGGCTGAAGGGCGGCGTTGTCAATCTATTCGGGATTTTATGTCAGAGCTTCAAAATCATATTAAATGTCCGCCATACACCTTTCATGATGAGAGGTTATCCACAGCTGCTGTGGATAGTTATTGGGATGGTTTTGTGGATAACAGTATTAATAAACGCAAAGCCAAGCAAAAGGGGCTTACTGATAAGCTAGCCGCACAAATCATCCTGCAAGGCTTTGTTGATCAGCATTACTAACGTCATCATGAATGTAGTCTTTGGTCAGAATTATCGTCCATATCGCATCAATGAAGTGCCGTTCTCTTTCATCCAAATCTTGCCAGCCTTGTAATTGAGGCACAGCCCCTCACATACTTTCCAAAATTTTTGTGAATGATCCATGTGTTTTAAATGCGCCACTTCATGGGCGATGACATAATCCATCGCATCGTAGGGGGCAAAAATAAGACGCCATGAAAGCGAAATATCACCATCTTGCGAACAGCTTCCCCAGCGGCTTTTCGTGTCGCGTACAGAAATGCTGTTGGCGGGCAAGCCTAAAGATTTGGTTTTTTGTGAAACCAATAATTCAAACTGTGTCTTTGCGTGTTGTTTTAAATAGCGTTGAATGCGCGCGCTTGCGTCATCTAGATATGTCATGACATCTAAAGTGCCACCGTTAAGTGCGATCTTTGTGCGTTTTAATGAGATATTCTTATGGATACATATTGTGACTGCGTGGCCGCATATGGATAAGCGTTGCCCATCGACAAACAAAATGCTTTCTGGCATTTCTGCTTGGCGTTGCATGATCCAGTCGCGCTGCTGCATCAAAAAACGATCAATCATGTGTCGTGGCGCACGTTTAGGAATAACGAGTTCTATACGCCCTGTCGTAAAGTTCACCTTGAGCGCCAAGCGTTTGGCTCTTGTGCTTATGCGTTCGTCGATATCAAAATCACGAGCATATGTTTCACTAAGATGGGTATCGTGGCGCAGAGCCTCTGTTTTTCTAAAAAAACTCATGGTAAACTCATACTATGGATATAAGTCAAACCCCAAATATTATTTCAGATGTTGTTCATAATGTTGTGATATCTTTTCCTGAACGCGCAAGCTTGCTGTTGGCCGCGATTCTGCTTGTGAGCATTTTGGGCTATACCTATGGCACCATCAGGGGGAAATCAATTCCCGCCTTATGGTTTATCTTTGAGGCTTTGCTTGGTGGCTTTTGTGACAAGGCATTTAAACCCAATAAAGATAAATCCACCTTGGCCTTTAGGGGCGCAATGTTATTTATTGCTGTAATGGCAATAGCGCTCAGTTTAGGGTTTTTGACGCAAGCCCTGTCTAAAAGTATTTACATGTATGACGTCGTTGCGGTTATCTCGCTATGTATGCTCTTGGTCACGGGCGCGCATTGGACGCTTATCGGCAAAATTTTGCATACGCTTAAAAATAAAAAAGATAAAAATAGTGGTCGTCATTACTACGCGCTTGCCGCATCATCACGTGTTGATTTAAACAGTGTCGATGATGCTGGAACAGTACGAACAGTGGCTAATTTCTCATTAATGTCATTTGAAACAATGTTAGTTTTACCCTCACTAGCCTATTTGTGTTTTGGTTTGATGGGGGCATTTATGATGTCAGGCATCGGCTTTATTATGTGGCGTGTGGGCCGTATGGGGGCCGGGCAGGGATCAGGATCACTGGCAAGTGTTTGTCTTAAGCTTGTGCGAATTATCTCTGCACCAATTACATATGTTATATTTTTAGTGTCCTGTTTGTTCGTGCCTCATTCCAACATACTTAGGGGATTAAAAGGTTTGGTCACAACGTCAGGTTATGGTGTTGTGTCAATTGTGGCCTATGCCTTGAACATGATTCTTTTAGGGCCTGCAAAAGATATAGATGGTTGGGTCATAAACTTAGATTGGCGTGGTCCAGACAAGGTATCGGCCAAGCTTGATCTTGATATGGTAAAGCGCGTACGCTACCTTCTGTTTGTCGCAACAATCCTATGGGGGGCGCTAATTCTTGGGCTTTTATTGTTGTATAAGTTTTACATTTTATGATTTTGCAACAAATATCCAAATATAAGCTTGACTTCACATGCGGTTAGAGGGTATTTATCCGCATTCAATTTGTAAATCGTGTGAAATACGCGAAAAAGATAGTAGAATAAGGAATAATAAAATGAGCCGCCGTTGTATTGTTACTGGTAAAGGACCTCAATCAGGAAATAACGTTTCTCACGCGTTGAACAGAACGCGTAGACGTTTTCTGCCAAACATCCAAGAAACAAACATTTATAGTGAAGTTTTGAAGCGTTCAATTCGCGTTAAGCTAAGTACAGCTGGTTTGCGTACAATTGACCACAAAGGTGGTTTGGACGCTTATTTGACAGGCACAGCAAAAACAAAGCTTGATGCTTCATTGCGCCCTATTAAGGCACAGGTTGAAGAAGCTTTGGCTGCTAAGAAATAATCTAATTTATTTTTTGCTATAGATTTTAATTATGAGCCATCAGCCAGATACACAGTTTTTGAGTCGGGCTGGAGGTATCTCCTACGACAATTTCTCTTTTAATGTAAGTTATAAAGACCCGAAGTCTCGTGCTCGTTTAGGGCGCATGGAGACGCCTCACGGGGGCTTTGACACGCCTAACTTTATATTTTGTGGTACAAAAGCCTCTATCAAGGGCTTGCATCCTCATCAGGTTAAAGAGGCAGGCGCTGACTTCATTCTTGCAAACACATACCACCTTATGATTCAACCTGGCGCTGACTTGGTTGAAAAAATGGGTGGCCTTCATAAATTTATGGGCTGGGAAGGTCCGATCTTGACTGATAGTGGTGGGTTTCAAATCTACTGTATGGGTGAAGGGGTAAATGCGGACGAGATTAAGCACCGTAATAACAAAACTAATCGCAAGCAGTCACTGACAAAGATTACAGAAGAGGGCGCGTCTTTCAAATCCTACAAAGATGGAAGCAACCTTTTCCTATCGCCTGAAAGTGCTATGGAAATTCAGCGCAAACTAGGGCCAGACTTTGTTGTGCAGCTGGATGAGTGTACTGCGATGCACGTATCTGAGCGCTATACAGAAGATTCAATGCATATGAGCCACCGTTGGGGGGATCGTTCATTGAAGGCGTTTGATGAAAAGCATAACGGCGCACAAGCTGTTTATGGTGTTGTTCAGGGTGGAATTTATAAAAACCTTCGCGAGCAAAGCGCCGCATATACTGCAAGTCGACCATTCTTTGGTACGGCACTCGGTGGCACATTTGGTGGTAATTTTGATCAGTTCTTCGAAATTGTTTCGTGGTGTATGCCAAACTTGGCGCAAGAGCGCCCTGTGCATTTGCTAGGCATTGGGACATTTAAAGATATTTTTGAATGCGTTCGTCTTGGTATTGATACGTTCGATTGTGTATTGCCAACACGTGTGGCTCGTCATGGATGGGCATTGATGAAGGGGGCTCCAAACGAGCGTCTTAATCTGTTGAATGCTAAATATAAAGAAGATCAGGACCCATTATGGCCTGAGCTAGGCAATCCGTCTTCCTCTCTGTATTCTAAAGGATACCTTCATCACTTGTTTAAGGCAAAAGAACAGCTGGCAGGTCAAATTGTAGCGCAGCATAATGTCGCTGTTATGACGCACCTTATGAAAGAAATCCGTAAGGCGATCAAAAATGACACACTTGATGCATTGCAAAAAGAGTGGATTCCAGAGTAATTGCTCTCATAAAAATCAATTAAAAGACTAATATTTTCTGACATTTGTGCTATCCTATATTCATTATTTTAATGGAGTAAATCATGAGCGCGAATACTGACTTAAGACGATATGGGGAGCTGTTGCTGTCGGAATATAGGTCTTGGTTTAACAAGTTAATGATGTTTTTAATTTTTGATCCCTCAGATAAATCAAAAATTCCGCCCTTTAGTGAAGACTACTTCACACAATTTTACGATGTTTTGGAAGCTGAGGGGCGCACAGTTTGTTGTTCCACGCTTCTTGAAGATCATCAAAAGCTGAAACAGGCTAAAAATAATGTTTTGACCATTCCGGAGCAGAAAAAATCAAATACAGATATCGAGCTTCAAAAAATATGTGTTAACGACTTTATGGAGTGTTTCCAGCGTTTTGCGCAGCATGTCCGTAAAAGTCTTGATGCAACGAATGATTCTATAGGCATAGATTCTGAAACAGGCTTAGCGCCTGCAAAATATGCTGAGCGAGATTACAAACGTGAGATGGAACGATTTGTCCGTGATGGGCAGGCCTTTTGTGTTTGTCTTATGCGATGCGATTCAATATTTCAAGGTGATGCAAAAGATGATGAAGGTGTGTTCAAGGAGATTACAAGCTCCGTTCTTGCAAATCTTCGTGTTTTTGATGATGCCTACAAAGTGGGGGAGAATGACATCTTCATCTCACTAAAGCATACGAATGTGTCTGGAGGTGTAAAATTCTATGAGAGGTTACGTCGCTATGTTGAAAAAAAATACAATCTAGACACGGATCAATACGACGTGACAGCTTGTATTACAGAACCTGTATCAGGCCAAGAATACACCAGCGTCCTTGAAGACTTGAAAAGAGACCTACATGATGATTGCAAAGACGTTAGAAATGACTATGTTATCATGAGTGAAACCACTGACCTGCAAAGGTTTTTGGATAAGGAACAGTAAAGAAATACGGATGACTATAATTACAAGCCCTCTCAGTGCCGCCCCAAATTTTAAGGTGGTGAAACATCCTTTAATTGAAGACAAGCTTTCGACCATGCGAATGGTTGATACACCTACATATGTCTTTAAACAAAATTTACTGGATATTGCCGTTTTGATGGCGCCATACGTGACGGAAAATTTGGCAATGACAACGACGAATATTAAAACACCGCTTTGTGACATGACGGCACCGGTTCTAGCTGATCAATCACCTGTAATCGTGCCTATTTTACGCGCGGCTTTGGCGATGACAGCAGGCTTTGAGTCTGTTTTAAAGCAATCTTGTGTAGGGCATATTGGTGTTGCTCGTAATGAAGAAACGACACTCCCTGAAGAGTATCTGAACAAACTTCCAAATTTAAAGGGGCGTAAAGTATTACTTGTTGACCCGATGCTGGCAACGGGTGGGTCTGCTGTCTATGCTGTTGAACTGCTGATAGAGGCTGGCGCTATTGCGTCTGATATTACGTTTGCCGGACTTGTTGCCGCACCAGAAGGTGTTGAAAAGCTAAGTAAAGCATATCCAGAAATTGATATATTCATGGCGGCTTTAGATGAAAAACTGGATGATAATGCGTATATTGTACCTGGTTTAGGTGATGCGGGCGATCGCGCCTTTGGAACATTTGCGAAGTAGAAGGGCGTTTAGAGTAAGCATGGATATTAATCACAAAATTTTCTTTGATGAGATGCCCGTACCAAGATTTTTGGTGCGTATGACTGAAGACAAAAAGTATCATGTTGTCGAGGCAAACCAACGCGCAATTGAATATTTTCACCGCAGACGTGAGCAAATCGTCAATTGCGACATGGAAAGCTTTATAGACAATGAAAATGTTCGTCATTTCGAGCAAGCGTTTCAAGTTTGTTTACGTCAAAAAATGCCTGTTACGATTCAGGCACTTCCGTCTCTACCCGGATCGGTTCGCGTCTATGGGTTTTGGATTAACCCTGTGGTCATGGATGATGGCGAGACGGTTTTGATGGACGTTATGGCGCAACCTGACACCACAGACGAATCTATTTTGCAACGCGAGCGTGATGATGCGATATCGCTTTTAACCTCGATTTTTGATGTGAGTGAGATCGGAATTTTTGTAACAGATCGCCACCGCCGAGTTGTGCGTGTAAACGATAGTTTTCTTCGTGCCTATGGCTGGAAACGCGAAGACATTGTCGGTGAAGACTTTGCCATGTTGCTTCCCGCAGGTGAAAAAAAAGAAGAAATTCAGCGTTATGATGCCATGATGGATACGGGTATCCGTAGCTCGGGCGAGGGGCGCATCATGCGTAAAGACGGCTCAATTGCCAATGTCTTGTACACAACGGCCACCCTTGACCTCAGCCAGGGGCGAACATTTCAGGTCAAAACAATGATGGATATTACGTTGCGTAAGCAGATGGAAATATCTTTGCGAATGGCAAAAGAACGTGCCGATGCCGCCAATAACGCAAAATCTAGTTTCTTGGCAAATATGAGCCACGAATTAAGAACCCCTCTAAACGCCGTCATCGGATTTTCAGAAATCATGATGAACGAGACGTTTGGTGCATTAGGAAGTGACAAATATATTGAGTATCTAGGCGATATTCATCTATCGGCCAAACACCTTTTAGAGATTATTAACGAAGTGCTCGATATGTCTAAAATCGAATCTGGTAAGGTTGATCTGGATGAACAGGAAATCGACATTAAAGGGTTGGTGACATCCGTTGTTCGTATAATGGAGTCGCGCGCATTTAAAAGTCAGGTAAAACTGACAATGGACATAGAAGAAAAATCATTAAATGTGATTGCTGACATGCGCCTCATCAGACAGGTTCTTATCAATTTAGTAAGTAATGCCATCAAGTTTTCGAAAAAAGACCAAGAGATCAAGGTGTCTGTTTACCAAGACGAAACAGAAGATTTAATTATCTCTGTTAAAGATGACGGAATTGGAATTCCTAAAGATAAAATCAAAGAGGCGCTTGAGCCTTTTGGACAGATTATGGACTCCCAACACGCAAAAGAGCAGCAAGGCACAGGGCTTGGGCTGCCGCTTGCGCGTGCAATGGTTGAGTTGCATGGAGGCCAGCTCGAGCTAGACTCAGATGTAGGAAAGGGAACATTGGTTACAATGTCTCTTCCATCTCGTCGTGTAATAAAACCAAAAGACACAAAGGAATAGCCGATGCCTCATGATTTAGAAAAAATTTGCGCTGAGGCTGGTTTGAAGCTGACTAATCCACGTAAAGTTATTTTGCGTGTTTTAGGCGAATCTAAGGATCATCCATCCGTTGATGAGATCTATAAGCGTGCCTCTGACATTGATCCGTCAGTCAGCATGGCAACAGTGTACAGAACTGTATCTATGCTTCATGAGATGAATATTCTCATTCGCCACGATTTTAATGAAAGCTTTTCTCGGTATGAGTTAAACGACGATCATCACGAACATATCATTGATATCGATACGAACGAGATTATTGAGTTTCACAATGAAGAGCTAGAGGCTTTGAAAGAAAAGATTGTCAATGATATGGGGTATGACCTTATTGATCACCGCCTAGAGCTATACGTGAGAAAGCGTAAATAGTGTGAGTGATTTACCAACGGCTTTGTGGGTGGAAAGCCATATCGCCCAATGTCAATCAGCCTGTATTCCTGTCTATGTTATCAATAAAGGGGCTCATTCTGGAGCGGCCGTGATGGTGAAACTCAACGGTTTGGGTAATGGCTGTCAAATATTGACACAAATCCGCGATGTTGATGGGAAGCGTGCCTGGATGCATGCGCTAAAACCAAAAGCAGGTGAAGAACATGTTGCAGAAGCAGACATTGATGCCTATATTCGACGCTCAATTGAACGTGATCGCGATGTTTGGGCCATCGAGATCGAAGATAAGACTTTAAATAATCCATTCGAGGGAGACATCATTGGCTAATTTGTCAAACATTGTTGAAAAACGCCGCACATTTGGAATTATCTCCCACCCTGATGCGGGTAAAACGACACTAACTGAAAAACTCCTGTTGTTTGGGGGTGCTATTCAGCTTGCGGGGGAAGTGAAGGCAAAAGGGGATCGCCGCCGCGCACGTTCTGACTGGATGAAGGTTGAACAAGAACGTGGTATTTCTGTTGCCTCATCTGTGATGACGTTTGAGTACGAAGGAAACACGTACAACCTTTTGGATACACCCGGTCACGAAGACTTCAGTGAAGATACATACCGAACATTAACTGCCGTTGATAGCGCGATTATGGTGCTTGATTGTGCTAAAGGTATTGAAAAACAAACGCTCAAATTGTTTGAAGTATGTCGCCTCAGAAATATTCCTATCATCACATTTGTTAATAAAATGGATCGTGATGGACAAGACCCAATGGAGCTGATGGATGAGGTCGAGCAGAAGCTTGCGCTTCAAGTCACGCCTGCCACATGGCCTATAGGCATGGGGCGTGACTTTAAGGGATGTTACAGTCTATATGATGATAAAATTCACCTATTTGACAAAGGTAAGGGCGACCGTATCCGCGAAGGTATTACGTGTGAGGGTGTGAATGATCCCAAAATTGACGAAATATTAGATGAGTTCGCCGCCAGCAAGCTTCGCGAAGAGGTTGAAATGATTAAGGAGCTTTGCCCTGCATTTGACCTAGAAGAGTATAAACAAGGCGCCATGACGCCAGTATTTTTCGGAAGTGCGATTTCTACATTTGGTGTTAAAGAGCTTCTTGATGGCTTGGGCCGTTGGGCACCATCTCCACGCCCTCAAAATGCGCAAGAGCGTGTTGTTGAGCCAACAGAAGATAAGGTCACAGGCTTTGTGTTCAAAATCCAAGCGAACATGGACCCTAAACACCGTGACCGTATTGCCTTTACACGCATATGTTCTGGAAAATTTAAACGCGGTATGAAATTAAAACATAGCCGCTCGGGTAAACAGCTTACGATCCACTCACCGCAATTATTCTTGGCACAAGACCGAGAGATGGCCGAAGAGGCGTTTCCAGGTGATATTATAGGTATTCCAAACCATGGAAACCTCCGCATCGGTGATGTTTTAACGGAAGGGGAAGATTTAGGCTTTACCGGCATTCCATCTTTTGCCCCCGAGTACATGCAGCGCGTCATGCCCGATGACCCTATGAAGGCCAAACATCTTGGAAATGCGCTTCAGCAATTGGCAGAAGAGGGTGTGGCTCGTGTATTTAAGCCTTTAATGGATTCTCATTGGGTTGTTGGGGTTGTTGGACCACTGCAATTTGAAGTTTTGGCTGACCGTATCCGTACAGAATACAATATTCCTGTACATTTTGAACAAGCCCCCCTTCACACTGCGCGATGGATTGAAGGTGAGCCAGCAAAGGTGAAGGCGTTCATAGATAGTAACCGTTCAGCCGTGGCTTATGATCATGACGAAGATCCAGTGTTCCTCGCCCGAAATGCGTGGCATCTAGGTGATGTGGAAGATAAATACAAAGACATTAAGTTTCTATCAACGCGCTAAGCACATTATTTAGAAAGCTTATGTACACCTGCAATGCCTGATGCGTTTAGCGTTGGGGCTTTTTTAGGTTTCATATTCTGGACTGCTTGTTTAAAATTATTTTTTATCATGTCTCAAATTATACGTTTTAAACCTTATAAAAAAGTTAACGCCTCTTTTTTAATTGAGAATGATTATCATCTAATTGTTTTATAATAGAAATATTGTAATTTCCCTTGCAAAAAAGCCAGTATTCACTATATAAATCATACAAAATTGGTATGGTTTATTAAATATGTTTAAATTATCAAAAATGGCTGATTACAGTATCGTGCTTTTATCTCGTATGAGTAAGGCCGAAGACTTGTTGTCGACGTCTGAACTTGCTGAAGAAACGCAGCTTTCAGAAGCAACAGTGGCAAAAATTATGCGGCTATTGGTCAAGGCAGAGATTGTATCCTCAATTCGCGGGGCGCAAGGAGGGTATCGGCTTGCTGTTTTACCTGAAAATCTGTCTGCTGGGGATATTATTACCGCAATTGATGGGCCAAAGGCGCTTACGGCTTGTACTGACGATGGGGCCGGTGAATGCATTCTTATAAAAAATTCAGCTATGGCGATGAGACTACAAAAAATCAACGGAGCGGTAAAAAATGCGCTTCATAATATTTCACTAAAGGACTTGTACGTATGAGTGATATTTCAAACGCACGTATAGAACAGCAAACGATTGATCAGGTCAACGCGCTTGATACATACTCTGCGGGTTTTGTGACAGATATAGAATCTGATAAAGCGCCAAAAGGGTTGAGCGAAGACATTGTCCGGTTCATTTCTGCTAAGAAAAACGAGCCTGAATGGTTGCTAGAATACCGTCTAAAGGCATATCGCCATTGGTTGAAAATGCCTGAGCCGAGTTGGGCAAAAGTTGATTTTCCTGAAATTGATTATCAAGACTACTATTACTATGCAGCGCCTAAATCATCTGAAAATGCACCTGAGACGTTGGATGATGTTGATCCTAAATTGCTTGAAACATACGAGAAATTAGGAATTCCGCTTCGTGAGCAAGAAATTCTTGCAGGTGTTAAAAATCCGGTTGCTGTTGATGTTGTCTTTGATTCTGTGTCTGTTGCAACAACGTTTAAAAAGAAGCTGAAAGAAAAAGGCGTGATCTTTTGCTCAATCAGCGATGCCATTAAAGACTATCCAGAGCTTGTTAAAAAATATATGGGCTCTGTCGTTCCTTATCATGATAATAAACATGCATGCCTCAACGCTGCTGTGTTTACGGATGGGTCATTTGTGTATATCCCTGAAGGTGTTCGTTGCCCGATGGAGCTTTCAACATATTTCCGTATCAATGAAATGAATACCGGGCAGTTTGAACGCACACTGATTATCGCAGACAAGGGCGCATATGTTTCATATCTTGAGGGCTGCACAGCACCCATGCGTGATGAAAACCAGCTGCATGCAGCAGTTGTTGAGCTGATCACGCATGATGATGCCGAAATTAAATACTCAACCGTTCAAAACTGGTATCCAGGCGATGAGAACGGCAAGGGTGGCATATATAACTTCGTGACCAAGCGTGGTCTATGTGAGGGTAAAAACTCTAAAATATCTTGGACACAAGTAGAAACAGGCTCGGCAATTACGTGGAAATACCCCTCTTGTATATTAAAGGGTGATGGCTCTCAGGGAGAGTTTTACTCTGTCGCCATAACCAATAATCATCAACAAGCCGACACCGGCACAAAGATGGTTCACATCGGCAAAAACACAAAAAGCCGTATCATCGCCAAAGGTATATCTGCCGGACATAGCGACAGCACATATCGCGGTCAGGTCAAGGTCTTGGCAGGTGCCGACAATGCCCGTAACTTTACCCAGTGCGACAGTTTGTTAATTGGCGGCACATGTGGGGCACATACCGTGCCGTATATCGATGCAAAAAACCCAACGGCCACATTGGAACATGAAGCCACAACCAGCAAAATATCAGATGATCAGCTGTTTTATTGCCGCCAGCGCGGTATCGGCGAAGAAGAAGCCCTTGCCTTGATCGTCAATGGCTTTTGCCGTGAAGTGATGCAAAACCTGCCAATGGAATTTGCCGTTGAGGCCCAAAAATTAATCGGAATAAGCTTAGAAGGAAGTGTTGGATAAAGATGATTAAAATTAAAGATTTAACAGCTGAAATTGATGGAAAGCAGATCCTTAACGGTTTGAACTTGGAAATAGGAGCCGGCGAGGTTCATGCGATTATGGGCCCGAATGGGGCAGGGAAGTCGACATTATCTTACATTCTGTCAGGTCGCGAAGAATATGAAGTGACGGGCGGGTCCATTGAGATGAACGGTGAAAATATTCTCGAGATGTCACCAGAAGAGCGTGCTGCTGCGGGCGTTTTCTTGGCGTTTCAATACCCTGTCGAGATTCCTGGTGTGCAGATGAGTACATTCTTGAAAACAGCCCTCAACAGCGTCCGTAAGGCGCGTGGCGAGGAAGAGTTAGATGCACTTGCGCTCTTAAAACTGATGAAACAAAAGCAAAAGCAAATTGGCGTGTCTGATGAAATGCTTAAACGTGCTGTCAATGTTGGTTTTTCAGGAGGAGAGAAAAAGCGTAATGAAGTTCTTCAAATGATGATGTTAGAGCCGAAATTTGCGGTTTTAGACGAAACAGATAGTGGATTGGATATTGATGCGCTTAAGGTGGTGTCTGAGGGTGTAAACGCACTACGCGCCGAAGATCGTTCTTTCCTTGTGATCACGCACTACCAACGATTACTTGATTATATCAAACCGGATGTCGTGCATGTGCTTGCGAAAGGTAAAATCGTTAAAACCGGCGGGCCAGAGCTTGCGCTTGATCTGGAAAAGAACGGTTATGCACAATTTGAAGAAAAGGCGGCATAGGATATGCCAGTAAAAGAATTTTACACAACTGAAAATCTACCCCATCCAAAAGATGAACTTTGGAAGTACACGAATGTGCAAAAAGCAATTCCAAAAGATCTTCTCGATCATGGAATTCGTGACATAGATATTCATGTTAAAAAAGGTGAAGAGCTTACGAAAGACCTTCATCTTGAAGGTCAAGATGGGTTTGAACACAAAATTCAAATTAATATTGTCGTAGAAGAAAATGCATCCCTCAATTTAACAGAGCTTTATAGTGGCGAGGGAGCATATTTTACAAATACAATAACGAATATCACCTTGCATAAACATGCCCGTATTAAGCACGTTAAAAAACAGTTTGAAAGTAGCGGCGCGCTTCACCTCAACAATACATACATTCAGCAAGACGCATCATCAAGTTATGCTAATCTTATCATGAATGTGGGGGGCAAGCTGTGCCGTTCAACAATTCAAAATGTAATGCAGGGCGAGCATGCAGAGTGTAAACTACAAGGGCTGCATCTATTAGAGGGCAAGCAACACACCGACACAACCATATGTGTTGAGCATCAAGTGCCAAACTGTAAATCAGAGCAATTCTATCGCTCGGCTCTAAAAGATTGGTCAACCAGTGTGTTTCAAAGTAAGTCGCACGTTTTTGCCGACGCGCAAAAAACAGATGCCAAACAAATGTCTAACGCATTATTGATGTCTAAAACGGCTACGATGCATACCAAGCCTGAACTTGAAATTTACGCAGATGACGTGGAATGCGCGCATGGAGCAACAACAGGTCAGCTTGATGAGACGCAGCTGTTTTACATGCGCGCGCGAGGTATTCCAGAGGCTGAGGCCAAGCACATGCTGGTCAAAGCGTTTATAAAAGAAATCACGGATCAATGGGACGGCGTTGATGCATAATAAGCAGGACTTTCCAGCATTGATTAATAGCGATGTTGCGTATCTTGATTCTGCCTCAAGCACGCAAAAACCAGCTGTGGTGATAGAGAGGATGAGCCACGTTATGAGTGCTGGTTATGCCAACATTCACCGTGGGCTTTATAAATGGTCTCAAGATTTAACACTTGCATATGAAGCCACACGCAAGAATTTGGCAAATTTCATAAACGCCTACAGTGAAAATGAAATAATATTTACCAGTAACGCAACTGAGAGCGTTAATCTTGTTGCACAAAGCTGGGGGCGAGCAAATCTTTGCCAAGGAGATGAAGTGATCATCTCCGCGATGGAGCATCACGCCAACATTGTGCCGTGGCAGCTTTTACGCGACCAAATAGGTATTGTTTTAAAAATTATCCCTGTGATGGATGATGGAACTCTAGACTTAAATGAGTTTAAGGCATTATTATCTGCAAAAACAAAGATGGTATCGATTGTGCACATTTCGAATGCAACGGGTGTTGTGAACGACATTGAGACGGTCATAAAGACGGCCAAATCATATAATAAAGATATAAAAATACTCATTGATGCATCACAATCTATCGTTCATAGGCCAATTGATGTACACCAAATTGGTTGCGATTTTATGGTCTTTACTGGCCACAAAATGTATGGCCCCACGGGTGTAGGCGTGTTGTGGGCGCATGAAGATATTCTCAACTCTATGCCTCCTTATAAAGGGGGCGGGGATATGATAGATGTTGTGCGTTTTGACGAAACCACATACAAAAAAGCGCCCGCACGGTTTGAAGCAGGCACTCCTGCCATTGCAGAAGTCATTGGTTTAGGGCAAGCCATCGACTTTATCCAAGCGATTGGTTTTGATACGATTCAATCTCACGAGCGTGAAATGACGCGCTATTTAAAGAGCTGTCTAGACGCGATCAATGGGCTTGAGATTTTAGGTGCTGGCAATGACAATTGTGAACATGCGGGCATATACTCGTTTAATTTAACAGGAATCCACACAAGTGATGTTGCAATGGTTTTAGATCAAATGAACGTTGCTGTGCGTACAGGGCATCATTGTTGTATGCCATTAATGCAAAGATTTAATGTTGAGGGCACTATTCGTGCCTCTATAGGATTGTACACGAGTAAAAACGATATAGATAAATTAGGACAAGCGCTAATAAAGGCGCAGGAGATGCTACTATAATGAAAATGGAACCTGTTGCAGATAAGGAAATGATCAAAAATGCCGTTGGTGGAGAAGGGGAGTATGACGCTCTTGCTGTTCCCCCTAATGTTGATGTTGATATGGAATGTGCAATTTCAAAGCAAATTATTGCCAATTTGCGTGAAGTGTATGATCCAGAAATTCCTGTGAATATTTACGAGCTGGGCCTGATTTATAAAATCGTCGTCAGTGATGTGAAAGATTGTGATGATAAGGACGTGTTCGTTGAGATGTCACTGACATCTCCTGCCTGTCCTGTTGCACAAGAAATGCCCAGCTGGGTACAAGGGGCGATTTTCCCGATTGACGGTGTACGCCATGTTGATGTCGATATCGTATGGGATCCAACATGGGATCCCTCAATGATGGCTGAGACAGCTAAATTACAACTCAACATGTTCACATAACTAAAGGTTTGTATGATGTTTGGATTAACACCCGATGCGATAAAAGTGACGCCACAAGCGCAAGAGTACTTAAAAGCGCAATTAAACAACAATATGCGCGGCATCCGTTTTATGATTCTCACCGGTAAAGGGTGTGGAGGAAACGAGTACGACATCAAACCGATCATGCAAGATGACGATGTCAGTGCCGATGATGCGCTTGATTTAGGCGATGGTCTTACCATCTACATCCCTAAAAAGGACACATTGCGATTCTTTGGGTGTGAAATTGACTTTATTACTGATTCTTTAGGGTCAAAAAGAATTGCTATTACAAACCCAAACGAAACCGCACGCTGCGGATGTGGCGAATCTGTAAGTTTTTAAGTCTTTTAATTTTATAATTTTATTTGAACATTTTATTTAGACAAAATAAAAGCCCACTGAAAAGCGGGCTTCAAAACCTATAAAGGTGAGGTAGCAGTTTAATTACTTCATTTTCGGTGTAAATGCAGCGAAAGAAGCACCATAGTTTGGAATAGCTGAAACCGTTTGTGGTTTTCTTGCTGCAACTGCGGCTGTGTGTCCTGCTCTTATCATTTGTTACTCTCCCTATTAATTATTACTCTCTTCATACTCACCTTGTACGAATATATCGACTAGTGTGTCATGATCCGCTTCAGCCTTGTACGCTTTATATAACTCACTATGCCCTAAATCGTCGACAATGTCAAGCGGTTTATCAAATCCCAAGTTTTCCTTAAGTTCATCTGCAATTTGACACATGTTAACTATAATATCTAAAGATTTAGAAAAGGTTACTGAGGCAAACTCGACAGGATCTAAATCTTTATCCGGACGTGTAAAGCCCACTAAACCTTGTTCCAAGTCACGCAAACCACACGCTAGCGTAAGTGCAACAAGCTCTGGCGCGCCCTCAACATGTGGGGGTAACACAAGGAAAAGGCTCTTATCATCAGGGTTATTATAAGTGATTTCACGACCCTTAATTGTTTTAATAGGGTAGTTATACTCATTTAATATAGATAAAAGACGTGCCCCAGAAGGAATTTGAGCCAAAATCTCTTTAGCCGCCTTCAATATAGGGTCAGCGTCTGTGTGCGTGTATGCAGAGGAGTCCGATAGATTTCCTAAACCTCCGAATGATCCACTGAGTGGGTTGGCGCTAATGTCTTTGTTGTCTTTGCTCATTGTATCTTACTGCTATTAAAATCTTCGTTTTCCTGCTTTACGTCCAGGCATCGTTTATCGTGCCACCTAAATTCTCGCCTAACATGGGCCGAATATTAGTAATTGTAACGGCTCCATCAAGTGCAACTTTAATTGCGCCAATCATCATCGAACCACCAAAGTACAATGGTGTTGTAATAGAAAACCCGTCATCATCTTGTTGTGCCGTAAAAACAGGCGCGCCATCAGGCAAATCAATTTGTGAGGCATGAATATTTTGATTCATAAGGTCTGGAAGTGGTGCGTCCATAAACAAGGGGTAAATTTCACCATCTTCTTGCACAACATTGTAAAAGTAAAACTGAACATAGGCGGCTATGTTGTCTTCACGTAACTGTAGCTTCCCAGCTTGGCTGACCCGAGACAGGGGCGTGTCACTCCCGTCTAAATAAAAAAACCCATCATCGGCACCAAGAAAATCCATAGAAAAAATTGGTAAAGAGGCGGTATTGACGATTCTATACAATAGTAGGTCATTATAAAAAGGCAGGCGCATGCATTTTGCTTCGTTATTCTTTTCAGAAAACAATATGGCTTCACCGCTTGATCGAACTGTATCAAGCAGTGATTTTGTTTTATCTGCGTCTAATCTATGCCAACTCATAATGGTGTTATTTGTCTTATAATTATTATTCTATATAGACCTCTTTTGGCGCGCGACCTCAAAAGGCCGTTAACTATAACAAGGTTTAAATCATATTGGAAATCGTTAATTAAAAATAATTGACAGCAAATGCTTAGGCGCTTTTCATTTTGTCTAATGCAATTTTAATAACGTCAGGCTCATGGGCAAAATCAGATAGAGTTTGACGCCAAATACGTCCTCCTTTTTGTGCCTTATACAAGCCCATCATATGACGAACGACACTATGCGGTGCGAAATCATTGCCTTGTATATACTCATGCATTTGCATAGCCACCTCATCACGTGAAGGACTGTTGTGGCCAAAAATAGTGGCTTCAATATCGGCAAGTATATAGGGGTTCTGGTACGTCTCGCGCCCAATCATTACACCATCGCAGTGTGTTAGATGGGTTTTTGTCTCTTCACATGTGGTAATACCACCATTGATAATAATGTTGAGGTGGGGGTGTTCTTGCTTGATACGATAAACAACATCATATTTTAGGGGCGGAATTTCGCGGTTCTCTTTAGGGCTTAACCCTTTAAGCCATGCTTTGCGCGCGTGTATAATGAAAGTCTCGCACCCCGCATTGGCAACCGTTTTAATAAATTTATTTAAAAACGCGTAATCCTCACTGTCATCAATACCAATACGGCATTTAACGGTAACGGGGATGTCGATGGCTGTATTCATTGCGTGAACACATGCGGCAACTAAATCAGGTTCGTTCATAAGGCACGCGCCAAATGCACCATTTTGAACGCGATCGCTTGGGCAGCCACAATTTAGATTTACTTCATCATATCCCCAATCTTCACCAAGTTTTGCAGAAAACGCTAAATCTTTGGGGTCATTTCCGCCCAATTGTAAGGCGATGGGATGTTCTTGATTGCTGTAATCTAAATGACGTGGTTGATCTCCAAATCGAAGTGCACCTGTTGTAACCATCTCAGTGTAAGCAGCGCTATTCGGGCTGATCAGTCGATGAAAGTAACGACAGTGGCGATCTGTCCATGCCATCATAGGGGCAATTGATATATGCGGCCTCTTGAAATTATTCTTTTGTGTCTTCATGATGGCTTTGATATATAAAAACAATACTATAAAGTCCAATACTTAATAAATTGAATGCTAAAATAATGATCCTAAGAGCCCCTAACAATATAGCCGTAGCGATGGTTTTGACTTTACTGTCTGCGATGGTGTTGTGCTCTTCACATGCGCAAGCGGCTGAATATATGAGCCTCGCCAAAGATGAAGCGCGCATGCGCTATGGCCCCTCAACGGATCATCCTATTAAATGGGTTTATCAGCAAAAAGGATGGCCTTTTGAGGTGCGTGCCAGATTCGATCAGTGGGCGAAAGTCCGCGATATTAACGGCGAGGAGGGGTGGATTCACAGAAGCCTCTTATCAACCCGTGATTTTGCACTTATTCAAGCAAATAACGAACGCAACTACGTTATTCTACGTAAAAAGAAAAATCCTGAATCTGCGGGCGTTGTTCGTCTAGAGGATGACAGCTTGGTTCGTGTACATGAGTGTTCAGAACTATACTGTAAAGTAGGTATTGCGGGCTATAGAGGCTTTTTAGAAAAAAAAGTGCTTTGGGGCGTTGCGCAAGATAAATAATTTGCTATCCTTAAATTGTTAGCCGTTCGGTTACAAAATTTAAAACATATCCACAAGCTTATCCACACGCACATATTCTTTGTGCATTCTTACTTTTTCAACGCCGTTCGGCTTTACCTGCACAGGAATTCTATGCGTCTTACACCTGAAAAATCAGACCTGATTGCGTTTCTTCATTCTCATATGGATAAAACACTTGCTGTGACGACAGGAAGCGACAGCCCTAAAGTCACAGACTGTTTGCTAACGCTATCTGGATTGTATGTAGAGACATGTTTCATGTTTGAAAAACCAGATGAGACTATGCAGGCGGGCTTTCACAAGCTCGCTGATATTTTACGCGCCCAGCCATACAGCGATTCTATTGCCGCATGGACGTTGCCAAATTCTCAATGGATTGACCAGATTTCAGAGCAGGGACGTTCGCTTTCTCGATTTATACTTGATGAATGGGCGGAATGTGAATTTGCCTATTTTGATTTTGTTTTATGGATTTTACAAAGCTACCTCACAGCATGGGAAAATGAAAATATACCTCGTGAAGAAAGCTTGCGTTTATTTATGGAGTTTTCGACGCGATGCATGGCGTATGAAGTTGCGGCGCAGGAACTATGCGATTTGGTTATCGATAAAAAGATATCAAGCAATGAGTGGTCATTGGCAGATGGCGTATGTGGATTGAGCGCGTATGCAGGCCATAGCTTTGGTCATTGTTCTGATGAGACATCACAGTGTTTACTTGTGAATGATGATGAGCAGTTTGAAACCATTATTTCCGTGATGACACATGAGGCGACCAGAATGGGGGTTCCTGCAGGAAGCAGTTGGAATTTGGGCATGGCCGCAAATGATTGCCCTGCCGATCCGCCCGTTGAACTTATTCAAGAGATTCGCCCATTATGTGACAAATTTTTCAACGCGCTATCAATTATGACCGTTGAAGAACAAGCCGTTGCTTGTGCAAAAGCAGCGGGACGAATGCTTGCTGTTGTGGCAACGGGGGATACACCCGATATGCCCCACGCCATTGCAAAGCCGCTTGCTATGGCCGCGCTTGTTGAGAGCTACCGTGGCTTAAAAGCCATGTATCCTCAGGTAAAATCATCACCTGAGCGCATCTTTTACGAAGAATAAATGTCAATAAGTCTAGGCTAGGCCTTGATAAATTCACCCTTTGTTACAAATTATTACAAAGTGTTTGCCCTTTACGGTAAACCCTTTTATAAATAGCCTCGTTATTTAAGGCACTAAAACTAACAATTGGAAAGAAGAGCGAGAGACAATGACGTTTGTTCAAAAATCGAGTTATACTTACGATGAAATCATATCTTGTGGTGAAGGCACAATGTTTGGAGAAGGCAACGCAAAGCTACCATTGCCACCAATGTTGATGTTTGATCGCATTACAAATGTATCAGAAGAAGGCGGCGCCTATGGAAAAGGCGTGATTGAAGCAGAACTTGATATTAATCCTGATCTTTGGTTTTTCGAGTGCCACTTCAAAAATGATCCGGTTATGCCTGGCTGTCTTGGTTTAGATGCTGTGTGGCAATTGCTTGGTTTTTATCTTGGCTGGAAGGGCGAGCTTGGCTCTGGTCGTGCACTTGGTTTAGGTGAATTAAAACTTTCTGAACAGATCGTGCCAACAACGAAGAAAGTTAAATATGTTGTTGATATTAAACGCGTTATAAGTGGTAAGCTTGTAATGGGTATTGGCGATGGAACTGTATATGCAGACGATAAGGTTGCGTGTAAAGTTTCAGGTATGAAGGTTGGATTGTTCGATAATTCAGCCGCCTAATTAATCAAAAAATAAAAGTTAGTAAAAAGGAAGCGCTATGCGTCGTGTTGTTGTTACAGGTATCGGAATTATATCTTGTATTGGAAATAATAAAGATGAAGTTTTAACATCTTTGAAAGAGGGAAAATCTGGGATCACATTCTCTCAAGAATATGCTGATCTTGGCTTTCGTTCTCAAGTTCATGGTAAGCCTGATATTGACCTAAAAGAGGAAATAGACAAGCGTCTATGGCGTTTTATGGGAGATGCAGCTGGCTATACGCATTTGTGTATGGAGCAGGCAATAGCTGATGCGAATCTGGATGAGACTATTGTTTCTAACGAGCGTACAGGAATTATCGTTGGGTCTGGTGGTCCCTCAACACGTGCGCAAGTTTTGGCTTCTGATATTACGCGTGAGAAAGGCCCTAAACGTATTGGGCCGTTTTCTGTGCCAAAAGCCATGTCGTCAACGACATCAGCCACAGCCTCTACTAACTTCAAAATCAAGGGTGTGAACTACACAATTTCTTCTGCATGTGCGACATCTGCGCATTGTATTGGAAATGCGACAGAAATGATCCAGTGGGGCAAGCAGGACGTTATGTTTGCTGGTGGTGCTGAGGAGCTAGACTGGACACTGTCTGCTCTATTTGATGCGATGGGTGCGATGTCGTCTAAATATAATGACACGCCTGAAAAGGCCGCACGTGCCTATGATGCAAACCGTGATGGATTTGTGATTGCAGGTGGTGGTGCTGTTTTGGTTCTTGAGGAATTGGAACATGCAAAAGCACGTGGCGCGAAAATCTATGCTGAAATCACAGGATATGGGGCAACATCCGATGGCTACGACATGGTCGCACCAAGTGGTGAAGGCGGGAAGCGCGCCATGGAAAAAGCTCTAGAGACAGTTAACGGCAAAGTGACGTACATCAACACACATGGAACCTCAACGCCTGTTGGAGACATTGGCGAAATCACAGCCATCCGCGAAGTTTTTGATGGTAAAGATATTCCACATATTAGTGCTACAAAATCAATGACGGGCCATTCTTTGGGTGCAACAGGCGCGCAGGAAGCCATCTACTCAATGTTGATGATGGAAAATGACTTTGTCGCACCAAGTATTAATATCGAAACACTTGATGAAGGTGCTGAAGGTATGCCAATTGCAACTTCACGCATTGATAATGTTGATCACGATACAATGCTTTCAAATAGTTTCGGTTTTGGTGGGACGAATTGTACGCTCGCACTTTCAAAGTATAAAGGATAACGCGCATGGGATTGATGCAAGGTAAAAAAGGTTTGATTATGGGCGTGGCAAACGAGCGCTCGATTGCATGGGGGATGGCTGAGGCTCTCCATAAAGAGGGTGCTGAATTGGCATTTACTTACCAAGGCGATGCTTTTGGTAAACGTGTAAAGCCCTTGGCTGAAGGCCTAGGGTCTAAGATTGTATTAGACTGTGATGCGTCGAATGAAGACTCTCTTGATAACCTGTTCTTGACATTGAAAGAAGAGTGGGGCGAAATAGACTTTATCGTTCATGCGATCGCTTATTCTAACAAGGATGAGTTAGCGGGACGCTACGTAGATACATCGCTTGATAATTTCCACCGCACTATGCACATCTCTTGCTACTCATTTACATCAGTTATGCGTCGCGCAAAAGATATGATGAGTGAAGGTAGCTCAGCCGTAACACTCAGCTACTATGGTGCAGAAAAAGTCATGCCAAATTATAACGTAATGGGCGTTGCGAAAGCTGCTCTTGAAGCATCTGTACGTTATCTTGCAGCAGACCTAGGCCCTGAAGGTATACGTGTAAATGCTATTTCCGCAGGTCCTATGAGAACACTTGCAGGTGCGGTTATTGGAGGTGCGCGAACAACGTTTAAATACAATACGCTAACGTCACCGCTTCGTAGACCTGTTGAGCTTGAAGAGCTTGGCGGTACAGGGCTTTATTTGCTGTCTGATCTATCTACTGCTGTAACAGGTGAGATTCATTATGTGGACTGTGGATTTAATGCGGTTGGTATGCCGCCTCACGACGCGCTCTCAAAATTCTAGTCTCAATAGAGTAATAAAGTTTTAAAAAAAGTTCTTACGTAAAATTATGTTGCGTTTGAACATTCTTTTTGTTAGCCTTACCAGCATATTTAGCAAGGAGATTAAAATGACAAGTTATTGGCCTGTACACAAAATGGACGCAAATGATGACAATTACGCAGACGCATATGGTGTCGTTAGCGTAAATGACAAAGGTCATCGTTGTATAGAATTTAATCTGGTTTCAGAGCAAGCGAATCCAAATGGGTCATTTAATCACTGCTCAGAAGTTCGCTCTGATACTCAGGGCTTGGAATTGGGTACAAAGGTCGAACTTAAAGTTTTACCTGTTGAAAATTACAAAGGTGAATGTGTTGTTGCTAAGGTAACACCTGCAGCAGCCGTAGCCTAAAGTGACTTAGCCTAACGGTAACTTAATGTACCGTTAGGATATTTTCTTTAATTATATCTGGGGTGTCGGTGATAATAGTATCCACCCCCCATCGTTGTAACTCTTGCGCGCGCATAGGGTCGTTGATCGTATAGGCAATAATGGGGAGGCCCATTTCCATCATCTCTTCAACCATTTCACGTGTAATCGTATTGCCGTTAACATTGAGTGTTGAAACGTGAAGGGCTTGTGCAATATCTTGCCAATTTTCCTCAATGTCTGTTTCAAATAACAAGCCTCTATTCCAATCTTCTGCAACTTCAAGAGCTGTTTCAAGAGCTGTCGCTTTAAAACTAGAAATCAATAGTTTGTCATGGTCATCCCATATCTGTGACATGACATCAAGCGCAACTTTTGCAGTCTCAATTTCTCGGCCTGCACAGGGCATAATTTCTAAGATAACGCCCACATT
>DDIM01000018.1 GCA_002338525.1 Micavibrio sp. UBA1850 | reverse complement strand
GGTGTAGAGGCCGGTATTTTCTGAACCCGTGGTGCCGGTCATGCGCGGTTCGGCTGGTAGCCCCTGCCGGACTCGAACCGGCACTTCCAAAGGAAAACGGATTTTAAGTCCGCAGCGTCTACCGATTCCGCCACGGGCGCATACCAAATGCATTTATGTATCTATAAGATGTGTCCACGGATGGCAAGGGGGAAATGGTCTAAACGATAAAAAAAGTGGTAAAAAAAAGGATGCTTAGAAGCATCCTTCAACTTTTTTAAGAAAGGCTTCGCCTTTTGGTGTGAGGTAAAGCTCTTTTCGGCGGCGCTCTTGTTCTGATTTTTTAACCTCTACCATATAATAGGGTTGGCCATTTGCGCGGTGGTCAGATAACGCACCTATGATGCGTGACACTGTTGACAGGTTGAGGTTTAATTTCTCAGCCAATTGTGTCAATGACATGCCCGGATTTTGTGAAATAATGCCAAGAGCCAACGCATGCTGGATAGGAAATTCTGAGTCTAAAGATCTTAAGACCTGCATTGTTTCTATGAATGCACTCATTTGTTGATCATCATTTTGTGATTGATCTTTATCCATTTGTTTTTGCGTTGATACCATCTCTATTACTCTCTATTATATATTATACTTTTTTATGTTTATTCTCTGGATGTAGTCCTAAAACCGATTAAATCAATATTATTGATATATGGAAAGGACTAATACACCAGAATTTTATATTTTAGCGGTTCTTTTATATCATGTCTATCTAATATAGGGCCGAGATTTTAAAAAACAGCAAAGTTTCCATGTGTAAACCCTTTTTATACAATTATTCCTATGAGTGCCTAACAATTAATGAATAATAATAAAGGCGATCATTATTGCTGGTCTTGAATCATACACGTGTATGTCCGCTGATAAGGTACTCCTCTTTTGGTGTTATAGGGGATTTTTGTACACTATCTTTTTTGATCATCTGGCCCTCTTTTAAAATGTGATCGTCAAATATGACAATATCGCCCGCTTCACATCGAATGAATGTGGGCGGTCTTTGCATATCATATAGTTTTTTTTTGATATAGATATTTCGATCTTTTCATAGTTCTGACATGCCGGAATGTAAGGCTATGGCATGAAGGGCCGGAAAATATACTGTCACTAATGTCGGACTGAGAAAAATCGGTTGCGCCGAACTCCGTTTCCATAAAATCAACATATTGTAGTGAGCTGTAGGCAACGCATGTATTGTACATAAGGGCATACGAAAAATTGGATCCGTCTAAAAGGGCTTCGCTCATATTTGCGCCTGTAAGGTCAGTATTTTGGAAGCGCGCATAACGCATCAGCGCTCCATCCATATTGATGTTTCGCAAATCTTGGTCTCTTACATCTAGATGATCAAGTGGTGTGTTATCGTTAATAGCTGCCTCTATTGTTTCTTTTAATGATTTGTGGTTAGAGGAAAAAAGGAGCTTCTGATCGGTTGTGTATAAATTCATAGTTTTTAGTTTCCCAGCATTGGTTTTTTATTGTTGTTATTTATCAAGTTTTCGATCAATAACGGCTTTTGTTTTTAACTGTCAAGGTATTTTCATATCACGTGCATACAGAAGCATTTTCAGACTTGTTCATTTGTATGCAACACACTATTTTAATTAAATGGATAATGAAAACGATCAGTTAGATACAGGGAAAAGCCCTGAAATCGTCCCCTCAGGAGGCTTAGCTACAGGGCGTAGCTATATTACTGATTTTGCTAAGTCTTTGCCGGATACACCGGGGGTGTATCGTATGCTTAATAAGGAGGGGGATGTTTTATATGTTGGAAAGGCCAAGCGTTTAAAAAGACGCGTGATGAATTACATACGTATTGAAAACCTACCCGTAAGGCTACAACGTATGGTATCAGAAACCCGCCACATGGAGGTCGTTCATACACATACCGAGGTAGAGGCTTTGTTGCTGGAGAGCAACCTGATTAAAAAGCTTAAACCACGCTATAATATTCTGCTTCGAGATGACAAAACCTTTCCCTATATGTACCTCGACACAACGCATGATTTTCCGCGCCTTGATAAGCACCGAGGTGCGAAAAAAGGGAAGGGCATTTTTTATGGTCCTTTCGCGTCTGCTGGCGCGGTAAACCGTACAATGGCGATTTTGCAAAAAGCATTTATGTTACGTAATTGTACGGATAACAATTTTGACAATCGGTCTCGTCCTTGCCTTCAATATCACATCAAACGGTGCACGGCTCCATGTGTGGGGTATGTGTCAAAAGAAGAGTACAAATTACAAATTGCAGACTTAAAACCTTTTTTAGATGGAAAAAGCGACACGATCAAGGCGCGCTTTCAGGATAAAATGCATGAAGCCTCAGAGGCACAAGATTATGAGCGAGCTGCTGTCTATCGAGATCGAATTCAAGCCATGTCTCAGCTGAATATCCAACAAGACGTCAACGTAGAAGGCATTGGGGATGCGGATGTTATTGCGTGCGCCCGTGAAGGCAATATGTCGTGCATGCAGGTGTTCTTTTTTCGTGGTGGGCAAAATTTTGGTAACAAGAGCTACTTTCCAAGGCACACTGAAGAAGATGACACAGCAGACATTCTTGCAAGTTTTTTAGCGCAGTTTTACGAGAACAAGCCTATCCCACGAAAAGTGTTTGTAAGCGAAGCTGTGAATGACCAGACGCTATTGGTGGATGCATTATCTGAGCGGTCACATAAAAACGGAGGCACACGTGTCGATATTGTGGTTCCGCAGCGTGGCGCAGGAAAGAGAGTTGTTGATTTTGCGATGCAAAATGCCAAGAGCGCGCTGAGCAGAAAACAGGCGGTTAGCATGAAGGATCGACGCTGTTTGGATGACATGGTCAAATTATTTGAAATGGGTCGTTTTCCAGAGCGAATTGAGGTTTACGACAACAGCCATGTATCTGGTACAAATATGGTAGGGGGCATGATTGTTTCAACGCCTGAAGGGTTTCAAAAGTCTTCGTACCGCCTATTTAATATTAAAAGTGCTGATGCGTCAGATGATTATGGCATGATGCGTGAAGTTATGCAGCGTCGTTTTCGTAATGTTACGCCCGACAATGTACCCAAGGGGACGGTATTTCCCGATCTACTTTTGATTGATGGGGGGCGTGGACAATTAAGTGCTGTGCGCGAGGTTTTACAATCTTTAGGCATTTGGGATGATTTATATGTTGTTGCAATTTCAAAGGGGCCTGACAGAAATGCGGGACGTGAAGAGTTTCATATAGAAGGAAGAGATACGTTCGTGCTTCCGCACAATAATGGGACGCTTCACTACCTGCAAAACTTACGAGACGAGGCGCACCGTTTCGCTATTGGGTCTCATAGGGCGAGACGAGGAAAGGCTGCTATTGTATCGTCACTCGATTCCATTGAGGGCATTGGTGCGAAGAAAAAGAAAGCCTTGCTGCATTACTTCGGATCTGTTGATGCCGTTAAGAACGCAGGGGTTGAGGATTTAAAAAATGTAGAGGGGATATCCTCAAAAATCGCAGAAAAAATTTACTATAGTTTTCATGAGGATATTTAGATTCGCAATAATATTACATTATAAATGCGCTCAAACCTCTTGCGAAGTTTAAAAATCTCATGCTAGTGTGCAGCCATACTTAAACACTAATGATATATGGTTTGATCTGTTTCGTTTCTTTATGTTTTTATAAAGGGGGGAGCTGATTTTAACGAAACTGTATTTACTTTGAAGAAGGAAGAAGGGGCCACATATGTTCCACAGACCAAAGCCAGAAACGCAAAACGAAACAACCAGTACACAAAACAATCAGTCAAGTGTTGCTGTCGTATCATCACAAAATAATAATACGGCGCCGCAATCAGCTACACAAACAATGACATCAGCAACAGCTGCTGGGTCAACAACGAATACTATGGCACAACAAACTGGAAAGGATGCCCAGACAATGACTAAAGACGACGAGCAAAAAACAACAACGACACAAGACCAAAAGTCAGTTGATATTCCAACTTCAACAACTTCTAGCCCATTCCAAAGACCAGCCGCAACGCCAGCAGCACCTGCTAAGCCTTATGGTTCATACAACCCAACAACATACGCAGGATCAACACCTGCAGTAGGCGCAGGATCTGGAAACGGCCGTCGCTTAGTGATTGGTGAAGGCATCACAATGTCTGGTGAAATTGAGTCATGTGATCACTTGCTTGTTGAAGGTAGCGTTGAGGCTGCATTGAAAGGCGCAAAAGTTCTTGAGATTTCAGAATCAGGTAAATTTTACGGGTCTGTAGAAATTGAAGAAGCAACAATTGCGGGTCACTTTGAAGGTGAAGTTAACGTAAGCGGTCGTTTGACAGTGGCCTCTACTGGCGTGATCACTGGAACTATCGTATATGGCGAGCTTCAAATTGAAGCAGGCGCAACAATTGATGGTCGTTTGGCGCCTATGGGGGCAACGTCTTCTAACAAAAAGACAAAAGGTAAAGGCGCTGCAAAATCAGACGGCGAACTACCAATGGCGAGCTAAGCTCGTTTGTGATAGAATTGAAATAAACAAAAGGCCAGAGTGATCTGGCCTTTTTTATTGTCTGGAATTTTTTTATAAAAAATAAATTAGTCCGCGTTGTGCGTACGCTCCATTTTTTCGTGACGTTCTTGCGCTTCAATGCTTAGCGTTGCTGTTGGACGTGCGTCCAAGCGTCGTACCGCAATAGGTTCGCCTGTTTCTTCGCAATAACCATATGTTTCTTCGTCAATGCGCATCAAGGCTTCGTTGATTTTTGAAATCAATTTACGCTCGCGGTCACGCGTACGAAGTTCTAGCGCGTGATCAGTTTCTGCAGATGCACGGTCAGCCATGTCCGGCTTGTTAAGTTCTTCGCCTTGTAGCGTTGTTTTGATAGTTTCTGAAGATTCGCGAATAAGCTCTTCTCTCCAGTTAATCAGCTTTTGACGAAAATACTCCGTCATAATAGGACTCATGAATTCTTCTTCATCCGTTGGCTTGTAGTCTTGTGGAACAAGTACGCTTCCTTGGTTGGCCATTTGTGTAGTCCTCCTACCAGTATAATTATACGACCCAATAGTATTAAGCTATTAAACTCAATAAATAGTTTAGAGGCTGAAAAATATAAGCAAGAGGAAAAAAAGGCAAGAGTCTTTTCTTATGCACAACAATATTGATGTGTGTGTTTACTCGACGCTTTCAAGTGAGACGCGCATTTTTGCAATTTCGATTTGCGCGCGAAGGTCAATTTCTTGAAGAATGGCTGCAAGTTCAGGGTCGTCGATTCCCTCGCGGTTACTTGCAACCACGTCAGCCAGATCAATCATGTCGCCTACTGTCATGTTACCTGTTAGCATATTAAGGCGTAGTTTATCGAGCTCATCTAAAAGTTTATCGGCGCGCACCATCATGCGTCCTTTAGACGCGCGGCCTGCAGGGTCATCGGTTGATTGCGCAATCAATAGGGCTTCGACATTTGTCAAAGTCTGTGCCGCGCCTGTAGATGCTGTTTGGCTAGTGCCCTCATCGCCAGAGAGCATAACGCCAAAGCTTCCATCGCCACTTTTAGCTTTGGAGGATTTTTTTGACGAGGATGTACTCGATGCTTTGTCAGGTCCTTGGATCTTCATGACTCTTATTATAGCTCATTTTTATATTTCATTCTACAGAACATATTTGCCTAGTGATACCAATTTGTCAGGTAAAAACTACCAACTTGCGGTTCGCATAATTAGATAAATCTATTTGTTTCAGTGCTTTAGGTTTTGGCACGTATTTCGCAAGGAGAAAGGCGGATAAAAATAACATTTTGGTTAAAACAAGTAACAAGAAGGATAAACACATGAAAAATAATCGCATTACATTCAGCGCGATGGTCGTATGGGCTCTTATGCTCGGTACGATTTTTGTGGTCACTCTTCATACCATATCAACGGCACATGCCGCGACAACGCGTATTAAGGATATCGTTGATATCGAAGGTGTTCGTGACAATATGCTGGTCGGATATGGTTTGGTTGTCGGATTAAACGGGACGGGAGATGCGCTCAACAATGCGCCTTTTACACGTCAAAGTTTGACAGCGATGCTTGAGCGCCTAGGCGTCAATGTTCGCGATCAGAATTTGAATACAGGAAATGTGGCGGCCGTTATGGTGACGGCGACATTGCCACCATTTTCAAATAATGGATCACGCATTGATGTGAATGTATCGACCATGGGAGATGCGGATAGTTTAAGGGGCGGAACGCTTCTTGTGACACCGTTGATGGGTGCAGATGGCGAGGTTTATGCGATTGGACAAGGTCCTGTTATGATTGGAGGGTTTCAATCAGAAGGTGCGGCCACAACTATTGTGCAAAACAACCCTGCGTCAGGTCGTATTCCAGGTGGAGCTATTGTCGAGCGTGAAATTAACTTTGACCTAGAAAAACTGACAGAAGTGCGCCTTGCGCTTCGTAATCCAGATTTTACTACGGCACGTCGAATTGCCCGTGCGATTAATGGCTTTACTGACGCAAGCATTGCAAGTGCAGATAATGGCGCCAGCATTACGTTGAAACGTCCAAGCAATTACAGAGGCACTATTGTTGATTTGATCACTGATATTGAACAGTTGCCTGTGCAGCCTGATCAAGTGGCAAAAGTGGTGATTGATGAAAACACAGGAACCATTGTTATGGGCTCTGATGTCAAAATTAGTACTGTGGCGATTGCGCAAGGAAATTTAACCATTCGTGTAACGGAGACGCCTCAAGTCTCACAACCTAACCCGTTTGCAGAACAAGGTGAAACCGTTGTTGTGCCACGTACAGCTGTGGATGTGAACACGGGCGATGATACGAAGTTGGCGGTTTTGGAATCAGGTGTCACGTTACAAGAGCTGGTGACAGGCTTGAACAAGCTGGGGATCGGCCCGCGTGACATGATTACAATTTTACAATCAATTAAGGCTGCTGGTGCCCTACAAGCAGAGATCGAGTTACTATAATGGATTTACTTAGTTCACAGAGCTTTGTCGGGATCATGAACGAGGCGCAGTCGGGGACTGCGAAGATGGATCAGATCACCCGAGGAATACGCCCCAATCAAAGCCCCTCAGAAATGGACACGGTTGCTCGAGATTTTGAGGCGGTGTTTTTAACAGAGATGATGCGTCCCATGTTTGAAAGTGTTGAGGTTGACTCGATGTTTGGCGGAGGGCGTGCCGAAGAAATTTTTAAAAGCATGTTGCTCAACGAGTATGGGAAGTCTTTGGCAAATGATGGGGGCATTGGCATGGCCAGCCACGTCAAGGATACGCTGATTAAAATGCAAGGCGGCGGAGATGTTGCGGCAAGTGCTGATGTCGAGGCCGTAAAGGTGAAGGACGAGGCGCCGACGCAAGATAGTGATGCCTCGCTTTGAGCGGTTCGGTTTTGCGACAACAGGTGAATAAGAAATAATAAAGGAGAAATGAAATGTCAGGACAACAAAATGTAACAAGTGGTGGGGAAACTGTTGAGCGCGCAATGAGCAGTGTGATTGCAATGATGGATCGGTTAGATGCCGTCTTAAAGCAAGAAAATGAAGCGCTCGCAAAGATGGATCGTCAAAAGTTTCTCGATTTACAGCAAGAAAAAAAGAATTTGGCTAAAAATTACGAATTAGAAGCCCAAAAATTAAATGCCATGCGTGAGAAGATAAGTACGGCAGATGAAAGTTTGAAAAGCGAGCTGAAGCAGTCATACAAAAACTTCGAAGATCGTTCAGATGAAAATTTGAAATCTTTGAAACGAAGAGGTGATGGTGTGAAAGCGCTTAATGCCCGTATTGTTACCGCAGCAAGAGAGATTCTTGTTCAGCAGCGTGAACAATATGATGCCTCAGGAAAAGTTTACAGCGGACGGGCAAATAAAACTGTCTCCTCAGGCTTAATGGATACTGTGTAAGGCGGGGAACACCCGATTGTTAAGTGATTACAAAGATTAAGATTAAAAAAATACTGGAAGGATAAACCATGACTTCATCAATTTTATTTTTAAATGTTTCACCTCAGGTTGAGTATGGCGCCGTAAAATCTGATATTCCACATGAGAAAAAGGATAAAGGTTTTGAGCGCGCACTTGAATCTTCACAAGATTCAAAAGCATCGGCACGTGATGCGGCAAAAAATGACAATGCATCTGTTAAGGAAAGCCGAGAAACAGATAAAGCGCGCGCCTCTGACGAGAGTGAGGATAAGGTCGTATATTTGACGCGCGATGATGGTCAGATTATAGAGGTTTCATTATCGCAAGAGCAGTTGTCTCAAGTGGCAAATATGGATCGTGTTTCACTTGTTGATGCCGATATACTTGAACAGTTCGGTGGATTGTCAGGGTTTATGGATGCCATCGAGTCTCTTTATCCAGGGCAGCTTTCATTGAGCGAGCAGGATTTGGCACAGATTGCCAGCCAAATCGAGGCGTTTAATGAGCTAAATTTAAGTTCTGAAACATTTCCGCAATTGATTGCTGTTAATTTAACACCCGCACAGCTTAGTGCGCTGGGTGACAAGTTCGGCACAGGTGACCTTTCTAACGGTGTATTTACACTCGTGAAGTCTGGGCAAGGCGCGCTGGCGTTTGATGCTATCAGCGCAGATGAGCTTGCAGCGCTTCAAGAACGTATGAAGCAGTTTTTGTTCAACAGCCAAGATGATTTACCAGAAGATTTAATTGCAGGTAAATGGTTTGAAGATATGGATATGGCAGAGGATGTTGCCTCCCTACGCGAGCTTTTAAGCGAGGTGATCTCTGCACAGCCGCACACATATGGTGTAAACGTTTCAAGCTTTGCCAAAGGCCATAATGGCGCAGGTGGTATGTCTGAAGGTCTTGCGCAATTAGTGTCAGGGTTTATGGCCTCTGAGCAAGCACAAGGCTTAAACGGCAATGGTATGAACGCGCTAAAACTTTTGATAGGCCAGCCTATTGATGGACAGGGGCAGTTATTACCAAGCGCTTTGAGTGCTGGTGTGCAAGGCGGATTACTGACGGCTGATATGGCGCCAGATTTACAAGTTGGTTATGAAGCGAAGTTATTTACGCCGTCTGTAGCCCCTGCGACGTCAAACGCTGCGCAAAGTGGATCGCACGCACATGGTGTATTAGGGAACCAACAGGCCGGACAAACGCATCAAACAACGCAGATGGTTGCGACAATGATTGGGAAATCATTCGAGCAAGGCGGCAACCAAAAGCTATCATTTCTTTTAAACCCACCAGAGTTGGGGCGCATGCAGATAAACCTTGAAATGGATTCTGCTAATAAAATCAAGGTGAGCATGATGACGGAAAAAGAATCGGCATACAATCTTTTGCAACGCGACAGTAGCGCGTTGGAGCAAGCGTTGCAGGATTCTGGTTTGGATGTGGGTTCAGGTGACATTGACCTGTCTTTTGCCGAAAATGGCTTCATGTTCGATCAAAATAATCAATCAGATCAGCTTGGTATATACGAACGTATGTCAGGTGATGATGGTCAAAATCTTCGAGATGAAACACCGGGTGAGGTGGATGTGATCCGCGCAAGCGTTGATATATATAGAGATCCAAATATCGGACATTGGCGCTATAACGCGGTGATTTAAGCATTGTTTTATTTACCTGTTAGGTATTGATACAAAATATGTTTTTGTAAAAACTATGTTAATCATTTCTATGATATGATATATCCAGAGGATACAAGATAGATTGTGTCTTCATGAAAGGATATATGGTTTATGTCATCTGATATGGGCATCACGACAGGGCGATTAACGCTAGGCGGCGTTAAAAGCATAGAGCGCGCATCATCTGCTTCAAAAGCAGAGACGAAAAGTGCGCCTGTGGCTCCTGTTCCTGCGTCTGATACAGTGTCATTATCCTCACCAGAGTTTTTAGAAAAAATCACACAAGTCCAAGGCTTTTTGGAGCAAATATCTTACGGTGAGACAATTGTCGATACAGCATTAAGTAATGTTGACACAATTGCAGCAAAACTAGAGGAAATTGGCGGGGTGGCGCTTCGTTTTGAAGAGCTGCTCAACTCATCTATTTCGCAGGATTTGGTAAAACCGCAGGCAGAAAAATTCTCCGAGAGATTGGTAAGTCTCTATCAAGATATTGATAATATTTCACAAAATAGTGGTTTTGAAGGTGAAAACATTTTGCAAGGTGATGTGGTGTCCTTTGTTGTTGATCAAAAAGATCGCAACCACTTGAGCGTTGAAGGTGAGGCGCTGGATTCACAAACATTTGGGTTTAGAGGGTTGGATATTCAAACCGCTGATGATGCCCAATATTTAAAAAACCTAGTTCTTCAAAGTCTTGATCAGACATCGCTGTTGCGCGCGCAGTTACGCTCATCATCATTTGAGATGCAAACACGCAAAGAATTCTCACAAAGCACAATCGATGTGTTAGTGGCCCAAGCGCAAGGTGGGGGACAGGAAAGTGTCGCACAAGAAGCCGAGGCGCTTCGGTCTTTAAGTACGAAAATTGCAAATAAAGCTGCAGGGGATGGTGAGTTTTTAGCCTTTGATGCCCAATACACGCTTTTAGGGCATTTTAAATAGGTTTTTAGGGCTGTCTTTCTTGGCCGTTTTGTATCATTATAATCTTTAAAGGCTGTCATTCAGCTGTAACTTAAAATATTTTGGATTTTCTCCATGGCTCTTGTAATTGATCTTAAACCAGAAGAAAAAGTACTTGTTGGAACGGCTGTTATTACAAACGATAAACAGCGCACAAAACTTCATATTGCAGGCGATGCCCCAATCTTGAGAGAAAAAGACGTTCTTTTCGAAGAGGACGCCGACACCGCATGCAAACAGATTTATTTTATCATTCAATGCATGTATTTGGCGCGTAATCCACGCGAGTACCATTCAAAATATTTCGCGCTAATCAAACAGGTTTTACAAGCGGCACCGTCTACATCACCACTTTTTGTGCAAATCAATGCTGATATAATTAAGGGGCATTATTATAAAGCGCTCAAGCGCGCACAAGATTTGATCGAGCATGAAAATGCTATTATCAATGCGTCTGTTGAAGCTGTTTGATATATTATTTCTTAAAATGTGAATAATATTTTCGATTCTTGTCCAAAATTTGCCATAAGTGTGGTAGTCTTCTCGCACAATATTGATGCGTAAGGAGGCCTATTCATGTTTTTTAGGTTAAATAAACAAGCTGATCCCGTAAATCCTGTGGCTTTTTTCCCTGGGGGCGGGCGGTTCGGTTATATTTCTGTCCGATTTGCGCAAGCCGTAGAACAAGCCGCGGGCACATCACTTTCTCATTTGTTTCCCGGTGGTGTTATCGGTAGTTCTGTAGGCTCGATCACTGCATCAGTTGTGGCAACTGACACCATGTCTCTTCGTGAGTATGGCAATACATTTTTGCAAAAGCTTCCTTATTATATGTCCTTTGAAGAAGGGTTTTACAAAAAGCAAATCCGACAAGATGGCGCAAAAATCTTTGCGCGTATGTTTAATTCTGTTTTTAAAAAGGCGCGTGCCGAAATGGATGATAATGCAGAGGGCGCGGTAACATATCATCTTGATCGTAAATATATGAAGTCTGATTTGTTGCATCAATTTGGTGAGCTGAAAATGTCAGATGCGCATATTCCGTTTTTTATAACTAGTCAAAAAATATCACCGGGTCCACAAACACCTTACGATTTTTATCACGTGAATGAAGCGCTGTTAAAACAAGACCGTCGCTTTTTTGCGCAAGATGATAATCCCACTGCCAATGTGCCTATCCGAGATGCTATTATGGCGGCCACGGCGATGCAAACAGTTTTCCCTTCATATGAAGTTGAGGAGACGGGGACGCATCACATAGATGTGTGCCAAATGGATAGCGGTTTGTCTCAGGTTGATAAATTAAAGCAAAGCCTGAAAAATGGTTATGATATGGCGGTTGTTCAATTTGATCATTTTTTAGAAAATTTTGAAGTCAATCCGAATGCGTATAATCGTAATGGTGTGTTAATGTCGTTGTTTAACAAAAGCCTTACTGATTTTTCAAGTTTTCAGGCACGTCTTCAAAACCGCGAGGGCTTGCGTGTCCGATTGGGCGACAATTTTCATTTATTAGAGGTCGATAGACAGGATTTAGAGGGCTTGTCATTCAATACAGAAATTCTTGATACTTCACCGCTTCAAATTCAAGAGATGAGAAAAAGCATGGATGATTATATTGAGCGCCGCCAGTCAGATATGATCGACCCGGTCGTTGATTTCCTTGTTGAAAATAGGGCAAAACTTGACGCCCGTCATAAGAACTATCAAATGCCTGATTTCATAAAAGCCATGGCAGACAGAGCTGGCGGCATGGCTTTTAAAAAATAATACTTATTTCAACTGCGATACAGCGTCTTTAATACGCGCGCATGCATCTTTAATTGTATCAAGCGATACCGCATATGACAGGCGGAAGTGAGGAGACAGGCCAAAGGCTTCGCCGTGAACGCAGGCAACACCCACTGATTCTAAAAAGTAGGTTACAACATCTTCGTCTGTGTCTAATGTCTTACCTTCTGGGGTTGTTTTACCAATTAGTCCTGCGCAGCTTGGGTACACGTAAAAAGCCCCTTCTGGTTTCAAACATTCGATGCCCTCAATGTCATTGAGCATATCAACGAGAACGTTACGACGCTCGGCAAATTGGGCGCGCCAATCGTCCAAGAACGATTGATCTCCATTAAGCGCCTCTACAGATGCGGCCTGCGAGATGGTGTTCGGGCTAGATGTGCTTTGCCCTTGGATTTTTGTCATGGCTTTGATGAGGTCTGTTGGGCCTCCTGCAAATCCTATGCGCCACCCTGTCATAGAATAAGCTTTTGAAACGCCATTTACCGTCAAAGTGCGATCAAAAAGTTTCGGCTCAACTTGTGCTGGTGTTGCAAATTTAAAGCCGTCATAAACAAGATGTTCATACATGTCATCGACTAACAGCCAGACATTTGGATATTTTAATAAAACGTCCGTCAGTGCTTTTATTTCATCGTGTGTGTAGCCTGCGCCTGTTGGGTTACTGGGAGAGTTAAGAATGACCCATTTTGTTTTGTCTGTGATGGCGTTTTCTAAGTCTTGAGGTTGTAATTTAAAGCCTGAGTCCTGCGGGCATTCAACAATCACAGGGTTACCTTCTGCCAATAACACCATATCAGGGTATGAAACCCAGTAAGGTGCTGGAATGATAACTTCATCACCGGCATTGAGGGTGGCCATGAGTGCGTTATAAAGCACTTGCTTGCCGCCTGTACCAACAATGACTTGGTCTTGTGTATATGTCAGATCATTGTCGCGCTTGAATTTGTCGACGATGGCTTGCTTAAGATCGGCGGTTCCTGGCACAGGGGTGTATTTTGTATCACCTGCGTCCATGGCGGCTTTGGCTGCGTCTTTGATGTGGTCTGGTGTGTCAAAGTCCGGCTCGCCTGCGCCCATACCTATAATATCCTTACCTTCAGCTTTAAGAGCTTTCACTTTTGCAATTATAGCGAATGTCGCAGATGGTTTAACGTTTAAAACGCGGTTGGCAATGAATGACATTAGGTAGGCCTTTCTTTTATAGGGTTTTAAAAAGCATCACGAGCGATGTATTTCATGTCAATATCCAAATCTTCGGCTGTCCATTTGACATTGAGACCATCGAAGAAATCTTTTAGATCTTTGAATAGGGGGTCGTTTAACTCATCTCGAATATAGCGTGTGATACGTGGTTGGTAGCCCATCAGATCATGACGATTGCTCACCAACGATAATTTGATGACCTGTCCGACCAGCCTGAAATGGAATTGCAGACAAAGGAACTTATACCATTTTATAAAGCTGTCTTTTTGTGTCTCACTCATATGGTGTGTCGCATCAGCAAGCGTTTCATCTATAATATCTTGAGGGACATCTTTGCGAATATCTTTTAAAAGATTGGTGTAGTCATAGGCAATTGGCGCAATGCAGCCATCTTGGAAATCTAGTATGCCGCATTGCTTAACACCTTCGCGCTCTGGCAAATGCATAAAGTTGGCAGGGTGAAAATCCATATGGGCAAAAGCCAGCTGTGGGGCGGGAAGTGAGGATTCTATTTCGTTCCAAATCTTTAAATAGTGCGCGACAATGTCTTTATCATTTTTTGCCTTTAAATAACATGGCACATACCAATCCATGACACGACGATGGCCTTCGTAGACGGGGCTGTCTTGGAAATTAGGCAAGGTTTGGAGGGGGCTGATATTTTGCATGGCGGCAATACATTGGCTCATAAGCTTGTAATCTGAACAATATGTGTTGCCAAAATCTTCTAGTAAAACAAGCGTTGGATTGCCATCTGAGCCGTTTTCAATGTTGTATATTTTGGGTGCGGATAAACCATTTTCAAGGAGCCACTCGCCAATTTCTTTAAACTCATCCAGACCCGTTCCCGTATCTTCTAATTTGCAAACCATGATGATGCGTGGCGTGTTGCCCTGCATAACGCGCAAATATGATCGATTGCCCCAATCGCCAGGGAAAGATTCTATTGTGTCAGGATCGCAGTTGTTCTTTTCAAGAAAGTCTAGAATTCGTTTTTCTAATTTCATAGCAAGACGTTAGCTAGCCTTGCGATTAAAATCAATGGCTTTTTGGCTGCGTGTCTGATTGAACCACAGACAGTTTTTTAAGCGTATCTATATGTTGTTGAGATGCTTTTTTACGCGCGGTAACAATAGGGCGGCCTGTGGCGCTTTCCATCCCAAAACGTACAGAATCTCGACCTGATAATGCTTTCAAAAGATCTTTGCCAAAACTTTCTGGGGGGATGTTAACGGTTACGGGTTTTGCCATCGCGGGAGCCTGCTTTTTTTTGCGAGGCGCGCGCTCAATTCGACCATCATTGCCAGCGGAGGCTTTGCTAATGGCGTGGGCTACGATGCTGCCTAGATGTTGTTGCGTCAGGGAGATGAGAAGCATTTGGTCTTTTAAAGCCCACTCAAGCAATGTTTTGCGTGCTTGCGTTTGGCTTCCACCAGCGTGCTTTAATGCATCTTGAATTTTTCCATCTGCGTAATCATTAACCATAAAAACCTCTCTTTACTTATGACATTATATCATAAAATTACAGTTTTATGGGTCTAAATTTGGCCGAGTGTTTTAATTTTGGCTTTGGCATGGATTTCGTTTTGAGACATGACAATCGTTTGCGGGCGGAACCGCTCAATGACAGAGCGCACAAATGGGCGCACACCGGGGGATGTTAAGAGGACGGGTGATTCGCCTGTGCGAGAGAGTTTTTCGTAGCTTTTACGCACGGCACTAATGAAGTCTTGGAGCTGACTTGGTGGCATGGCAAGTTGGCGCTCTTCTCCATCTCCGACAATTGTCTCTGCAAAGGCTTGCTCCCATTCAGCCGACAATGTAAGAAGCGGCAGCATCCCTTGCATGTTCGAATGCTGGTCACATATTTGGCGCGCCAAACGGGCACGCACATGTTCTGTCATAAGTGTAATGTTTTTCGTGTAGGTTGAGGCTTCTGAAACACCTTCAAGAATTGTTGGAAGGTCACGAATGGACACACGTTCAGCCACAAGCGATTGTAAGACACGTTGCAAACCCGTGACGGTTAACTGAGTAGGAATAACGTCGGCCACTAGCTTTTGGAACTCTTGTGAAAGCTCGTCTAGAAGGCGCTGTGTTTCTGTATATGAGAGAAGGTCTGCCATATTTTCTTTAACCAGCTCGGTTAAATGCGTTGTTACAACGGTTGGTGCATCAACAACAGTGTAGCCTTTAAATCCAGCTTCTTCTTTGTAGCGTTTATCAACCCACATGGCGGGGAGGCCAAATGTTGGCTCTGTTGTATTTTCACCAGGTAGGCTTATGGGCTCGCCCGTTGGGTCCATACATAAAAGCATGTTTGGTCGTACATCACCGCGGCCTGCTTCAATTTCTTTGACGCGCACCATGTATTGGTTGGCTTGTAGCTGTAGATTGTCTTGGATGCGAACAGCAGGCAGGATGTAGCCCATTTCTTCTGCAAGTTGCTTGCGAAGCCCTTTAATTTGAACGGTGAGTTTATTTTCGCCTTCCCCTTGCACCATTGGAAGCAATCCGTAGCCAAGCTCAAGCCTCAATGTATCCATAGAAAGCGATTTAGAGATTGGCTCTTCAGGTGGCTTGATGGCTTTTCTTTCTTCTTCGGCTGTTTCAACGATGGCTTGCTCGGCTTTTTCGTGTTTTTGGAAGGCAAAAAATGCCATTGCGCCTGCGATACTTCCCAAAATAAAGAAGGGAAGCATTGGAATACCAGGGACAAGTCCAATACCGATCATAAGCACAGCACTCATGGCAAGGGCTTTTGGATAGCGACCAAACTGAGTGAATAGGGCTTGGTCGGCAGACCCTTCGACACCGGCTTTTGAAACTAAAAGACCGGCTGCCACAGAGACAACAAGCGCTGGTATTTGGGATACAAGACCATCACCAATTGTCAAAACGGTGTATGCGGAGGCGGCAGCGCCCAAGCTCATGCCTTGAGATGTTGTGCCAATAATGATCCCGCCAATGACATTGATAAATGTGATCAAAAGACCTGCAATAGCGTCTCCGCGGACAAATTTTGCAGAACCGTCCATGGCTCCAAAGAATGTACTTTCCTGCGTAAGCTCGGCACGTTTCGCTTTGGCTTCTTCTTCAGATAAGAGGCCTGCTGAGAGATCACTGTCGATGGCCATTTGACGCCCTGGCATCGCATCCAAGGTAAAACGGGCGGCCACTTCGGCAATACGGCCTGACCCTTTGGTAATTACGACAAAGTTTACGATCACAAGAATGGCAAACACGATACCGCCGACAACATAACTGTCTTGAATGATAAAGCTACCAAAGGCTTCAATCACGGCTCCTGCGGCTTCTCCACCTGTGTGCCCTTCACTCAGGATTAAGCGTGTTGAGGCGACGTTAAGCCCTAAGCGCAGTGCGGTTGCAATCAAGAGAACCGTTGGGAATGTAGAAAATTCTAGTGGCTTTTGTATGAACAGGACGGTCATCAAAATCATAACCGAAAATGTAACAGAAAGAGACAGCCCCATGTCCAACATCCATGTTGGAATAGGCACCAACATGAACATAAGAACGGCGACAATCCCTGCCGCAAAGGCGATATCTCCACGGAATATCCCACGTGCGCGGCCACCCATAGTGCCTTTTGTCTGTCCAATGAAATTATTCGTAAAGTTCAATGCCATGATCGATTGCGTGAATTATGCCGTTCAAATTTATTACAGGTATAAGAATAAGAGCGCAGACTATGCTCTCTATTTTATTGTACGCGTGGAAATGATTTGATGCAAACGGATATCGTGGCTTTTAGGCCGTGGGGATGTCTATTCCCGCATCTTTGTATTGATTGAGTTTATTACGCAATGTGCGAATTGAAATGCCCAATACTTTTGCCGCGTGGGTTCTGTTGCCCAAGCAGTGATCAAGTGTATTTAAGATCATTTGACGTTCAACATCGGCAATTGTTTTCCCAACAAGCCCTTCGACACCGCCAGGATTTTGTACGTCTGGTGTGGCTGTTGCTGTATCTGGTGCCGCATTATCTGGCGTGCTGTTAGGCGCGCTGTTTGAGGCGAGGGGCTCGCTTTGTTGTGTGGCAGATGATACGCCGCTTAGACTTGGCGCGTTTGTAGCCGCACTTTGCGTGCTGCTGCTGCTGTTGTTATTTGAAAACGCGCTGTCTGAAATATGAATGGCATCTGCTTCGATCTCATCTTCCAAGGAGATCAGAATAGCGCGGTGCATTGTGTTTTCTAATTCTCGAATATTACCCCGCCATTTATAGGCTTGAAGCTTTTCTTTTGCCTCGGCAGATAACGGCTTTGCCTCTACGCCATTTTCTTCGGCAAATTTATTCGCAAAGAACTCAGCCAAAGGTAGAATATCAGATGGGCGCTCACGAAGTGCAGGAAGGTTGAGTGTTACAACATTGAGACGGAAGTATAAATCTTCGCGAAACTCGCCTTTTTCGACGGATTTTTCTAAATCTCTGTTGGATGTCGCAAGTATACGTGTGTCAATTTTAACGGCTGCGTTACTTCCAATGCGTGTGATTTCTTTTTCTTGGATAGCACGCAAAAGCTTGGCTTGTAGTTGGGGGTGCATTTCACTGACCTCATCGAGGAGAAGTGTGCCGCCGCTGGCTTCTTCAAATTTACCTATACGTTTGCCTGCCGCGCCCGTAAAAGCACCTTTTTCATGACCAAAAAGCTCTGATTCAAGCAGGTTTTCAGGAATGGCTGCGCAGTTGACCGCAATAAACGTGCCGCCGCTTCGTTTCGATTTGTCGTGAATAAAGCGCGACATAACCTCTTTACCTGTTCCAGATTCCCCGGCAATTAAAACCGTGGCATCACTGGGCGCAATTTTTTCAGCCAGCTGCATAACTTTTTTCATGGCAGGATCACCTGCAATCATGTCGTTATTTTCGTTGGCAACAGCTTCAAGGACGGCTGCAATCAAGTCAGCATCAGGCGGAAGGGGGACGTATTCTTTGGCACCATCTTGGATGGCTTTGACTGCTGCACGTGTGTCTGATGCGACACCGCAAGCCACAATGGGAACATGAATGCGCTCGTCGTTGAGCTTTTTAACCATGTCTGCAATGGGAAGCTTAACATCAACCATGGCGATGTCTGCCCCCTTGCCGTTGCGAAGCGCGCCAACGGCTTCAACAATGTCTTCACAATGGATAACCTTGGCACCTCTTTGTAGGGCGATTTTACCAGCTGTTCCTATATAGCCTTCAAGACGGCCAACAATCATTAAACGCATGCGGTGGTCTCTTTCTTAAAAGTATCGAACTCTGTAACGAGCAGGTAAAAGACTGTTTAGTAAAACTTCTAAATGTCTTGGGCTTTCTTGCTTAACCATTGATATTGCCGCTGTGCGTATCAAATCATGCATCATAGCTTCTTGTTCAACGGATCGCTCAAGTTTTGTGGCAAGCGGCGTTAAAATAACAGTTCCCAAAAGTGCCCCATAAAAGGTTGTAAGCAAGGCGACGGCCATCGCAGGCCCGATAGAAGAGGGGTCGTCAAGCTGTGCTAGCATTTGGACAAGTCCGACGAGTGTTCCAATCAAACCCATGCCAGGGGCCACTTCACCCGCTTTTCGTAAGGCGCTCGCTGCAAAGAGTTTGCGCTCGTGCCCTGTTTCAGAGGCTTGTGATAAAATGGTTTCGATTGTTTGTGTGTTAACACCGTCTGATACCATTTGCATGGCGTTTAGAAGGTATGGGTCTCTGGCAAGTTCACTTTCGACACGCGTCAAAGACAAGGTGCCATGTTTTTTGGCGCGCACTGCCAAATTAATGAGTTGTTCGGCCATTTGTTTTTGGCGGTATGATTTGCGAACAAAAACAAGTGGTAGCGATCTGCGAATGTCACGCAGTTCCGTTGACGTATAAGAAATGGCAGTGACAGCAATGGTTCCCAAGACAACGATAAGAAGAGAGGGGAGGTTAAAAAAGTTGGCTTGCGTTTGTCCGATCAAGGCCGCGACAACAATTAACCCCACGGCAGTGACAAGCCCGATCAGTGTTACAAGATCTGTGTTTTTGTCCGCGCTTGGGATATTAACAGGAATAGCGTTAGCAATGCTGTCTTCGTCTTGTCGGGGTGTTTGATCGATTGCCATGTGTTAAGCGTCTCCACCACGGTCAGATTTTACAATCTCTGTCATTGTGACACCCAGTTTATCTTCCACAACGACAACCTCACCACGCGCAACAAGCCTGTTGTTCACATAGATGTCTACGGCTTCGCCGACTTTACGGTCAAGCTCAACAACCGCGCCACGTCCAAGTTTTAGAAGTTGTGAGACTTGCATCGTTGAATGCCCTAAAACGGCCGAGACTTGCACAGGAATGTCGTATATGGCTGTGACATCCTTTGCCATGGCTTCGCCTTCTGCAAATCCATCGTCGTCATCGCCACCATCGTTGGTTTCAATTTCGTTGAGACTGTTAGCAAGATCGTTGATGTCGTCTTCTGTTACTATATCTTCGTCGTCATTCATTCTTGTGGCTCCTGATTGATTTCTTCTTCATTTTGAGGGCTTAAGTCATTTTGCGCAAGAGCTTCTTCAAGAACTTTTAAAATATTTTGTTTTAACTCTTCAGGCTCTCTTGTGGCGCCGCCGTGTTCCCACTCAATTGTCATGTGTTTTATTTTGTCTTCTGCCGGTTTATGCAGCGCGGAAAACTTAACCGACTCTTTTTCCTCGGGTAAGTATTGCTCGAAATAAGTCTCGAGCGGTTCTATGTAATCCTTGTTAACCTTAATCAATAGGCGACCTGAATGACGGTGATGTTTTAATGTTGTCTCAATCGTGGCCAAGCATTCATCAAAGTCACCCTGTTTCATCAAATTAGGGAGTGCCGTTGCCAATGTTTGCTGAACAAGGGCGCTGAGTTCATTTTCAAACTGATCTTGACGCTGTCTTTCTTGGCCAAGTAATAATTTCACATCGTTGCTTAGCGTTTGCGTAAGTTCGTGTATTTTACCAGTAAAGCCTTCTTCTGACTCACGGTATCCGTCTTGTCTACCTAACTTTATTCCGTCTTCTTTTGCGACCTCCTTGATGGCCATCATCTCATCTTCGGAATACATGGGCGGTGGAGCAACTTTTTCTTCCATAGGCTCTTCAGGCACAGGCTTAGGCTCTGGCTTATCAAAGTTATGGATGTCGAATAAGAATCTTTTTTTGCTCATATTATAAGGTCTATTGCTTTGTCTTAGTATATCATTTCGTCTTCTTCAGTACCGCTACTGATGATGATCTCACCGCGGCCCTCAAGGTCTTTGGCAACGTTTACGATATATGTTTGTGCCTCTTCTACGTCTTTCAAGCGAACGGGCCCCATTGCGGCCATGTCTTCTTGCATAATTTTGGCGGCACGTTCTGACATATTTGAGAAAAACAAATCTTTAATTGTGTCTGTTGCGCCTTTAAGGGCTGTTGGAAGCTTGTCTTTATCGATGGCACGAACCAATGTTTGGATGGCTGTTGGATCCAACTTAACAAGATCATCAAATGTGAACATCAGGCTTCTGATCTTATCAGCAGACTCTGGCGCTGTCCCTTCAAGCTCTTCCAAGAATTTTGTTTCCATGGTGCGGTCAAGATTATTGAATATCTCGGCCATAAGTTCGTGACTATCGCGTCTTTGTGTTTTGGCAAGATTGGTCATGAATTCTGTTTTCAATGTCCGCTCAACATCTTCGAGGACTTCTTTTTGTACAGATTCCATCTTCAGCATTCTGTGAACAACCTCAACAGCGAAGGCATCAGGGAGAAGGGCTAGAACACGCGCAGCATGGTCTGAGTTGATTTTTGACAAAACCACTGAAACCGTTTGGGGGTATTCTTTTTGTAAAAAGCTGGCAAGGACTTCTTCGTTCACGTTTCCAAGCTTTTCCCACATTGTACGACCCGCAGGACCACGGATTTCTTCCATGATCTCATCGACTTTGTCAGCGCCAAGCACTTTAGCCAGGAGTCGCTCTGTACTGTCCATTGTTCCGACAAGCGCGTTTGTTGAACTCATTTGTTCTGCAAAATCCACAAAAAGACGCTCAACAACATTTGAGCCAACACGGCCCAATCCCGCCATTGTTTGGGATAGCTCGAGGATTTCTTCATCGTCCATATGCTCGAATATTTTGGTCGCATGATCTTCACCAAGCGCCAACATGAAGATTGCCGCTTTTTCATTCCCTGATAGCGTCCTGTAATCTTCTCTCATCCGCATCGTTTATACTCCTTTTTGTGGCCCACATTCATAGAGCTCACATCACATAACTTTGTTCTTTTTTACTCGTGAGCCATCCATGACCGCAATACAGAAACGGTCTCGGCAGGATAACTGTCAACAATATCTTCAACCTTCTTGATCGATGAGGCTTTGACCTGACCATCGACTTTATTCATATCAATCATCTCATCTTCGTCACCTGAGGCCACATCAGGAGAAAAGCCTGAATCAGGCGCAGGTAACGCCGGATTAGACGAGCCTGTAAGTAGCGCTGCTTGCTCTTCAAGCTCTTCAGCATCTTTGTGTGCGGCCTGATTTGTTTCCAAGAGCTTGCCAACCATAGGGCGTAAAACCAGTAAGATGACCAATATACCCATTATAGAGATGGTTAGAATTTCAACGGCGTCAAGAAGATCGCCCTTTTCAAAGCCCATAATTTGATTTTCTAATGTCGGATCATCAACCTCAAGAGTTGCAAACTGCATGGTTTCAATCGTGATCAGATCGCCCCGATCATCGTCAAATCCAATCGCAGAGCGCACTAAGCTCTCGATTTTTGAAAGCTCTTCATCACTACGAGGTGTGTAAACGCGTTCACCTTCCGCATTTAATGAATATGTTCCATCCACCATAACAGACACAGACAAACGTTTGATTTCGCCGGCTTCTTTTACAGTGTTTTTGACAATGCGGCTGACTTCATAGTTTGTTGTTTCTTCAAGGCGCGAGCTTTGTGATGTTGGACCATTATCAAGCAATAGGTCGCCCCCGCCAACAGGCAGGTTGTTTTCAACGCTTACGCCTTGGTCCCCGACTTCGCGTTCCGATGCGTTTTCTTCTACCAGTTGAGATGATCTAACGACCTGACTTTCAGGATCATAAATTTCTTCGTTTTGACTAACACGGTCAAAGTTGAGGTCTGCGGCAACGATGGCTTGCACACGGCCTGCCCCAACAGCGCGTCCAACAAGCTCTTCAATTGCGCGTGTCATGCGCTGTTCATAGCTACGGCGCATTTCTTCGGCCTTCACCGTCATAAGTAAATCTTCGTCGTCACCACCGCGGGCAAGTAAGCGGCCTGATGTATCAGAAATTGATACGTCGCTTGGCTTCATGTCTGGTACAGCAGAGGCCACAAGCGCTTGAATGCTTGCGATTTGTTCGCGGCCCAATACACCAGATGAGCCACGCTTTAACGCAACAAGAACACTGGCAGAGGCGGGCGCTGTGTCACGACTAAAAAGTTCGCGTTCTGGAAGAACAAGGTGAACACGCGCGCTTTTTACCTGATCGATTGATGAGATTGTGCGGCCTAGCTCGCCTTCAAGGGCGCGCTTACGGTTGATTTTTTCTTGAGAATTCGTTGTTCCAAATCCTGTTTGCTGGTCAAAAAGCTCATAACCTATACCACCACCGTTTGGAACCCCTTCACGCGCCGCAATTAGTCGCGCACGGGGAATGTCATCTTGAGAAACTAAGACTTGCGATCCATCGCTTGAGATACTGTAGGCGATCTGCTCTTCTTCTAATCGTGTGGCCAATGCAGCGGAGTCAGGGGCGCTAAGATCAGAGAAAACAATTTCCATGTCTGGTGTCGAAACACGCATCGTTACGAAAATAAAAAACATAAGGAGCATAAACAGCACGCCCCCCATCAGCCCTAGCTTTGTGGGGCCGATTTGGTTCAACGTAGACATCAAGCCTGCCTGTGGGCTTGGTTGACTGTCATTGTTATCAGTGCCTTGCGTCGATAGCTGCGTTTGATCTGTAGTAGCGTTATCCATTGAAAATCCACAAATGTTTCTTGTTTTGCCTAGAGTGTATCTAGTAAGGAATGGGGGTGTGCATCGATAAAAAATACACTCTACACATATTATAGCTGTTTTTTTTTAAAGATTCCAGCCAAGTAAGTTGTTTTTATCAAATGCTAATATAAACATCCTTTTTTATATCAAAATCATAGGTTCGTCGACATAGACATAAAAACTTGCATTATTGCACCAGATTTAGTATAATATAAGTAGTGTATGTTGCGTGGTATCACGTTTATCGTGCATAAAGGAGACAAACAAATGTTAGAAGCTGTGAATTCAGTGGTATCAAATGCCCCGCTATTAAAAGCGGCTAGCGCGGTTCCTGTAGTGTCAAAAGCTGTGGAATCGAAGACGGCCGACTATGTTAAAGTTGAGACGGCCAATTTCTCAAGCCGTAATGTTGATTTAGATATCAGCTCGCCACGTCCTATCCTTGAGATCAGGGACTCTTCTACTGGAGAATCTATTCAACGGTTCCCGACAGAGGGGCAGATACGTGCCTATTTACAAGCTCAGCAAACGTCAGCGAGTACGCAAGCGGTTAGCGAAAATAGAGCAGAGCCTAGCGCCGTTGAACTTGATGCCCAAGTGGCTACGACGCCTGATGTTCAAAAACCAGAAGCTGTAGATGTAAATGTTGAGGCGCCTCAAGCGCCAAAACCTGAGGCTGTGAAAGTATCGACAAGCGTATAACGTACTTTATTTTCTATTTTGAAAATTTTAAATTAAGACCCAAAGATCGATTTTTTCGATCTTTTTTTGTGGTTGTCGACTAGAAAATCGCATAAATGGTCAAACTGTTCTTGATTTTCTTGAATGATAGTTTCTGTAAATGTCTTAAGGCGCTCAATATTTTCTGGACTTGCGTCGTCTAAATTTTGATCAGGGAGGTTGAGCTCTTCACGTGCTTTTTTCGCCTGCTTTTTTGATAGTTTACTAGAGTTAGGGGGCGTTAAAGACTTGTTGAAGACATAAAGTCCATCGCCTAATTCTTCTTCGAACGCGCTTGCCAATGCTGACTCTGATGCGTTAAAGAAAATATTGATAAGAGGCATATTGTTAGCGGGATCGACAACGCCAAGTGATCCAAACCTGTTCCATTCATCTTTTGTGTAAGAAATTTTGCTCATACCCGTGCCCAGCACAATCATAATGATCTTTGTGTTTTTGGGAACATGACGACGAAGAAGAGACATGTAGGTAATGGGGGCGCTGTCAAAAATACTGCCATCAACGGCAGTGATTGTCTCTTTTTTGCCATTGAGTTCAGCTTCAAACTCATGACAAGGGAAATAGGTGGGGGCGGCTGTGCTTCCCATGACGGCGTCAAACATAGATACTTTTGTCATGATCTGCGGCGTTTTTGCCTTATCAATTGTAATTTTTTTGAGCCAGATAGCGTGGTGTCCAATGGCACTCATTGGGTTTTTTGATTTCCTTTTTGCCTCTGTTGGCTCGCCGATATTATATACGGGAATAACAATGCTTCTGAGGGCGTCGGATAATTGCGTTCTACCATATAATGCTCTTAGTGAACGTCCCAAATTTGTAGGATCATAATGCCCACGGCTCATTAGCCAGTCGAGAGTTTCTATTTTTGTAACACGGTTGTTAAAGTCATGAAGCATTCCTCTGAGTTGTCTTAGGGCATCTTGCGGGAATATTCGACGTCCCTCGCGCTCG
>DDIM01000021.1 GCA_002338525.1 Micavibrio sp. UBA1850 | reverse complement strand
AACATCAACAATCAGCGCAATTCCAGCCACAATAACCACCGTCCATCCGGCTATCGGCTCTGGCGTTATAAAGCGCATGATCGCCTCATAACACAGATATAAACCGATTATAATTAACGTGGTCAGGTTGATAAGCGCAGCTACCGTCTCGGCGCGTTTATAACCGAAGGTTTTGAATTGATCAGGGGGTTTTCTCCCGATGCGAATAGCCACCAAAGCAATGAGGAGTGATGCAGCATCACTGAAATTGTGCAAGGCATCGGCAATTAAGGACAAACTGCCGGAAACGAGTCCTCCAATAACTTGCGCCACGGTGAGCAAAATATTGGCCCCTACAGCCCACCATAATCGCTTTTCGCCTATTTCCGATGGATTGCCGTGTGAATGTCCGTGTCCCATTAGCTTCTACTCTCTTTTAATTCTTTGCGGGCTTGTAAAATGATTTTGACCGAGGAATGCATAAATAACCCTGCAATAATAAATGCAACAACAATATCCGGCCATACCGTGCCGCTTGCAAAAACACCTAAACCTGCCAAAATTACAGCGATATTACCTATTGCATCATTTCGGCTACACAACCAAACCGATTTTATATTGGAGTCGCCTTCACGATATTTTAAAAGCAAAAAGACACTAATCATATTGGCAATGAATGCGAGAACACCGATACCGCTCATTGTCATCGGCTCAGGCTCTCCGATTACAATTGTGCGATAAAGCGTAAAACACAAAACAAATAACGCCATTGCTCCAAGGCTTAAACCTTTTAACAAAGCCGCTTTTGCTCTTAATTCCAGCGATTTTCCTAAAACCAAGAGTGTGATTCCATAGGTTGCAGTGTCTCCCAGAAAATCAAGGGCATCGGCTTTTAGCGCTGTAGAGTCAGCTAAAAATCCTGCAATAATCTCAACACAGAACATCACGCCATTAATTGCAACAATAATCCAAAGGATGCGTTTATACGTTTGTGTCATACCATCAAAACTTTGATTGCCACATGAGTCACCACAATTATCAGCCATAATTTTTGTTCCCTTTATTATTTGAATGTTCGGGACTTTTAAGTTCATAATATATCAGCAATGATACCCCTATAAAAATAGCACTGTCTGTTAAATTAAAGGCTGGCCAGTGATATCCGGCAAAATGGAAGTCCAAGATATCTATCACGTAACCATAATACAGCCGTTCAAATGTATTGCCTAAAGCGCCGCCGATAAGCAGCCCCAGAGCGCAGCATACCCATAGTGATTTCGTCCTTAGCAGCCAAATAAAGAAGAAGCCAGTGATGATGAGCGCCATGAATGAAAGCAGCCATTGACCATACGGAAGCCCCTGCAACATCCCAAAACTGATACCATCATTGCCCGTCCAGACCAGATTAAAGAATGGGGTGATTTTTATGACCCCTCCCGAATGCTGCAGATACAGTGAAACGGCCTGTTCAATTATGCGATCTGAAACGATGACTAATATTGCTAAAAGCACCGCAGCATATATGCCGCGGTGCTTTTTAAGAAGTTTACATTCCATCTTTAACCTTCTGTATGGGTTGGTTGGGGTTTTGCCTTGCGGCGGATACTAAAGCGACTGGGAAACCATTTGTAGAGAGCTGGCAGCACCAGCAATGTCAGGATGGTGGAGGATATAATCCCGCCAATCACAACGGTCGCCAGCGGTCTTTGCACTTCCGCGCCTGCGCCTGTATTGAGCGCCATAGGGACAAAGCCGAGGCTGGCCACTAATGCCGTCATAAGCACTGGACGCAGCCGCGTGAGCGCGCCTTCGATGATAGCCTCTTGTAATGGCTTGCCCTGTTTTTCCAGATCGCGGATAAAAGACAGCATCACCACACCGTTTAATACAGCCACACCTGAAAGCGCAATAAAACCAACACCTGCGGATATCGAAAGCGGGATATCCCGCAACCACAGAGCTGCTATACCACCTGTGAGCGCCAAGGGAACGCCAGAGAAAATTAGCAATGCCGCACGACCAGAATTAAAGGCCATAAAAAGCAACCCAAAAATCAAGAGAAGCGAGATCGGCACGACAATCGAAAGCCGCTGTTTGGCAGAGATCAACTGCTCAAACGTGCCTCCATATTCTGTCCAGTATCCAGAAGGCAATTGAACATTGGCTGAAACTTGTTCACGGATATCTCCAACAAAGCTTCCCAAATCACGTCCTCTTACATTAGAGGTTACAACAATCCGGCGTTTTCCGTTCTCGCGGCTAACCTGATTCGGGCCATAAATAATCGAGATATCGGCCACTTCGCCTAAAGGCACATAATCAGGCGTTTCATCGACACCTTCTTGTTCACCATTGGGGAGTGGGATGGGCAAACGATCTAATGCGTCAATATCGGTGCGTAACGATTCCGGCAAACGCACCACCAGATCAAAGCGTCTATCACCTTCAAAGACCGTTCCGGCCTCGCGCCCACCCATCGCGGTTTGTACAATTTCCTGTACATCAGCGATATTCAGGCCGTAAAGGTCCATGCGTTTTCGATCAGGCACGATGCTTAAAACAGGCAATCCCGTCACTTGTTCAACTTTTGCACCCGCTGCGCCTTCTATGTTCTGGACAACTTCCAACACATCATTTGCAGATTTAACAAGCTGATCAAGATCATCGCCGTAGATCTTTACAGCCACATCGCTACGCACCCCTGAAATTAGTTCGTTAAAGCGAAGCTGAATGGGTTGTGAAAACTCATAGTTACTGCCTGGGATAGCTTCCAAAGCCACCTCCATTTCTTCAACCAGCTTTTCTTTGGGTTTAGATGGGTCAGGCCATTTTTCACGCTTTTTTAGCAAAACATAAGTATCGGCAATATTAGGTGGCATCGCATCGGTGGCAACTTCTGCTGTACCGATCCTTGCGATCACCGTGTCCACTTCAGGGAAGTCGCGCACCAGCATCTTTTCCATGAAGGATTGCATCCTCACGGATTCTGTCAGAGAGGTACCGGGTGCCCGCAGGGCTTGAATAGCAATATCCCCTTCATCCAGATTAGGGACAAACTCCGATCCCATCTTTGTCACTGAAAACATACTGATCACCACAAGCGCGATTGCAACTGTAATAATCGGTAAGGGATGCGCGATACTCCAGCGCAGCATCGGCTCGTAAGCCTTTTTTGCCCCGCGTATGGCGATGTTTTCTTTTTCATGCACCTTGCCTGTGATGAAGGTTGCAACAGCGGCTGGCACGAAGGTAATGGACAGCACCATTGCCGAGAGCAAAGCCACAACAACCGTGAAGGCCATCGGATGGAACATCTTGCCTTCCACGCCTGTCAGCGAGAAGATTGGCAAATACACCACAGTGATAATCAAAATCCCGAAAATGCTGGGCTTAATCACTTCAGCGGTAGCTTTCGAGGCCAAATTAAAGCGTTCTTCTTTTGTAAGAAGTCTCCCTAATTTATGCTGTTCCATACCAAAACGCCGCAGACAGTTCTCAATAATGATCACTGCACCATCGACGATCAAGCCAAAATCTAAAGCGCCGAGGCTCATCAAATTCCCCGACACCTTGTTTTCCACCATGCCTGTAATCGTCATAAGCATGGCAATCGGGATCACGAGGGCTGTAATGAGAGCCGCGCGGAAATTCCCCAGAAGAAGGAACAGAATAACAATGACCAGCAATGCGCCTTCAGCCAGATTTTTCTCAACCGTTTTGATGGTTTTTTCAACCAAAGTCGTACGGTCATAAATCGGTTTAACAATCACGCCCTCAGGCAGACTGGCAGCAACTTCTTTAAGTTTTTCACCTACGCGATATGACACATCACGGCTGTTTTCTCCCATCAGCATCATGGCTGTGCCGAGAACAATTTCGTCACCGTTCTCTGTGGCTGCGCCCGTTCTAAGCGGTGCGCCAAGTTCCACGGCGGCTACGTCTTGAACGCGAATGGTCAACTCATCGCGCTTGGTCACAATAATATTGCGGATATCCTCCAGCCCTTCAACCTGCCCAGGGATGCGCACCAGATATTGTTCACCGTTGCGCTCGATATATCCGGCTCCGGCATTGTCATTATTGGCTTCCAGAGCTTCAATCACTTCATGAATGCTTAAATCGTAAGACAGGAGCTGATCTGGGTAGGGTTGGACGTGGAATTGCTGTTCATAGCCGCCAATCGTGTTGACTTCGACTACGCCTTTAAGATTACGAAGTTGCGGCACAATAATCCAGTTTTGTACCGTTAAAAGATCCATAGGCGTATAGGCCGTTCCATCTTCTTTGAGTGCGCCGTCTTCGGCTTCAACCGTATAGAAAAAGATTTCACCAAGCCCTGTACTGATTGGCCCCATGATTGGCTCTAAGCCTTCGGGGATTTCGCTTTTAATTTGCTGCAAGCGTTCGGCAATTTGTTGCCGCGCAAAGAATATGTCAGTGCCGTCTTCAAACACCACGGTTACTTGTGAAAGGCCGTAGCGTGATAAGGAGCGTGTGTAATCCAGTTTCGGTATGCCAGCCAGCACGGTTTCAACGGGGAATGTGATGCGCTGCTCAACCTCTAGGGGGGAGTACCCGTCTGCTGCAGTATTGATCTGCACCTGCACGTTCGTGATGTCCGGTACGGCATCAATCGGCAGGCGGTTAAAATTGTAAATTCCAAGGGCGCAAATCGCCAGGACTGATATCAAAACCAGCCATCTGTGAGCGATTGATTGTTTAATAATGTTCTCAAGCATTGGGTGTATCCTCTATATCGCGGGAGATTTAATGTTCGTGGGCGGCTGTACCTTTTAGGATATCGGCCTTAATGACAAAGCTTCCGGCGCTCACATAGGTTTCGCCGCGTTTCAGGCCGGAGGTGATCTCGGCGTTATCCGTTCCGGTCATACCCACGCTCACAGGGCGTGGTTCATACGTGTTGCCACTTTTTACAAACACGACTTGCTGGTCTTCCATAAATTGAAGGGCATCGCGCGGTACAGCGATAGCGGCCTGTTTTTCACCAACCTTAATATCGCCTTCAATTGTCATGCCTGGTCGCCACACGCCGTTTTCATTGGGAAGCTCTGCAATCGCAATCACCGTCTGGCTCAATGCATCGGTGGTCGGGAACAGCATGGAGATTTGCGCGTTCTGGCTCGTTTTTTCATCCAATGTATGCACCACCACGGGCTGGCCTTTTTTAATATTGGCAACATCACGCGGGAAGATGTGGTATTTCGCCCAGACCGTTGAAAGGTCAGCAATCACGAACAGCTCCTTGCCATCCGTAACATCACCAATATTGGTTTCGCGTCTTAGGATCACACCATCAATCGGTGCGGTGACGCTATAGATTTTCAGGCTTTCATTGCTCTCAACCGTTGCCAGTTTCTGGCCTTTTGTCACTGTATCGCCCAGATTAACATGCACAGCTTTCACAAAGCCTGGAAAGCGTGCGCGGACATTGGCGGTTGTGTTTTCATTCAGTGTAATGCGTCCGGTCAGCGGCGTTGTCATCGCCACAAGAGCAGATCCGGCCTGTTGAACCTGAATGCCTGTCAACTTGGCAGCATCCGGCGTAATTTCAACTTTACCTTCCTCATGCTCGCCATGATCGTCGCCTCCGCCATGACCATGGTCATCGTGGCTGTCTTCCTTTTTATGGCTGTCATGACCGTGTTCGTCATGGTTATCCCCTTCCTCGGAATGGTCATCACCGTGATCGTCACCATCAGTTTCATCATGGGCATCTTCATGCTCATGCCCGTCATCATGGCCGTGGTCTTTTTGTTCATCATGACCGTGATCATCATGCGCTTCTGTTTCAGCTTTCGCCGAAGTGATTATTGTAGGTGTAAGTTGCCATGCAAAAAGCGCAAGCCCCAGCACTGCTATGGATAATAATTTTCTATTCATCATTTTGTCCTTTATTCTTTGTTTGCGATATTTGCGTGATCAGAGAGCTGTGTGTTCCCATCAAAAAATCGGTTTGTGCTTTGGCCTCATAAACGCTCAACAGGCTGTCCAGACGGGCTTCTTGTACCTCATACAATGTGCGCTGTGCATCGAGCAGATCCAGAAACGTAAAAGCACCGCGCCCATATCCATCATCGGCTTGGCTGTAAGCTTTACGGGCGCTAGGAATAATTTCGTCCTGATAACGGCTGGTTTCTTCCAGTGAGGAAGCGAGGCTTTCCCATGCCTGAATTGCGGATTGCCGTAAAGATAGTCCAGCAGCATAGCTTTGCGCATCGGCCTTGATCATATTGGCCTTGGCTTCTTGAATTCCGCCCTGATTACGATTAAAGACAGGAATAGGAAAAGACAGACTGGCCACCAAAGCTGTACTGTCATTTTCATTAAAACGCCGCACACCCAGACCAAAAGTCGGATCAGGGACGCCCTGTGATCTCGCAAGATCAAAAGAAGAGCGCGCTTGCATCTTGGCAAATTCCTGTGCTTGCGATTGCGGGGCATTCCTTAAAGCATCCAGAAGAGTTTGCTTTTCAATCAGATCCGGCAATGCGCCTAGATCGGCCTCAATATCAAGATCGGACACATCCATAACACCGAGCAACCGCCCCAGATCATTTTGTGCCGTAACTAATTCTTTTTGGGCCTTGCGTTTTTCAACTTCTGCCGCTGCCCGTTCAATATCGGCTTTAGTGTGCTGAATGTCTGCTGCTTTTGCAGCGCCAATGCGTTTTTTGACGATGCTGTGGGTTTTATCGGCCAAATCAAGGCGCTTGTCAGCCAGTGCCATGCGTTCCTGTGCCACGGCTACGCGGATAAAGGCATATTCAGTTTCAGCGAGAAGGCTCAAGGCTTGTGCTTTGGCTTGTTGTTGAGAAATTTTATAATCAAAATCGGCGACCTTGGTGCGATTGCTACGCTTGCCGCCCATCTCAATTGTTTGCTCAATGCCAAGTGTGAGTTCAGCGCCGTCAAAACCTTCATTTTCATCCTCTCCGGCGAAGTTTTCAATCTCAAAAACGGCATCGGGGTTCGGTGGTAAAGAGGCCTGAAGGCGTGATCCGTCCGCCGCATCAATATTCGCCAGCGCCGCCTTATAGGTCGGGTTGTTCTGCAAAGCTCTCTGGAGTGCCGCCTGTTTATCCAGCGTCTCGGCTCCAGCGAGTGTCGGTTGCCACAAAAGAACAGCCAACGCAGAAGTATAGAGTAGTTTTTTCATTATAGTTTCCTTTTTTGGGTCAATAAGGGGATAAGGCGGCGCTTGATATAAAAGCGCAGTCTTGAAGAATAAGGTCGCAAAAACATACCTGCGCATGACATTCGTCAGTGAGCAGATACACTACGCCTTATAAAATTAAGCTCTGGGAGGGCGTTTGAGGCCGGAAATAACATCCGATACAAACAGAGTGGTATCGGGCATAAGCAGCTTTCCTTGACCTGCAGAGGCTAGGTTGTTGCTGTGAGAAGTGTCAATAGCATGATGGATACAACATCCTCCGCAAGACATATCGCAGCCATTACTGCCCAGGGAGGTATCCTCTGAGCTGTCGGCATCAACGCTTATGGAGATTTCCGTGTCCGTATCAACACTGGCATGAGCAGCATGCGAAGCGCTGACCGTCACGGAGACGATCATAGTAAATGCTGTAAATAGTAAAATAAACTTGCTCATAGTGATCACATTATCACTGAAGAGTTACTAAATCAACAATTAAACTCAGCATTGCTAATTTCTAATAAAAATATTGCCCCA
>DDIM01000022.1:48075-67909 GCA_002338525.1 Micavibrio sp. UBA1850 | reverse complement strand
TCTATATCTTTTTTTTACCCATCTTCAAGAGACAATAAAATGCCTCCACCAAATAGTGCTGTTATTGCAACAGGTGTCCAGGCTGCAACAAAGATAGGGATTTGGCTGGATGCGCCTAAAGCCTTTAAAAAATTGGATAAAAAGAAGAGTATAAACCCGATACCAACACCTATAGCGATGAGTTTAAAACTGTTTTGGGAGCGCGGCGGACGAAGTGTCACGCACGCTGCAATTAGTGTCAGCGCTGCAAAAAACAGAGGAAGAGCCAAAAGCGATTGAAAATGGATGCGTAATGATGAGGGGTCAAAGCCTGTTGATTCGAGTGTCTTGATATATCGTGGTAGTTGCCAAAAAGACATGGTTTCCGCAGAAGAAAAGCTCTTTGTTATTTTGGCAGGTGTAAGCGATGTCGGCAGCGTAATTCTGACATTGTTCTGTTCGCTTTCTTGCGCCTGAAAGCTTTGCTCTGAAATGCGAGAGACCATGTGTGCATTATTAAAGACCCATTCGCCCTGTTTTAGATGTGCGGTATCTGCGTCAATTCGCCATAAAAATCGATCTTCATAATCAAAGGCAAGCCCTATAATGTTGCTCAATTCCCAGTTTTTCATATCGATGTCTTTTGCGTGGATTACGGCATACCCTTTTTCTGAGGGTTGTCGAAGCCAAAGACCATTTTCCATGAAGGCAATTTCATTTTCGTCTTTTGAAAGGTAGATTTGTTCAAGTTTGTTAAACTTCTTAAGTAAAACGGCACCAATGGGGTTGATGCCTCCAACAATAATCATGCCAATGATAATGGAGCTTGCAATAATAGGGGCCATAAACTGCCAGATGGAGTAACCCGATAGCCTGAAAATTGTAATCTCGTTTTTTGTGTTTAAAGACCACAGCATCATAATTGAGCCAAACAGTATGATGAACGGTGAGATAGTCTGTGCGATGTCTGGCAATTTAAGAAGGCTCATTTGGAATATACGATAAAGCGGTATATCGCCATGATCTGAGGCGCGGCGAAGTAACTCGATCGTGTCAAAAAACAACACTAACCCCAACAAAATACCTGCCATCACACCTAACTGCGCAAAGTATCTCTTTATGATGTAAGACCATAATGTTTTATTTTCGCCCGTCATTATTTGTACTCCTGAGTGCGTGCTTCATTGCGGGGACGTAAAATAAAATACCCAATAGCAATTGGAAGAATCACGAGAGTATAACAAAGGCCCAACGCAAGAGTGCTCGTAACGGCCATATTAGAAAGCGCGATATAAAGACTTTGCAAAAGGATGATAAGGGCAATCGCCGTGATTATTTTGGCGCCTTGCCCACGACGATTGATTGTGCCGCATAAGAGGGATGCTGTTGCAATAAACACATATCCTAAGGCAAGGAAGGGCGCTAATATTCTCAAATGAGCCTCAACACGAATTTCTCGAAGTTGTTTTTCGTCAAAGTTAAGTGCTGGGTCTGGATTTAGAAGTTCAGCAAGGTTGTATTCTTTAGGTTTTTTTGAGCGCTGGGAGGTCTCTTCTTCCTCTTCAGGAAGGTCAATTGAGTAGCGTTCAAAGCTTAGGCGTTGTAGTTGCTGCTTTTTAGCGTTGAAGTCTTGTCGCGCGCCATCAAAAACCAAAATAGCATTACCTGTTTCTGTTTGCGCAAGAACACCCCGTTTGGCATAGATTGTTTTTGCAGGCTCATCCTTGATGCGCTCATCATGAATGATGATACCGTGTAGCTCGCCACTGCTATCAAGTTCACGTATATAAAAAGTAAGCCCATCATCAACCTCATTGAAAACGCCATCTTTGAAAAGTAATCCTGAAAACTCACTTTTTAATGTATGGCGAAGTAAATTAGTTTTTGCCGTAGAAAGAGGGCCTATCCATGTTGTGATGGCGAGCAAGAAAATTGAAAACCCCAATGCGATGATAAGTAAGGGGCGCGCTAATGCCCAATGTGAGAAACCTGTTGCTTTTAGGACAGACAGCTCACTATCAACAGTCATGCGGTTTAAAATGAAAATCACAGACGTTGCAAGGCCGATGGGCACAATGATTTCAAAAAAGCGCGGCAAGTTTAGAAATGTCAAAATCCAAAATGACCATGTGGAGGCGCCAGATTCAACGATCAGCTCTAAAAACCGTAGCGATTGTGTCAACATTGTCACCGCCACCAAAATCAAAGTGATTGAAACGGTGGCAATAAAAGTTGTTCGAAAAATGTAGCGATTGTAAATCTGCATCTTGCCGATCTGTGTTTAATGTTGCAGTCTGTTATACATACTATATTGTGAGTTTCTCATTTTTATAAACATTATATGAAAGGTTTTCCAGTCCTCATGACCATGACAACAGACATTTCTTTTACATCGACATCGCCAAAAAGCAAAGCTGATATTTTGGTACTGCCCGCATACGAGGGCGTAGAGCTTGGCGGCTTGGCAGAATCTGTGACGAAAGAAAACAATGGATATATAAAAACATATCTGGATGATCAGAAGAAATTTACAGGAAAAGTGGGTCAGGTTTTTACAATTGTTGCCCCGCAAGAAACACTGTATCGCCACTACATGATTGTAGGATTGGGTAAAAAAGATGATGCCACGGTGCTTAGATATGAAGAGGCGGGCGGAAAAGTTGCCGCCGCTCTCAAGGCAATAGATGTTAAATCAATTGTCGTTGAGGGGCGTGATATAGATCATGAGATTGGCGTACATATCGCAAGTGGTATTTCGTTGGCGCGTTATGATTTCTTGAAATATAAAACAGGCAAAAAGTCTGATGAGAAAAAGCCACTTTCAGTGAAAGTATTAACAGACCAAGTTAAAAAGGCAAAAGCATTGAGCGTCGATCTTGAAGCTATGATTAGTGGTGTAAAATTGGCCAGAGACTTAATTAATGAGCCTCCTAACATGCTTTACCCGGAAAGCTATGCGAAAATCATTAAAGACGAGCTTAAGCCGCTAGGCGTAAAAGTTACGATTTTAGATGAGAAAAAGCTCCTTAAGATGAAAATGGGCGGTGTAATGGCGGTTGGTCAGGCGTCTGTCAATCAGCCTCGCGTCGTTGTGATGGAGTGGAACGGTGCTAAGAAAAAATCGCAAAAACCATTAGGGTTTGTTGGAAAAGGTGTGACATTTGATACAGGGGGTATATCACTGAAACCTGGCGCAGGCATGGACAACATGAAAATGGACATGGGCGGATCGGCCGCAGTTGTCGGGCTTATGAAGTCTTTGGCGTTGCGAAACGCGCAAACAAATGCCGTGGGTGTTGTTGGGCTTGTTGAAAATATGCCTGATGGAACAGCCTATCGTCCGGCAGATATCATCACATCATATGCTGGTAAAACAGTTGAGGTCTTAAATACAGATGCTGAAGGCCGCTTAGTGTTGATGGATGCTATTACGCATATTCAAAAAGAATACGACCCTGAACTTGTAATAGACTTGGCCACATTAACAGGGGCCATTATGGTCGCACTAGGGCATGAGTTTACAGGCGCTTTTGTTAACAAAGACGAGATGTGGGCGCAGTTAGAAAAAGCAAGTGATGTTAGTGGTGATAAGCTATGGCGCATGCCTTTAGATGAGGCGTATACCAAAGAAATGGAAAGCCAGATTGCTGATTTGAAAAATTTGGGAAGCCGTTATGGGGGCTCATGCACGGCCGCTGCCTTCCTTGAAAACTTCGTGGATGAAGGGCGCGCATGGGCGCACCTTGATATCGCCGGTACAGCCTACATCAATAGTGCAAAACCAACGACGCCTAAAGGCGGAACGGGGGCTGGTGTTCGTGTGTTAGACAGCTTCGTAAAGCAAAATTACGGATAACAAATTGTCATGACTGAAGTTCGTTTCTATCACCTTACTAAAAAAACGCTCGAGCAAGCACTTCCTGATTTGCTTGAGCGCGTCCTAGACCTTGGCCGTAAGGCGGTAATCAAGGTGGCAAATGATGAGGCAATCCCACTTATGAGCAAGCATTTATGGGTGTGTCGTCGTGGCGGTTTTTTCCCGCATGGCATAGAAGGTGATAACCACCCAGACTATGATCCGCTTTGGTTGACTAGCAAAGATGATAACCCGATCGGCGCAAATACACTTGTTTTAACGCAGGGCGTAGAGGCAAGTAACATTGAAGACTATGAAATTGTCTGCGAGATGCTAAATGGACAAAACGATAACGAAGTTAAAGCCGCAAGAGAACGCTGGAAAATATATAAAGACCAAGGCTTAGAGCTGACATACTGGCAGCAGTCAGAAAAAGGCGCTTGGGACAAAAAAGCTTAAAGAAAATAATTCAAATAGGAGAGTAATTATGGATTTTGGAAGTATTGATTGGGAACACACAAGAGAATTGGCGATAACATATGCTATGACATATGGTTTGAATCTTATCTTTGCAATTGCCATTTTTATGATTGGTAAGCGTCTTGCAAAAGTCGTTGTTAACGTTGCAAAAAGAATGATGGGTAAGGCCAATGTAGATAATACACTGTCTATGTTTGCAGGAAACATACTCTACGGACTTGCAATGGCCTTCATTGTGATTGCCTCACTCAGCCAACTTGGTGTTGACACAACATCTTTGGCGGCTGTACTGGCCGCGGCTGGTTTAGCAATTGGTTTGGCGCTTCAAGGTTCACTTTCAAACTTTGCATCAGGCGTGCTTATTATTCTGTTCCGCCCTTTCAAATTGGGCGACTTTGTTGAAGTGGCGGGTGTTTCAGGCTCTGTGAGAGACATTTCTATCTTCACGTCAAGTCTTGCAACGCCAGACAACAAACTTGTGATTGTGCCAAACGGACAAATCACAACGGACAACATCACAAACTTCACCGCCAATGAAACACGTCGTATCGACCTTGTTATAGGTGTTGGTTACGATGATGATTTGAAAAAGGTTAAAGAAACTCTTGGTAAAATCGTTGCAGAAAATGAGCTTTTGTTAAAAGACCCCGAGCCTGTGATCGCCCTTAATGAGTTGGGTGACAGTAGCGTCAACTTCGTTGTGCGTCCATGGGTGAAAACGGCTGATTACTGGCCTGCTCGTTTTAATATGATGGAAACGATTAAGGCTACATTTGATAAAGAGGGCATCTCAATTCCATTCCCACAGCGTGATTTGCACATCATCGATGGCAATATTGAGGCGGTAACAAAGCCTGCCAAAAAAACCGCGGCCAAATCATCAAAAAAAACAGCGTAGTTTTTAATAATGGAAACGATCGATTTTCGATCATAGAACAATACAAAAGGCGCTATCTTCAATGTGATAGCGCCTTTTTACTAACGGATATAAATAACTGTAAGCGGGATATTTAAATGATAAAACGTCAACTTGTATGGTTTGTGATTGCTGGTGGTATAGGGTTTTCAATAGACACTATCATTACATTATCGCTAATCGAATTTGACTTGAATCCGTTTTTATCACGAGCCATAGCAATACCTATTGCTATGATGGCGACATTTTACATCAACAAAAATTACACATTCAAGCGGTCCGCAAAAAAATTAAAGCGTTTAAGACAGGAAGCTTTCGAATATGTTGTTGCAAACCTAATATCCCAAGCCACAAACTGGATTGTTTATTCTCTGCTTATTATTAACAGTGCATTTTTTCTAAGCTGGCCAGTTTTAGCCGTCGCCATAGGGTCTTTATGCGCTATGTTTTTAACATTCACACTCTCAAAATTTTGGGTTTTTAAGCGTTAACCCCAAGGGTTAAAAGATGTCATGAAATAGGGGAGATATAAAAAGTGCCCCATCAGGTGATAAATGATCATCATCTTTATATAATATGCGCCCTTGGTCATCTTTATATGCGCAGAGCTTTCCATCTAGGCATAATAAATCTTCAGGCCAAACAACCTTTACCTGTGTGTTGCTTTGTAAAGATTTAAATATTGTGCGTATTTCTTGGCTGTACTTAACATTATGTGACAATTGCGGCCTCAAATCGATCGCTCTACCTGTCTTTACTAAAGTGGCGTCTATTGTAGAAATATTCATATTAATAGGAATGTTTTTGATTTCAGGAACCTGCATTAATAAAATAACATTTTTCCCGGCTTGATTTAAAACGTCAATAAGGCGTTTTAGTGATTGCTCGCGTAAGGTATTGGCCGCTTCGACGCCGTTTTCCTTTTGCCAGCCATCAAGCCAAGCGTTCCAACGCTGCGCTAATATAACATGCGTTATCGATGGCGTTTCAAGAATGTAATTAAGGTGTTTATTTGTCACGTCGTTCAAGCAGTCAGTCTTATCAGGTATGGCGGCGCACATGTCCAGAGGCACCAAGAAATCATCTTTAGGGGTTAAAAGCACGCCGCGTGTGTTTGCTTTGAGCGTATGGGGGATAAGTGCTGGAAATATTGCGCTTGCGTGAGAGTCTCCCCATATGGCAATTGTGGGATCTATGGGGGATTCAATGCCAAAGGGTTTTATAGCTTGTGATGCTCCAGTGTCTTGGGCAGTGTATACATATTGTTCGTATTGGGAGTAAAGGGAGGGGGCTGTGGTCTCATGAGTTGTGTTTTTGTAAAAAGCGTAGATCCCACCACCTAGGGCAATACAAACGATTATGGATGAAATACCAGCTGCTAAAATGGTTCTTTGGCTTTTAATAAAAGATTTGTGGCGAAAGGGTTGTTCTACATATCTCCATGATAGATATGATATAAATATGCATAATGAAATCAGTGAAAATTTATAAAAATCGCTAATTTCAGTGATCCAATAATAGGTTGCAAAAACCACGAATGGCCAGTGCCACAAATATAGGGAATAAGAAATTTTTCCAAAAAAAGTAGCAAAACCATGGCTCAAACACCTATGAACTCTAAGCGAGTGGAGTGCGATGCCAGAGTATATAATCAAACATGTCCCAATGACGGGTAAAAGGGCGTTGTAACCTGGAAAATCTTGCGTATCTATAGGAATGAAAAAACCTGCTATCAGCAAAAATGCTCCTAACCAACTCATCTGAGAGGACAGTTTTTGGTTTTGTAGGGTCGGCAAATAAACGAGAAGTCCACCGCATAAGAGTTCCCAAGCGCGAAGCGGCATAAAGTAAAAGGCACTTTGTTGGTTAAAGAACTTTAAGACCATAATATCAGCAAGCAGAGAGGCTAATATTAAACATGCAATCACATTCCGTATTAAAGTATATGAGCCTTTACACCGCGCAAGAACCATTAGAAAAAGAGGAAATAAAATGTAGAACTGTTCTTCAATAGCCAGAGACCAAGTATGTAGGAGCGGTTTTACAAAAGCCGAGCTGTCAAAATAGCCCGCTTCTGACCAAAAAAGCATGTTTGAGGAAAATAGCGATGTTGCAATAATGCTTTTACTAAACGGTATCCCTTCTGTTGGGAAAAATAGCCACATGCCTACACCCGCACAAAACAAGATGACGACGGTCAGTGCGGGAAGAATCCTCCGAATGCGTTTTTCGTAAAAATTTAAGAGTGAAAAGCTATTTCCATTAAGGTCTTTTTGAGTAATAGACGTGATCAAAAAGCCTGAAATAACAAAAAATATATCAACGCCCATATAGCCATTGAAGCCGTGGGGTTCAAAAAAGTGATAAAAGACGACAGATAAAACTGCAATCGCCCTTAATCCGTCAATGTCAGCGCGATATTGCATATATCAATATATCTAAATCGAAAAAGATGTGCCACATCCACATGATGACACGGCATTGGGGTTAAGAATTTTAAAGTCCTCGCCCATTAGTCCAGACACGAACTCTACGCTTGATCCCTTCAGAAACGAAAGGGACACATCGTCTATAATTACGCATTGAGCAAAAACATTGTCGCCGTCATTATGCACGCTGTCCCATGTCAGCTCATATTGAAAACCCGAGCATCCGCCACCCTCTACGGTGATGCGTAACATTAATTCAGAATCGTTTTTTTGTGTTCTGATTACGTTGATGCGTTCAACCGCAGAGGGCTTAATAACTAAGCCTTCTGAAGGGGCACGTGTGTCGTCTTGTTTTTGTGTGTTGTCCATAGATTTTATATATAAATCGTTATAGACTCTTTAGCAATATGAATAGCTCACCCCAATAAAGGATTACGCATAATGGAACTACCCCAAATCAAAGAAAAACCCGCATACAATTATTGTGCGCTCCCATTGGCCAATTATGCGTCCCGTCCAGACATATCGTTGGGACGCATTCATGAGGAGGAGGAAAGCAAAGGTCGTACATGTTTTCAACGGGACCGTGACCGTATTATCCATGCAAGCGCATTTCGCAGATTAAAATATAAAACGCAAGTGTTCGTATATCATGAAGGTGACCACTACAGAACGCGTTTGACACATTCGTTGGAGGTTGCACAGATCGCCAGAACGTTGGCGCGTTCACTGTTTGTAAATGAAGATTTGGCCGAAGGTGTAGCGCTGGCGCATGATTTAGGCCACACGCCTTTTGCGCATTTAGGAGAATATGCCTTGCAAGATTGCATGAAACCGTATGGCGGCTTCGATCATAACGATCAGTCATTAAGAATTTTAACGCATTTAGAACATAAATATCCGAAATGGATAGGGTTGAACCTGACATGGGAAACATTGGAAGGTGTGGCCAAACATAACGGCCCGATTATTGAAAAGGATGCGGATGCGATGGGCGCCGACTGGAAAAGGCTTCATTTATCCGAAACGCTTTACGATATTCAAAAGAAAATTGACCTGCGTCTCAACACGTATGCGTCTCTTGAGGCACAGGTCGCAGCGCTTTCTGATGATATTGCGTATAATAATCATGATGTGGAAGACGGCCTTCGTGCTGGTATGTTTACATTAAAAGATATTGAAGATGTGCCCTTGCTTGGTCGTCAGCTCAAAAAAATTAGAAGTGAGTTTGGCGATTTGCCAGACGATCTTATGGGCGCAGAGCTTGTCCGTGAGATGATTGGCGAAATGGTCAGTGATGTTTATGACGAGACGTGTATGCGCATTCACGATATGAATATAGATACACCTGAAGATGTGCGTTTGGCAAATTCGGCTTGTGTGGACTTTTCTCCTGAAATGAAAAAAGAGGTCGATGCTCTGCGTGAGTTTTTGTTTGCCAATATGTATCGCCACCACACATTGAACAGAATTTCTTATAAAGTCGATCAAATCATAAAGGGGTTGTTTGAAGCCTTTATGAGCAAGCCCGAAACCTTACCAGACCCATGGCAAGAAAAGATTTCAGATGCCGGTGGCGACAGCGATAAATATGTGCGCGCGCGCATCGTGAAAGACTATATTGCGGGTATGACAGATCGCTTCGCTATTCGCGAACATAGCCAGCTCTATGATCTTAAGTGGGATGTAAAGTAAGTTTCAGCAATTGATAGGGGGTAAAATGTGATGAGATCGTGATCGCTCATTGCTTTTTAGACCTCTATTTCATAATGTATAGGCGCTATAAAAGGAGAAAAACATGTCTAACCCAAATAATTTTGATGACCCAAACAGTTTCTTTGACCGTGTGTTAACAGGATCAAGTAACCAATCGCAATTTTGGTCTCGTCGTTCTTTTTGGGGCGCAATTTTGATGACGGCAGCCATCCTCGTTCTCGTCTCTGTGATATGGCTTAGTTACATTGGCGCACCAGAGGTGACATCAGAAGAGCAGCTACCGCTTATTCGCGCCAGTAATGAAAATGTGCGTGTGGCACCTGAAAATCCTGGGGGGCGTGAAATTCCAAACCGTGATAGCACAGTGTTTAATGCGCTTCGTGAAGATGCGCCAGCTATTCCACAAGTTGAAAATCTTTTGGCGCCAAAAGCCGAAGATGAGCCAATTGAGCGCGAGCAACTGCTTGAGCAATCAATAGATTTAAACGATCCTGATGCCGTTCGAGAGGCTATGATCCGCAAAGCTGAAGAGCATGCAAAGGCTGTTCAGGAACAAAAGGCCGATGCTGATGCTGAAAATGTTGACGACGCATATCAAGCGATGCCAGAACGTGGGCAGTTCGCCGAGACGGAGCGTGACACAACACCAGAGGAAACACTTGAATATGTACGCTCTGTTTTAGATCGCGAAGAGGTGAAAACAATACACCCTGTTGAAAAAGGGCCTGAGACACAACCAGAAGTTGAAACAAAACCTGCAGCAAAGCCAACACCTGCAAAACAAACACAAACACAGCCCGTGACAACAACACCTAAGGCCGTGAATGCGGGGAACCGTTACGTGCAATTGGGAAGTTTTAAATCACAATCAGCCGCTCAAGACCAATGGGCGAAAATGAAAAAGGATTTCCCGGGACTACTAGACGGGTTGACGCTTCGTGTTCAAAAAGCTGATCTTGGTGATAAGGGCGTTTATTACCGTGTCCAAGCAGGAAGCGTTAGTGACGCAAGTGCAAAAGATATTTGTGCCACGATCAATGCGAAGCGTTCTGGAAGCTGTATCCTTGTAAAATAAATAGATAAGGATATTTCCATGAATATTTTATCTGCTGTCTTTGCCGTTGAAGGCTTGACGCTCAATGATCGTGAGAAGGCTTTGTTTGAGAGGGCGAATCCTTGCGGGTTTATTTTATTTGCCCGCAATGTTGATACCCCCTCTCAAGTCATAGCCCTTGTTCAATCATTAAAAGAGTGTGTGGGATGGGATTGCCCCATTCTTATTGACCAAGAAGGCGGTCGTGTTCAGCGTTTGCGCCCGCCTCACTGGACAGATTATCCACCGGCTATGACGTATAATGATAATCAAAAGGCGCTTGCCGAGGATATGGACAAGCTTTCGCAAGAGCTCGTTGATTTGGGAATTAATGTTGATTGCGCCCCTGTGTTGGATGTTAGCATGCCTGAAACACATGATGTGATCGGCGACCGTGCTTACTCGTCAGACAATGATGTGATTATCCGCTCGGCAAAAACTGTGATCGAGACATTCCTGTCGAAAGATCTAACGCCTTTTATAAAGCATTTACCAGGCCATGGTCGTGCCACATGTGATTCTCATATCGATCTTCCTTGCGTGAGTGTCTCTCGCGATGTGTTATCAAAAACCGACTTTGTGCCGTGCCGCGAAATATCTAAGCTGTACGCTGACAAAGTTTGGGGGATGACAGCTCATATTCATTATAAAGATATTGATGAAGATTTGCCCTCAACATTGTCTCAAAAGGTTTTGCAAGGTGTTATCCGAGAAGATATCGGCTTTTCTGGCTTTTTAGTAAGCGATGACGTTGATATGGGTGCCTTGAAACAATATGGATCAGCAGTGGATCGAAGCAAATTGGCGCTGGAAGCGGGGTGCGATTGTGTTTTATACTGCGCGGGTCATTATGAAACAATGGAACAACTCGCCCAAGGCCTTCCCCCGTTAACGGATGTGGCTATGGAGCGCTTAGAAAAAAGTAACAGATGGAAAAATCCGACGACGTAACGGAAGCGATTAAAGGCTTGAACCAGAACTTTCAAGAGGACCCACCGCGGATTGATCTTGAAGAGCGTAATGAAGCCAATATTCTCCTACTTAAAATTGATGGATTTGAAGGGCCTATCGAGGTCCTTCTAGAGCTTGCGCGCAACCAAAAGGTTGATCTGCGCCATGTCTCAATTCTACAGCTTGTCCGTCAATATCTCGAATTTGTTGAGCGCGCCAAACAGCTTAAGCTCTCGCTTGCAGCAGAGTATCTGGTGATGGCTGCGTGGCTTACATATTTGAAATCACGCTTGCTTTTACCAGTAGATGAGTCAGACAGTGAGGAGTTAAGCGGTGAGGAAATGGCCGAAGCCTTGCAATTCCAATTGCAACGCCTCAGCGCCATGCAAAAGGCTGGTGAGAAACTCCTAGAAGGCAATATATTGGGCCAAAAGGTCTTTGCACGCGGTATGCCAGAGGCCTTGCCTGTAAGCGTGGATGTAAAGTTTGATGTGTCGTTGTTTGATCTTTTGGGAGCGTATGGAAAAATCCAACGCCGCAAAGAATTCAGTGAATATACACCTGTGCCGTTCGAGTTGATGTCAATGGATGAAGCATCCGAACGATTGACCAAAATGCTAGGAAACTTACCGCGTAACGCACAAAACAAGTCACAAAGCGTGTGGGCAACGCTTGAAAGCTTTTTGCCTGAACATTTAAAAAGCACGCTATATACGCGCTCGTCTCTGGCATCAATTTTGACCGCAGGCCTAGAGATGGTTAAGCAGGGGCAAGCTGACGTGCGTCAAGACGGTTTGTTCCGCCCTATATACATGCGCTCTGCCACGCGCGAAGAAATACGTTAGGACGAAAAGACAATGGATACAAAAACACAAAAACGCGTTCTTGAGGCTCTTCTTTTTGCAACCGCCGAGCCGTTAACGCCTGCTTTAATGCGCGAGCGTCTGCCTGAGTCTGCCGATTTGGGGGCTTTGTTGCAATCGCTGCAAGATGATTACAGCGATCGTGGTGTTGAGCTTGTGGAAATTGGTGGTGCGTGGGCGTTTCGCACGGCGCAAGATTTATCGGATCTTATCGTGCTTGAGCGTAATGAAGAAAAGAAACTGTCAAAGGCAAGTATGGAAACGCTATCCATTATTGCCTATCATCAGCCTGTGACGCGTGCAGAAATTGAAAACATTCGTGGTGTGTCAACCAACAAAGGAACGCTTGATATTTTGCTAGAGCAAAACTGGATCAAGCCGGGGCGTAGACGCGAAACACCCGGGCGGCCGCTGACATGGGTTACAACGAATCATTTCTTGGACCATTTTGGCCTCGAGGCCCTTACAGACCTTCCTGGTCTTGATGAATTAAAAGCTTCTGGTTTACTTGATCGCCGTCCTGCGATAGAAACAATACCAGATCTATTTGATCAAACAGAAGAATTAGAGGATAATGATTCTGAAGATGATCAAGAATTTGACGTAGAAAAACAAAGCGCAGAGGAGGGGTAATTCATGTCCCCAAGTATTTGGCAAATTGCAATTGTAGTTATTTTAGTTTTGCTACTGTTTGGAGCAGGCAGGCTACCCCGTGTCATGGGCGATCTTGCCGAAGGCATCAAAAGCTTTAAAAGAGGCATGCGTGACGAAGATAGTGCCGATGAGTCCGCTGATGATTTAGATGATAAAACTTCAAAAAGTAAAACATCAAAGAAGTAGTGATAAGGGTAAAAACCATCGATGCTAGACTTTAGCTGGATAGAACTTTTGACGATCGTGATTATAGGTGTTTTGGTTTTGGGACCAAAGGACATTCCCGCGATGATGTATCAAATAGGTAAAATTGTGAGGCGTTTGCAATATATGCGCTTTGCCCTATCAAATCAATTTGATGATTTTATGCAGCAAGCCGAGCTGCGCGATCCTAACAAACGCTATCAACAACCCGCGCCAATATACGAACAAGAGGCCGAGGAGTCTCCGTTTGCGGATATAGAAGCGGATATAGAAAAAGAACCGTTCCATAACGTAGATGATCGTTTTGAAAATGACGGAGATGAAGACTATTACGACCCTGACATGGAAGAAGACGAGGACTATGTTGAGCAAGAGCTTAGCTTCCTTCGTGATCTTCGTGCCGACAAAAAAGAGGGCAATGAATAATGACGCTCAAAGTATCTGCTCCTGATCCCAATAAACAAACGGACAACGTTACACAACCTCTTCATGACCATTTTCTAGAGCTTCGCGCCCGTTTGCTTTGGGTGTTTTCAGCTATGTTCTTCGCCATGGCCTTGGCATATATCTATGTCGAGCCCATTTATGGATTTTTAGTGACGCCCCTCGCTGACGCCATGGGCGCGGGAGGAACAGGGCGTCTTATATATACGGGCTTAACAGAAGCCTTTTTTACATATCTTAAAGTTGCATTTTTCACGGGTGTTTTTGTAACGTTCCCGATTTTTGCCGTTCAGATGTGGTTGTTTCTCGCGCCAGGTTTATACAAGGGTGAAAAGCATGCGCTTGTGCCTTTCTTGTGCGCGATACCTGTATTGTTCTTTTGTGGTGGTGCAACCGTTTATTATGGTTTGCTTCCTATGGCTTTGCCGTTTTTCCTGAGCTTTCAAAGCGCAGGAATGGATACTGTCATGCCCATACAGCTTGAGGCGCGTGTATCAGAATATCTTGATCTTATCATGATGTTGATTTTTGCCTTCGGATTGTGTTTCCAGCTACCTGTCCTTTTGACATTATTAGGCCGCGTTGGTGTGGTTACTGCGCAAGGGCTTGCTAGAAAACGCCGCTATGTTGTCATTCTTGCATTCTTGATTGCCGCGTTTATTACGCCCCCTGACGTTATTAGTCAGATTTTCTTAGCCATTCCTATTTTGATCTTATACGAAATTGCAATCATATTGGTGCGATGGGTTCAAAAATAGAAAACGCGATACGCGCGACTTTAGCTAGACAAGAAATTGTTCTCGATGAAGGCCAGACACGCGCGCTTAAAGCTTTAAGTGAACTTGCAAGTCATGTTGTGAGTGAAGATAAAAAGAGCGTTTGGGCGCAATTTCTGCCGTTTGGCTCAAAAAATAAAGATGAAACACAAGGCGTTTACTTATTTGGTGATGTCGGGCGTGGGAAAACAATGCTTATGGATGCGTTCTATGAGGGGTTGCCAAAAGACTACCCTAAAATGCGCGTTCATTTTCACGCCTTTATGAAAGATGTGCATGAGTTTTTGCATAACGCGCGCCAAAGCGAAACATCAAAGGGGGGCGTCGATCAAGCCGTTCCTGAGTATATTAAAAAGATATCAAGTGAGGTTAAGCTCATTTGTTTTGACGAATTTCACATTACAGACGTCGCAGACGCAATGATTTTGTCGCGCTTGTTTACGGCGCTTTTTGATCAAGGCGTGTATGTTGTGATGACCAGTAACTGGATACCGCAAAACCTATATGAGGGAGGGTTGCAACGTGATCGCATAATCCCATTTATCAAGCTTATTGAGCAAACAATGCAGGTGGTGGAACTTGATGGTGATGTTGATTACAGAAAGCAAATCATGAAGGGGCGTGATGTTTATTTCTCTCCCCTCAATAGCGCAACACAAAGAAAAATTGCAGACGTAAAAAATCAGCTGGTAGGCGACAAACAAAAAACAACGACAACGTTGAACGTCAAAGGACGAGAGATTGTCCTTGAGGAGACATATGGTGCCGTTGCTGTGGTTAGTTTTTCGGATATGTGTATGCGCGCCCTTGGAGCACAAGACTATCTCGCGCTCGCAGAAGAATTTTCTGTCGTGATTGTCACAGGCATCCTAAAGCTTAGTCCTGAACAACGAAACGAAGCCAAACGCTTCATGACATTCATTGATATTTTATATGACGCTAAAACCCTTGTGGTTATGAGTGCGCAAACACCTGCAGACCAGATTTATGCAGGTCATGACCATGCCTTCGAGTTTGACCGCACTGTAAGTCGCCTCATAGAGATGCAAAGCCAAACTTATTTAGAGGGCTTAAAGTAACTCAAATTGATCTAAGGCTTGCGTGTTATATAAATCCAAGTAAGATTTAGCGCATGTTTGAAAAACTATCATCTTTGTTCAAGGGTAAGCCCTATGATGCGCAAAAGGACATTGCGCAATCAGGTGACATTCATGAGCGCCTAAAACTTGCAAAGAGCAAGAAAACCAATCCTGAAATTTTGTACTATTTAGCTGATAATGATGCAGATCCCGCCGTCAGGCGCGCGGTCATTGCCAATATGGCAACACCGATTCAGGCGGCAAGTTCTTTAGTCCGTGATCCTGAGGTCGATATTCGTATGGCGTTAGCTGATCGGTTGCTTAATCTATGGCCAGAAATAGAAGATGATGCGCAAAGTCAGGCATATGCTTATGCCGTGCAGGCCTTAGGCGTGTTGGCATTAGACGAGGTGATCCAGATACGCCAAAGACTGTCTGAGGCACTACAAAACTATTCGAAAGCCCCGCGCGGCGTCATTGTTACATTGGCTAAAGATATTGAGCGGCAGGTTTCTGAGCCCATATTGCGCTATTGTATATCATTACCCGATGAAGATTTGGCTGATATCTTGTCTGATCATCCTGAGGGGTGGGTCAGGGATGCCATTGCAGGGCGTGCGCATTTAAGCGCTGACATATCCGATATAATTATCGAGCATGAAGATATTGATGCAGGGCATATACTCATTGAAAATGAAAGCGCTGACATTCGAGATGCGACATTACGAAAGATTGTCGACAAAGCGCAGCATATCCCCGAATGGCAAAAGCCAATAGCCAAGCGTAAGGAGTTACCGCCCCATTTGGCCATCGATCTTGCAAAATATGTACAACACACAGTGCGCGAAACGCTTATTCGACGCACTGATTTTGATGCGCAAACTATCAAAAATATTACAAGCGCATTTGATTTGCGTCTGGAAAATGAATTTGTTGAAGATATTGAGTTTGTCGATCGCGCGCCAGAAGGAAATGACAGCGACAAGCCTGAAATCGAACAAAAACCCTCTCCGCAACGCGCATATGCTCGTACATTAGATAAGACACCGGGAACATATGAAGGTGATAATATAGACGAGATGCTAAATGATGCCATATTACGCGGTGATAAGGTTGATATTGTCGGTATTCTTGCGGCAAAAACGGGTGTTGCGTTTGATGAGATGGAAAAAATTGTAGGCCACAATTCCCCAAAATCTATCGTTGCCGTATGTTGGAAAGGCGGCTTTTCAATGCGATCAGCCCTTTCGCTACAACAAAATGTTATGCAAGTGCAGGCACAAAACATAATCTATCCAAGGGGTGGGACTGAATACCCCATGAGCCAAAAAGATATTCAGTGGCAATTAGAATTACTTGGTATTGATTAACGTCAGGCAGGGGAGGTGTGTTAAAAAACCTTGCCAGAATGTCTGCGCGTGCTACCCTTTTTCATGTAGAAATTTAAACAAAGGACATATAAAAATGGCACGAGCAAAAATTGGTCTCATTGGCGCAGGTATGATTGGCGGAACACTCGCTCATCTTGCAGGATTAAAAGAGCTGGGCGATATTGCAATGGTTGATATTGCGGAAGGCATCCCACAAGGAAAAGGCTTGGACCTTGCAGAATCTGCACCTGTTGAAGGGTTTGATGCAACATATCTTGGAAGTAATGATTATGACGCAATCGAAGGGTCAGATGTGATTATCGTCACAGCCGGTATTCCGCGTAAACCTGGTATGAGCCGTGATGATCTGATTGGCATTAATACTGGCATCATCAACACTGTTGGCGAAAATATCAAAAAATATGCACCAGAGGCGTTCGTTATTGTGATCACTAACCCTCTTGATGTGATGGTTGAGGTTATGCAGCGTGCTACAGGATTTGACCCTAAAAAAGTCGTTGGTATGGCAGGCGTTTTGGACAGCGCCCGTTTTCGTCATTTCTTGGCAGATGAATTTAAAGTCTCTGTTGAAGATGTAACGGCATTTGTTCTTGGCGGTCATGGTGACACGATGGTGCCTTTGACACGTTATTCAACGGTTGCGGGTATTCCATTGCCTGACCTTGTGAAAATGGGGTGGACGACACAAGACAAAATTGATGCAATCGTTGATCGCACGCGTAAGGGGGGTGGAGAGATTGTGGCTCTACTCAAAACAGGTTCTGCATACTATGCACCAGCCTCAAGTGCGATTGCGATGGCTGAAAGCTACCTGAAAGACAAAAAACGCGTTCTACCATGTGCTGCAAAACTTACGGGTCAATATGGTATCGACGGTCTTTACATCGGTGTGCCTGTAGTCATTGGTAAGGATGGTGTTGAAAAAATCGTTGAGATTGAATTGAACGCCGACGAGCAAGCCATGTTTGATAACTCAGTGAGTGCAGTTCAATCACTTGTTGATGATTTGGACGCAAAAGCAGCCTAAAAAGCCTGCTTTACCGCTTGAATATTTCTTTATAGGCCTCTTCTTTAAATCCAAGGTGACTTTCGCCTTGGACAACAAGGAGGGGCCTTTTTACGATTGAAGGGTTTTGAACGGCAATGTCTATGGCTTTGCTTTCATCCATGGCGTTTTTAACATCCTCAGGCAATTTACGCCATGTTGTTCCGCGACGGTTAATCGCCGTGTCCCAGCCATGTTGCGCAATGGCAAGCCTTAGCGCATCTGTGTCGATCCCTTGTTTTTTATAGTCATGAAAAACATAATCAATTTTATGATCGTCAAGCCAGTTAAACGCTTTTTTCATCGTATCGCATGCTTTAATACCGTAGAGGGTAACATCGGACATTTCTTATCTCTCTTATATTATATGGTTAAGGCACTTAACGCACCATCGCGTTTCGGCTTGATTGATCTGTTTTAAAACGGTGCTTGTAAGACGTATATCATAATCATTTAACAAATCAGTGAGAGCTTGAGAACCACTTTCGGCATCAAAACTAGTTCTTCCAAATAGATCACTTACAAAGTCATTATCGATAAAAAATATTGGTTTATCCGGCATGGCGTTCTCCTTATTTTAAATTGTGTGGCTGGATAACCTTATCCATTTCAAAATTTCCTATTTGACCTGATAGACTCGCTGTAGGCAAACCAAACATCGGGACGTTGAAGATAGGACTCTGCTAGAACATAATCTATTGCCTCCTGTGAAAACCCGTTTTTTATATTTTTTTCTTGAATCTTTGTTTGGGGCAACTCAGGAAATGGTTTTAGTTTTCTTGTTTTGATCATTTTCCTTCCTAATGGTGAGTTAAATTAATTTCAGGTAAAATCATAATTTTGAGTTCTGTATCGGTAATCTCACAAAGCTTAAACAGACGTTTTCCAGCTTCATTTCTTAAAGAAGATGCTGCTCCTGGTTTTACGTCTAAACCAGATTCTTCAATAAGATCTTTAAAGTTCATATACATCGCAGCACTAATCATACCGATCACCATGTTACGTCGTTGTGCCTCTGAATAGTTAAACCAAATTTCAGGGCTTTCCTCATAAGATTTCGATAGTATTTCTTCTACGTTCTCTTGAGTGAAGCCATTGTGAATAGATCCTTGCATAATAGGAGTATTGGGAAGTTCCGGATATTCATCATTGACGGAGGAAACTAGAGGAGAACCCATGACAGGAACTTCCTTGAGGTCGGCGGCTACTCTAAAGCGACGTGAAAGTTCATAGCACAAATCAACCCATTTCAAAGGGTGATCTAGGGCACTTTTATATTTTGGAATTTGAGCAATTGGTGCGATGATATTATCATCAATATTACTATGGTATAGACTAATGCGATCCACTGTTTCCTCATAGAACATTAGCTCAATGGATTCGGGCTTATTTTCTTCGAGCCAATCAGTAATTTCATCCACTAGTTCTTGCGAAACATAGTTGTTTCTGACAATGGGTAATTTAGGTAATGGTTTTATAGCCATAATCTTATCTAATGTTTTTGACTGCTAAGTTTTACCAATGCCTAGATAAGACATTCAACTAAAACGCTTAATTAACCAAATTTATACGGTATAATTTTTTTGTGTCATGACTTTAGTTACGTTTATTAAAGTCGTTTTCCACGAACAAGCACATTTTATGCATTGAACAGAATAAAATCAATATAAACGCGGCGCGATAAAAACAAAAAAACCCAGCTGAGCAGCTGGGCTTTTTAAATTAAATGTAGGGGCGCGATTAGGCGGCTTTGCGTTTTCTGTAGCCACCAAACTCTTTACCACCAGACTTATTGCCTGATTTTTCGCCGTATGTCTTTTTGCCTTTAAACGCGCCATCGCGTTTCGGCTTGTCTGAACGGTTAGGACGCTCGCCAAAAGATTTTTTCTTATCACCAAAGCTTTTGCCGCGGTTTTCATCATTGTTGCGACGTGGCTTGTCTGAACGGAATGGCTTGT
>DDIM01000022.1:42534-47872 GCA_002338525.1 Micavibrio sp. UBA1850 | reverse complement strand
CTGAACGGAATGGCTTGTCGCTTCTGCGTCCTTCTTCTGAGCGGTTAGGACGCTCGCCATATGATTTTTTCTTATCACCAAAGCTTTTGCCGCGGTTTTCATCATTGTTGCGACGGGGCTTGTCTGAACGGAATGGCTTGTCGCTTCTACGGCTGTCTTCTGAACGGTTTGGACGGTCGCCAAATGATTTTTTCTTATCACCAAAGCTGTTGCTGCGCTTATCGTCATTGTTGCGACGCGGACGGTCACCAAAAGACTTTTTCTTATCGCCAAAGCTTTCACCATCGCGACCATTTTCTCTTCTTGGCTTGCCGCTTTTAAACGGCTTCTTTTGGCCAAATTTCTTACGACCAAAGGCACCTTCAACGCGTGCTTTGCCTCGTCCATTTGAACGTTGCTCGCCCTCAGATGAAGAAGCGTTAGGATCAATGAGTTGTTCGATCGCGCGCCATTTACGACGGTCCTGAGGGGCAATCAAACATAATGCTGAGCCTTTTGCACCGGCACGGGCTGTACGACCAATACGGTGAACGTAGTCTTCTGGGACTTGTGGAAGGTCGTAGTTCACAACATGTTCGATGTGTGGAATATCCAACCCACGGGCAACTACATCTGTTGCAACCAAGATGCGGAATTTTTCATCGCGGAAGTTTTTAATCACACGAGAACGACGCGCTTGTTTCAAGTCGCCGTGTATGGCGTCGGCTCTAAACTCATGCTCTTGTTCTTTTTCAAGACGTTTGGCAAGACGTTCTGTGGCAAACTTTGTTTTCACAAAGATAATCACTGAACCCTCGCGTTGAGAGAGCTGGTCAACAAGCTCTTCATATTTGCGATCATCATTAACATGCACCACATCTTGTTGGATGCGATCCACAGGAACGTTGTTTCCGCCTGTTTCCACGCGCTGTGGGTTGTTCAAATATTTTTGAGAGAGCGACTGAATGTTTTTTGGCAAAGTTGCAGAAAACATCATTGTCTGACGTTCATCGGGCAAATACTGCGCAATACGGTCAAGCTGAATGCTAAAGCCCATGTCTAGCATACGGTCAGTTTCATCAAGCACTAGAAACTTAGTGTCTTCAAGGTCAAGTGTTCCACGCTCCAAATGGTCATTAATACGGCCTGGCGTCCCAACGATTAAGCGAGGGTTACGACGGAGTTGAGCAAACTGTTTACCCATTGGCTCACCACCAATGATAAAGGCTGTTTTGATACCGCTGTCACGGCCAATGAGCTGATGCATGATATCCATGATCTGCTTACCAAGTTCACGCGTTGGCGTCATCACAAGCGCAGAACCTGAAGGGTCAGTTAATAGTTTTTGAATAAGAGGAATAGAAAAAGCAGCTGTTTTACCTGTCCCTGTTTGAGCAGAGCCCATAATATCAAGGCCTTTAAGCGCCAATGGAATGGCTTCGGCTTGAATAGGGGTAGGCTTGTCATAGCCCATTGCGTCTAAGGATTTTGTTAAAACGGGGTGTAGGTCAAGACTTTTGAAGTCTTTTGCTGTAGATAGAGTCATAGTGTTCCTTTCTCTGAAACAGACACGTTCACGCCAGACACCATTGTCAAAAAGCGCATTTGATGACGTACAAATATCATCACTTATTTAATGTGAACTTTTCAGGAAAGATGCATGAGTTTCGCATGCATTCGAGGTACTTTACTAAAAGCTCCATCACAGAGGGTATAAGGTTATCCACATCTCTGCGTGTGGCGGGAACATGACAGCTTCTCATCTGGGTGTCAAGAAAATAAACAAAGGACGCGGTTTGCTTATTGTTTTTATAGAGTTTTCAAGATTATGCACATTTATATGAAAGTCTGTGGACAAAACCATTTTTAATTCCATAAGTATTTTACAAAATGACTCCGAGTTCGCTACTGTTGCAACTGGAGAGTTGAACGTCATCACGTTTATATAAATTGTTTATTTGCAATGCCCCCATGGGCGCATATCAGTGAATGAGCTTAGGGAAGAATAAAAATATGCCAAACACATCTCGAAATAATAAAGACCGTGTAAGAGTTTCTGCATCAAATAATCAGCCAAATGCAGACAGACCGTTTAACCGTTTGCTTGCAGACCGTGACGAACGTGAGGCGGCTGAACGCACATCTCGCACGCGCGAGGCTCAAACGCGCATGGTAAAACGCCCCGCTAATAATATGTCAGCCAATACTTCAACAAATGCTTCTGGCGTGACAGCACAAAGCAAACAGGCCGTTAGTAAATCAGGCATCCAGCAAATTATGGAGCTTTTAAAAGAGTTTAATCAGCGTCTCAAGCGTGATGAGTTGGAACGCGAACGCCTATGGAAGGAAATGGACTCTCTACAGTCTTTGATTGATCATCAAAAAGAAAAGATGGGGAAGGCTGATCCTCAGGTTGAAAAATGGAAGCGCGTGATGGAAGACAATCAACGTGCGCTGCATACCCAAATTGAGCAAACAAAAGCTTTGCAAATCGAGATGTCATCTCGCGTTGAGACGGTTGAAACAGCATCTGGTTCAATGGCGTTGCGCTTTGATGATGTTTTGTCTGAACAAAAACGTCTAACGCGTCGCGTTGATACAGCGGTTGAAAATAAAACAAGACTGCTTAAGAAAATGGAAACATTAGAGGATGAGTTGAAGCACACGCAAGACACATTGCGCGCCAAAGCTCTCGTTCTTTTGACCGATCAGGCAACAGCCAATAAAACTAGCCTGCCACAATCAAGCACGCTGGATGACCGTTTCTCATCAAAGCTTGATGCACAAAAACCAGAAGCGCCAGCAGATGCGGATCCACTACTGGGCGGAGTTGTTAAGCCGTCAAAACCACAAACAAATAAAAAGAGTGCTGTAAACTTAAACACAACAGCCACAGCCTCTATATCAAATGATATCCATCCTTTTAAAATCGATGAGCGAAAGCAACGTAAGACGCGGTTAGGATATTATGCAACGGCAGCGTCAGTACTCGCCATTATTGGTGTTGTATCAGCGATTGCTGTGCAGCAACAAAATAATTCGTCTTCATTTTTTGATGTTTCAAAAATAACGCAATTATCAACATCAACGCCAAGCGCGCAGTCACGCGTACCGGCACGCGCAACGTCAAGCGACGCATTGGATGGTCTTGATATGACAGCGTTAGCGCCACAAATGAACGCAATAGAGCCAGGCATGCGCACGCAAGCCCAGGCGAGCAATTCGCAAACGGGCAACAACCCAGTTAATGATGCGCCTGTCCTGACAAGTGTTCAGGATTTGGAAACAGCCACACCTGAAACTGTTGCGCGCGTAAATCAAACAAAAGTAAGCGATCTTGTAAAAGCCGATGAGCGCAGTGCCATTAGCTTTATGACAGGGCAAGTTGAGACAGGTGATCTTGAAACGATAATCGGGCGTGATAACGCGTTATCTGCTCAAGTTAAAACTGTTGAAGACGAGGCGTTGGCTGGTAATCCAGCGGCACAACATGATTTAGCGGCGATATATGCAGCAGGTCACGGTGGCGTTACAACAAATTACGAAAAGGCAGCACAGTGGTTTGAACAAGCCGCCGTTAACGGCGTTGCAAACGCACGTTACAATTTGGGCGTTTTGTACCAACAGGGCTTGGGGGTTGAAAAAAGTGATGCTTACGCGATTGAGCTGTATAAAGCAGCGGCTAGCCTTGGCCATCCTGAGGCACAATACAACTTAGGTATCGCTTATATTGAAGGCGTTGGTGTTAAGCAAAATGTTGCCAAGGCCGCGCATTATTTTGAAGAAGCTGCCACAAATGATGTTATGGAGGCCTCATATAACCTTGGTTTAATTTATGAAAACGGGTTGTTAGGCAAGCAACAGCCAGATGAGGCGTTGTTTTGGTATAAGGTTGCCTCCAGCAAGGGAAGTCTAGAAGGGCGTCAAGCGCTTGAGAGCTTGGCAAAGGAGCTAGAGTTAAACCCATCAGATGTTGATGCGCTTATCAGTCGCATTGCAGTATTAAAACCGAATGTAAATATTTTGCTGGGCGGTAAAAGGCCATCAGCGTCTTCACGCTCTGCAAACGAGCCGACATCATCACAAACAATATACTCGCAAGCCCCTGCGGCAAGCGAGCAGACGCAAACTGATGCTGCTGCAACACAAGCAAACACAACCACGTCAACAAATGATGATGCCGTTATCGTCGCACAAATCCAAGACCAGCTCATTAACCTAGGAATGTATCCTGGGCCAGCAGATGGTATTGTGGGGCCTGTGACGACAGATGCTGTGCGCACGTACCAACAAACAAATGGTCTAAGCGTTGATGGCGAAGCCTCAGAGGATCTTCTTGTGCATATGCTTGCCCGTGAGTTTGAGCTAAATACGTATCCTTCATCAGGTGTCTTCCAAGATGTAGGCTCGCAAGAGTAACGATCTATCGATGAACACTTTACCTCTTTCTGTTTTTATCATCTGCCAAAATGAGGTAGAGCGGATAGGTCTTGTGCTTGAAAGCATTAAAGACCTTACAAACGACATTGTCATCGTTGATAGCGGCAGCACAGATGGTACACTTGATCTCGTCAAACAATATACGGACCGCGTATACCACAAAGACTGGGAGGGGTTTGGCGCCCAGAAGGTTTATGGGCAAAACATATGCAAATATGACTGGGTGCTTAATCTTGATGCTGATGAAATTCTTAGTAAAAATGTAAAAAAATCAATTCGTCGCGTGTTTGATATGGCAGAGGAAAAGCGAGCGGGTGCGTATTCTCTTCGTATATGTCACGTCAGCCATCTTTCAAAGTCAAAAAAACCAAGGCCTCTATGCCCTGTAAACATAACGCCTCGTTTATATGATCGTAAACGCGCAGGATTTAAAGACAGCGCCGTGCATGACAAGCTAGTTGTGTTTAATCGTGGTAAAACAAAAGTGTTGAGCGGGCATGTTGCACATATTTCCCTCAAATCATTTGCACATCTACAGGCAAAAATTAACACCTATAGTCAACTACAAGCACAAGATTGGTTTGAAAAGGGACGTCGCCCGTCATTGTTGCAATATCTATACGACCCACTGATGTTCTTTTTTAAAAACTTATTCCTAAGACGGCTTATTTTTGTAGGCTTTGAGGGGGTGGCTATAGCGTATATGCTCAGCACTGGACGCATTCAGCGCATCGCGCTAACGCGCCGAAAATGGAAGGCGCATAAGGCGGCCCAAGCCTAGGTGGGGCTGCGTGTGCAGATCGCGGATGTGGCGGCAATCTTAGCTCTTAACTTTTAACTTTGTTGTGGTCATCCATCAAAAGGACAGTAGGGGCAAAGTCCTGTGCTTCGCCATCGCTCATCTGCGCGTAGGCACAAA
>DDIM01000022.1:7725-42446 GCA_002338525.1 Micavibrio sp. UBA1850 | reverse complement strand
TGGGGCTGCGTGTGCAGATCGCGGATGTGGCGGCAATCTTAGCTCTTAACTTTTAACTTTGTTGTGGTCATCCATCAAAAGGACAGTAGGGGCAAAGTCCTGTGCTTCGCCATCGCTCATCTGCGCGTAGGCACAAATGATAACAAGGTCACCTTACTTGAAGTTTGTGATGTTAAGCGAGTATAGTGTTTTTAAGGATTTCCAGTACTAAGAAATCCTTTTACCTGTTAAATACGGTTATGTCGTAATGGTCTGAGAAGGTTGATTAGTCCTAAGCTAAGCGAAATTTTGGGTGGTTGCTAGACGATAAATCATTGCTTTTAAGTTAAAACGGGTGTTATGTATATGAATACATGTGTTTAAAGCAGGGAATGAGATTATGAGTAGTTGGAAAAAGCTGGGTTTGTATGCTGTTTTTGCTGGATCTGTGGTTGCTCTCGCAGAAGCTAAGTATCAACATGATGAAAACAGCAAAAGTAGAGCAGTCGCTGATGCTTGTGAAGGTTTAGTTCAAAGCGATGAGGGGCGAGCTTTTCTTTTCGCATCAGTTGCAAAATATCACAATGGCGTAGAGGATTTATTAGTTGTAATGCCGTCAAATGTTAAGCCATTTGGAGTTGATACAGACTATGCGTGTTCGGTTATCATTAATGAAGACGCGCAAATTCTTAGTTCATTAGCATTCGAAAACTCTTTTACTAATTGAGCCATCTTATTGTAATAGAATACTCACGTTATCTTCAAGCCATAGATAAGGTACTCAGTGAAAAGGTGATGTAAATTTTTTTTCAGGCAAAAGAAACTGTGCCGATATAGAGTTATGGATATCTGTTAGGGTATATTGAGGGATACATTTCCTTAGTTTTTTTGAAATGAAGGGGCTGCTACTAAAAGGCTGTGCGCCCCTTCATGTAACTATCTACAATCGTCGTGGTAATGAGTGGTTTGCTTAATAGCTCAAGGGGATTTCAACACCAGAAATTGTAACAACATCATTTTTTACTTTTGAAGGATAGCGGATCGTAAGGTTAGCTGAACCATTTATTGTGCCATTACTTTCTATGTGGCCGCCTGCCTTCGTATCTCTTGAGCTTATTTGCTTCATATCAATGTTATTTTTATTGATATAGTCCGCAGTCATATTAATTTCAGCGAGATAAAAGCTTTCCTTTTTCAAATCAGAGTTAGCAACTTTGTTCAATGTGCATTTGTCACGCGCATCTTTTGCCAAAAAGTAATATTCATTTGTTTGAACGCTTTTTGACTCTTTATAAAATTCGCACGTGCCATTTACACAAGAGTGATTGTTTAAAAGTACATTGTCGTCTATTTGATGTTTTACTTTTTTGCGCTCTTTTCTTTTACATGCTTTGAGCGTATCTGAGCTATAACTCACTTTGTAAAACTCTTTTAATTGAGGCTGAATATCTTGAGATCCATTTGCGCTATTTTGAGCCTGAGCGATGCTAGCATACGCACTAATTGCTGCTACAGCCATTACACCAATAGTTTTATTCAAAAAAGTCATTCTTTACTCCTTTAAGTGGTTACATGTAATAATTTACGATGTTGATGGTATCTGATTTATAATATTATAGCAAAAAATATTATGCAGAACAGGGGGTTACAGGTGTGGAAGCAAATGATGATGCCATCATGGGGCTGCGTGTGCAGATCGCGGATGTGGCGGCAATCTTAGCTCTTAACTTTTAACTTTGTTGTGGTCATCCATCAAAAGGACAGTAGGGGCAAAGTCCTGTGCTTCGCCATCGCTCATCTGCGCGTAGGCACAAACAATGACGAGGTCGCCTTTCTGCGCAAGTCTTGCAGCGGCCCCATTAATTCCAATGATACCAGAGCCTCTCTCACCCTCAATAGCATAGGTGGTAAAGCGCGCGCCCGTGTTAATATTGAGAACGTCAACTTGTTCATGCGGCAAAATACCTGATTGATCTAATAATTCGGTATCAATCGTGATGGAGCCTTCGTAGTGCAAATCACATTGTGTGACTGTGGCACGATGAATTTTTGATTTTAGCATTGTAAGAATCATATATGTGGCTCCTTTAACTTTATAGCATTTAGCCTATGGCACGGGGTCTTTTGGAGAGCAACGTTCGTTTCTGATGAATCCAAAAATCATGGATAAAATCATAAGGAATGTTCCAATCATGGCAACATAAAAGCCGTTATCATAATTATATATGAGCCAAAGAACCGCGCCGACAAAAAAGCCTGTTCTGATGATCAATGTTGATTCAAATAGCTCAACTACACGTGAGATAACCACTGCAAAAAGAGGGTAGGTATCTGTTAAGGTGCGGCTAAGGTAATATGCACCAATTGCGCTTAAAATACAGGCAAACACAAAGCGGTATGGCATGGTTTTTTTTGCCAAGTGGGGAGGCGTTGCGACTTGTGCAGCGCCGCCTAAGGTTGCGATACCTGCGGCCACAGCGCCTGTAAGACCACCAAGTAAGAACAAATATGTTGCGTAGATGATGTCAGCAATAAGTTTATAGGACAACATTTTGCGTCGTCCTTTAATTTGGAATGCAAACAAAGCAAGGCCCGTGGCCATAACCAAAAGTATGTCAATGGCGCGCAATGATGAAATAAACTCTTCAATCATGTGTTTACTTTTTGACGCATCGTGACAAATTCCTCTGCGGCGGTTGGGTGAACGCCAATTGTAGTGTCAAAATCGGTCTTTGTTGCGCCTGAAATAAGGGCGACCGCAAAGCCTTGAACAATTTCGGCAGAATCTTGCCCCACCATATGAAGGCCAACAACTTTGTCGGTGCTGCGTTGGACAACAAGCTTCATAAGTGTTTTTTCGTCTCGATCAGCTAATGAAAAACGCATCGATCCAAATTTTGATCTATAGATATCAATATCATCGCCATATTTTTCGCGTGCTGCGTCCTCCGTAAGTCCTACAGTTCCAATAGGTGGATTTGAAAATACAGCCGTTGGAATATTATCATAAGATATGTGGCGATCAGGCTTTCCACCGTATAGACGGTCAACAAGGGCATGGCCTTCTCCGATCGCAACGGGTGTTAATTGCGCACGATCTGTAATGTCTCCGATGGCAAAAACAGAAGGGACATTGGTTTGGTCATGGTCATTAACGTGAACATAGCCTTGCGCGTTAAGCTTTACACCAATATCAGCCAGTCCGATCTCTTTGGTAATGGGGTCGCGCCCCGTGGCGTATAGGATTTGATCGGCGAGCAAAATCTCTCCATTGGCCATTGTTGCGTGTAACAAGCCGTCTTTTTTCTCAATAGATGTGATTTCAGTCGATAGTTTGAAATCAATGTCTTGTTTTCTCATTTCATCTAAAAGAAACGCGTTTACATCACTATCAAATCCCTTGTTTAAAAGCTCGTCACGGCGGTGTACAAGAGTGACTTTTGATCCTAAGCGATTGAAAATTCCTGCAAACTCAACCCCAATATATCCTGCGCCAACTACGATAATGCGTTCCGGCAATTGCTCTAGATAAAATACATCATCAGAAGTGATCGCGTGTTCCGCGGCTCCCTCAACGTTAGGGGTGTTTGGCTTGCCGCCAGTTGCAACCAATATGCGCTCGGCGCTATATTTTTTGCCTTTAACTTCGACTGTATGAGGATCGATGACCTTGGCCTCTCCCCATATCAAATCAACGCCAGCATTGGCGAGCATATTTTTATAGATGCCGTTCAAACGTTCAATTTCTGCGTCCTTGGCATCTATTAACGCCTTCCAGTCGTGTTGACTTTGGCCGATTGTCCAGCCAAACCCTTTGGCATCTTCGATATGATGCGCGTAAGAGGCCGCAAACGTCATCAATTTTTTAGGAACACAGCCAACGTTGACGCAGGTGCCTCCTAAATATTGCTTTTCAGCTAAACCAACTTTAACGCCATATCCTGCTGCGATGCGAGAGGCGCGCACACCTCCGGACCCAGCCCCAATAACAAATAAATCAAAATCATATTCCATGAAATGCAATGTATAGTTTGGTGAGGCTTAGTCAATAGAGATAAAGGTTTAGAGGCGATTATTTCTGTTCAAAAAAAATGTCGTAGTCTAGGCCATATTTATTACATAATTTATAAATGTCTCCGGCCTTGGGTTGCATTGATCCGTCTTCGTACCGTTTAACAATTGAGGGTGAAATACTTAAAATTTCTGAAACATCAACAATTGAAAGAGATAAAAACTCTCGTATAGACTTAAAGTTACTTGAAAAGTCAGGATAGTAAATTGTGTACATGGCGTAATTTTCTTTTATGGAAACGGTTTGTGTAATGTTTCCATTTTAGAAATATTATTTTTGATTTCAATGATTATAGTGTGCGCATGGATCAAAAATGGCTCGAAGCTCAGTTTAAACTCTATCCTGACAAAAAAAAATCAGACCTTGCACGAACCTTGAAAATAGGGACGCCTGCTATTAGTAAAATATTGGCAGGAACAAGGGAGGTCAAGGCTCACGAGTATGTTGGGATGCGTAAATTCTTTGGTTTGCCAACGGATGGACGGCACGCGACAACAGTAAAAAATGCCCCAAGTAACGACATGTTTGTCATTAAACCTTTTGCACAGGGGGTGGCATACTCAGGTATGAGAGATGGCGCTAATTCGAACGCAGACGACACAACAAAACAAGATGATTGGGTGATTCCCGCAAGTCTAATGAAAGGAAAAACATCTGCGTCATCGGATCAGATCGTAAGTTTTAAAATCACCGAAGATGCGATGAAACCAGATTTCAAGACTGGTGAATACGTGCTTGTCGATTGTTCTATTAAAAAACCGTCACCTTCGGGGGCGTTTCTCATATCTGATGGGTTGGGCGAGATTGTCCGATAATGCGAGTTTGTCCCACAAAGTAGTCCTCCCTCAATGAAGGTAAGTGCAAAAATGCCTGGCTATGAAGCATACACACTTGTCATTCAACCTGACACGATAATAGGGCGCGTGATTGCAAAGATTGAATGGGTTTGATTTTACAAATATTTCTGCTACAACACTTTTTTAATAACAAAATATATGTGAAGCATGACAAAGAAATATTTTGGAACTGATGGCATTAGAGGCGAAGCCAACGCCTTTCCTATGACGGCAGAAATTGCGTTGAAAGTGGCCATGTCTGCGGCGCTTGTTTTGAAAAAAACGCGCAATGGCAATCATCAAAATCGTGTCGTTATCGGCAAGGACACGCGACTTTCAGGATATATGATTGAACAGGCCATGGCAGCAGGTTTTACCTCAATGGGTTTAGAAGTCATTTTTGTAGGCCCAATTCCAACACCCGGAATTGCAATTCTGACACGCTCACTTCGCGCCGATATGGGCGTTATGATTTCTGCCTCACACAATCCATACAAAGATAACGGTATTAAATTATTTGGAGCCGATGGCTATAAGTTATCAGATGATCTAGAGGCACAAATCGAGACGCAAATCGACCAGCCAATTACCGATGATATGTTGCCGGCAGCAGACCGCGTCGGCCAAGCCAAGCGTCTAGAAGATGCAACAGGGCGCTATATTGAATATATCAAGCGATCATTTCCACGTGGTAAGACACTTGAGGGCCTAAAAGTTGTTGTGGATTGCGCAAATGGTGCGGCATACAAGGCCGCTCCGCAAATTCTGTGGGAGTTAGAGGCCGAAGTGCTGGCTATTGGTAACAAACCCAATGGCCGTAATATCAACGAAAAATGTGGTGCAACGGCAACACAAAGCCTTCAAGAGGCTGTTGTTGAAAATGGCTATGATATTGGTATTGCGCTCGATGGTGATGCTGACAGGTTAATTGTAGTGGACGAGACAGGCAAACGCATTGATGGTGATCAGATCATGGCAATGCTTGCGATACAGGGACAAAAAAACGGGACTTTGAAAAACAAGGCTGTTGTTGCCACTGTCATGTCTAATTTGGGACTGGAAAAGTTTTTAGGAGAACGCGATATAACACTTGTACGCACAGCCGTGGGTGACCGTCATGTCGTAGAAGAAATGCGCGCAAATGACTATAATCTAGGCGGCGAGCAATCCGGTCACCTTGTCTTGTCAGATTTTGGCACCACAGGAGACGGTATATTAGCCGCACTTCAGGTGCTTTATGCCTTGAAAGAATCTGGAGCTAAGGCTAGCGAGGCGTTGAATGTTTTTAAACCGCTTCCTCAAGTGTTAAAAAGCGTACGTTACGGTGAGTTTAAACCCATGGAAAACCAAGACGTTTTAAACAAGATTGAGCAAGCAAAGCAAAAGCTTGAATCGTCAGGGCGTATGTTGGTTCGTTTGTCTGGTACGGAACCTGTTATCCGTGTGATGGCAGAAGGTGAGGATCAAACATTTGTAGAATCTATTGTGAATGATGTATGTGAAACAATAGAAAAATTATCAAAAGCGTCGTAAGACTTAGGCAATACTTTATATAAATAAATATAGATAGGACATAATCATGGCAAATGTAGCAGTTGTTGGCTCTCAATGGGGTGACGAGGGTAAAGGTAAAATTGTTGATTGGTTGTCATCTCGAGCAGATGTTGTTGTGCGCTTTCAAGGCGGGCACAATGCAGGCCACACACTTGTGATTGATGGAAAAGTTTATAAGCTTCACCTTCTTCCATCGGGTATTGTTCGTCCTAATAAATTGTCAGTAATTGGAAACGGTGTGGTTATTGACCCATGGGCATTACTAAAAGAAATTGCGGCTGTAAAAGAGCAGGGCGTAGATATTACACCTGAAAATCTCATCATTGCGGACAACGCGCATTTAATTTTACCGGCACACTCCGCGATGGATGCGGCATTGGAAGCAGCCCGTGGGAAAGGTAAGATCGGTACTACAAAACGCGGTATAGGGCCATGTTACGAAGACAAAATTGCCCGCCGAGGTATACGCGTATGTGATTTACGTGATAAAGCATTGTTAAAAGAAAAACTTGAAGCTGTGATGGCGCATCACAATGCTCTTCTTAAAGGTTTGGATGCTGAACAAATTTCTCCAGAGTCAATAATGGAGAAGTTAGAAGAGGTATCAGAGACGATTTTGTCATTTGCACAGCCAGTATGGCGCGTGTTAGATCAAAAGCAAAAAGAAGGTAAGCGCATTTTGTTTGAGGGCGCGCAAGGGATCATGCTGGATGTTGATCATGGCACGTACCCATTTGTCACATCATCAAATATCGTAGCCTCACAAGCCGCGACCGGCTCAGGTATGGGTGCAAAATCAGTGCAATATGTACTTGGTATTACAAAGGCCTACACAACGCGCGTGGGTTCAGGCCCATTCCCAACTGAACAAGAAAACGAAGTGGGCGAGCATTTAGGCGTTAAAGGACATGAGTTTGGTACAACAACAGGACGTAAACGTCGTTGTGGTTGGTTTGATGCTGTGATGGTGCGTCAAGCCATGATGCTTTCAGGTATCGATGGTATCTCTTTGACAAAACTTGATGTCTTGGACGGCATGGATGAGTTGAAAATTTGTGTATCTTACGAACTGGACGGCGAAATAATCGATTACTACCCAGCCGGCCAAGCAGAGCAAGCCCGTGTAAAGCCTATCTATGAAACGATAGAAGGGTGGTCGGAAACAACGTATGGTGCGCGTAGCTGGATAGATTTACCTGCACAAGCTATTAAATATGTGCGCCGTATTGAAGAGTTGATCGGGGCGCCTGTTGCTATGCTTTCTACAAGCCCGGAGCGTGACGACACCATTCTTGTGACGGATCCTTTCCAACCTAAATAGCGCACTATAGCGTGCGTCTTTGATATATCTGTTTTACAAGTCATTCATTTCATTATAAAATAGTGGAAATGAAAGAAATCATCCCTTTGCGGCAGTAGGCGGCACAATATTCTATGGCTGAAGAAACAGAAACACCAGAATCATCAGAAGAAGAGTCTTTTAATTCTTCTGACTCATTTTTATTTAAGGGCGCGATTGAAATCTTTCCCTATGATGAGCTGCCGCATCTATCAAAAGTAGGTGCACTCGCGTGCAGAGCAAAAGGGAAGAAAGGCGAAAAATATTTCGCAATGCTTTGTGAGAGAAACACGTTCCCTCGCACAAAACTCGTCACCAAATATAATAATTTGCAAACACAATATATGGCTGGCTTGGTAGCAAGTGGGGTCACAGGATTTTCCAAGCAGGAAAAACAGTTACTGTCGCAACAATATTATGTGTTTGTATTTGAAGATATCTACGGCGATCCTTTTACGGATACGCCCAATAAAGCGACATTAAATATTAAGCCTGAAATTGTAAGATATAATATTCTCCCCTCGCTTGTTGGGTTTTTGCAAGACGCCGACAAAAACGATTTTCTGCATGGCTCACTCCACTTAGGAAATATTTATAACCTGTCAGGTATACAAAATAACGATGTTGAGGGCGTTAATGGCGTATGCGTTGGTGAGTGTTTGTCGCTTCCTTATTCTTATGATATGCCGCGGGAGTATCTTACAATATCACGATCTTCCGTCCCCCCCATTGCACGTGGGCGAGGTGTGTTTTCGGATGAAATATATAGCCTTGGTGTTTTACTGTCTATGATGCTACGCAGGACCGACCCTTGTGCAGGTTTATCAGATGACGAAGTGATCAAACTTAAAATGGATCAGGGGTCATATCAGGCAATTGTCGGTGACAACCGCATCGATGTTTACTTCCTCAACGCTCTTCGTGGTATGTTGCAAGACGACCCCGAACAAAGATGGACACTCGATGATGTGTCGATGTGGGTTGATGGGCAACGCATCGGTGTTAAGCAAGGCGGCATAAAACGTTTGAATGCAAACAGACCACTGCCATTTGTTAAGGACAAGTACATTCGACCCGAGCTTTTGGGGTATGACTTTAAGGCGCACGTTCAAGAGGCTCATCAATTAATCATAAGTGGAGAGCTTGAGAAGTGGGTCGATCGATCTGTTGCAAACCCCGCTTTAAAAGCACGTCTACAACTTGCATATGAATCGTCAGATAAATACGGACAAAAAACCGGACATTTAGAGCGTAAAGTTGCGCAAGTCGCGCTGGCTCTAAATAACGATTCGTCTCTTTTTTATAAAGATATAGATTTCTTACCCGATGGGTTTGGTCTTAGTTTTGCAAAAGCTTTGGTGGACGGTGAGGAGATTAAGGCCTATGCACAAATGTTGGAAATTTCCCTAATCTCTTTTTGGGTGGAAAACAAAAGGGATGATGCAGCCGACGTTGCCGTGCTCTTGTCGGCCATTGAATCATGCCGTATGAGCGCAAAGCAAGCGGGCATGGGCTATGGTATTGAAAGATGCGCCTATCTACTAAATAGTGATATTCCCTGCCTCAGTCCGAAGTTTGAAGATTATTACATAAAAACGCCTGAGGATTATTTTGTGGCACTCAATGATTTGTCTATTAAGGACAGCGGTCTGGAGCGCATCGTTGATAGGCATGTTGCGGCGTTTATATCCGTGCGCGATCGTCAGATGATTGATGCTTATTTAGCCGATATTAATTCAGATGTCGCACATGTGAAGGCGATTGCATTACTAAAAATGCTTGCCACTATACAGCTACGCGCAAATTTGGATAAGGCGCCAGGCATTTCAAACTGGGTCGTTGACCATCTCTCAAAACCGTTATTGGAGCGCATCCATGACCGCGACATGAGAAAATCCATTGATATGAAACTTAAGCGCTTAGCGAGCAATGGTGATGTTGTGGCAATTGCGTCATTGTTCGAAAAAGAAACCGTTCTCAGAAAAGATCGTGGAGATTTCAATAATGCAATGAAAGAATATCAAAACCTGATCAAGCAGGAAAAGATACTCGACTATAATATAAAAAATAATAAACGCTACGGCCAAGGAACAGGGAGAGAAGTGGCATCAATCGTATCTGCGGGGTTAGGGTTTTTAATAGTGCTAGTTATCATATTTTGGTTTTTTGGCGAAAGATTGATGGGGTAGAGAGATGCAAAAAATTGTTACAATTGTTCTGCTTCTGATTTTGGCCGCTGCTGTTTTGCCAACCACATTGTTACTTTGTGTTGGGATGATGCCGACAATCGCAGCTTTTTTTATTGATAAAACAAAGCAACAGCTAAAGGGGCTGACTGTTGGGTGCATGAATTTTGCAGCTTGTTTTTATTACTGGCTACAGTTGGTGTCCTCACATCACTCGCTTGAAGAGGCGTGGGAAATCATCTCTCCGGCAAGCATCAGTGTTATGTATGCAGGCGCGGTCGCAGGGTATTTTATCGAGTGGGGTGTCTCAATTGCTGTTTCTATGCTCATGCTTCAAAAAGGTCGTTCAAAGTTAAAGTCTATCCGTAAAAAGAAAGAAGAATGCCTCGAGCGATGGGGGGTAGAGGTTACAGGAAATTACCGCCTTGATGAGTATGGGTTTCCAATGCGCCAAAAAGACGAATAAGGAACGCATCAAAATTCACTAAAATTAGATATAAATTATCATAGAATGTAATACGTAAATACATGATATTGTTTATAAATAAATTTGATAAAGCTTTATCTTCTCTTAACTATTCGTTAGAATTTTAGAGCGTATCCTTAAGTGGTAGTGGTTAGGAACGCTTAATAAAAAAATTACAAAAACTAAATCTTTATACTAAGGAGAAAATCATATGCTTACTAAATTTTACACACACATTCAGTCATACATCGCAAAAGAAGACGGTGCGACAGCAATTGAATACGGCCTCATTGCAGCAGGCGTAGCGCTCGGTATTGTGGCACTCGTATTCTTGCTCGGCGATCAAATCACAGCCGCATTCCAAGGCGTATCAGACGAGCTTGCAAACGAAGGTCTATAATATAAAAATAGTTTAATATAATTCGCACACACCCGCTTTTTTAAGCGGGTGTTTTGCGTTAGGCTGTATGTGATGATAGTTACACCTTACCTTGTTTTATGCCTCGTCCTTTATGCTTGTTTTACAGATGTTAGGCATTTGAAAATCCCCAATTTCATATCTATTGCTATTTTAGTTTTATTTTTAGGGACTGTCGCGTGGGAGTTCTTCAACGCCGGTGCGCCACTTTCGTTATGGATTGATAATATTTTGGCGGCATTGGCAATGTTTGTGATCACGTTTGTATTCTTTGCACTTAAAATATTTGGCGCGGGTGATGCCAAATTGGCAACCGTCATATCCTTATGGACAGGGTTTCATGGAATGATCGCGTTTTTATTTTTCATGACATTTACAGGCGGTGTTTTAGGTGTGATAGCCCTTTTTTTTATGAAAAAGGGCGTGCCAAAATCATGGCAAAAAGGCTGGTTGAAAAAACTGGCCGAAGGCCGCCCTGATATTCCCTATGCCATTGCCATATTTGTCGGGACATTTGCGAGCTTTATATCCTTGGGATATGTGTGAGATACCAAACATTCTCAACAATTTAAGGTAAAATCCCACCTTTAATTTAATAAATTTTAATTCAGACTAGCGTATGCTATATTAATGAGGGCGAGCTCTCGCGCTTCATATTAAATAATTCATAAATGCACGGGTACAGGATGTCCCATAATCGTGCGACGCAGTAAGGTCTACAATGAATAAAAATATATTGATAGTTTTTGGTGGCGGTTTTTTGATCGCACTTCTTGTCGCCATGATCGTAAGCTCAAGCATTAAAAGTGAGCCGGAGGCTGTGAACACAAATAAAATAGAAGTCCTTGTTTCTAATAAAAAAATGGAGTTGGGCTATACATTGAAAAACGCCGATATGGTATGGCAAGAATGGCCAGAGGCCAATTTGTTTGAAGGCCTAATAAGACGTGAAGACAACCAAAAGCCGATTGAGGCATTAGAGGGACGTTTGCGCCGTGTTGTCTACGCCTCAGAGCCTATGCAAAAATCAATGCTACTCTCAAGTGATAAAGGCAATATTGTCGCGTCATCTCTTGCCGCAGGTAACCGCGCGGTCGCCATCGAAGTGTCGGCTGCATCAATGGTGGGTGGGTTTATAAAGCCAGGAGATTACGTCGATGTTATTTTGTCGCACTCCATTAAAGTCAATAATGACGAACGCCTTGCACTACAAGACACAGTCAAAAAATACGTGACAGAAACTATCCTTGAAAATGTTCGTGTTCTGGCGATTGATCAAAATGCGACAACAGATGAAAAAGACAAAGTTAAGGTTGGGCGCACTGTGACCCTTGAGGTGAACAGTAAAGGCGCGGAAAAGCTCGCGCTGGTTGGGCAAATGGGAGACTTGAGCCTGTCTTTACGTGGCGTAGGTGATACAGAGACTATCGTTGGTGGTGGTACGTACCAGCCGACAACAGATGTGGGCGCAAGCGGCATTTTACAAGAAATCGTTAAACGCAGCGAAACAGGAGGCGGCAAGCCTAAAAAAATTCGTATCTACTCAGATCAAGGCGTTGAAAGCATAGAGGTTAAAAAGTAAGGGTCATGAATATGAAGCAATTAAAAATATTTTTAGCCGTCTTGTTAATGACGTTCACAGTAGGGGCGTTTAGCCCTCAAGCCTATGCGTCTAAACGGTTATTACCAGAGACAAAAAAGCACCTCAAGGACCCGATTTTAGAGCTCACGCTTGGAAAGGCTGAGATCCATGAAATTGATGGGCGCGTTGCCGATATTCTTGTCGCAGATCCAGCCGTTGCAGATGTTGTGGCCATTCAATCAGACCAGCTATATATCGTGGGCTCACAATTAGGTGATACAAACATCATTGCATTGGACGAGGATGGAAACGTCGTTGCCCGCCTCAATATCCATGTTCGCATTGACACAGATACGATTGAGGCGATGGTGCACGAGCTTTTCCCAACTGAAAAAGATGTGCGTGTTCGTGCCACTACCGATCAGGTTTATTTAACAGGAGAAGTTGCAAACCCATCAATTGCACAAAAAATTGCAAGGCTTGTGTCTGCGCATGTGCAAGAAATTCAGGGCGAAGGCGGCGGACCACAAGCCGTTGACGAAGTGATTGAAAATCTTTTGGAGGTGCGCGGAGAACAACAAGTCATGATGCGTATGCGTATTATGGAAGTGTCTCGCGATATCATCAAAGAGTTAGGTGTTGGAACAAATATAAATGCAAATTTTGATGGTGATTTTGGTGATGCTGCCGTGGCCGCAATCACTGCGCAGGGTACAGGCCTTACAGCCGATCCTTTTGGGGCAGGGCAAATCCTGCTTGATACATCATCCAGCACACTTGGCATTTTAAACACTGTGGTCCAAGCGCTTGAACAAGACAGTCTGATTAATATCTTGGCCGAGCCAAATTTAACGGCGGTGTCTGGCGAACAAGCGGGATTTTTAGCTGGGGGAGAGTTTCCCGTACCAGTTGGGCGTGACAGAGAAGGAAATATCATTATTGAATTTCGCGAGTTTGGTGTGTCTTTAAATTTTGTGCCCATTGTGATGTCTCGTGACCGCATCAGTCTTCAGCTCAATACCGAAGTATCATCTTTGGATTTTGCACAAGGTGTAACATTGGCAGAAGTCAATGTACCAGGGCTTGATGTTCGCCGTGCATCAACGACCATTGAAATGGGAAGCGGATCTAGCATGATGATCGCGGGATTGTTGAAATCTGATTCCGTCAAAGCGATGAGTGGACTGCCGGGGATTAGTAAAACACCCATTATAGGCGAGCTTGCAAAATCAAGAAGCTTTCAGCGCGAAGAAACGGAGCTTGTGATTATGGTGACACCATATTTGGTTAAACCCTACGCCGACCGCAAACAAGCAAAAAAAGTTCCTGTCGAGCACAACACACATTTAACAAAAACATTTGCTGCTAATCTACGACGCGTCTATGGCCGTGATGTACGACACATTCCGTCAAATCGTCAAAAATTTGGCTATATCTTGAACTAGGGAGTTAAAAGACCATGAAACTACGTCATATCATTGTACCGGCATTATTGTTATGTACGACAGCATGTGGATCATTTGATCGCCCTACACAGCTCTCAACGCAGCGTGTTGAAGTTTTAGAGGGCGTTGAACATCTCAGCTTTGAAACGCGCAAACTGGACACAAAAATGGTTGAGGTCTTAGCCTATGATTATGAGGCCAAAGGCCATGGGCAAGTCGACATTACCGTGACCTATGATCCAAAATCAAAAAGTAACTCGGCAATGAATGCAACAAACGAAGCCGCACGCATTGCGGATACGTTTCTTCAAAATGGCGTCTCGTCAGTTGAGGTCAACGTTTTACCCGTTGCAAACAGCTGGAATAACTCAAAAACATTTCTGTCATATAAGTCATTAACTGCCCAAGCGCCCACAAATTGTGGTCATATGCCAGGGTTTAAAAATATAGACGAGGTGGGAGACGTTGAGGCTCACAAGAAGTATGGCTATGGATGCACGATAGAGGCCATGTTAGCCGACCAAATCGCACATCCTGAAGATCTACTTGGCCGTGACGATCAAACATTAACCTCTGAAGGTCGCCGCGCTGAAAACGTATTATGGGGCCGTGGATACTACACCAGAGAAGCGTTCCCTGAACTAGGAGGAGAGCGCTCAAGTGAGTAAACGGGATTAAAAGAATTTAAAGGGGACACATAGTTATTATGAACAACACAGCAACGTTACTACCGATTTCGTCGGTTGGAATTTTCGCCACCAAAAAAGATCTCATTAAAAACGCCAACAGCCTTAAAGATGATTGGCGTTTTGCGCGTGTTCAAATTGATGTCATTGAAGGCGATGTTTCAGATGCCATTGAAACATACAAGACGCAAGAAACGCACGACCTTATTCTTATCGAGACAAAAACAATTGACGATAGCTTTAGCGACAGTCTTGAAGACCTCGCTCAATATTGTTCAGAAAACACAGCCGCAATTGTTGTGGGGCCCGTTAATGACGTAAACTTGTATAGAACATTAATGACGATGGGGGTCAGTGATTATCTTGTTCACCCCATTGGCAAGGACGATTTGTCGGATGTTGTCGCGAAGGCATTGATTGATCGTTTAGGCACAGCACAGTCTAAGCTTATATCTGTCATTGGTGCAAAAGGCGGCGTTGGAGCATCCTCAATTGCCCAAGCGCTGGCTCTTGGGTGCTCACAAACACTTCGTCAAAAAACAATCATCGTCGATGGCGCTGGCGGGGCGAGCTATCTTAGCGTGGCTATGGGTCTTGAGCCGACAACCACGTTGCAAGAAGCAGGACGCGCGGCATTTGCAGATGATGACGACAACATGAAACGCATGATTGTCCCCGTTAATGACAAGCTACACGTATTGGCTAGTGGCGGTGAGCCTTTACTAGAAGACCCCATCTCTGCTGAGTCATTTGAGAATATATTAAACAAGCTTATGACGACGTATCCTGTTGTGATTTTTGATGGCTCTTCGGCCTCAATGCCAGTTCGTAAAGCGGCGCTTGCCCGATCTCATAAAATATTTTTGGCAACGACCCCGACATTATCAAGTATGCGTAGTGCACGCGCGATGATCCAAGAGATCAACACATTGCGCGGTGATGAAGACGAGGGCGCCATTTCAAAAAGCAAAAAGAAAAAGAACACCGAATTGATTGATCTCATCATTAATATGAAGGGGCAGTTTTCAGGTCATGAAATTACTGTATCAGATGCCGAAAAAGCATTGGAATATGACGTGTCGGTGACGATTGATTTTGACCCCAAGGTTTTTCCTGCCGCAGAAATTGATGGCCTGAAGGTTACAGACGTCAAAGGAAATGAAAAAACATTAAACGAGTTAATGGCTAGAATTTCCAAGCTTGTTGGCGTGCGTAAAGATGGTGAAGTGAAATCAAGCCCTGAAGGGTTGATAAGTGGCATCATGAGCAAATTAAAAGGGTAGCGCGGATGTTTGGAAAAAAACCTACAAATGGCATGCCCCCCCCTAAAAAGTCTCCTAAAAAAAGCGAGACACCTAAAAACACATCAAAAGATGGCCAAGATAGCCCGCACGAAAATAATGTTGAACAGGTGATGGAAACGCCTGCAATTGCCGATATCCAAGACGCATTGTCGACGCCTGTAGACGATATGCCAATTGCCAAAGAAATTGAAACGCCGCCAAAACCTGATAGGACCGCAAAAAAAGCCATAAAAAGTATGGGCGATGAGGATGTCTTTAGTGATGTTGATGCGCCTATGGATGAGGAAAATGATGGGGAGTCTTTAGCCGCACAACGTCAAAAACGCGCCCGTGAACGCATATGGGCAGATTTAAGAGATGGTATTGACCTTCAGGCGTTGGCACGTATGGATCAAAAGACATCTCGTGAAGAAGTTCTGTCTGCGGTGGAAGAGATTGCACGTTTCCGTAACCTTGATATTACACAAGCCGAACTTGCCGAAGTCGCCAAAGAATGTGCCAATGACATGTTGGGGTATGGTCCATTGGAAGCGTTATTGGAACGAGATGGTATTGCCGATATTATGATTAATGGGCCAGAGACCATATATGTTGAGGAAAACGGTAAGATTTTCAAAGAAGATATTCAATTTAGAGATAACCAACATCTCATCACAATTTGTCAGCGTATTGTCGGTGCGATTGGGCGTCGTGTTGATGAGTCGTCTCCGATATGTGATGCTCGCCTGCCAGATGGAAGCCGTGTAAACGTCATCATTCCGCCATTGGCTGTGGATGGTGCGTGTATGACAATTCGTAAATTTACAAAAGATAAGCTGACATTAGACAAGCTTTTAGAGTTCAACGCTATGACACCCAGCTGCGCCAAGCTCATTATGGCGATCGGTCGTTGCCGCGTAAATGTTTTGGTATCAGGCGGGACGGGATCAGGTAAGACAACAATGTTGAACGCCTTGACCAAATATATTGAAAAAGGCGAGCGCGTCATTACATGCGAAGACGCGTGTGAATTACAACTGCAACAACCCCACGTGGTAAGGCTTGAAACACGCCCCCCCAATCTGGAAGGTGTGGGTGAGGTGACAATGCGTGATTTGGTTAAAAACTGCCTTCGTATGCGCCCAGAGCGTATCATCGTGGGTGAGGTTCGTGGACCCGAGGCGTTTGACCTTCTCCAAGCCATGAACACAGGTCACGATGGTTCAATGGGTACCGTTCACGCCAATAATCCACGCGAGGCTTTGTCACGTATGGAAAACATGATTGCGATGGGGAATTTGAATATACCAACTGAGGCCGTTCGCGAACAAATATCAGCCGCTGTTAACGTGATCATTCAGGTTCAGCGCCTGCGTGATGGGTCAAGAAAGGTTACGCATATCTCTGAAATTACGGGTATGGAAGGTGATGTAATCACTATGCAAGACCTGTTCATTTTGGACATTCAAGGCGAAGATGAAGATGGCAAGTTAATCACACAACTACGATCAACAGGCCTTCGTCCAAAGTTTTTCGAAAACGCGCGGATGTTTGGCGTTGAAAAACTAGTCCTTGATGCCATGGAGGAAGCGTACGGGTAATGGAGCCAATACAAATCATTTTGCTATTGATTATCGTTCTTGTCGGTGTCGGCATGATCTATACGCTTGTCTCCAGTAAAACCCGCGCGCGTAAAAGTCGTGCATTATCAGTGATAAGCGGTAATGCTGGCGAAAACGTGAAATCAGGTGGTAAGGATAACAAGGATAAGCGCCGCGCTGACTTGGCTAAAAAGCTAAAAGAGTCAGAAGATCCCAATAAAAAGACGAACAAAGGAGGCATCAAAGATCTGCTTATGCAGGCAGGATTTGCCAAAGTACCCGTATGGAGGTTTTGGCTGTTTGCTTTGATATTTGGAACGTTGATGACTTTATTTGTAAAATTTGTCTGGGGTATGTCGGGTATCGGCTTAGTTCTTGTGTCTATTACATTGTATTTAGGCGTGCCGCGATTCATACTTAAATTTATAGTAAAGCGCCGCCAGAAAAAGTTCTTAAAAGAATTTCCAGATGCGCTTGAGGCGATGATGCGTTTGTTAAAGGCCGGTATGCCAATTGGTGAGGCCATAGCCATGGTTGCACGCGAGTTTGAAGGCCCCGTGAGCGAGGAAATGCAGCGTGTTTATGATGAACAAAAGGTCGGTATTCCATTAGGAGAGGCCGTGATAGGGGTGGCGCATCGCGTGCCTTTGCCTGAGGTTCAAATGTTTGCAACTGGCATCGCCATTCAGCAGCAAACAGGCTCTAGCCTCTCTGGAATTTTGCAAAATCTCTCAGATGTTATTCGTGCGCGTTTCCGTCTTCGCCGTAAAGTTGACGCGCTATCTTCAGAAGCCAAAGCATCCGCAGGAATTATTGGCTCGCTCCCGGTGCTCGTGGCACTGGGTATGTATTTTGTAAACCGTGACTACATTATGGTTTTGTTTTCTGATGGACAACATTTACTGGTTGGGTGTGGTGTGTGGATGACTCTTGGTATTTTGGTTATGCGCCAGATGATTAACTTTAAAGTTTAAGAGAGGGGAGAGCATATGAACGATACTGTTGTTATATTTTTAAGTGCTGTTTTGGCTGCTGCATCTTTTATGGCTGTGGCTCTTCCGTTTTTAAACCGTCAGGATAAAAAAGAGCGATACCAAGCGGTTATAGATAAAAAACGCAAAAACCTATTTGCATCGACCAAGGAAAATCTAAACAAGCCAACAAACGTGTCGGCCAGAGATTCAATTGCCTCTTTTTACAAAATTCAAAAATTATTTGGCGCGTATGGAGAAAAGCTTCGCGACTCTATGTTACAAGCAGGAATCCGTGACCCTAAAGCCCCATTATATTTTTTGATGGCGCGCATTGGCCTGCCTATATTCTTGATCCTTTTTACGGCCCTTATTATGACGCAAGGACAAAAGGACTTCACCAGTGGACAAGTATTTGCCGCCATGTTTTTTATGGGGCTAAGCGGTTTTTTCTTACCTAAAATTCTTATTAAAAATCACATTCAAAAGCGCCAACAGGAAATCAGCCTGTCGTTTCCTGATGCGTTGGATATGATGTTGATTTGTGTACAGGGTGGAATTGGGCTGGAACAAACCGTCAGCCGTATTGCCGATGAAATTGCCGACCACTCAGAAACTTTGGCTGAAGAGCTAGGGATATTATCGGCTGAAATGGGTTTGCTGAACGATCGACGCATCGCACTGCAAGATTTTGCAAGGCGCGTGGGAAGTGGCTCTGCCAGATCCTTTGCAACGGCCATGATCCAAGCCGAACAGTACGGTACATCTGTATCTCAGGCTATGTCAGTTATTTCAGACGAGTTGCGTTCAGAGCGAATGGCTGCGGCTGAACAAAAGGCAGCATCGCTCCCGCCTAAATTAACGGTTCCGATGATTTTGTTTTTCTTACCTGTTTTGTTTGTTGTGATCTTGGCACCTGCATTTATACAGGCCAAAGGCGCAGGGCTTTAGTCAATAAAAAAGCCTTTCAAAAGTGAAAGGCCTTTTAAAAGTGACATCATTATATTGATTTAATCGCCTAAAAACTCTTTTGGATCTTCATTAAGCGTAGAGATAATTCTTAGGTTACGTTCAATCTCGATACGGTTCGGAGCAATTGATTTTGCTTTTTTCAATATATCAACTGAATCTTGAATGCGTTTCTGATATGAGAGGTTCAACGCCAAATTGTTCATGATAGGCACTGGGTCACCTTCCCACATATCAAGGGCTGTTCTATAACTTGCCTCGGCCTCTTCGTAGCGTTCTAACCCATCAAGTGATATTGCGAGTAAATGATGTGCTTCAGAGGCGTTACTGTCTCTTTCAACGGCCTTACGAGCAAATTTTTCAGCGATCTTATTATTACCGTTTTCAATTTCAACTGAGGCATATTCAATTAACGTCTCTAATGATGGGTTTTGAGCATTGGCAAAAGACTCAAGAATGTAGCCGGCTTTTTCAGCTTGCCCCGACTTGCGCAATGCTTCGGCATATTTAGTTGCAATTTCGGGGTCTTGATTATCTTTTTGATATGCTTTTTCTAAAATGCTAAGGGCTTGCGATGTGTTACCTTTTCTAAGAGCATTACTGCCTGCGCGCGCCATGGCATTGTCAATTTGGCTTTGTCGGTTATCTGTTCCTGTGACAGATGAAGAGCTACAAGCTCCTAGTGCGAGTATTGAAACACAAAGTCCCATAGAAAAAAGCTTCGAAGTCGTTGTCATTTTGTATCCTTAAATTGCAAACCTAATAAATCTATTATCACATAATTGCTTTGAAAGCCAAGTCTGGTGTTGGTCCATCGGCTGGCTCAAGAGGTGGCAAAGCTTGCGGGCTATTATTTAAAGAGTTTTCAGACGGTCCATCAGGAGGGGAGAGATCTTCAGGTAACCCCGAAGGTGCGGCTTCTGTGGCTTGATTTACATCGTCACTGCTTTCATCAACAATGCCAAGCTTGTGGCACATGTCGGGACAATAATACATGCTATATTCTTGACAAGAATCGTCTCCTGCATCGCAGGCACGGCGGATACGAACATAGTTATCACGTTTTTTTGGCGCGCCAATGACAACGTAGCGTTCCATAATAGTGGATCCGTCTTCGGCAATAACACGTAGATATGTTGCACCTGGTTGACGCGGGATAAGTACGATACGGCGTGCGCTGTCTGGTGTGACGGCCAAATGATCGCTGTTTCCAACAATAATATTGGCAATATCCTGATCAAGCGTCACAATTTCTGGCTTATCAGGTGTCAGTCTAAGTTCTGGGTATGTGCCACTTCCTGCGGGTTTTAAATCACCGCTTTCTGCTGATTTTGGGGGAATAAGGTCTTGCGCCACGGCATATGGCGAAACCATACCAAGGGCGGCTGTAATGCAAATTAAGGAAAGAGTTTGTTTAAGTGATGGCATTGTGACTTACCTAAGGTAAAAAAGGCTTGAAAAAAACTATGGAGGGTCGATGAAACTCCACATGAATATAAATTATATAAGGCAAGGCGTTAAAGGTCACTTACTTTTTTAAAGCATTTTATCTATTACAGATACTTAAGGTCTTAATTATCAATGAGAACAACAAAAAATAGATAGTTTTCGTCACTTCCGCCGAGCTGTAGGCAGGATTCTTTACGCCGCGTACTTAGGCTAAATTGAGTGGCGTAATCTCCGTCAAATGCCATATTAGAGGCATTTATAAAGCCAAGCCAATCGTTACCTATGGTTAGATACGAGCCAGATATGTTCAAATTTTCCTGTATGGCTAAACAGGCTTCTTCTGTAAGGTGAGGCAACATCATGGTCAGGTCTGGGTTATTGTCATCAGCCTCGTAAATCCAAATCCCACCACTAAACGCAAATTGTCCATATGTAGATAAGGCGCTTTTTGAATTATGAAGCAACGAAGTGTCAATTTTTCGAAAAGCCACGCCCCCGCCATCAGGATGGTAAATTTGACAATCTACAGAAGCCGCAGGTGTGTGATCATAGTTTCCATTGGACCAATTTGCATTTTCGAAACTAATGTCTGTGTTATCACATCCATTAATAATCATAAGTCTAGAAAGGGCTGTTCTGATTTCTGATATATGTTGAACAACTTGTGCAATTTGTATTTGTTTTGTTTCATTATCTGCATTGCCACCACCTCTGGTTGATTGTGTCACGGCGTAAGATAATGCAGCAAATAATGCAACTGCAATCAAAATGAGAAAAAGCACATTACCTGATTCATTGTTTCTATTCATACAGTTATAGTATCATGTAAATGTTTAAAAACAAATAATTAAGGTTTTACTTCAGGCCAGTGACGAATGAGGTGGCGATATGATAAAGGCTCGCTTGTCTCATATAGGGGAAGCGGGTGATTTAGCAACTGTCCCGTGTCACGATTAATAGGCTCAAAACTTACATCCGTATCACAGCAATAGTCTGACATAAACGCCGGCATATATTTTTTGCGCTCAAACGGGATTTGCACGCGAATGCCTGCGAATGTGTCGCTTTCTCCGCCGAAAATATCTATTTCATGCGCATTCGTGCTCGTAATATAGCCATTGAGTTTTGCGCCGTTATTATAATATTTTGAAACACCCAGTGTCGCGCCAAAATCTTCTGCCAAGTACCGGCCGACCCGTCCATATATGGTTGTTCTGGCATCACCAAGTTCGTAGTATGTGTTTATATGGCCTGTCCAACGCTGAGAGTTAGATGTCGCGCGCACCCCAAAGTCTGAAAACGGATCGCGCCGCACAACATCCCAAGCCTCGGCACCAATCGCTAAGCGCTTGCCATAGGGGCGATACAGTATTTGTCCCCCCACACCCGCATACATTTCTTCCAAATACCCCATTGCAATTTGCGTATGGACATCACCGAAGCTATGATTTTTGGCTAAAAATGCGCGCTCCATATTTATACGTTTATCCGCATATAAAACGGCATCTCTTCGTGTTAATTTATTCGACGAAGCTGGAATAACAGCAGGAAGGTCGTTTTCGATATTAAGCCGAAGCCCAAATCCTGCCAAAACGCCACCGGCCGTTTCGTTTATATTGTCTACGATCACCGCATTACGAAACAAAAGAGCCGTTGTTTCTTGCTGCATATCAAATTTTTGTTCAAAGCGAACACGAAGCGTCTTGGGCTGAAACAATGTGTTTGTGTCAAAATATCCCACATGGTCTGGCGCTCGTGTTTCCATCCCGTGCCAAACTTCTTCTGGGCTAATCACATTAGATCGTAATTGACGTTGCGATACGCTGTGATTTTTGCCTGTAAGCCCCATATGTGAGGATTGATAGGCTTGCTTTTTTGTAAAGCGCATAGTTTGAGGAAGGTTTTTTTCCCATCGCTTTGTATCCAGATCAGATAAATTTCTGGCATATGATAAGCGCCCCATAAGTTTCTCACCACCAACAAGCGCCCCATGAAATGTAAAGTGATCGAAAGCTTTGAGTGTTGCACCAGTGCTCCATGGGTTTGGCGCGTTATAATTGGGTGTCAATTGATGCTCGATCGCATAGCGATCAGCACCCCATTCGGCGTTCAGTTGTAAAGGTTTCCAAGGCGTTTGATAGGCCACCCCAGCAAAAAAGCCCACGTCAGGCCCCGTAAACCAATGGCTAGGGCCGTTATCATCTTCGTCATTGACGGGGCGATTTTTCTCAAAACGTGATGATAAAAAACCCAAAGGGTTATTGGTATGGGCCGCACTTCCTAGTTTGCCCCATGCCATACCTGCAGAAAAATCAAACGGTCCTGCCCGCTTTGATCCAACTATATATTCACTGGCAAGTGTGCTTTGCCCTATGGCGCTATTCAGACCAAGGGCAAGTTTAGGCATAAACATACGTTCCTCTAGTAACGTGAACTTAAAATCGAGCCCTGGATAAAGTTTAAGAGGCGCTGCGTTGAGAGATGAAATATAGGCTTCTTGGCGAATACCTGCATAAAGCCGATCTGTAACCTGCATGCCTGCTGTTGTGCGCACAAAAGGATCAAGTGTTTCAAATTTGAGCTCCATATACCCCGTTGGCAAACTACGTGCCGTGGGGATGGTGCTCATGTTGTTTTGAGCATGAGACACGCGTGCAAACAGGCACGAAGCCGGCACACAAGAGAGTGTAGCTATTGAAACGGCAGATAGGGCGCGTAACATAATCAATGGTAGGGCTGTCCCGTCATTATTTTTAGATGCAAATGATTATGATGATTTTTGTAGGCGAACCAATGGGGCAGGACATGAAAAACAATTTTATTCACGACTAACTTGTTAAAAGAAGACGGATCAAATGGCATATATGAATGGCGACCATTTTTCAAAATACAAGATACTATTAGTAGATGATCAAGAAGACATGCTGCAAATGATGACGGCAAGCCTACGTGATTTTGGCATAACCCGCGTATTTACCGCAAATGAGGGAGACAAAGCGCTTCGTATATTTAACCGCTCGCTTAGCTTTATTGATTTGGTGATTTGTGATTGGAATTTACCTAAAAAAAGTGGCGCTGACATTTTACGTGAAATTCGGCTCATTCGTCCCGACATTCCTTTTCTGATGGTGACGGGTCGATGTGATATGGACTCGGTATTTGTCGCTCAAAAGTTAGGGGTAACAGCCTATTTATCTAAGCCATTTTCGCCAACAGATTTCGAAAAGAAGGTTAAGATGCTTATTAAAAAGATACCTGAGCAGAAAAAGCTTCAAAGCGACATGATTAAGGCGTAGACCTGCTTTTATCCTCTGGGGTGTGCACTTTTATGAATACGCATAAGTTCTTTGGCGTTTACATCTGTATAACGCTGCGTCGTGCTTAATGACGTATGACCCAGTAATTCCTGAATTTGGCGTAAATTGGCTCCATTTTCTAATAAGTGCGTCGCAAAACTGTGTCTTAGCGCGTGCGGCGTTGCTGTTTCTGGTAATTCCAATACGTATCGTAAGTCTCTCAATACCTTTTGCGCAACCTGTTGTTTCAAACGCTTGCCGCGCACTCCAATAAAAAGCGGAGAGGTGGGCTCAATTCCATCTTCTCGCAAATCGATATAGGTAAGAAGCGCTTTTTCGACAACGCTAAGCACTGGAACGCTGCGCTCTTTATCACCTTTTCCAACAACGCGAATAACGCCGTCTCTTGGCATGTCTTTGATATCAAGGCTCAAGGCCTCATCAATACGAAGCCCGCAACCATATAAAATCATAAATAATGAAAAATTACGGGCTTTAATCCAATCAGATTTAACATCGGCAATGAACTGAGGTCTTTTCATTTCTTCTAGCAATTTTTCAATCTGGGAATAATACAAGCCCTTTGGATTTGTGCGGGGGAGTTTAGGGGAGCGCACAGTGCCAACAGAACCATTGTGGACGTAGCCTTGATTGTCTAGCCAGCGAAGAAGGTTTTTTACACCTGATAAATTGCGTGCGCGCGTCGAGGCGCTTTTCCCGTCAATTGTTCTACGCGCTAGCCATGATCGAAAATCTTTCAAATTGATCTGGCTAATAAGGCTGAGGCTAATCGTGTCTGAAAAATGCTCGCTCATAAAGTGAACGAATAGTTTCGTATCGGTTAAATAGGCCCTAAATGTATGGGGGGATACAATTTTCTCATAGCGAAGATAATCTTGCCATTTAGACAGGCATTGCGCGAAATCTGCGGCGCAAAATTCTAACGTTTCATCGTCTAAACGGGAATATCGAGCCATAAACGGAACAATCTTTCTGTTACACGCGCTAGAAAATTAATTTGCTCGGTGGCTTGTCCATCTTCGAACAAAAATGGATCGCGGCTACCGAATGCAAGTAATGCTGGGGGCGTGTCCATTGAAATGTCAACACGCACAAGCGCTTGTGATCGTACTAATGTTGCGCCACCACCAAATACGGCTTCAACACCTTGAATATCAGATTCTAGTAAGGCTGTTTTTTTGTTGAGCCAATGGTCAATTGTTCCCTGTGGCACCACGCGGACACCGTTAGTATGAATATGAGGAATATCTGTGCCATTTGACTCGACAAGCAGCACTGTGATGTCGACATCTAAGATAGCGGCAATATCCATCGTGATGGCTTGCACAAATGTTTCAAAGGAGTTTGCTTCTAACAATTTGAGAATTGCGCGGTGAATACGCGCCTGATTATTCATATTGTTACGTACTGTCGAGACAACTTCTTTTGTCGTCTTAAGAGCGTCGTCTTTATCAGACTTCAAACGTTCAATCATGTATGACTGAAAGTCTTTGATCTTTTTGCCGTCATGCGTTTTAGGAGGGGTCAAAAGATCACACGCCTGAGGGTGTTTTGTCAGGAAATTAGGGTTTGCTTCAAGGTAGCGCATAACATCATCGGCGCTAAGCTTTGTAATGTCTATAGTATTGTCTGTCATTGTGTCTGTGGCTGTTTCATTCATGTAAGAATCTTAGCATAGGGGCTGAGTTGCTGATAGTGAAAAATCAGCGATAAACTTTGCTTTTGTATATGACGTGATGTTATCTGGCAATCAAGACGTTGTAAAAAATATAGTTCTCGCTGCCGCCCGCCTCTTTAAAGCATGCAGACTTTGTATAACATAAATCATCAGGGCAGGGGCCACCAGAAGAGCCTACGATATCGTCGTCAGCGCTATAGCTGCCGTTAAAACGTCTACTTGTTGTATCAATAATATCGCCTGCGTTTTCTGGCACCACACCACCAAAGTTCAAGCCTAGGCGCTTATTTACATTTTTACACATAGTCTCGGTTAATCCGGGAAGAGCAATGATAAGATCGTTTGATTCACCAGAATCACCCGTATCCGTTGTTCCGATGCCATGAACACGCGTGTCGCCTATAAACTCCCACTGTTCTTCTGTAACGCGGGCATCAACGACTTGCCAGTCGATCCCTCCGCCCGATGAGCTAAACACACGGCAAGCACTGTTTGAGACCGGCGAGTGATCATAATCGGTGTGCGTCCAAAAGGGGGATGTGAAACTGATATCTTCATCCGAGCAACCATTAAGAAGTTTTAGGCTGTTGATGGCTGACTTGATGTCAGAGGCGTATTGAATGAAAGACGTGCTGTTTATAGTGTTTGTTTCTGCACTTGGTGCGCCACCGCCACTTTCCATGGCCTGTTTGACGGCAGCAGATAGACTAACGAATAAAATGATAGCAATCAGTACGATGAAAACAACGTTTCCAGCCTGACGAGGACACGCCTCGCCAAGAGGGGGGCGTGATAAACATTTTGTTTTAAAAATAAAATTCATAAAGCAAAGTTTATCACAAGCGCGAAAGGCCTACAAAATACTTTGTCCAGTTTTCGCCCAATCGTCAACGAACGCCGCCAAGCCTTTGTCGGTCAGTGGGTGTTTGTAGAGTTGTTTTATAACAGATGGTGGGCATGTCATAACATCAGCACCAATTTTTGCCGCATCAATGATGTGCATTGGGTGGCGAACGGAGGCCACAAGAACTTCTGTTTCAAAGCCGTAATTGTCGTAGATTGTCACGATGTCTTCAATAAGTTGAAGCCCATCGTGAGAGATGTCGTCAAGGCGTCCAACGAAAGGTGATATATATGTTGCACCTGCTTTGGCCGCCAAAAGCGCCTGACCTGCTGAAAAACACAATGTGACGTTTGTCATGACGTTTTTGTCGCTTAGCTTTTTACAAACCTTCAAACCATCTTCTGTCAAAGGCAGTTTTACAACAATGTTGTCCGCAATCGCTGCAAGCTTATCGGCTTCTTTCATCATTGTGTCAAAATCTGTCGCAGCCACTTCAGCAGATACCGGACCCTTACAGATTTTTGCAATTTCTGCGATACGCTCCAAAAAATTTGCGCCACTTTTGGCAATGATAGATGGGTTTGTTGTTACACCATCGAGAAGACCTGAATCTTCTAGGTCTTGAATAGCAGCAGTATCAGCGGTATCAGCAAAAAATTTCATCGGAGTCGTCTTTCATCTCTTTTGGTTTAAAATCTTGTGTGCTAACTCTTATCAAATGTCAGATCTTTTTCAAGAAGAGAATCCTTCTCAATCCGCAACAGGCCATAAGCGCCGCTTAAAAGTGCTTGTGCCCTTTCCTGTGGAAAAAGCCTATGATTACGCGGTACCGGATAATCTTGATATTAATATTGGAGATTACGTAAGTGTGCCACTTGGCGGGCGATCGACATATGGTGTCGTTTGGGGAGAGGGCGATGACGATCTACCTGATAGCAAGGTCAAAGGTATTCGTGAAGTTTTCGCGCTTCCGCCTATGCCTGCATCACAACGAAGTCATATTGCGTGGGTTGCACAATATTCGTGTGCCCCCATTGGCGCCGTATTAAAAATGGCATTATCAGCCCCCACAGCATTTGACCCGCCAAAGCCTGTGATGGCCTTTAAACGGGGGCTAACAAAAGACCGTAAAATATCGGCAAAACAGCAGCAAGTTTTGGACGTAATGCAAGATGACGTTGCGCGGCGTGCCTCTGACATTGCACAAGAAGCAGGCGTGAGTGCAGGCGTCGTAAAAACGATGGCTAAAAACGGTATCTTAAATACGGTTGAGGTATTCGATGCGCCGCCGTGCCAAAACCCTTCCCCCCATCACGCACGTGTTGAGTTATTCGAGGGTCAGCGCGCAGCCGGTGAGGCGCTGGTTAATGCCGTTAAAGCAGAAGAATTTAAACCCTACCTATTAGATGGGGTGACAGGTGCCGGAAAGACAGAAACATACTTCGAGGCGGTTGCTCAGGCCATTAAGCAAAATAAACAGGTGTTGATTTTACTGCCTGAAATTGCCCTCTCCAACGCTTTTATCAGCAGGTTTAAAGAGCGTTTTGGATGTATGCCGGCTTTGTGGCATTCATCCATTACACCTGCAAAGCGGCGCATGACATGGCGTGGTGTTGCCATGGGGCAAACAAAGGTTGTCGTTGGCGCGCGCTCGGCACTGTTTTTGCCGTTTAAAGATTTAGGGCTGATTATAGTCGATGAAGAGCACGACGCCTCTTACAAACAAGAGGAGGGCGTGATTTATAATGCGCGCGATATGGCAATTGTGCGCGCACATCTTGAAAAATTACCCATAGCGCTGGTGTCTGCGACCCCGTCATTGGAAACAGTTCATAATGTAGAAACAGGGCGGTTTGAGCGCCTTGTTCTGCCCTCGCGTTTTGGAGGCGCAAGCCTTCCTGATATTCATATCGTTGACCTCAAAGCTGATAAGCCAGAGCGCCAAGCCTTTTTGTCGCCTGTCGTAATTGAGGCTGTTCGTGAGGCGATAGACAATGGAACTCAGGCGCTTTTATATTTAAACCGTCGGGGATATGCGCCGTTAACGGTTTGTCGTACATGTGGGCATCGCTACGAATGCGCACGCTGTACCGCATGGCTTGTCGAGCATCGCCGCAGTCAAAAGCTTCATTGCCACCATTGCGGATATATGATGCCTATCCCTGAAAAATGCACTGAATGCGACGACACAGATTCATTGGCACCATGCGGGCCGGGGGTAGAGCGTATCCATGAAGAAATTCAAATGCATTTTCCTGATGCGCGCTTGGCTGTGTTATCCAGTGATACCGCTCAAGACAATGATGCGCTTCGCAAGGCGTTAGACGATATTATTAATCATGAATGCGATATCATTATAGGCACACAGATACTGGCCAAAGGTCACCATTTTCCACATCTCTCATGCGTGGGGGTTGTGGATGCTGACTTGGGCCTTCATGGCGGAGATTTACGTGCCGCAGAGCGCTCTTATCAAATGCTTCATCAGGTGGCAGGGCGCGCGGGACGTGAAAAAGGCAATCGTGGCAGTGTATATTTACAATCTTATAATCCGCAAAGCCGTGTCATTGAGGCGCTGGCCTCGGGTGATAGGGGTTTATTTTTGGAAACAGAATCGCAAGAACGTGAAATGGCACATATGCCTCCATTTAGCCGACTTGTTGCCGTGATTGTCAAAAGTCAGGATGAAGGCAAGATGCAAGATTTTGCAAAGCAGCTAGCGATGAGCGCGCCTCATCACGAAAAATTGCAAACCTATGGCCCAGCGCCTGCACCAATTTATAAAATACGGGGCTTTTATCGCACACGATTTCTTGTACATGCGGATAAATCCGTTGATGTGCAAACGGTTGTAAAGGGGTGGTTGTCGTCAATAAAATGCCCAACGAGCATTAAAATACAAATTGATGTCGACCCACAAAGCTTTTTATGATCGAATATTGCCTATGAGTTACCTTGCCAACCGCAAATCATTCCCTGATCGTGTCACATCGTATGATGTGTTAAAGGCGGTGGCTGTTTTACTCATGATTGTCGACCATGTCGGGATGCATTTTTTCCCAGAACATCATGTGCTGAGGCTCATTGGGCGGATGTGTGTTCCTATGTGGTTTTTTCTGGTTGGCTATGCCAGTTCCCGCGATCTATCGCCGACATTATGGATTGGTGGGTTAATTTTAGTTTTGGCAAATGGCGTCATCGGTGTCGCACTGCTACCCTTAAATATCTTATTCTCGATTATTTTTGTGCGCCTTGTCTTAGATCGAACAATGCAGGCCATGTTGAAATCGCGCTATGATTGTTTCATGGGCGCCGTCGCCCTTGCCATGTTTTATTTTCCTTTAACGTACGTATTTGAATACAGCACCGCGGGCATTGCCCTTGCGATGGTAGGGTATTTGGCGCGTCGCAAGCAAGAATTGAATTTTGGTACCGAAAAAACCACAATGTGGCTGTGTGCAATTTCTCTATTCTTTTTTGCCACGCAAAGCATATCGGGGTTTAATTTTTCTGATCTTCAATATGGCATCTTATTGGTAGGGACGACCTCAATTATATGGTTTTTATATCTTAAATTTAAACCTTATACCTTCGCCTCAAAAAGCCCTGTTATTTCATTTCTGGGGCGTTATACGTTGGAAATTTATGTGGTGCATTTGGTTATGTTCAAATTTATTTTGGCCTTTAGTGGCGATTTTGAACAATTGCAGTGGTTTAATTTTTATCTATTTCCTGGTGATCACGGTCTTTAGCGGGCATATCGTCTGCTTGTTGTGATTTGCGACGCATATAGCGTTTGTAAAATGCGCGTATGGGGAAATATAACAAGATGCCAATAGCTGTGAAAAAAGCTGCAATAGGGCCCCATAATGTCCACGCTAGTGTCACGCCTAGACCAGGCCCAACATAAGCATAGGCGGGAACTTGAGATAACATGACGCCTAATAGGGCAATAAAGAAAATTATGAATATCATGGGACGATGCAATACTTATCTATAAATTGAATAAAGTCGCTGTCATATTGCTGGGCGCTGGTAATAACCGGCATCTTTTTTACACCATCAACAATATTATAAAGCGGCGTGTTGTAAGCCCATTGAATATCGCCTTCTTGATCAACTGTAAAGAGTTGTCCATGCTCGGCATATGTTATGAAAGTCGAGCCGTCTTTTTTACGTTGTTGCTGTCCAAAAAAGGCAGAGTGAAGCTCTAAGCCTTGTGCATCTTGTGTGTGCGTCCAGATGGTTTCGCTCGATGCGCTGGTCATCTCAATGACGCGCGTGTAGCGTTTTCCTGTGATGTCGCCGCGATTATCAAACATAAGAAGATGTCCATTGTCTAGTAGGTCAATGTCGTGCTGCCACTTGGTTGGTAAAGCCTGGGCGTATGTAACTTCATAAGTCTTTGGATTGACCACAACCATTGCGCTTAGATTACGAACGGAAATAATGAGGTGGCCTTGTTTTATCCATGGCACGTTAGGGTTGTCTTTTTGGATATACTCAATTGAGTTTGAATGTGTAGGATCTCCAATGCCGTCATTTTCAATACCATTAAGCAGCGCGGCATAAGGTGATTTTGCAATGGAATCCAATAACGAGAAACGGTCTTGTTCTTGTCCAAAGCTGTCAAGCATAACGATATTGTCCTCAAGATAGGGGAGGAAAACATTTTCGAGGTACGCGGGCTTTTGACGTGTGACCTCGTGTTCAATTGTATACAAGATGCCATCGTCCCCGATTTCAAAATCATTGTTCACATACCCGGTATACGTCCAAATAACGTTAGAGTTTTTATCGAGTTTCACAAATCCCATACCCCAAGGTGTTACACCGCCTGCGGAAATCATAAGGATAATGTCTCCATTATCAAATAGGTGAAAGTCGCGAAGGTAAAAATATTTATTGTTCAGTTTGCCAAGCGCAATGATGTGGGATGTGTCTTTGAAAATGTCATGATATTTGAACGACCATGAATGAACGACGTGGCCGTGAGTATCAATTAAACGCGCTGTCGTGTCATGCGTAGACGTGTAAATCGTGTAGGTTGTGTCATACGCATCTTTGCGAATAAATGTTTTGAGAGGTGCGCTTCCTTGCGGATGTGCCCAGCGAATGCCGTTGTTACATTCTTCGATTTGATAGGCAGAAAACAAAGTCTGTGTAACCGAGGCTGGCGTTTCCAGTGCTGTGGCTGGTGACAGCTCCATTTTTGTGGCAACCACACCAAAAAAGAAGATACAAAATCCCAGCAGGGTAAAGGCAATCAATTTTAAAACTGTATCTATCAAGTTTTTCTCTTTATTGTGGTTTACATCATTGTGAAAGCAAATAAAGCATACTTTAAACCAAAAAAGAAGAGAAGGCGTTTCGATCAAGCATGAGTTATGTACCGCTATATCTGGACGTGCTGGGAAAGGCGCTTGACCATAAAGCGCTGATGGTGCGCGCGGGGAATTGGGAAACGAAACTTTTGCAATCAGATATAGATGATATTGATATCGTTGCCCCTATCTTCATTTGTGGGCTTGCACGTTCTGGCACAACTCTCATGCTCGAAATTCTAAACGACCTGCCTGAAACATCGTCTCATCAATACCAAGACTACCCTTTTGTTCATACGCATTATTTATGGAGAAAAGTAAAAGGCCTTATCCCACAAAACAAAGCCAAGGTCGAGCGCCCTCACGGCGATGGCATGAGGATTAACCTGCAAAGCCCTGAGGCAATGGATGAGGTGATTTGGACATCGTTTTTCAATCACTTACACGATTCGAATGTGACCGCATTCTTAGGTGATGCGGATATTAGAGATAGGCATGCGCGCTTTTACAAAAACCATATGAAAAAGAACTTATTGCTTAATCACGCAAAACGCTATGTGTGTAAGAATAATTATAATATTACGCGCATAGGCTATCTAAGGGCTCTTTTTCCAGATGCGAAGTTTATAGTGCCTGTACGCTCTGCTTTATCGCAGGTCGCCTCAATGGTGGCGGTGCACAACCGTGTAATGTCTGCGCAATCAAAAAGCCAGCGTCATTTGAGGTATTCACAGCGTCTAGAGCATTACGAGTTTGGGCAGGATCGCCGTTTGATAAATCTGGGTGAGGCTATTGAGAAAGACGGGTTGTCGGGTATTGAGTTGTATGCACGTTATTGGGCGCAAATGGATGATTTTATCCGCACGCACGTAGAAGGCGCGCCAAACGTTCATATTTTAAAATATGATGATTTAATACAAAGCCCTGCTCAGCATTTGGACGCGCTTTTAAACTTTGTGGGTTTGAAAATACAAGATAGTGAACGCCAAAAATTTATAAAAGGGTGGGCCCAACAGATTCGCAAGCCCACATCCGATCCTCAAGAGGTTTTGGGAGGGAATATAGAAAAGGTGAGTCAAATGACCCTACTGCGCTGAGTCAAAATAAAATCACATTTACTGCATGTGTAATAAAGTGCAAAAACATGACTCATAAGCCTTGCGCGAATATTTTTGGTGTGTTACATCATCGTGCAAAGAATAAATAATGAACGTGTAGGAACCAATAAGTCGTGCCATCAATGACACCCCAGATTAGTCCCGTCGCAAGTCGCTATGCGAATGCCTTTGTCGATACAATTGTCGAAAACAAAGCGCAAAAGGCAGTGGCTTCAGACATTGAGTCCCTAAAATCAATATATGTAGATAGTCCTGAATTTGCGGATTTTACATCAAATGCAGTCATCTCTCGTGATGAAAAACGCAGCGTTATTGAAGCAATGGCTAAAAAAGCCAAGTTTCATGATTTGACGGTTAACTTTTTAAAGTTACTTATAGAAAATGGACGTCTTGGTAACTTGGTTGAGATGATCAATGCGTATGACGTTGTAATGGACGAGCGCGCAGGCAATACAATAGTCTCTGTTGTGAGTGCGTTTCCATTAAAAGCGGCACAAGAGAAAAAAATAAAAGCCGAGCTGGATAAAGCGCTCGACACAAATGTGCAAATCATTTCAGAGGTTGATCAGACGTTACTTGGTGGTGTTGTGATCACAGTCGGATCAAAAATGATCGATGATTCTATTAAGGGTAAGTTGGAGCGTTTGTCACGCGCCATGAAATCACAGTCTGATGAAGACAGTACAATGAAGAAGGCTAGCTAGAAGAGGTAAAAGCATGCAAATTCAAGCCGCAGAAATTTCAAAGATATTGAAAGATAATATCGCAAACTACAACGCACAAAAGGATGTTGCGGAAGTAGGGCAGGTGTTGTCAGTAGGAGACGGGGTTGCACGTGTACGTGGTCTCGATAAAGTACAAGCTGGTGAAATGGTCGAGTTTCCTGGTGGCATTAAAGGTATGGCCTTGAACCTTGAGGTTGATAATGTTGGGGTTGTGATTTTTGGTGATGACCGTGACATCAAAGAAGGTGACACAGTTAAAAGAACAGGTGAAATTGTTCAGGTTCCAACAGGTAAAGAATTGCTTGGCCGTGTTGTTGATGGTTTGGGAAATCCTATTGATGGAAAAGGCCCGATCAAAACAAAAACATACTCACGTGTTGAGGTAAAAGCGCCGGGTATTATGCCTCGTAAATCTGTGCATGAGCCAATGCAATCAGGTGTTAAAGCGATTGATGCGCTTGTGCCTGTTGGTCGTGGTCAGCGTGAGTTGATTATTGGTGACCGTCAAACAGGAAAAACAGCTGTGGCTGTTGATACAATTATCAACCAAAAGAACGTAAACACGTCTGATGATGAAAATGATCGTTTGTACTGTGTATATGTCGCTATTGGTCAAAAGCGCTCAACAGTTGCTCAGCTTGTAAAAGAGCTTGAAGAAAACGGTGCAATGGAATACTCGATCGTTGTTGCAGCAACGGCATCAGACCCTGCGCCAATGCAGTATCTAGCGCCTTACACAGGGTGTGCAATGGGTGAATATTTCCGTGATAACGGCATGCACGGCTTGATCGTTTATGATGATCTGTCAAAGCAAGCTGTGGCGTATCGTCAAATGTCATTGCTTCTTCGTCGTCCACCAGGACGTGAAGCATACCCTGG
>DDIM01000022.1:0-7519 GCA_002338525.1 Micavibrio sp. UBA1850 | reverse complement strand
CGTGAAGCATACCCTGGTGATGTTTTCTACATTCACTCACGCTTACTAGAGCGTGCGGCGAAGCTAGGAGATAGCCATGGAAACGGATCTTTGACGGCTTTACCGATCATTGAAACACAAGCCGGTGACGTATCTGCTTATATTCCAACAAACGTGATTTCGATTACTGATGGTCAGATCTTCTTGGAAACAGGATTGTTCTACAAAGGTATCCGTCCTGCGATTTCTGTGGGTCTGTCAGTGTCTCGTGTGGGATCTGCAGCGCAGATTAAGGCGATGAAACAAGTGTCTGGTTCTATTAAGCTTGAGCTTGCGCAGTATCGTGAAATGGAAGCATTTGCACAGTTTGCTTCAGACCTTGATGCATCTACGCAAAAGCTTTTGGCTCGTGGTGCGCGTTTGACACAATTGTTGAAACAGCCTCAATACTCACCACTACCAGTGGAAGAGCAAGTTGTCTCAATTTATGCCGGGACAAACGGCTACTTGGACACAGTGCCTGTTGATCGTGTAAACGAATATGAGCTTTCAATGTTGGCAGATATCCGTTCAAACGGTTCTGACATTTTGGAAGCGATCCGCACAAAAAAGAAGCTTGATGATGATTTGAAAGCAGATCTAAACAAGTACTTGGATGGTTTTACATCAGGTTTTGAAAAAACAATCGAACAAGCAGCGTAATTAAGGGGCAAAAATGCCAAGTTTAAGAGACTTTAGAGACCGCATTACTTCTGTTAAATCGACGAAGAAAATCACTTCGGCGATGAAGATGGTGGCTGCGGCTAAGCTTCGTAAAGCGCAGGAGCAGGCGGAAGCCTCTCAGCCTTATGCTTTGGCGATGTCGTCTATGCTGTCACGCGTGGCAGCGGGCGTTGCGCCTGGCTCAGGGCCTGAGCTGTTGGTCGGAACAGGCAAGTCAGATGTACATCTGATGATTGTCGTAAGTTCTGATCGCGGTCTTTGCGGCGGGTTTAATGCTAATCTTTTACGTTTTGTGATGAGTGAAATCACAAGATTGGAAAAAGATGGCAAGACTGTGAAAATTGTTTGTGTCGGTCGTAAGGCGAAGGATTTTATCAAACGCTCCCATGCGAATAAAATTGTTGAAAGCTTTACTGGCATCACGGGGCAACGTGTAACAAGTTACGAAGATGCTGATAAAGTGGCTCAAATGGTGCTTGCACAATTTGGAGCTGGTGAGTTCGATGTTTGTAGCCTTATCTACAACGAATTTCACTCAGTTCTAACGCAGCGTCCTAAATCACAGCAGTTGATTCCATTTGCAATCAGCGTAAGTAACGATAATGACACGCAAGCCTTTGAAACAGACACGGGCACAATCATTGCAACATCACAATATGACTTTGAACCAGAGGAATCTGTGATTTTGGGGCAGTTACTGCCTAAAAATATCGGGGTTCAAATTTTTGGTGCGTTACTTGATAGTTCTGCAGGCGAACAAGCGGCACGTATGACGGCGATGGATAATGCGACACGTAACGCAGGTGAGCGTATTAACGATCTGACATTGCAATATAACCGTGCACGTCAGGCCTATATTACAAAAGAATTGATCGAAATTATTTCAGGCGCGGAAGCCGTCTAAAGTTTTAAAGAAGAAGGAAGAGAGAAAATGGCAAAAAAGAAAGCAACAGGAGCAATCCAACAGGTACTTGGTGCCGTTGTTGATGTTCAGTTTGAGGAAGGTAATGTTCCGCAAATCTTGAATGCGGTTGAAACACAAAATGACGGTAAAACACTGGTCATGGAAGTGGCACAGCATTTGGGTGAAAACGTTGTTCGTTGTATCGCGATGGATGCAACAGAAGGTTTGGTGCGTGGTGCTGCTGTGACAGACACAGGCGAGCCAATCTCTGTACCGGTTGGTGGTGTTACAAAAGGTCGTATCTTTGATGTTGTTGGTAACGCAATCGATGAAGGCGAAGACGTAAAAGCAGACGTGAAGTGGGGAATTCACCGTAAAGCGCCTGAGTTTTCTGAGCAAGCCACAGAAACTGAGCAGCTCGTCACAGGTATTAAAGTTGTTGACCTTCTTTGCCCATATTCAAAAGGTGGTAAAATTGGTCTTTTCGGTGGTGCCGGTGTTGGTAAAACAGTGACAATCATGGAGCTAATCAACAACATTGCAAAAGGACACGGTGGTGTGTCTGTGTTTGCGGGTGTTGGAGAGCGTACACGTGAGGGTAATGACCTTTACCACGAGATGATCGAATCTGGTGTTATTGTCCCGGGTGACAGCGAAAAATCTAAAGCAGCACTTGTTTACGGACAAATGAACGAGCCGCCAGGAGCACGTGCGCGTGTTGCGTTGTCAGGTTTGACAATGGCTGAATACTTCCGTGATGAAGAAGGACAAGACGTTCTATTCTTTATGGATAACGTGTTCCGTTTCACACAAGCCGGTGCCGAGGTGTCTGCGCTTTTGGGTCGTATTCCATCAGCTGTGGGATATCAGCCAACATTGTCAACTGACATGGGTGCTTTGCAAGAGCGTATTACATCAACAAACAAAGGATCAATCACATCTGTACAGGCCGTATACGTCCCTGCTGATGACTTGACTGACCCTGCGCCAGCAACAACATTTGCTCACTTGGACGCAACAACAGTTTTGTCTCGTCAAATTGCTGAGCTTGGTATCTATCCAGCTGTTGATCCATTGGATTCAACATCACGTATTCTTGACCCACGTGTTGTTGGTGACGATCACTACACTGTTGCCAACCGTGTTCAACAGACGTTGCAACAATACAAAGCATTGCAAGATATTATTGCGATTTTGGGTATGGATGAATTGTCAGAAGACGACAAACTTGTTGTGGCACGTGCGCGTAAAATTCAGCGCTTCTTGTCTCAACCATTCCACGTGGCTGAAGTCTTTACTGGATCACCAGGTGTGTATGTTCAGTTGGAAGACACAATCAAAGGGTTCCGTATGATTGTAGATGGTGAGCTTGATCACTTGCCTGAAAATGCATTCTACATGGTTGGAACAATTGATGAAGCCATTGCAAAAGCTGAAAAAATGGCAGCAGAAGCAGCGTAATTAAAATGTCTAAACCAGAACGTGATATTGAAAAAGAATACTCTACCTCTGAAATCGTAGCCAAGCTTCGTCGCTTGGCTGATGATTTGGAGGCAGGAGAAAACTTTGAAATTCAGGTGGCTGGTGAACGCATTTACGTTCCAAATCGTGCGAAATTTTCAATTGAACATGAGCGTGAAGACGGCATGGAAGAGTTGGAATTTCAACTAAAGTGGGATGTAGAGTAAAAGGATTTAGCCTTTAAGGAAAAAACATGGTTGAGACAACTAACAATACATTTCAGTTCGAGCTCGTATCACCGGCAAAAAAGCTTCTTGATACTCAAGCCTACCAAGTCACTGTTCCGGGCCAAGAGGGTGATCTTGGCGTGCGCAAAGGACATGCTTCGTTTGTGGTCACTGTGCGTGCTGGTGTTGTTGTATTGTTAAAAACAGCCGACGCCACTCCAGAGCGTGTATTTGTAGCGGGCGGCTTTGCAGACATTTCTGCAGATAATTGCACAATTTTGGCTGAAGAGGCTGTGCCAGTAGAAGATTTGAGTGCGGAAGCTTTAACAGCCGAGATAGAGGCGTTGAACGAAAAGCTCAATATTGAAGACAATGACGTTGAAAAAGTACGTCTGCAAAATGCGATTGTCATTACACAAGAAAAATTGAACGCTTGCGCTTAATTTTGATATGTAACAATATGGTTGCATGATAAAATTCTATAAATTCGGTAGACGTTGGGGGCTTGCAGATGCGAGTCCTTTTTGCGTAAAGCTAGAAAACTATTTCCGCCTCGCCAATATTGATTTTGAACGTCAATCTTTCACGCTTGACGTGTTGCGCAATGCGCCTAAAGGCAAACTCCCATACATTGAAACTGAAGACGGTTTTAAAATTGGTGATACGCGGCTGATTATTGAGCATTTGATTGATAATGGGGCTCTTGATCCAGACCTTACGCTCACGGATGAGCAACGCGCCATTTCTACGGCAATGCAGTCTATGATTGAAGAAAGCCTTTATTGGGTAGGTGTTTACGACCGTTGGGGCAATGACCAGAACTTTAAGGTGACGTATGAGGCGTTCTTTTCACGGCTGCCCCCCCTAGTTCGTAACATAGCGGCCAATCGCCAACGTAAAAAACTCCTAAAAGCGCTACATTATCAAGGCTATGGTCGTCACGATGAGGGCGAAATCTATGATATTGGTAAAAGAAATGTTCAAGCTCTAAGTGATATGTTGGGTGACAAGGATTACTTTTTGGGAACAGATGTGCCAACCATGTTAGATGTGACGGCTCATGCCTTTCTTGTCAGTTTGATCGTCCCACCAATGGAAAGTTCTTTCAAAGAATATGCGCGCTCTTGTGCTAACATTATGGAGTTTGTCGCGCGTATGGATGCTCTTTTATACCCTCAAAACAAATAACGGGGCTTTAAAAGCACAAAATTCGGTCTTAAAACGCTTATATTCGTAGGGATCGCTTGTGTTTTTCGTTTATATTTCCTAGAATCAAAGGGAAGTTCAAGTTATACTATTCATAAGAGTGATTCACAAAAGCCATGCGGCTCAAATCTTTTAACGCAAAAACAATGACAGAGGCGATGAAAATGATCCGGGATTCTCTAGGAGAAGATGCCATCATCGTTGCAACCCGAGAAGACAAGGGCGGCAAGTCCGTCAGTGTGACTGCGGCTGTCGACGACCGTCGTTCTCAAGAATACGATTACGACGCAGACCATTCGTATGACCCCGGCTTTGAAGTCTCAAAATCTCAAAAGGCCGCTGAACGCGACGAGTGGCTTCAGTATGATGAAGAAGAAGAAAACAATGCTGTAATGGAGGTTATCACCGATACGCTTATTCAGCACGGTGTACCAGAGGATGTAACCGACAAGCTTTTAATGACGTCAACAATTATGGGTTTAGAGCAACCGCGTGTTGCCCTTCTTGCCGCGTTAGAGGAAACATTTAAATTTAAAAGCCTGTTTGATATTTCGAATAAAAATCACTTTATCTTTATTGGCCCGCCAGGAGCAGGGAAAACATTAACTGTTGCAAAATACGCAGCTCAAGCGGTCATCGATGGGCACTCAGCCGTTGTTATGAGCGCTGATATAGAGCGCGCAGGCGGCATCGAACAATTAAAGGCTTTTACCGACATATTGGACATTGCTTTGGAGCGCGTCTCATCAGCACAAGAGCTGGCTGAGAAAATTAATGAATACGCAGATATTGATTATATATTTGTTGATATGCCAGGGTTGAACCCATACGACCCAAAAGAAATTAATGTGATTGACGACTACATTCAGGCAAGTGCTTGCGAGCCTGCGCTTGTTCTACCTGCGGCAACAGACGCATACGAGTCAGAAGACTTATCAAAAATTTATACACCGCTAGGTGTGCGCGCGATTATTCCAACTAGATTAGATATGGCGCGTCGCTATGGCGGCTTGCTGGCCGCAGCCTATGCTGGTAACCTTGCCTTTGCCGAGGCGGGTGTGAGCCAAAATGTTGCAGGGGGGCTTGATCGCCTTACGCCAAAAAGGCTCGCAAAATATTTAATTCCGAATACGGTAGATCAGACACACGACAAGGATGGTGGGGCATGAACGAAGATCAAGTAAAGAGAAGACCTGTAAGTAACAGCAGTCCATCTGAAGGAGGCGGTATTCAGGAAGTGTCTAACATGATCGCTATTGCCTCTGGTAAAGGTGGTGTCGGTAAGACGTTTTTCTCGGTAACGCTTGCGCATGCTCTTGCCAATGAAGGTAAAAAAGTTTTGCTATTTGATGGTGATTTGGGGCTTGCAAACGTCGATGTTCAGCTTGGCCTTATGCCCAAACGTGATCTTAACGATGTAATCCGTGGACGTTTAAGTCTTGATAAAGTAACACAGCATTACGATGAAGGTAATTTTGACATTATTGCGGGACGTTCAGGTCAGGCCTCATTATCTGCTTTGCCAAGTCAGCGCTTGGCATACCTGCGCGACCAATTGACTGATATTTGTAGTCAGTATGATGTTGTCTTGATCGACCTTGGTGCGGGTGTTGACCGTACTGTGCGTATGTTATCAGCGGCCGCTACTCAAACGCTGCTTATTTCAACTGATGAGCCGACATCTCTAACCGATGCTTATGCTTTCATTAAGTTGGGCAATGCTGCGGGCGTATCTAAAAAAGTAAGTGTTGTTGTGAATCAAGCCACAACGCCTGCTGAAGGGCAAAAGACTTATAAAACACTGTTGAAAGCATGTGAGAACTTCTTACGCATCACACCACCTCTTGCGGGTATGATCCGTCTTGACCCGCGTGTAAAAGACTCTATACGTCATCAAACACCGCTATTGGTGCGCTCTCCTAACTCGGAGGCGGCCGAAGATATTGAAAAAATCGCACGATACGTAGGTAAGATAATCGTTCAAGCCCGACGTAAACTTGGGAAACGCTAATTCTTCCTTCTTTTTTAACCTCTTCACCGTATAATGGAGATAAGGTTAAGGTATGACAGCATCAGGATCTATCAGTGGCGCAAACGCCGCACAAATTAAAGCATCGTCACAGCAAGTCGCTGTGCGCTTGATTAATATTCCTGAAAGTCTTCAAAACACGCGGCAAACTTTAAGGATTGAAGGCCAAATTATTAGTCGCGGTGTTGATAAAACACTTCTTTTAAAAACAGGGTACGGAGACGTAACGGTACAAGCCAAAGGCGCCATACGAGCTCAAGAAGGCCAACGCGTTCAAGTTGATATTCCGCCGCGGGGCTCGTCTCAAGTCTCAGTTTTGAGAACATCAAATGTCTCGGATTCCAGTATTGATATAGTGGCACCATCATCTCAAAAGCCATCGCTTGCACAAACTGTTGCCGATCAAGGGGTTGTGCTTAGCCGAAAAGGTGATTTATCGGGCACTACAATATCAGCCACACAATCGTCACTATCTTCGTCAAACCTGTCAGATAAAGGTCTATCATTGAAAGCCGGGGATTTAGCCATCGGCACAAATGTGCGCCTCTCGCCGTTTTCCGGTCAGGTCCCCTCCAATGTTGGACAAACTATTTCTACACAGTTAGCACAGCTCCACTCTCAGTTTTTAAGCGGTGGATTTGCAAACACTCAAATGAACGCAAGCCCAGGCACACAAACGGCAAATGGTATCATCGGACATTTGACGGGAATGACAAATGCAGGCAACCAATCCGGATTTCACAGTATGAACCAGATGACGTCTGGCGTTTATACACTGCAAGGGTTAGGGCAGGCGGGCAGCCTGAATGGTGCACAAAGTTTTACATTTCCGCCTGCGGGTCGTTTTGACGTGCAATTTATAGGGGGCGCACAGGTAAATGTGGGGCACATGTTTTCATCACTGTCATCACAAGCAAGTGCGTTACTTTTGAACGGACAGGCCACGGCAATGAGCTTTCAAGTCGTAGGCTTTACAAATAATCAGCAGCC
>DDIM01000013.1 GCA_002338525.1 Micavibrio sp. UBA1850 | reverse complement strand
TCAATCAAAGTATACCACACAAAGAAAAGAAGATGATAAAGTTGAAATATTATCTGGAGTATTTGAAGGTATGACAACTGGCCATCCAGTTTCACTAATAATACATAATAGTGATCAAAGATCTAAAGATTATTCAGATATAAAAGATAAATTTCGCCCTGGACATGCCGACTACACATATCATGAGAAATACGGTATCCGTGACTATCGTGGAGGCGGGCGCTCGTCTGCACGTGAGACGGCCTGCCGCGTGGCCGCAGGTGCGATTGCGCGCAAAGTCTTAGAAACGCAAATTAAAGAGTCGATACAGATACGAGGAGCCGTTGTGCAAGTGGGGCCTCACAAGATAAATCGTGATAATTGGAATTGGGATCACGTAAGCGAAAACCCGTTCTGGTCACCTGATGTGCAAGCAACCGAGCTTTGGACGCAATATTTGGATGAGCGTCGCAAAGCAGGCTCCAGTGTGGGGGCTGTTGTCGAGGTGCATGCCTCTGGCATACCTGCGGGTCTTGGTGCGCCTGTCTATGACAAGCTGGACTCTGATATTGCAAAGGCCATGATGTCAATTAATGCCACAAAAGGCGTTGAGATTGGCAACGGGTTTGATGCGGTTGAAATTGGTGGTGAGGATAACGCAGACGAAATTCGTGCCCAAGAGGGGGAGGCTGACTTCCAATCTAACAACGCAGGAGGAATTCTAGGCGGGATTTCTTCAGGCCAAGATATTGTGGCACGCGTTGCGTTTAAGCCAACAAGCTCAATCCTTATGTCTCGTAAAACCATCGATAAACAGGGGCAAGAAACTGACATTATTACAAAAGGACGCCATGACCCATGTGTGGGTTTACGCGGTACGCCTGTGTGTGAGGCGATGATGGCGTGTGTTCTTGCCGATCATTGGTTGCGACATAAGGCACAATGTCGTTAGGGGCGGTTAAGGGCTAGTAGTGGATAATTTTTTATCTCAACACATTTGGTGGATAGCAGCCCTTATGATGAGTATCGTCAAGGCGGGCTTTATGCTGATGAGCCAATACGCCAGAATTGACGGCGTTCTTACCGTCTTTTGGCGCGGGTTTACGCCGTTCCTACTTCTTTTGCCTGCCTTATTTTATGTTGATATGCCAACATCTTATATCTTCTATGGGGCAACGTTTTTAACCGCATTAATCGCATCTTACACAGATGTAAAACATTTAAACGGCGCTATAAAATTTGGCGCGGGCACAAGCTTGCGCGTGGCGCCTTTCGGGTTATGGTTTGTATTTATAATTTGGATGCTTATCTCTCCTGATTACAGGTCTTACTTTTTTACTCATCCTCTTGCTGCTGCGGGCATATGTTTTTCACTATTATGCGCGGTGGTTGGCGCCTCTTTTATGAGGAAATGTGAAATTAGCATGAGCGCAATTATATATTTTCTGCCTGTTATATTTATGGGGGCGTTCATAGATATCTTTAACAAACTTGCGATGGACAATTCGTCCTATCTTGGGGGTATTGTGACATATATTTGGATGCAAGGCGGGATAATTTCTATTGTTTGTGCTCTTAAAAGCTGTGTATTTGGAGGCTACCAACCACGCACGTTCTTTTCGCGTCATATATTCATTGTTGGCGGGCTGATCAGTATGGGGTTTCTTCTTGGTAACTTTTTTAAAAATACAGCGATGGCGTATACCGTAAACCCTGCTTATGTGAGTGCAATCATACTTTTGTCACCTTTGTGGGCGTCTTTATTTTATAGATTAAAAGGGGAAAAGGATGGGGCAAATGAAATTGCTGGTTTGCTTGTCGTGGCAAGCTCTATTATGCTTGTTTTATTCGCATCCAATATGTAAGGCAGATAATAGATGAAATCTAAAAACGCACTCTTTTCTATCCCAAAAGCAAAACCTAAACCAGAGCCTGAGACGGTGCCGCTTCGTAAAAAGATTGGCGCGGCCATTGTCAAAGGGATCAAGCGTATATGCATGACCATCGGGGCGTTGTTTCTTATCTTTTACATTGGTATTGCGATTGCATGGTTTGCGTTGCCTTCGGGCACGACGGCCAAGGCACTGCCTGATGAAATGGTTTTGTATTTCCGCGTCGATGAGGGCGTGCGAGAACAATCGGTAAAACCATCCATCACCGATCCATTTCCTGCACAGTCATTGACCATGTCACAATTGGTAATAGCACTTGACCGTGCCGAGCGTGACGAACGCGTTAAGGGGTTGGTTTTGTCGCTTCATGGGCAATCCCTGTCAGTTACTCAAATACAAGAGCTTCGCCATTCTATTAAACAACTAAAAGCGGCGGGCAAATTTACCTATGTTATTGCGGCTGACTATGGCGCAGGGGGCGGTGTTGGTGACTATTATTTGGCGTCAGTGTTTGACGAAGTGTGGATGCATCCTGTAGGTGTTGTTTCAATGTCGGGGCTTTCTATGGAAACACCTTACGTGAAAAATGTATTGGATAAGCTGGGTATCACACCGCAATTTTATCAAAGAAAAGAATTCAAATCGGCATTTGAAAGCTTTACGTCTGAGGAAATGTCGAAAGAAAACCGTCTAGCGATGCAAGCCGTCGTCGATAGTCTCGGTGATCAGATAACGTCAGGCATTGCCAACGGACGAGGCGTTAGCCAAGACGATGTTTTAGGGTATATGGAGACGGCCTTGATGCCTGCGCCATATGCACTTGAGGCAAATCTTGTTGATGGGCTTGGCTATGGCTCTGACCTTTTTGAGCATATTAAAGCGACACATAATTTTAATGATTTGTCCCTCGTGTATTTAGACAAGTACGCAGGGCGCGCCATGAGCAAGCCTGAGGGACAGGCTGATGTGGCCTACATTCATATTGACGGCACGTTGACGCTTGCTCCTGATCCGTATGGTGAGGATTATAGCGATAGTTCATTGCTTATGACGGGTTCAGATACAGCAGCGGCCATTGATGCGGCGGTTCAATCGGGGGTGAAGGCGATTGTCCTTCGCGTGGATAGTCCGGGTGGGACACCTGCTGCGGCCGAAGTTATTCGTCATGCCGTTGTGAAGGCGCAAAAGGCAGATGTAAAAGTGTATGTGTCTATGGCGTCAGTGGCGGCAAGTGGCGGGTATTGGTTGTCTGCGCCTGCGGATAAGATCTTTGCACTGCCCGGTACATTGACAGGCTCAATTGGGGTTGTGGGTGGTAAAGTTACAATTCAGGACATGGCTGACAAGCTTGATATCAACATAGAGCGCGTTCAATACGGCAATAACCCGGGCTTTTGGTCATTGACCGAGCCATTTACAAAAGAGCAAGCCGCCCGTTTTGAAGCTATGCTTGATGTGACATATGATAATTTTATAAATGTTGTAGCACAGGGCAGGGGATTGACCTTCGAAGAGGCAGAGGCGCGCGCCAAGGGCCGCGTTTGGACGGGTGAACAAGCTCTAGAAAATGGTTTGATTGATGGCTATGGCGGACTAGGCGGCACATTAGATGCGCTTGCTAAAGACATGGGGTTTGAGGCGCAAAAAGACATTACGCTTGTGCAGTTTCCAAAACCCAAATCACGCTATGAAGCCATCATGGACTTCCTAGAAGAGCAAGCCGTATTTATGGGAGTCATGGCGCAGTTCGCACCGATGTTGGAGCGTATAGGCGTGTATATGGATGCGACACCGATTGAGGCAGGCGTTCATGTCCACTCTGGCTTGGATGGGGTTTAAGAACAACACATTCACGAAATATTAATTATTTTCCCCTATTGTTTTCTTTAAAGGATTTATAGGGAAATAAATAATAATGGTTGATTTAAATAGTGACTTTTGTAATGCGGTTGAAAAATGGAAAGACAGAAATGTTTGCCAAACAGCCGAGCGTTTAAAATCCATTGATGTGGCAGAGGTGCCCATTGTTCTGGCTGAGGTTCACGGCATGAAAATTGTCGCCGAGCAGGGCCTTTTGGGTGGAGAGAAAGTAACGGCTTACGGGAATGAAGATTTCAATGAAACCTTCGAAGGCCAATCCGTGCTGACATATGATGAGTATAAGGACGCTCGTGATTTTGTGAGTTTTAATCGATCGAACCCTCAAATGACAGGCACTGCAATCAGTCAAATGGGATACATGAATGATCGCATTGAGTATTTGGATAAAAATTATATGAATGCCGCCCCAGAGGTATCAGAGGGGCCCGTGGTTAAGCCACTTGATTTAGTTCACTAGGTCGACTAGTTCGCTAGCCCACGAACCATCTTTACGATGTCATCGGCTTGAAGGCATGCCTCGGCATATTGCTTTTCTGGCTTGTCATGATCTTGAAATACATCAGGCAGGCTCATGGTTCTGACTTTTAGGGTGCCATCAAGGTGCCCCGCTTTTGCAAGATATTCCAAAACCATCGCACCAAAACCGCATTGGGAGCCTTCTTCAATTGTAATAAGGCTGTTGTGGGTTGTTGCGAGATGGTCAATTAAATCTGTGTCTAATGGCTTGGCAAAGCGTGCATCGGCAACGGTGCTTCCTGTTGTTTCAGCTGCTTTTAAAGCCTCTTCAAGGCGTGTGCCGTAACTTAAGATTGCACACTCATTACCGTTTTTGACAATGCGTCCTTTTCCAATTTCAAATCTTTGAGGCGCGAGGGGGAGGTCAACGCCTGTTCCGTTCCCACGAGGGAAGCGGAAGGCAATAGGCCCGTCGTTATAAGCATTTGCGGTGTGAACCATATGCACAAGTTCGGCTTCGTCACTAGGGGCCATTAAAACCATGTTAGGCAAGCATCCCAAATACGCGATATCAAACGCACCTGCGTGAGTACATCCGTCAGCCCCCACTAATCCTGCGCGGTCAATTGCAAATTTAACTGGCAGATTTTGTATCGCAACATCATGTACAACTTGGTCGTATCCACGTTGTAGAAATGTCGAGTAAAGCGCACAAAACGGTTTATACCCCTCCGCAGCAAGGCCTGCCGCAAAGGTGACGGCATGTTGTTCGGCAATGCCGACATCAAATGTGCGTTCTGGAAATTCTTTTGAAAAGGCGTCAATGCCTGTGCCACTTGGCATAGCGGCGGTGATGCCAACCACTTTATCATCATGTCTGGCCTCGTTGATCAGGCTTTGTGCAAAGACATTTGTATAGCTTGGCGTGATACTTTTTGGTTTGTTTTGAGTGCCTGTGACAACGTCATATTGTGCAACACCATGCATTTTGTCGGCCGCACTTTCAGCAGGCGCATAGCCTTTGCCTTTTTTAGTGATGGCGTGAATAAGGATAGGGTCGTTATGTTTGCTGTCTTTTATGTTGCGCAAAATTGGCAAAAGCTGATCCATGTCATGCCCATCTATTGGACCAACATAGTAAAAGCCTAGCTCTTCGAATAATGTGCCGTTTCCCATTGCGTTGCGCGCGGCTTCTTCGGCGTGCCTGGCAACGGCTTTGATTGGGGCGGGTAAGAATTCGCTGACCTGCTTGGCAACGTCACGCCCTTTCATATAGCGCGTCGATGAGACAAGTTTTGTAAGGTGTTTGTTGAGCGCGCCAACAGGCGGTGCAATAGACATGTCATTATCATTTAATATCACGATAAGGCGTGAGTTCATGGCGCCAGCATTGTTCATTGCCTCGTAGGCCATACCTGCGCTCATTGATCCATCGCCAATGACACAGATGATGTCGTTATCTTTACCCGCAAGGTCGCGCGCAACAGCCATACCAAGTCCTGCAGAAATTGATGTTGAAGAGTGCGCCGCACCAAAGGGGTCAAATTCGCTTTCGCTTCGTTTTGTGAAGCCTGAAAGCCCTCCACCTTGGCGGAGTGTTTCAATTTGATCTTTGCGGCCTGTTAAAATTTTGTGGGGGTAGCATTGGTGCCCCACATCAAAAATCAGTTTGTCTTCTGGTGTATCAAACACGGCGTGGATTGCGGTTGTCAATTCCACAACTCCAAGCCCTGAGCCTAAATGTCCGCCTGTTTTGGCACATGTCTCAATTAGGGTTGCGCGAACATCATCGGCAAGTTGCTTAATCTCATGGTCTGTCAGACCCTTAATATCTAGAGGGGTGTTGACGCGGTCGAGCACTGTTTTCGCACTATTGTTAGCGTTGTGCACGGCGTCTTGCGACGATGTTTGTTTTAACTCAGATTTTGACATGACATATTATATAGCGCAAAGGCCCTATGTTTGTCATGTGTTTTCGTGATGAAAGTTAAGGTTATGCCCTTGCGGGCATACCGTCGCGATTAAGCTCTACGCTCGAGAACGTATGATGCTAATTCACGGAGTAAATCAGCACGTTTGTCAAACACGCGCAAGTGACGGTTGGCTTGTTGAACGATCATTTCCGCACGCTGTTTGGCTTGCTCTTTACCCAATGTAGAAACAAACGTTGATTTGCCTGCTTCGCTGTCTTGGTTGGCAGGTTTGCCAATAACATCAGAGTCAGATTCGACATCCAAAATATCGTCAGTCACTTGGAAGGCAAAGCCCAAATCATATGCATAGTTACGAAGTGCCTTACGGTTTGTCTCTGATGCTTTTCCTAAGATGGCGCCAGCTTCACAAGCAAACGCCATCAAGCGGCCTGTTTTCATGCGCTGCATACGGCTGATTGTTCCAAAATCAAATTCTTCTGTCTCACCAATAAGGTCCAGCATCTGTCCGCCAACCATGCCGTTAGGGCCAGAAGCTTTGGCCAGTGCATTGACAAGTTCGCAACGCACGCGTGGGTCTTCATGTGTTTCTGGTTCTGTTAGAATTTCAAACGCGTATGTTAAAAGGCCATCACCTGCAAGGATAGCTGTGGCTTCGTCAAATTCTTTGTGTGTTGATGGTTTGCCTCGACGAAGGTCAGAGTTGTCCATAGCCGGTAAGTCGTCGTGAATAAGAGAGTATGAGTGCAACAGCTCAAGGGCTGCGGCCGCGCGACGGGCGCGCATTTCGTCAACACCAAAAAGCATGGCAGATTGCACAACCATGAAAGGACGCAAGCGCTTTCCCCCGTTCATCGTCCCATAGCGCATGGCATCATATATGCGTTCCTCTGGAAGATCAGTGTCTGGAAGCAGGCGTGCGAGAGTTTTATTAACCTTCTCACGGCATTCATCCATGGCGGCTTGAAGTTCTGGGGAGGCGTCGCGTTGTGAAGGCATGCAGTTAATCCTTTTTCGTAATGATAATTGCGGGGGTTATGCGTTGTGTGGCTGGGTGCTTGTTGACCCATCTGGTTGCAATGAGATTTTCTCGATTTTAAGCTGTGCTTGCTTGAGAAGTGTTTCACAGTGATTTTTTAGAGCGGTTCCACGCTCGTATGATGAAATTGAATCATCAAGCTTGGCCTGACCAGATTCAAGACCTCTCACTATAGTTTCAAGTTCTCCCATTGCCTCTTCAAATGATAGAGACTCAATCGATTTTTTGTCGGTCATATTTTGTATATCTCGTTTGTTAATGCGAACAGATTGTATGTCAGAGCGCCTCTTTCTTCAAGGCTTATGTTTTGTCAGGATGCATCAAGGCCATTGACGTAAGCCAGAACCGAATGTTTCAGTGCGTCTAGATTATATCCGCCCTCTAAAATAGATGCGGTTTGATATTTTGACAATGCGTTGCCCAACCATTCATAATCTGATTCGTCCCAATTTAAATTGGCTTGTATATCGTCTTTATGCGCGTCAAATCCGGCGGAAATCAGGACAAGATCAGGGCGAAATTCGTCCAGCTGTGGCAAAATTGTATCTCCATAAAGGCTACGCATATAGGCACCGTTCGAATTTGTGGGAAGAGGGTAATTGTATATGTTGTCTTTACTGTCTTTGCCTGTCCATGGGTAGAGGGGCATTTCATGAGTTGAAATAAAAATCATGTCCTCAGGCTTATGTTTTTCAAACATGGCCTGCGTTCCGTTGCCATGATGGACATCAAAGTCAACAATTGCGATTTTTTCAAACCCAATTGATTGGGCGTAAAGTGCGCCACAATATATGTTGTTAAATAGACAAAATCCCATGGCCTTGGCAGGTTCTGCATGATGTCCCGGCGGGCGGCTTAAACAAAACGCATGGCTGCTTTTTTTGTTTTTAATATCGTTGTTTTTTAAATCGTCTATGGCTTGGCATATGTTTGACACACCTTGATATGCGGCCGCCAACGAGTGATCTGATAAATACGTGTCTTGATTGTCAATGCATGTAATTTCATCTTCTATGACTGATTCTTCAAGCCACGCGAGATGGTTTTTTGTGTGCGCCTGTAAAATAAGAGGCACGATGATATTTTCGTCATAATCATTTGTTTCGATAATCGTGTGCGCGCTCAGCGCCTCGAGAAGTATTTTTAACCGTTCAGGTCTTTCAGGGTGGTTTTGTGGTGTTTCATGTTTGATAAATGAAGGGTGAGTGTATATGTTAGTGTTCATGAACGATAATCCTCAAATAAATTCTGATCAGCCGTATTCTATACCAGATGGCGTGCGTGTCTACGCCATTGGTGATATTCACGGACATTTAGCCCCTCTACAAGAGATGCACCTCAAGATTGATGAGCATTTGAATGCCAACCCCATAGACAAAGCCTACATAGTGTATCTTGGTGATTATGTTGATCGTGGCCCTGATAACATGGCGATTATTGAGCGTTTGTCACAAATGCCAGTGATAGAAGGCCATATTGAGCGTGTTTTTATCAAAGGTAATCACGAATGGGGCATGCAGGGATTTATGGAGCAACCTTTGATATTTGGTGCTGAATATCTGAAGTGGGGCGGTCTTGATACGATTGTGAGCTATGGTGTCGAGCTTCCTGATCATGTTACGCACGAGGCGATTTGTAAACGTGAAATCTTGCCGGCCGAGTATGAGAGATTGTCATCTGCGTTTAATAAAAAAGTCCCCCAGCATCATGTTGAATTTTTGAACAATCTTGATTTGTATCGTCAGATTGGTGGATATGTGTTTGTACATGCGGGCATCAAGCCAGGGGTTGCGCTAGAGATGCAAAATAGTCAGGATTTAATGCGCATTCGCCATGTCTTTTCAGATGATGCGCGTGATCACGGGTTTCGCGTTGTGCATGGGCACCAGATATTTGATGATGTGCAAATTACGCCGAATAGAATTAGTGTTGATACTGGTTTTTACGAAAAAGGTGTATTAAGTTGCGTTGTCCTTGAGGGCAATAAAGAAGAAATTATAGACGTTCGCAAAGAAATTGATCAACCATGGACTCTACCCAACAATCTCTAAATCTATATTTAGCTGCGCCACGAGGGTTTTGTGCGGGCGTAGACCGCGCCATACAAATCGTTGAGCGTGCGTTAGACAAATTTGGTGCGCCTGTGTATGTGCGCCATGAAATTGTTCATAATGATTTGGTCGTAAGCGAGCTGCGTGAGAAGGGGGCTGTTTTTATAGATGAGCTGTCTGACATTCCGCCAGAGGATATCGCGAGACCTGTTGTTTTTTCTGCGCATGGGGTCCCTAAAAGCGTTCCAGAGGAAGCCAATCAGCGAAATATGTTTTCAATTGATGCGACCTGTCCGTTGGTGAGCAAGGTGCATCGTGGAGTGGAGCGCCATTATAGTAATGGCGCGCATATCGTATTGATCGGTCATAAGGGTCATGTTGAGGTCATTGGCACGATGGGGCAACTTCCCGAGGGCGCCGTGACATTGGTGGAGACAATTGAAGATGTTGACGCGCTTGATTTATCGCAACACAAAGAACTTGCATATTGCACGCAAACGACGCTGTCTGTTGATGACACACACGATATCGTTGTGGCATTGAAGGCAAAATACCCTCATATCAAAGTGCCCCACGGGGACGATATTTGCTATGCAACGACAAACCGTCAATTAGCCGTCAAAGATATTGCGGACAAGTCAGATCTCGTTTTGATCGTAGGCTCAAAGGCGTCTTCAAATTCTAATCGTCTTGTTGATACTGCGCTTCTTTATGGCGCGTCTCATGCGTATTTAGTGGATACGTATGAAGATATTGATCTGGCGTGGTTTGAAGGTGTGTCTGATGTCGGTATATCGGCAGGAGCCTCTGCCCCTGAAGTGTCTGTAAACGGTGTGATTGAATATATAAAAGAGCATTTTGATGTGACGGTTGAAAACGTCATAACCAAAAAAGAAAATGTTGAGTTCAAATTACCTAAGATGCTGCGCGCATCGTAATTTATAAAAATGGAAGCTTATTGATGAGTGAACAGAAGACAGTGACAATTTACACTGACGGCGCGTGCAGTGGTAACCCAGGTCCGGGCGGGTGGGGCGCATTTATTTCGTGGAATGGTCATGAAAAAGACCTCAACGGTGGAGAGGCGGACACCACCAACAACCGTATGGAGTTGATGGCCGCTATTCAGGCGCTTGAGACTTTAAAGCAGCCCTGTCAGGTAGAGCTTTATACCGACAGCACCTATGTCATGAAAGGTATGACTGAATGGCTAAAAGGGTGGAAGGCTAAAAACTGGAAAACGGCCTCGAAAAAGCCTGTCAAAAATAAAGACTTATGGCAGAGATTTGATGACGCCATTCAGCGTCACACTGTTAATTTTCACTGGGTTAAAGGGCATGCCGGCGACCCGGGTAATGAGCGCGCTGATCAGCTTGCTCGTGAGGGAATCGAGCTGATTTAAACAGTTGTTCCGATTCGGTTTTTTTAATCGATTTTTCTTCTCTATTTTAAGTTTTTTACCTTTACCCACAGGAGTAACCAAGGGTTTGGGAACCTTCTTGGGGTTGTTAACGTTGTGTTAATGATTGTGGTTCCAAAGTTGAATTACAAGGTGTCACAAAGCTTTGAGAACACAAATTAAAAAGTACTAAAAAGGTACGAGAGAAGGAGAGTAAACATGACAACTTTTATAAACTATCCGATACCCCCAACAGATACTTCAAAACATATCGAAATGGATATCTATGCACGTTTTATGCGCCACATCCGTTTGGTGCCCCACAACCGTGAAGAGATTAAAGTTTTAATCGCCATACAGTTTGTGTCAGATATGACGGCAAGCAGCGAAGCACATGTTTCGAAAGTTCTCGTTGAGTTAGGTCTTAGAGGCCCAAGATCAGCGTTCCCAGCCGAGTATTTAGACTATGTCGACGCATCAATGATGAGAGAAGGTTTTGAATATGGCGCCCCATCAATGCATACGAAAGATCTCGTTGATTTTTGGTCTGCGAATGGAGAAGACAAATTTGCCGCTTATAAGCGTCAGTACTCACTTCTAAACGAAGAGATTTACTCAGGCGTTCATTATTAAGATGTATGCTCGTGACTAGTCGTTGAGGCGATATGAGTTTTGACGTTGGCTTTCATAGTCAGACTGGAAAACCTCTTGTTGTTGACTACGTTTTTCTCTCTCACGATCGTGCTTCCACTTTATTTCCTCTTTTTCTTTATCACCAAAAGGTGTTTTGAAAAACAGGCGCTTGAGGAAGCCATCAAAACCGCCATCGTCGCTTCGTATACGTTGGTAGCGTGAAGGTGAGGGGTCTCTATGAGAGGCTTGTATGATTTTACGCCACGATTGCGCCGGAAAGCTTCCGCCAGTCACACGTTTCGTCGAGCTGTTGTTGTCATTCCCATACCATACAGAGGCTATGTACTGGTTTGAAAAGCCTGTAAACCATGCGTCCCTATAATCTTGGCTCGTTCCTGTTTTACCGGCTGCGAAAAATCCAGGATTTGCAGCCTGACCCGTTCCATTAACCACAACACTGTGCATCATTTGCTTTAAAGCGGCTGTATTATAAGCAGGTAAAACCTGTCTATAGCGACCACGTCTATCAAGCTCGTATAAAACGTTATCTTTCGTGTCTTTGATGCGTGTTATACCAAAAGGTTCGACAGATACACCGTTTGATGCAATTGTTGCGTAGGCGGTTACCATTTCTAACATCGGTACGCCGCTACTTCCCAAAGAAAGACTTAGATCTGGTTGAAGATCAGATTTGATTCCCATCAAACGCGCCGTTGAAATAACCTCATCCACGCCAACATCTTTTGTTAAGTTGACCGCAACAGTGTTAATCGACCATGTAAGGCCTTCAAATAGTGTGATTTCGCCGTAATATTTATGGCCAAAATTTTGAGGGCGGTAGCGTCCTTTTTTAATAGGTTCGTCCATAATCAGGCTGGATGGTTTCCAACCGTGATTGAGGGCTGTCAAATATACGATAGGTTTAAATGACGAGCCTGGTGCGCGCAGCGCGTGTGTGGCGCGGTTAAACTGACTGCGTGCGTAATTTTTACCGCCAACCAAAGCAACAACAGAACCGTCTGGTCTCATAACAACAGAGGCGCCCTGTGTGAATCCAGAGCGTTCGCCTTTTGATTGAATTGTTTCGTCAATGATCATCGCCACGGCATCTTGTATCTGTGGGTCCATGGTGGTCTCAACAACCAGATCAGTTTCAGGACGACCAATAATGTCGTCAATTTGCTCCATTATCCAGTCTGAGTAATAACGGTTTGTATTGTTTCCAATCGGTTTTTTAGAGGGGGTCACAATATAGTTAGTACTGGTTTTTTCACCCTCTAAATACCCAGCCTCGCGCATCGCATTCATCACAACGTCGGCACGCATCTCTGCGGCTTCAGGGTTGCTGCGCGGTGAATATTTCGACGGCGCTTTCAAAAGCCCCGCAATTGTAGCTGACTCGCGTAAATTCAGATCACTTGCAGGTTTATCATAGTAAACACGGGCTGCGGCCTCAATGCCATATGCGCCAGAGCCCAAATAAACGCGGTTCAAATAGGCAGCAATAATTTCGTCTTTGGTAAGCTCGTACTCAAGCCATACAGCAAGCATGGCCTCCTTAATTTTACGGGTCAGGGCACGCTCTTGTGTTAGAAATAAGTTTTTAGCAAGCTGTTGTGTGATTGTTGATCCGCCTTGAACATAGCCGCCTTTTTGAAAATTGACGACCATGGCTCGTGCAACCCCTAAAGGATCAATTCCCGGGTGATAGTAAAATCGACGGTCTTCGATTGCCAAAAGGGCATTGACGAGGTCGGTTGGGATTTCATCAATTGTGAGGTTTTTGCCTTTATGATCTCCGTAACGGGCAATGACTGATCCGTCATTGGCCAAAACAGTAATGGCTGTGCGTCGCTCAAAACTTGCTCTTTTTGTGATATCAGGTAAATCTTTGGCAAACCACGCAAGGATAAGGCCGAGGGCGATGGCACCCCAAAGGGCTAGAACAAAACATAGCTTTACAAAACGTCTGAGTAGGGACGGATTGTTCTTTTGAGCGCCTTTCTTTTTCTTAGATGGCGCTCTCTTTTTCGAAGTGGTTTTCTTTTTTGCCATTATGGATTGTTTCTAGTGCAAGTTTCAATCTTAATCAACTGAAATTAAATTAAGAAAAACGCTGCAAGACCTAGGAACGCCATAAAGCCAATAATATCAGTCAACGTTGTCAAAACAACGGTTGAGGCCAAAGCAGGGTCTTGTTTCATTTTGTTAAGCAAAATAGGGATCATCGACCCAAAAAAGCCCGCTGTAATAAGGTTTACGATCATGGCCATACCTATGACGATGCCTAACACATGATTGTTGAACCAAAAGGCTGTAACGCTTCCGGCAATAATGGCAAAAGCAATACCATTAAGCAGTCCGACAACGCTTTCTTTCCCGATAACGCGCAGTGCGTTGCGGTCTGAAATTTCGTCTGTTGCAATCGCGCGCACGGCAACGGTGAGCGCCTGTGTTCCGGCATTCCCCCCCATTGAGGCCACAATAGGCATCAGGATGGCAAGGGCTACGACCTCTTGAATGGTGGCCTCAAACAATCCAATAACGAGAGAGGCGGCAATGGCTGTTAGAAGATTTATAAATAGCCAGCTGAAACGTGATTTTGTTGTTGATAATATCGCACGATACAAGTCACCCTGTCCGTCAACACCCGCCATTTTCAAAATGTCTTCTTGAGCTTCTTCTTGGATAACGTCAATGACGTCATCAACGGTGATCATACCGATGAGACGGTTGTCTTCGTCAACAACAGGCGCAGATGAAAGGTCTTCACGTTGGAAAATTTTGGCAACGTCTTCTTGGTCCATGTTCACAGGGATGGGGTGAGGGCTTTCAAGCATTAAATCCTCAACCTTTTCACTACGATTGGCGCATATAAGCTTGTTGAGAGGGACTTCGCCGACGACGTGATATGTGGGGTCTATGATAACAATGTCGAAAAATTCACTTGGAAGCTCGTCTTTTGCAGCGCGCAAATAATCAACTGTTTTTCCAACGGTCCAAAATTGTGGAACGGAGACCAGCTCACGCTGCATCAAGCGCCCGGCACTGTCTTCTTCGAAGCTCAAGCCCTCTTCAAGAACCAATCGCGTACGTTTTGAAAGCTTTTTGATGATCTGGGCTTGGCGCTCTTCATCCAATATAGTGATAATCTCAAGAGCATCATCACTATCCAGATCGCGAATAATGTATGACACATCTGATGCCGAGAGGGTGTCGAGGGCATTTTTCAGAAGGTCGTCATTAAGGTGCGCGTAACTTTCAACTTGAATATATTCAGGATATTTTTCTAGATATTCTTTGCGTTCTTCCTGTGTGATTTTAGAGAGAAAATCAGCCGTTTCTTGGGCGGTCAGGTCGTCTTGAAAAATTCTTTTTGCGATGGCCTTATCGTCTAAGGCCAGCTGTTCGATAATGTCGTTAATACGATCATCTGACAAAGACGTCATATCCGATGCAGAGTCTACACTCTCGATAGAGAGGGCGTTGTCATCCATTTCGGCTATGATATCTTTTGTCATATGTGTATTTCCATTAAAATTAAGAGTGGTCTTGTAGCTCGTTGATTTGTGCCTCCACTGTCGTGAGCGCCGTTACATTTACGATTCCACGCACAGATGATGCGGGTGTCATAATAGTAACTGGTTTTTTTACACCTAATAAGATAGGGCCAATGACAACGCCATTGGTGAGCACTTTTATAAGGTTATATGAAATATTTGCAGCATCAACGTTAGGCATAACAAGCAAGTTGGCAACACCGCTTAGTGTGGCGTTTGGCATGACTTCTGCGCGGACAACTTCTGACAATGCTGTGTCACCGTGCATTTCACCATCAATTTCCAAGCTTGGATCACGTTCTTTAATGTCTTGTGCGGCATAGCGCATCTTTAAACAGTCTGGATCATTATATGTTCCGAAGTTTGAATGTGAAAGCATTGCAATCTTTGGCGTGATACCAAAATGTTTAATAAGATCGGCGCCAAGCATTGTCGTTTCGACAAGCTGTTCACGGCTTGGCTCTTTCGTGACGTGTGTGTCCATCATGAATAATGTACCATTATTGTGCATCACAGCCGTCATGGCAGCAGGCGTTTCAACGCCTTCTTTCAAGCCAATCACATCAATTACACGTTGAAGATGGCGTTGGTAGCGCCCAACCGTTCCTGTGATCATGCCGTCGGCCAAACCTTTATGGACAAACAAGGCACCAATTGTTGTGCTATTTGTTCTTACAATGGCTTTGGCGTTTGCAGGTGTAACACCGCGACGCTCCATCAACCCGTGATATGTCTGCCAGAAATCCTTATAGCGAGGGTCGTCTTGTGGATCGACAAGTTCAAAATCGTTGTCGATATCCATACGAAGACCGAGGCGTTCGATTCTGGTTTTTACAACGTCATGACGACCAATTACGATTGGCTTTGCAAGGTTCTCATCAAGAACAACCTGTATAGCGCGTAAAACGTTTTCTTCTTCTCCTTCACAGAATACGATGCGCTTAGGATCTGCCTGCGCTTTTTCAAAAACAGGCTTCATAAGAAGGTCTGAGCGATAGAAGAATTGACGCAGGCGCTCTTTATACGCTTCCATATCCTTTATCGGACGTGTGGCAACGCCTGTGTCCATGGCCGCCTTAGCCGCTGCCATTGATACATCGACGATCAAGCGAGGGTCAAAGGGTTTTGGGATTAGATATTCTTCACCAAATTCCAACTGTTCGTTACTGTACAATGTTGCAACTTCTGCAGTGGCTTCTTTGCGGGCGAGATTTGCAATGGCCTCCACGCAAGCCAGCTTCATTTCTTCGTTGATGGTTGTGGCCCCAACGTCAAGCGCGCCACGGAAGATAAATGGAAAACACAGCACGTTGTTGACCTGATTTGGGAAGTCGGAACGTCCCGTACAGACAACGGCCTCTGGTTGACCTTTGCGCGCCTCTTCAGGCATGATTTCTGGTGTTGGATTGGCAAGAGCCATAATCAATGGCGCCTTAGCCATTTTAGCAACAAGGTCTTTGTTCATCACGCCTGGTCCAGATAGGCCCAGGAATACATGTGCATCTTCAAGCGCATCTGATAGTTCGCGTTTATCCGTGTCATTTGCAAACTCTTCCTTGTATGGATCCATACCTTCATTACGGCCTTTGTAAATAACGCCGTTACGGTCTGTGACTATAATGTTTTCCTTTGGGAGACCCGCGTTTACGAGCAATCGCAAACATGCAATCGCAGATGCGCCTGCGCCAGAGGCAACAAGGCGTGTTTTTTTGATGTCGCGGCCCGTTAGTTTCATCCAGTTTGTAAAGGCGGCCGTTACGATGATGGCTGTTCCGTGCTGATCATCATGGAATACAGGGATGTTCATGCGCTCTTTCAGACGCTTTTCAATTTCAAAACATTCAGGTGCTTTGATGTCTTCAAGGTTAATTCCACCAAAGCTAGGCTCGAGAGGGGCAACAATATCTACGAATTTATCAATGTCTGTTTCGTCAACTTCTATATCAACAGAATCAACGCCGGCAAACTTTTTGAATAGGCAAGATTTCCCTTCCATAACAGGCTTTGAGGCCAAGGCCCCAATATTACCAAGCCCAAGAACGGCTGTTCCATTTGAAATCACTGCGACCATGTTTCCGCGTGATGTGTAATCAAGGGCTTTTAGTGGGTCTTCGGCTATTTCTTCACAAGGAACGGCAACGCCGGGTGAGTAGGCGAGAGACAAATCTCTTTGTGTTGTCAGGGGTTTTGTTGGGACGATCGAAACCTTACCCGGTGTAGGGTGTAAGTGATAGCGTAGGGCTTCATCGCGTAAGTTTGATTGTCTTTTGTCTTCTTGGTCTGAAGAGTTGCTCATGAGAAATGACCTCTATTATTTGTTCCAATTTATATTTCTTTTAATGGTGCGGCCGAGAAGACTCGAACTTCCACGGGCGATATATGCCCACAGCGACCTCAACGCTGCGCGTCTACCAATTCCGCCACGGCCGCACATTAAAATCTTGCTTTGGATTTTATAAGTTATATTTAACCCAATGCAAGGATCATCTGGTAACAAATTCAGGTTGTTCTTACAACATAATCGTGTTGAAGTTCATCATGAATTGTGCATTGTTTACTCATTATTAAAATCGCGGTCAACAATTATATATAAAAAACTATAAACTGCCTCATGTCTATTGAATGGAAAACCAGCTCGGAAAATGTTTTGTACCCAGATGCTGTGGCGTTTATGGAGGCGCGCGTTGCGGATATATATAAGAAAGATGTGCCAGACATGGTCTGGGCATTGGAGCATCCCGCATTATACACGGCAGGGACGAGTGCGAATGCGCAGGATTTACTATCGCAAGATTTGCCAGTTTTTCACACGGGGCGCGGTGGACAATATACGTATCATGGGCCTGGGCAGCGGATATATTATATCATGTTAAATCTTAAAGAAGTTTTTCAAGTTCCTGATATTAAAAAATATATATGGATGTTGGAAGAAAGTATTATTCAGTCTCTTGGGATGTTTAATATCAAGGGGGAGCGCCGCTCGGGACGTGTGGGTATATGGGTTGTGTGCCCTGATGGACAAGAAAAAAAGATAGCAGCGATTGGGGTTCGTGTACGTCATTGGGTGGCGTATCACGGTATTAGTGTTAATTTATCGCCTGATTTGGGCGCGTTTTCAGGCATTGTTCCTTGTGGTATATCGGAACATGGCGTGACATCGTTTAAAGATCTGGGTGTTGATGTGACGCAAGAGGCGTTTGATAACGTATATCGGGAATCGTTTTTAAGCGTGTTTAATCTGCCGCTTTTGCAAGGTTAGGAAGAAGGGTTTTCACCTTCTGTGATATCTCATTAATATCATTTTTTAAATTATTGAAATTACGAGATTTTTTCTGTTTTTGCTCATTCATGTAAAGCTTGCGATTTATCTCAATTTGTACGCTGTGAATCCCTTTTGTTGGCGCCCCAGTGCTTTGAATAATGGCTTGCCCTTGATAGGGATGGTTGATGGCAACTTCGTAGCCATAGGCTTCGATTATGGATTTTAAGCCTTTGATGATGTGAGGTGCGCATGTCGTGCCGAGCCGGTCGCCTAAAACGATATCGGGTAGTTTTCGATAGCTAGATTTTGATGGAAATGAATGACAGTTGATGTGTATGACGTCTTGAAAATCTCTATACAAAGCGTCAATTTGCGCATTCAATGCCTTGTGATAGGGAATGTAGTATTCGTTTATGCGCTGTTGAATGTCTTGTGCGCAGATTTTGTTTTGATAAATCTCCTTTTCTCCGGCTGATCTAAAGACAAGACCCACGCCATATTGTGAACGGCCGTTACGAGCGATAGGGTATGGCCATATATCGGAGAGAAGGTTGAGGTCGATATCTTCAAGTGTGCGGTTAAAATCAATATAAGCGCGCGAACATTCTGCGCGAAGGAATGTATAGCCCATCTGCGGGATTTCATGGAATAGCTCGTCAATAAACAGATCGGCGAGACTGTCGATGTCGTGTTCTGAACATGCGTAATTAAAATCGTCAGGTTTATAAAGGCCGCTGTGTGGTGAATCAAATAATATGGGGTGGAGGGTGTTTTGTGGCTTGAAAAGTGTGTAAACGCCCTTTAATGATGTTTGTTGTTGATCCATAAGATCTATTGTCCGTTAAAACGCATAACAAGGTAAAGAAAAAAATGCATGATTTGAAATTCATACGTGAAAATCCATCAACTTTTGATGACGCGATGGCGCGTCGTGGATTAGGTTCGCAATCTGCCGATATCCTTCGTATGGATGAATCTCGTCGTGCGATACAAACAGAATTGCAGGCCTTGCAGCAAGAGCGCAACGAAACATCAAAACAAATCGGCGTGATTAAATCTCAAGGCGGTGACGCACAAGAGATTATGGATGCTGTATCTAAGATCAAGGGGCGCATGGGCGAGCTTGAAGAAGAGGAGCGTACAATCGCAAGTGCCCTGAACCAGCATTTGGCAGGTCTACCTAATATTATGTTTGATGATGTGCCTAATGGCGCTGATGAAGGTGAAAATGTCGAGCTTCACAAATGGGGAACGCCTAAGCAAGATCAGGTGCCTGAGCATTTTGAAATTGGTGAGGCGTTAGGCCTGATGGATTTTGACACAGCTGCCAAGATGTCAGGGGCACGCTTTGTGATTTTAAAAGGTGCTCTCGCGCGTTTGGAGCGTGCTTTGGCGCAGTTCTTTTTAGATACGCATACAGGGGATCATGATTATACAGAGGTTAATCCGCCATTATTGGTGCGTGATAACGCTTTGTTTGGAACAAGCCAGCTTCCTAAATTTGCAGAGGATCTCTTTCCTGCGGGTGACGCACATTATCTCATACCGACATCAGAGGTGCCGTTGACAAATATGGTCGCCGAGCAAATCGTTGATATGGAAGAATTGCCATATCGTTACACGGCGTTTACACCCTGTTTTCGTTCAGAGGCAGGGTCTGCGGGGCGTGATACTCGCGGGATGATCCGTCAGCATCAATTTTACAAGGTTGAAATGGTCTCGATTACCAAGCCAGAAGACAGTGAGGCCGAGCATGAACGTATGCGCGAATGTGCGGAGACCATTTTGAAAGAGCTTGATTTGCCTTTCAAAACAGTAACGCTATGTTCTGGTGATACAGGATTTGGGGCAAAGAAAACATATGATTTGGAAGTATGGTTACCAGGCCAGCAACGCTATCGTGAGATATCATCATGTTCAAACTGTGGTGATTTCCAAGCGCGCCGTATGAATGCACGTACACGTCCTAAGGGTGAAAAGCAAACACAGTTTGTTCATACATTAAATGGGTCTGGTGTGGCCGTCGGGCGGGCGTTAATTGCGGTGCTTGAAAATTACTACGACCCCACAGATGGCGGCGTATATGTGCCAGAGGTCTTGAAGCCATACATGGGTGGTTTGGAAAAAATCACTAAGGTATAGTATCGCATACAGGAGGCTTCGCCTTTGTTAAACTTTAGCGAATAAAGATACACTCTTTAAATAATAGAATTTAAAGGGTGTTTTTTATGCTGAGTGATATTAAGTCGTTTTTCTCTCTTTCAAACATGTCTAACCACAAATTTCTGGCATATGGGGTTGCTGCGGTTGGGTTTGTAATCTCTGTATTGCTGTGTGCTAATGCAATTCATGTGAAAAAAGAGCGCGTAGCCTATGATTTTGTAAAAAGTGCTGAGGAGATATTCGATCACGTTGATGGCCGCTTCAAGTTGCATCTTGAGCGTATGGATGCGGTGGCAAGTTTATTTACAGCATCTGAAAGTGTTGCGGGACATGAATTTAATTATGTCGCAAAAAACTTTATAAAAAAAGACATCAGCTACGAGATGATAATTTTTATCCCTCAAGGCAAAGAGCGGGACGTATCGTCATATTTTGTCGTCCCTGAATATTACAGGAATGAGGTGTTTACGTTTGTTCGTGATTTAAGGGCTTTTAATAGTGATGTCCCGCAAAATGCACAGTCGACATACACAATACATGAGCTACCTTTTTACGTTTCGCAAAATGTACAAAAAAAGAACCACCGCGTTATAACAATATACAAAACGATACATCAGGGTGGAGTTGTAAAAGGGCAGTTGATAAGCATTATTGTTGCCGATTATTTTATGTCGCAAGCAGCAAATATGTATAGATCGCTGAATGTAAAATTAATCGATAATCGCGTAAAAGGAGAGGACGCGACCCTATTTAATGCGTTTGATAGACGTTCTGAATTAGAAAATGAGACGTCAGATGCGCAATCAAGCTATGTATACAGGAATGATATTGAGCTAGGGGGCGGTCAGCTGGAGATTGAGGTGAGCGCCAAACAGGCGTTTTTAAGTCAGTATAATTATTATGAAGCGGTAAGCGTTTTTGCAATATCATTATTCATTAGCTTTTTAATTGCACTCTACATTTATAACTCGCAAAAACTTATGAATAGTCTAGTGAGGGCGCGTGAATCCGCGCAAAAATCCAATGATTTACAAAGAGATTTTTTGGCGACGATGAGCCATGAAATACGTACGCCGATGAACGCCATAATAGGCATGGGCGATTTACTACTTGATGAGGGATTGCAAGATCATCATGCAACGCGTGTAAAAACAATTGTAAGCTCCGCAGAAAATTTGCTGCAAATCCTCAATGACATTCTTGATTTTTCTAAAATCGAGTCAGGTAAAATTGATATGGAGCATGTCAGTTTCAGTCCTTGTGAAGTTGTAGAAGATGTGGCTGACTTGCATGTGTTACAGGCGCAAAATAAAGGTGTGGAGCTTACCGTGTGGCAAAGCTCACATGTGCCAGAGATCGTTGTGGGGGATCAGGGACGCGTTAGGCAGGTTTTAAACAATTTGGTCAGTAATGCCATTAAGTTTACAGATGTTGGGCATATTCTGATCAAAATCGAATTAGATGATGTGATTGATAATGACGTGGCAGTCATTCGCTATAGCGTAAAAGATACGGGCGTGGGGATTCCTGTGGCCATACATGATCTAATTTTTGATCGTTTTCGACAAGCAGACAGCTCGACCACGAGAGAGTTTGGTGGAACGGGCCTTGGCCTTGCGATATGTAAGCGCCTTGTTCATATTATGGGGGGCGAAATAGGAGTGAAAAGCGAGGCCGGAAAAGGGGCATTGTTTTGGTTTACTACGGCATTGCCAATCGATCACACTGTTCAGGCAAAGCTTGATACATCTAGTGATTTCGCTGGCGTGCGCGTCGCAGCCATTGATGATATGCCGATTAATTTGGATATTGTGAAAAGCTATCTGACACGGTGGAGAGCGCATGTAGATACTTTTGATGATGCGCTTGAGGCTTTTAAAGCCATTGAAAGAAAAAACTCATCAGATGAGCCCTACGATATCATATTGATTGATCATTTGATGCCGCACATAAATGGAATAAAATTTATGGAGTCTATGAGAAAAAACAATGGTTTATATCAAAGTCCTGCCATTTTAGTTTCGTCATATAAAGATGCTGATTCTGATGAGTTAATGCAGGCGTTATCGAAATTTGACCATTTGCCCAAGCCTGTGCACCCAGAAAAACTAAAGGCGTCTATTTTGAAGGCTTTGGGACGTTATGATTATAATGAAAATGTCGTTCAATCGTCTGCTCATCGCAGTAATAAGGAAGAGAGCGCATACTTCAAAGACGTGAGAATATTGGTGGCAGAAGATAATTTTGCCAATCAGGAAATTGCAGAAAAGATATTAGAGCGCATGGGGTGTAGTGTGACATGCGTTGGCAATGGGAAAGAGGCCGTTGAGATGATGAAAACCTTTCCTTTTGACCTTGTGTTTATGGATTGTCAAATGCCTGAAATGGATGGGTTTGAGGCGACGCGCAACATAAAGCTTTTGATGGAAGAAAGAGCTGTTTCAAAAATACCAGTTATAGCGTTAACGGCCAATGCTATGAAGGGTGATCGTGAGAAATGTTTGCAAGCGGGTATGGATGATTATATTTCTAAACCCGTAAAAAAGCAGGAGTTTTCGCAAGCTATTGAAAGATACTACCCTGAAAAACGCTGTCAAAGTCCTGATGTTGTGGTCAATAAAACAAACGCGTTAATGAATGTTGAAAAAAAGACTGCGACGGCTCAATATATTGGGGAATATCCTCTTTTCGATGTTAGAATTTACGACGAGTTGAGGGACATGATTGGTGATGGGGCCTCTCGGTCTGTGTTGAGGCGATATGCTGATGCTGCATCAGAGGATGTGTCTAAATTATCTGAGTTTTTAGATCAGCAAGATTATCAGGCAATCTCACGTTGCGCACATAAGCTCAAATCAGCAAGTGCACAAGTGGGTGCCATTCGACTGTCAAAGATTTCAAACGATATAGAAGATTTTTTCAAGCAAGATCAGCAAGATATAAAGGATGGTGACCTTGATGTGGCTGACTATATTTATGAATATAAGGGCGTATTTGAGGAATCGGTGTCAGCTATTGAGAAAATATTAGAAGCTCATATTGGTGAGGGCGAATAATCAGATAGCAAAAAAATGAGGAATACTCTTGAGTTGAGAGGGTATTTGATTCATCATAAGGGTGTGTCCGTATTGTTCTGATTCGGATAAATTTCACTCATGCTTTTTTTGACGGAGCGCGCTCTTTGCTTTCAACTGCACACAATATGGATACAAGAAAAATACGCTTGGTTATGGAGCTTCGTAGCCAAGGTATTAAGGATACTAACGTTTTGAAGGCGATAGAAACAACGCCACGTGAAATTTTCGTTTCAAACGGTTTTGAAGATCAGGCCTATGAAAATAGAGCACTGTCTATTGGGCTGGGGCAAACAATTAGCCAGCCTCAAATTGTGGCTGTTATGACGCAGGCATTACAATTACACGACCGCCATAAGGTTTTAGAAATTGGAACAGGGTCAGGCTATCAGGCTGCGATTTTATCATGTTTGTGCCGAAGGCTTTATACAATAGAACGGCATAAGCCGTTGCTAGATATTGCAGAGCGCCGTTTTGAACATCTTGGGCTTCGTAATATTACATCTATTGCAGGGGATGGTATGCAAGGCTGGATTGAACAAGCGCCCTTTGAGCGTATCATTGTGACGGCAGCCGCGAAATATAGCGTGCCTCCTGCGTTAATGGAACAATTAGCAGTAGGTGGATTGCTTGTTATTCCGATCGAGCGTGCTAGTGGCGAACAAGTTTTACGTCTTTATAAAAAAGAAGGTGACAAAACGTATGCGATGAAAGATTTGATGCCAACACGTTTTGTGCCGTTGCTACCTGATGTGGCCAATATGATGGAGGCGTAGTCTTTTTATAGCATGTTTCGTTTTATTGCGTTTTTTTTGATTTTATTCCTAAGTGGGTGTTCGCATGACCCGCAAGGTGTACGCATATATCACTATGGCTTGAGTGATGGGGGAAGTAATAACGGCATTCACACAGTGCACGCAGGTGACACATTGTGGAGTATTTCACAGCGTTATAACGTGCCTTTACGTGATTTGATGGATATCAACGAGGTTCGCCCTCCCTATGAGCTCAACACAGGTGAGCGGTTGATGCTGCCAGCACCCAATACATACGAAGTGCGAAAGGGCGACAGCCTGTCTAGCATTGCACGAATGTTCAAAATTTCAGTACGCGATTTATCTCGTTTAAATGAGGTGCCATCACCTTATATCATTCACCCAGGCCAAACGTTACGTGTTCCGTCTTCAGTTACGCGTGTTCAATACGCGGAGCTCAATGACAATAACAAGGGACAAAGCTATGTTCCTGACCAGCGACAAGCATCTGTGAATTCTGAGAAAGCTAAGCCCCAAACAAAACCAGTTTATAAGCAATCTAAAGCGTTGAAAAAATCGAAGCTAGAAACCCCTGCGCCGCGTAGTTCTGGGCGTTTTATGTCTCCGGTAAACGGGAAGACCATTTCTTCGTTTGGTCCCAAAGAAGATAGTTTGCACAATGACGGTATAAACATTAAAGCACCGCGCGGGGCGTCGGTTCGTGCGGCCGAAAATGGTATAATTGTTTATGCTGATGACGAGCTGGAGGGATTTGGTAATTTAATTCTCATAAAGCACGCCGACCAATATATTACCGCCTATGCCCACATGGATAAAATGGTGGGCAAAAAAGGCGGTAAGGTGAAGCGCGGAGAAATTATAGGAACGGTTGGATCTACCGGGCACGTAAAAGAGCCGCAATTACATTTTGAAGTGCGCCGCGGGACTAAGGCGCTCGATCCTGCAAAATATATTGAATAACGCCTTAAGACTTTCATAAAAAATATTTCAAGAAATTAGCCGTGGATGGCAGGTTTGAAACCTCTTGTGTTTCAAAGAAGAAAAGTTATAGTCAGTCTAGTTTTATTAGAACATAGAAAAAGGTTTATAAAAGATGTTTATTTCAAAGGCATACGCACAGGCTGAAGGGCTTGCGACAGATATGGTTAACGAAACTGCAATTGATGCACCAAGCGCAGGCGAAGCGTTCATGATGAATATGGGATTGATTGCTGTATTGGTTCTTTTGTTTTATGTGTTGATGATCCGTCCGCAGCAAAAGCGTATGAAAGAACACAGCGCGATGTTATCCGAGCTTAAAAAGGGCACTAAGATTGTGACGCAAGGCGGCTTGGTTGGTGTTGTTGAAAAGATCGTTAATGATCATGAAATGACTATCAAGGTTGAGGGCACAACGCTGACTATTTTGCGTTCATCTGTAATGTCGACATATTCTGAGGCGATACCAAGTGCTACGGCTGCAAACGATGATACATTAAGTAAAGTAGATACTAAAAAGGTTGCTGAAAAGACAGCGGCTGTTGAAAAAGCGCCTGCTAAAAAAGCAGCCGCTAAGAAAACACCGGCTAAAAAAGCACCTGCAAAGAAAACAGCTTCAACAAAAACTACAACTGCTAAGAAAACGAAAAAGTAATGGTTTATTTCTCCCGTTGGAAAATCTTTTTAATTGTTGCCGTTTGCGTATGGGGCGTACTTTATGCTGCACCCAATTTCGTGAACGAAAATACACGTCAAACATTATCTGAGGCGCTGCCATCGTGGGCGCCAAGCAAGACTGTTAATTTGGGTCTTGATTTGCAAGGGGGCTCACACCTTTTGCTTGATGTTGATGTTGACGTTGTTGTGAATGAGCAGATTGATGGATTATTCGACGAGGCGAAAAAAGAATTACGTCGCGCACGCCCTACGATACGGTTAAAGCGTAAGGCAACAATGGCAAACGGGTTTTACGTTGAACTATATGATGTGGCGCAGGCAGATGCGGCACGTAAAATCATACGTGATCTCGATGATCGTGCACAAGTCAGTGAAAATAATGGCCGTATCGAGGCTGTTTTTGATGATGCGGCATTGCAAGCTATTAAAAGTCAAACTGTTGAGCAATCCATCGAAATTGTTCGACGTCGTGTAGATGAGACAGGGACGAGCGAGCCTGTTATTCAACGTCAAGGTGATGAACGCATTGTTTTGCAATTGCCTGGTTTGGATGACCCGCAACGCGTTAAGGACCTTTTGGGCCAAACGGCTAAGCTAACGTTTCATTTGGTTGATTTTGATGGTGGCATTGACACAATTAGTTTGCCGAATAGAGACACGCCAGGCAGTAAGATGGCGGTTAAGCGTCAAAAGATTTTAACAGGTGATATGCTCACAAATGCGCAGCCTGCTTTCCAAGACGGTCAGCCTGTTGTGAGTTTCCGCTTGAACACAATTGGTGCAAAGAAATTCTGTACTGTAACACGCGAGAACAGTGGTAAACCATTTGCTATTGTGTTGGATGGTGAGATTGTATCAGCACCTCGTATTAACGGGCCTATTTGTGGAGGCTCTGCAATTATTACAGGAAACTTTACGGTTCAAGAAACTAACGATACATCACTGCTTTTAAGAGCAGGGGCGTTGCCTGCGCCACTAAAAGTGGTTGAAGAGCGAACAGTTGGCCCATCACTGGGTAAAGACTCTGTGCGTGCAGGGGCTATTGCGGGTGGATTGGCACTGGCGTTTATTCTTATATACATGATTGCCAGTTATGGTTTGTTTGGTTGTTTTGCAGCCTTTGCGCTCGTGATTAATATGGCGTTGATTTTTGCTATATTGTCTTGGCTGCAAGCCACGTTAACACTACCGGGGATTGGTGGGATTATCCTGACGATTGGTATGGCGGTTGATGCTAACGTTCTTATTTTTGAACGTATCCGTGAGGAAGTGCGCTCAGGACGCTCATTAGTGTCTGCCATTGACTCAGGCTATAAGCAGGCGATGTCAACAATTGTTGATGCCAATATGACAACGTTAATTGCGGCGCTGTTCCTTTATTCATTCGGAAGCGGTCCTGTACGTGGATTTGCGGTGACGCTGACAATTGGTATTTTAACATCTTTGTTCTCGGCGATCATGTTAACAAGATTGATTGTTGCGACGTGGTTGAAGAAAAAGAAGCCTACAAGCTTAAAAATATAAATTAAGACACACATAAATTAAGAGGCTCACATGCTTTTAAAACTCGTACCATCTGACACGAATATCAATTTTATTGGCTATCGCAAGCTAGCCTATTTCATGTCGCTCATTATCGTTTTGGGATCGCTCGGATTATTGTTTACGCGCGGTCTTAATCTCGGAATTGATTTTACTGGGGGAACCTTGATTGAGGTGCGTGTTGAAACAGCGCCTGACATTCAAGAGTTACGCGCAGATCTCAACGGGCTTGGCTTGGGCAGCATTTCTATTCAAGAATTTGGCGACCCGCTTGATCTTTTGATCCGTATGGCTCAGCAAGATGGTGGAGAGACCACACAGCAAGAGGCTATAGACACAGTTAAGGCGAAAATTGAAGAGCGCTTTGATGCCGTTGATTATCGTCGTGTTGAGTATGTTGGCCCTCAAGTTGGGGACGAGTTGAAAAAGGCTGGTTTGATGGCCTTTGGTTTTTCAATGATTGGTATTCTGCTTTATGTGTGGTTTCGATTTGAGTGGCAGTTTGGTGTGGCTGCGATTATGGCGCTGCTTCATGACACAATCGGCGTACTTGGGTTCTTTGCCCTTACGCAGGCAAGTTTTGACTTGGCAACTTTAGCGGCTGTTCTTTTAGTCGCGGGTTATTCGATCAACGATACGGTTGTTGTGTTTGACCGTATTCGCGAGAATTTGCGTAAATACAAAAAGAAACTTTTAGAAGATTTGTTTAACTTATCCGTCAACCAAATGCTGTCACGGTCTATTATGACGTCGGTGACAACGTTAATTGCCTTGATTGCGTTGTACATTTTTGGTGGTGAGGTTATTCGTGGGTTTGTTGACGCGTTAATCTTTGGTGTGGCACTTGGAACATATTCATCTGTATATGTTGCGGCGCCATTGCTCATGCTTTTCCGCATCCGGGATGACAAGAACGGATCATCAAACAGCGACGATACATCTGCTTTGTCATCAGAAGAGGGCGCGTAGCCGTACTTTAAGATGGATATAACGCCGCTCATCGATAGTGACCAGAAAGTCATACAAAGCTACGCTAAGGGGCAGTTTCGAATTAGCGGTGACATCTATCAAACCTCAGTGCTTGTTGCGCCTCATTATGCAATGGCGTGGCCACATTCTACCCCATTAGAGCTTGTTGATTTTCAGCCACTGATTGATGTGGCAGATTCTATCGATATTGTATTGTTGGGAACGGGTGAAAAAACTGTGTTTTTGGCTCCTGAATTGCGCAAGGCTTTACGTGAGGCGGGGCTGCATGTTGAATGCATGGATACGGGCGCTGCGTGTAGAACGTACAGCGTTTTAATGGCAGAGGGGCGTCGTGTTGTTGCGGCGCTTTTGCCTGTTCCTAAGTAAGGGGCAAGCTCTTTAGAGCGACGGCTTATCTTTTAGGCTTCAAACAAATCGATAAGCTCACTATTTTTTGCAAAGCCAGCACACGCAAGCGTTCCGCCAAATCCACAGCCACCATCAATTGTTGCTGTTATACCGTTAACATGCACGCCTTGATGTTCTGGATCAAAGCCTCTCACAACATATTTAAATGGATCATATGTTTTTTGTGCGTTTGCAAAATCTTTAGAAGCCCACCAAAAACTGTCACCTTGCGCGTTAAGAGATTTCTTAAAATCAATGCCTGCATTTACAAAGAGCATAGGGGCTTCTGTAGTTTTGCATGTGTGTGCTGCGCGTTTAAGCTCGTTCATAAAGGTGTCGTAGCCTGCGATTGTACGTAGGCGTCCTCTTACGCGCCCCGTCCAACGACATAGGCCCATTACGCCTTCTTTTGCAGCTAGTTGACCATCGTTACGATCTACCCCAAAGCCTTCGAGTGTTTCGGCAAGGCCGTTTTTAAGCATCCATAAATAGATTTGCTCGGGATTTTGTGCGAATGGCAGCTCCATAAGTTTTGAGATGATCTCTTCTTGCTGACCGCGCAAATATATAATGTCACTTGGTATGACACCTGGAATTGAAAGTATAAGCCTGCGGAATGTAATGATTTCTTCTAAGGTTTGCTTAGGGCAAAAGCCATAACCTGTGTAATTTCCTGTATAAATAAGGCGGTCGCCTGGTGTGAAGCGCTCAAGCAGGTTGTCGTGTAACGCAATCAGTTTATCGATGTCAGAGTGAATCGATCCGATCACCCATGTCTTTTTAGGGGTTCCAAGTGGAGCAATAATTGAGTCGTTATGAGTCTTATGCATCAATATATTTTGTAAGGGGTCGTCTAGAGGTGTGAAAAAGCTTTTATTAATCAAGTTTATAAACAAGTATACAGGAAAATTATCTTATTCCAATAGCTGTGGATAAAAAAGTGGATAAAATTCGTCGGTTTGCTCAATGAATTGTTAACACTTTATGTCTATTTTGGTGTAGAAAGGTATAATATGAGTGACGCTAAATTAAATTTCGACAATGTAAATCTAGACGGGGCTACGCTTCCCTTAAATCTTTATTGGTATGGAGATAAGGTTGGCTCGTTTAATCTCACGCAAGATGGGGTTGATTGGCAGGGCTACTCCGACGACAAATATAGAAACATGTTTGTGTGTCGTGAGGAAGATGGCGCGCCTCAATTTCTCGTTAATCTGCATCCAGATAATGCTGTATTTAAAATGATTGGTAATGGACACCAAAAGGAATTTATCTCTTCTGGGCTACGCTATCTTTCTAATTTGTCGATTTCGTCTGATGCTTGCAAATGCCCAGGCGCACAAAAAGATGTTTTGAAAGGGAAGCTAGAAGATTTCACACAAGATCATGAGTTTATAGGCAATCTGAGCATGGACTTCAAAGTTGAGTCTATTGAGCCGGATAAACTTGCCAAACAGGTCTCTAAATATTGGTCGAATAGGGGGCTGTCTCGATTTTCAGGGGCGGAAATAAAACTGCCTGCGTCTCTTTCAGAAGATGGAACATTACAAACGCCTTCAGGAGACCAAGAATTTACTCATCTTATTAAATTTCCAAGCACAGGTGGACAAGAAGGGTGGGGCGTAAATGAGTGGATGTGTCTTGAAATCTCACGGCGTATCGGCCTTGAAACGGCGGAGGCGTCTTTATTAAAATTTGATGAGAATTTACCACCTGCACTTGTTGTTGAACGCTTTGATATTCCAAAAAGTGCCGAGGATTATAATAATCGTTACCTTATTCAAGATTTTTGTTCTCTTGCTGGTATTGATAGCGTATCTGGATTTGATGCGATGTCTGGACGCACCGCAGGGAATATGGAGGAAATTGGCCGTACGATGAGCCAGTATTCAAAAAATCCTGAGCAAGACTATAAAACACTTATAAAGCGAACATTGTTATCTTGGGTTCTTGGTGACAATGACATGCACAGGAAGAATTTTTCAATGTTATTTGAAGGCGCGAGTGACGAGGCGTCATTTTCTCAAGCCTCTTTAGCCCCTGTGTATGATGTAACATCTGAGGTTTGGAGGCAGCCCCAAGAACATAACATGGTGTTACCACTATCTGGAAAAACAAAAGGGTTAAAAGAGCAAAGCTTTGTAAATCTTGCCAAAAACTATGGCATTGATGAGGACGATGCGAGGGTTTTGATTAGAGATACTGTTGAAGCCATTGCTAAAGAGGCGGTTAATATTGCAAATAACCTTCCAGATATCGCTCAGCAGTCGCCAGAGGGGCTGTTTAATGCAGGTCGAATTGCCACCTTTGCTGTAAATACGGCACGCCGTTGGGGATATGAGACGCCAGAATGGAGCGATGTAGGGCTACCTAAGGGACAAAATGGAAAATCTTTGAGCAAAACTCTGGCGAGTAATTCCTATAATGTAGAAAAATTATATGAAATGAGCGGATTATAAACCTCTCATCATTGCGCATTACGCTTTAAGACATATCGACGTATAAGTTCATGCATAAAAAAATCCCTACGCTCTGATAATGAGGTAGGGATTTTGAATTTTTATAAATCTATTTAAAGATTATGCTGCCATTGCTTCATCTTCATCGTCTTCATTGTCAGAAGATGTGTCGCTTAGGTCTTCAAGTGATGGCTTGTAAACGCCCATTACATCTTCAAGACGCTCTGCTGCGGCTTCTTCTGAAATAGTTTCAAGGGCTGCCACTTCACGAGCCAAACGGCCTAGCGCTGATTCATAAATTTGACGTTCTGAGTATGATTGCTCTGTTTCATCGTTGCTGCGCTTAAGATCGCGAAGAACTTCAGCAATCGCAACTGGGTCACCTGAGTTAATTTTTGTTTCATATTCTGCGGCGCGGCGGCTCCACATGATGCGGCGAACTTTAGACTTGCCCTTCAATGTTTCCATTGCGCTATCCATTTGTCCTGTTGAACTAATTTTACGAAGTCCGGCATCTTTTACTTTGAATGTAGGAACTTTAAGGCGCATACGGTCTTTTTCAAAAGAGATAGAATATAGCTCAACTTCCATGCCACCGATTTTTTGTGTTTCAACACCATCGATTTGGCCTACGCCGTGGGCTGGGTATACGACATAGTCGCCTTTAACGAATTTTACTTGGTTGTCATTTAGAGCCATTATTATTTATCCTTTGGTTATCGGTTAAATTCTCATGAGTTCGGAAAAATAAGAACCCTGCAGCATTTATATTTTTATAAATCTGCACAACGCATGCGACTACAATGTAAGGGGAATTTAGTTCCGCTGTTTCGTCTTTATTACGTTTATGATGTAGCTAATATAGCAAAGTTTTTGCTAAATTTCAACTTTTGTTAATATAGGATTAATAAATTCAAAATTATAAAGCAATTTCAATGGTTTTGAGGTTGGCTTTATACGCGTTTAATCGCCTTCACCGGGCTCTTTTGAAAAATATTTTTCAAATTTATTTTCTTTATCTCGATATTCTTCAGCCGTTGGGAGGGCATCTTTCTTCGTTGTAATGACCGGCCACTGTTCAGAATACTCTCGGTTCATCTCTAAAAACTCTTCGGCACGCTCGTCCGAGTCAGGCACAATGGCTTCAATCGGGCATTCAGGTTCGCATACGCCACAATCAATACACTCATCGGGATTGATCACAAGCGTGTTTTCACCCTCGTAGAAGCAATCTACAGGGCAAACTTCAACACAATCAGTGTGTTTACACATAATACAAACATCGAGAACTACATATGTCATGAGGAGTGAATAGATTTTTTTTGAGAAGAGATCAAGATAATTTTACGGCTGGTGTTAAGCATTTTATACTTGCGCTGTTTTTATGAACGTCTAATCGCGCGCGTGTGCCAATGGGAAGGGGCATCAGATGTTGTCCATGACCGAAAGGGGCGTTTGTTATAACCGGGATATCGAGGCCTTTTGTATACTCTTTGAATAAATCTTCTACAGTGTATGGAAAAGGCACAGATCCTGTGTTTTTCACGTCGGAAAAGCCACCGATCATAAGGCCTGCAATATCGTCGAGTTGCCCTAAACGCTTCAAATGTAAAAACATACGGTCTATGTTTCGCACTTCCTCGCTTTCATCTTCAATGAAGAGGATTTTACCTTTTAAAGAGGGGAGATACTCGGTGCCAAGTAGATAGTTGAAAATGCACATATTGCCGCCAATAAGATCTCCTTCAGCGGTTCCTTCATTTAAGGTCTTTGCTCCGTATAAATCAAATGTGGCCTGCTGACCTTCCAGAAGGTTTCGTGTTTCATCTATATGCTTTTGAGCGCCGCTGCCTGCATATCGAGATGCAACGGGCCCGTGAAAAGTAGTTATGTTCTTTTTATGCGATAAGGCGTTTAAAAGCGCGGTCAGATCGCTTGCGCCCATAATTACTTTGGGCGTATCGTTCAAAGCATCGAAATCTATGTAGTCGAGGAGGTGCAGCGTTCTGTTTCCGCCACGTGCCGCGATAATGGCATTAATTTTTGGATCGTTCCAATATTGGGTAAATGCAGCGGCTCTTTCTTTGAAATCGCCAGCCCATTCGTGATGGTGGCTATAATTATTTTCATGAATTTGCACATTATAGCCGTTGCTTTCCCATAAAGCCTTTACTTGATCAAGGGTATCGGGGGCAATCCAGCGTGTTATACCAACAATGCCGATGGTGTCGCCAGGTTTTAATGCTGCGGGGGGCGTAAAGGGCAAGATCGTTAGCTCCCTTTTTTAATCTCTTGGAATGCATCGAGGGCGTAGTTACGCGCCTCAGAATGGTCGACAAGAGGTTTAGGGTAGTTGTCTCCTAACTTTACACCCGCCTTTTTCAACACGTCGTCAGGTGCATCCCACGGCGCATTGAGGTGTTTTAAGGGCATGTCTTTTAACTCTGGCACATATTTTTTAATATACTCACCCTCTGAGTCGAATTTTTCACCCTGCGTCATTGGGTTGAATATACGGAAATAGGGGGCTGCATCTGCACCGCACCCGGCAATCCATTGCCAGCTTGCGGCGTTATTGGCATGATCGGCATCGACAAGGCAGTCCCAAAACCATTCTTCTCCATGGTGCCAATGAAGGCGTAGATGTTTAACAAGAAACGATCCGACTATCATCCGCACACGGTTATGCATCCACCCCGTTTGCCATAGCTCTCGCATGCCAGCATCAACAATAGGGTATCCCGTTTGACCTGTTTGCCAAGCGTTGAGATGTTTATCGTTTTCAACCCATGGGAAATCTTTGAATTTTTCCTGAAGGGGTTCGTGCGGGAGTTTGGGGAAATGGTATAAAAGGCTATACGAAAATTCACGCCAGCCAAGTTCGCTTAAGAAATGATGGGCGTCATTGCTAGGCACATCGTTGGCTGCTAGGCGCTCTTGTACAGCGTGCCACACAGTGTGCGGAGAAATCTCTCCTGTTTGCAGATAAGGCGATAATCTTGATGTATGTCTTTGCGCAGGGTTGTTTCGCTTTTCTTTATAACCATGTATGCCCTTGTCCAAAAACTCTTCCAAGCATTTGTTAGCACCGCTTTCATCCATTTCCCACGCGCTTTCAATACTGGAGTGCCAGTTGATAGAGGGGAGAAGCTCTAGCTCGTCTAAAGATACAGAGTTTTGTAATGCTACGAGATTCTCTCGTTTTTGTCCCGAGGGCATAGGCAGTGGCTGGCGAGGTTCTTTTGCTTCCAAGCAGCCATTTTTATAATAAGGTGTAAAGACCTTATAGGGCGTGCCGTCACTTTTAGATATTTCCCATGGCTCCCAAAGCAATGATGCATTAAATGTCTCAACCTCAATATCATTATCTTGAAGATAAGATTTTAGTTTCTTGTCGCGATTGATCGTATGTTCATCGTAGTAACGATTCCAATACACGGCATCAATATCTCTATCTTTGACCACTGATTTTACGAGTGAGGCGCTGTCTCCCTTTAAAAAAGAAAGCTTGCCGTTAAGCCTTTCGTTGAGCGCGCCCAATGAATGGTGAAGCCAAACCTTTTTTGCGCCGCCAACGGCCCATTCTTGTTCTTGATTTTGGTCAAGAATGTATATGGCATAAACTTTTTCATATGAGTCTAATGCATGGTAAAGGGCAGGGTTATCGGCAACACGCAAATCGTGGCGAAGCCATACAAGGGCAGTTTTTTTAGCCATCAAGTGTAATCTTTTGTATAATTTCAGTTAGGACTTCAGGAGCTTTTTCATTTTCAACCTGACACGTACCGGCAGCATTGTGACCACCACCGCCATATTTCAACATTAATTCGCCAACATTTGTATTACTTGTACGATTGAGAATTGATTTCCCAACGGCAAAAACTGTGTTTTGGTTGTTTTTACCAGGCATAATGTGACATGAAATATTACATTCAGGGAACAAGGCATAGATCATAAATCTGTTACCTGCCCAGATTGTGTTTTCTCTACGAAGGTCAAGCACTGCTAAGTTGCCGTATAATTTTGTATAGCTATCGATTTGTCCCACGTGTTTGTTATGTTGATCTCTGTATAGATCAACACGCTCTTTGACATCAGGGAGTTGCAGGATCTCTTCGATGTCTTGATGTTTTCTACAATGATCAATCAAGTCCATCATCAACTGATAGTTAGGGATTCTGAACTCTTTGAAGCGTCCTAAACCTGTGCGGGCATCCATGATGAAGCTCAAAAGTTCCCAGCCCTGTGGGTTGAGAATATCTTCTTTAGTAAATTGTGCGGCATCAGCCTTATCAACTGAGCGCATCATTTCATCGGAAATATTCGGGAATTTTTCTTTACCGCCAAAATAATCATATACAACGCGCGCCGCAGAAGGGGCTTCAGGATCAATAATATGGTTTCTTAGATCTTCACCAACGCGTGTGGTTTCACTTGCGTGGTGATCAATTGCCATGTAGATCCCCTCAACATAAGGAACGTTTGTTGATATATCATTTTCACCAACCTCGATGAGGCCATCTTGCATGTCTTTTGGGTGTACAAACTGAATTTCATCAACAACGCCCAGTTCTTTCAATAAAACACCGCATACAAGTCCATCCATGTCACTTCGTGTAAGAAGACGGTATTTCTTGCCTTCAAGTGGCATAAGTTTTTGCGATTGTTCCATGTTTTGTTCCTTTTATAAATGTCGATCCGATTAAATATAGTACCGAATATTAGTGGGAGGGTTAAGGTCTAATTTAGTTTTTTGAATTTGTTTCGTAGATATCGCGGATGATAAATAGAGGTCTGTTTTTGCCTTGCATGTATGCACGGCCCACATATTCGCCAATGACCCCGATACATATGAGTTGCAGAGAGCTGAAAAACGTAATGATCGTTGCCAATGATGCCCACCCGGAAATTGGGTTTTTGAAGTAATAGCCATAAATTGCATACATGGCTAATCCCGCCGCGATGATACAGCCAATGAACGCAAATAATAAGCTAATGCGAAGGGGGCGTATAGAAAACGAGCTGATGGCATCGACGGAGAAATGAAGAAGTTTACCAAATGACCATTTCGTCTCGCCTGCAAATCGTGCATCTCGCTCGTATAAAAATTCTTCTTGTGTGAACCCCACCCATGATATCATACCACGCACGTAGCGGTGTTGCTCTGGCATGGAAACAACATGGTCTTTGACGCGCTTCGTTATGAGGCGAAAATCACCAACATTTTCGGGGATGTCTGTATCAGAGAGGAACGACAACGTTTTATAAAACAGTTTTGAGGTGGCAAGTTTAAGCCATGTTTCGCCTTTTCGCTCTTTCCTTTTCCCATAGACAACGTCAACACCTGTACGGGCTTTGTCCAGCATGGGTTGAAGAAGCTCTGGTGGGTCTTGTAAATCAGCATCAAGCAAAAAGATATAATCGCCTGTTGCGTGGTGAAGTCCTGCGCTAAGCGCGAGTTGCTGCCCGTGATTTCTTGAAAGGTCAATGATGACTATATGTGGGTCAAGCTTATGAAGTTCTTGTAATATTTTTAATGTGTTATCTGTTGATCCATCATTAATAAAAATAATTTCGAATGTCTTTATATCTGCGTTTTCGCAAGATGATAAAACCCGCTTATGAAGTTCGCTGATGCTTTCTTCTTCGTTATAGCAGGGAATGATAACTGATAAATCCATGATGTGGCTCGTGCGCTTACATTATATATGTGCGAATTAATTACTGTCTGACATACAGATCATACGTCATAATATGTTCTTTATCTAGAGCGGTCCCCTTAAAATAGTCTGCACGGTCAACTTGTTTTTGCCCTATATATTTATAATTTTTCCACTCGTTACGGAATGCCTCGTTTTCTGAGTAACGCGTGCCATAATCGAATATGAATTTTTTACTATTTACGTCAAAACTGTTGAGATAATACTCTGATTCAATGATGGCGATGAAGTGAGGTTTGTATTTTATAAGATCTTCTGCGACAAGCTGAGAGAACTTCTTCCATAATCGATCAACTTCTTCTTTTGGGAGGCGGGCCTCTACACCTTCTTCATGTTGTTTTTGCATGCTTAATATTTCAGGCAAAAACCACTGTGCTGTAAAGCGTGATGCATAGATCGTATTTGTATAATTGAAACTTCCAAATATGCCATCAACCGTTTCATGGAAAATGTAGGCTTTGCATTGCTCGTCTTGAGGGCAATATTCTTTGAACCATTGCGCAAAGGGAAGGTCTTTTATGTCGTCCTTAGATGGAAAGGACAGGTTGATATAAAAAATGGTGAGCCAGCATAAAAGGACAGGCGTAATAACACCAATAAGAAGCGCGCGTTTCTTTTTAATATAAAATGACAAATCATAGTAACAAAGAAGCGTTACATTGATGCACAAAAAGCTTATTGCCGGAATGAGATGGTAGATCAGCCCTTTGGCCTGCGCCAAGAACCCAAGCGTGCATATTAAGCTCAAGATCAATGTGAAGTAGTAGAGATGATCTGGTCTTTGTCTATTATCGTGCGTGTAATGTATTGTGAATGATATGAATATAAACAGCCCAAGCAGCAGTGACAAACCATACAAATATTGTGGGTAGAACACTTTTTGTACGTATAACGTGATGATATCCGGCAATTGTTCAAACGTGAATGTGTGAAACACTGTTAAAAGGCAACCGATATAAACAGCACAGCCAAACACCATGATCATAAATGTTAGATCAAAGCAGGGAGCGAATAAATTACGTCTCGCCCATGCGCGTTGAATAAACAAATAGGCTGGCACAAGGCCGAAGTGAGGTTTTAATAGCAGCATGAGAATACCAAAAGCTGCGATTAGTGCTTCGATGGCTGTGTTAAATCTAACGCCTCTTGTTTTGTAAAAAATGCTAAGCGCCAGTGGCATAAGCCCCAATAGTACAAAATGATCGCGTTCGCCGTAATCATTAACGGTAATAAAGAGGTTGGAAAGAAAATAGGCTGCGACAATGGCGAGCCTGTCTAGGTTGGCAATGCTTTTGTCATGTTTTAATACGTAATTTGTTAGCCATGTTGAAAGCCCAAGGAGTACGGAGACATAAAAGAAACTTGAGAAATGAAGACTTAAGCCTGTGAGGTTTTTGAACCAGATGACAGGCACATAAATGAGCGTGCTAAGTGGGGGGTTAACCTCATATATATCCACGCCAAACTTGCCACCATTGACAAAGCGTTCCGCAAAAATTAGCAGTACGCCCATATCCTCGTTCATCGCCTGAGGATAGGTATAAGACAACCAAAACAGGGTTAGTCCGCCAATAATAATTGAGAATAGAGTATAAAAAAGCGCGTCACTGATATCTTGTGCAAAGATTTTTTTCATGACGCGCTCTTACATGTTTTTTCCAGTTAAGAAATTAAGCTTCTTTTTTTGAAGTTTTCTTCTTCTCTGATTTTTCTTCAGTTTTTTCTTCTGATTTCTTTTCTGACTTGGTCTCTTTTTTCTTGTCACCGCGAACAAGAAGAGGTGGTGTCTTTTTCTTGATTGTGTCTTCGTTAACGACAACTTCTGTAACGTCATCCAAATCAGGAAGATCGTACATTGTGTCTAGAAGAAGGTTTTCAAGAATTGAACGTAGTCCACGAGCGCCTGTTTCACGCTCGATTGCTTCTTCAGCAACCGCACGCAAAGCGCCATCAGTAAATGTCAGTTCTTTGTCCTCAAGACCGAAAAGCTTTTTATATTGTTTGCATAGTGCGTTCTTAGGTTCTGTTAGAATTTGGATCAAGGCATCCTCATCCAAATCTTCCAATGTCGCAACAACAGGCAAACGACCAATAAACTCAGGGATAAGACCAAATTTCAATAGATCTTCTGTCTCAAGTGACTGGAGGGCTTCTCCGACTTTTTTATCTTCGCCACTGTCAACATTGGCACCAAATCCAATACCTGTTTTTGAGTTACGAGCAGAGATAACTTTATCAATACCGGCAAAAGCACCACCACAAACAAATAGGATGTTTGATGTGTCCACTTGCAAGAACTCCTGTTGAGGGTGTTTACGTCCGCCTTGTGGTGGAACGCTTGCAACTGTTCCTTCCATCATTTTAAGAAGGGCTTGTTGCACACCTTCACCAGATACGTCACGCGTAATTGATGGGTTATCAGATTTTTTACTGATTTTGTCGATTTCATCGATGTAAACGATACCGCGTTGTGCTTTTTCAACGTTGTAGTCACAGCTTTGAAGAAGCTTTAGAATGATGTTTTCAACATCTTCACCAACATAACCGGCTTCTGTTAATGTTGTCGCATCTGCCATTGTAAATGGTACATCCAAAACACGCGCCAATGTTTGCGCAAGTAATGTTTTACCACACCCTGTTGGTCCA
>DDIM01000006.1:116954-122530 GCA_002338525.1 Micavibrio sp. UBA1850 | reverse complement strand
CGCTTCAGTATCGTTTATGACATCAGCGGCAAGAATAAGATGATAATGTTCCTGCTCGTTTTCATTGCCCTCTATATTTAAAGGTTTATTTTGCGCCACATCCATCCAGTTTAAAATTATAGGGCGAATGAGGTTTGACATGCCGTCTTCTGGCATGCGCGCAATAATTTCGCGAGCCGCTTTATAATCTTCTGATTTAATATGAGGTATGGCAAGCACCAGTAATGAAAGCGGGCTTTCATCGTCTCCGCTTAGCTTTTTTGCATAATATTCAGCGCTTTTGATCTCTCCTGATCCTAAGCTTAGGATCATCGCCTTCTTTTCTAAGCTTTCACGCTCGCCAGGAGACATGAACCGGCTTTCTTGTATCACTTGATTTAGGTACTTACTTGCCGTTTCCCAATCATTGACCAGTTGTGCGTGTTGCGAGACAAGATACCCCCCAGACACTGTTTTAACGTTCAGAGGCTGTTGCTCTAATTTTTCAATATATTTTAAATATTGCGCTTCCGCCTCGGTTTTAGACCTGTCTTTTGAGCCTTCAGGTTCAAAGCATCCCGATAAGGCTACACAGCTTGTCGTGATTAAAAGCGCTTGTACAATTTTTTTCATTTAAAATCCTTGATTACATACCAGTATAATTAGGACCGCCACCGCCTTGTGGTACTGTCCAATTGATATTCTGAGTTGGGTCTTTTATGTCGCACGTTTTGCAGTGAATACAATTTTGTGCATTTATAACAAACTTAGGGTTATCGCTGTCAACGTCAACAAATTCATAGACGGCTGCTGGGCAGTAACGTTGTGAGGGGCCTGCATATTTTGCAAGATTATACTCAACAGGTACCGCCTTATCTTTTAGTTTTAGATGTGAGGGCTGGTCTTCTGCATGATTTGTATTTGATAGATACACTGAAGAAAGGCGATCAAACGTTAAAACACCGTCTGGTTTGGGATAGTTAATCACCTCTGCCTTATCTGCGGTCATAAGCTGTTTATGATCGGCATGGTTTTTTAATGTATAGGGTAGCATCCACCCGCCAAGTGTTTGGAACGCGGCATGGAAAAAGCCAAACCAAAATCCTTTATGAAATCCTGGTCTAATGTTTCTAACCTTATAAAGCTCTTTGTGAAGCCAGCTGTCTTCGAACAGGCTTGTGTATTCTGTCGCCTCAACTTCGTTATTTTCAATGGCCGCGGCAACGCCCTCGGCTGCAAGCATGCCTGATTTTATTGCGGCATGATTTCCCTTGATTTTAGGGACGTTCAAAAATCCTGCGCTGTCTCCGACCAGTACGCCGCCTGGAAATGATAGCTTTGGAAGCGACTGATAGCCTCCCTCAACAAGGGCGCGTGCGCCATAAGAAATACGCTTTCCACCGTCTAAATATTTTTTCATTTCAGGGTGGGTTTTAAATCTTTGCATCTCTTCAAAAGGAGACAAATACGGATTTTGATAATCCAGCCCCACGACAAACCCTACAGACACCTGATTGTCAGCCATGTGATACATCCATGATCCGCCGTAGGTTTTACTATCCATTGGCCATCCGGATGTATGAACGATAAGACCCTTTTGGTGTTTATCGGCAGGGATTTCCCAAACCTCTTTAACCCCTAGTCCATATGTTTGTGGGTCTGAATCGGCGCGTAGATCAAATTGTGCCTCAAGCTTTTTCGTAAGAGAGCCACGGCAGCCTTCTGCAAACACAGTGTGTTTTGCGTGAAGCTCAACTCCCGGCTCAAAAGCAGCCGTTTTATTACCTTCTTTATCTATTCCCATATCGCCTGTTGCAACACCTTTGACGGCGTCATATTCATGATAAAGTACTTCCGATGCGGCAAAGCCTGCAAAAATTTCCACGCCCATGCCCTCGGCTTGTTCAGCCAACCAACGGCCAAGCTCGCCCAAACTAATGATATAGTTGCCATGATTTTTCATTTGTGGAGGCGTGGGAAGACGGTATGCCTTGTTCTTGGTCATGAACATAAATTTGTCTTTGCCTGCTTTTGTTTTCAGCGGTGCGCCTTTTTCTTTCCAATCAGGGATTAGCTCGTCCAAACCTCTTGTTTCAAGGACTGCGCCTGACAGAAGATGCGCCCCAACTTCCGAGCCTTTTTCCAGTACACAAACATTAAGGTCTGCATTGATTTGCTTTAAACGAATGGCGCAAGACAGCCCCGCAGGACCTCCTCCGACGATTACAACATCATACTCCATCGCTTCACGGTCTGTGCGAATTTCAACACTCTCATGTGTTGAGATATTTGATTGCGTATTATTTTGTTCAGTATTGTCTGTCATAATATTATCCAAACGTTTGTCTTTTAAGGCATTGATAGGTATAAACGATATTTAGATTTAATAGTGTAAGCGCAAGAGATATGACGAGCAATAGTTTAAATATAAAAAATTGCGTCGAAAAAGACGTATTAGAATGGTTTTTGGACAATGGCATAGATGAGGCCGTTTCAACATCCCCGGTTGATAAGACTGCCGTTGGCAAGCCGCCTATTTCAAATGTAACCATTGATAATGTAAAACAACAATCTCAGGCGGCAACGCCAGCCCCTGCGCAAGTACAACCGGCTGTGTCGGCCGAGGATATGGCCGCCGAGCCTTTGATGGGTACTGCGCAAGCATTGATCGAGGCAAAGCAGCGCGCCGCTGATGCAAAAACCCTAGAAGAGTTACGCGCAACCATACAATCATTTGAGGGATTGGCCGTGAAAAAGACCGCCATGAACATGGTGTTTTGCGATGGGAACCCTGACGCCGACATTATGGTCATTGGCGAGGCCCCTGGCGCGGACGAAGACAGACAAGGAAAGCCTTTTGTCGGTGCTAGCGGGCAATTATTAGATGTAGTCTTTTCGCGTATAGGGCTCAGCCGTACTGCTGAGGATGCTAAGAACGGCCTTTATATTAGCAATATCTTAAATTGGCGCCCCCCCGGTAACCGCACGCCTACACCTGATGAGATGCGCATAGCCCAACCTTTTATTGAGCGTCATATCCAACTTGCCCAGCCTAAAATCCTCGTGCTTGTGGGAAACACACCCATGAAAAGCATATTAAATACGAAAGAAGGCATCAAAAAGATGCGCGGCCAATGGCATAATTATGAAACAGTTACCGCTGAGCTCCCTAAGCTTGATCAAAAAATCATTGCCATGCCTACTTTCCACCCCGCCTTTTTACTACGTAACCCCGGTGAAAAGAAAACAGTCTGGCAAGATATGATTATGATACAGGAAAAAAGGAAAGATCTTGGCCTGTTATAAGCCCTCTTTACCGCTAACCTTATTCGTCGGAGCCGCATTTTCGGGTCTTTTCATAGCCGCCCCTCAAAGCCTTGCAGCGTCTAGCAAAAACGATATTTTAGTCCCTTCTGTAAAACCTATAATCATTCAAAATGGGCGCGATGACGCATCGCAAGATCAAATGAGCAGTGGCATAAATATGCCTCGCCCCTCCTATAAGCCTGCGTTAAGAGAGAAAAAAAGAATTCTCTATATTCCCGAAAAACCAAACAGCCACACCAATATATCGACAGCCCATGACAAGGGCGCGCACTATAGTGACAAGGATTTAAAACAAAGCATTCGCCTTTATAAAAATATTTTCAACGCCCAACACAAGGGTGAGTTTGAAAAAGCCGACCAATATATTGCGCGCCTGCATGACGACACTATGCTTGGGCACATATATATGCATCGCTACATGCACCCGAAGTACAGTGCAAGCTTTATCGAGCTTGCAAACTGGTTGCAACGCTACAGTGACCACCCCTCCGCGTCGCGCATATACAGCCTTGCGGAACGTAAAGTTCCTAAAGATCAAGTCTACACACTCCCAAAACCAAGAGAAACAAACCATATGAACGGCTCGTTAGAGCGTCATAATAGCGCCTTGGAGTTCAGTGCCGTTTCATATAAGCGCACCCAAGGCCAAGAACGCGCCTACCAAGCGCTTCAGAAATCCGTACAGCAACAAATTAAAGACGGCTACCCCACAGGGGCGCTAAACACGATTAATGACACTGAAGTGACAGAACAAATGTCACAATATGAACGCGACAGTTTAAAAATTCAGATTGCCTTTTCTTATATGATTGAGGGTAAGTTAGGCGAAGCCTATGCAATCGCCTCCCCCATATCAAAACGGTCTGGCGCACAGATACCCATTTCATCGTGGATATCAGGTATTATAAGCTGGTCAGAAAAACGATACGAAGCGTCATCATCTTATTTTGTGTCCGCTGCGCGCTCTCAGTACACCAATCCGTGGATGGCATCCGCGTCATCTTATTGGGCGGCGCGCGCCTTTTCAAAACTTAAAAATAAGAACGAGACACTACATTGGTTAACTGAAGCCGCGGTTCATCACAGAACCTTTTACGGCTTAATCGCTAACAAAGCCCTTGCCATTAAGGAGGTCTTTGACTGGCAAATTCCACCCTTCACCAATCAACTTAAGCAGGCTTTGCTCGCAAATGAGCGTGGCAGGCGCGCCTATATTCTTGCGCAGCTTGGCATGACAAACTTAGCGACAATGGAGCTAGAAGCCATTGACCCTGATGGTGACACGCAGCTTAAAAACGCGCTATTATCAATGGCTCATCACTATAAATTGGCACGCTTCCTGTTTAAGTTCGGAAACAGCTATAAACAGGATAATGGTCGCTTTTATGATTCGGCCCTATATCCCGTTATCCCAGAATGGGAGCTACGTAAATCGCATATTATCGACAAGGCGCTCATTCATGGGCTTATACGCCAAGAATCAAAATTTAAGGCCAACGCCATTAGTCATGGCGGTGCAATTGGCTTGATGCAAATTATGCCCTCAACAGCCGCCTACATCATGGATGACCCGCACCTTAAAGACGACAAAAAATGGACGCTTAAAACACCACGAACGAATATTCATATTGGAGAGTCGTATGTTCAAAGCCTTCTTCAAAGCACTCAAGTGAACAACGATCTCTTCTCAATGCTTATTGCTTACAATGCAGGCCCGGGTAATTTAGCAAAGTGGAAATCTAAAATAGACGTCCATGACGACCCACTTTTATTTATTGAACTTCTGCCCTCATTCGAAACACGCGCCTTTATAGAACATGTTATGGCAAACCTGTGGATTTATCGCCTACAATTTGGACAAGAAGCCCCCTCATTAGAAGCCATAATCCATGATGTTTGGCCGCCCTATCGCGCTCTTGATTAAAACATCAAGCACCATACATAAAATTATCATGGTTATTTTGTAGATAGCCCTTGCGGAACGTGATTAGATTCTGCTTAATATCTTTTCATTTTAAAGCGTTTTAGAGAGTAAATATGAAAACTGTACAAAACATTCGTTCCGAGTTTCTCGGTTATTTTGAAAAACAAGGCCACTCAATCGTAGAAAGTGGATCACTGGTCCCCCATAACGACCCTACATTGATGTTTGCCAACTCTGGTATGAACCAGTTCAAGGACGTTTTCACAGGCAAGGAAACGCGCCCCTACACACGTGCGACAACAGCACAAAAATGTGTTCGCGCAGGCGGAAAACATAATGATTTAGA
>DDIM01000006.1:8925-116747 GCA_002338525.1 Micavibrio sp. UBA1850 | reverse complement strand
ATGATTTAGAAAATGTTGGTTATACGGCTCGTCACCATACATTCTTTGAAATGCTTGGTAATTTCTCGTTTGGTGATTATTTCAAAGAAGACGCTATTGCCATGGCATGGGAAATGGTTACCAAGAATTTTGGCCTAGACCCTAAAAAACTTTTGGTGACTGTACACACAAGTGACGAGGAGGCCGCCGCAATCTGGAAGAAAGTGGCTGGCTTTTCCGACGATAAAATAATTCGTATTCCAACAGATGATAATTTTTGGCGTATGGGTGACACAGGCCCCTGTGGCCCTTGCACTGAAATCTTTTACGACCATGGTGAACACATTTGGGGAGGCCCTCCGGGCTCGCCCGAAGAAGATGGCGATCGTTTTATCGAAATCTGGAACATTGTTTTCATGCAGTACGAGCAGATCAACGCAGAAAAGCGAATTGATCTTCCTAAAAAATCTATTGATACAGGGATGGGGCTTGAGAGGATCGCTGCAACCTTGATGGGTAGCAATAACAATTATGATATTGATATCATGCAAGCCCTTATTGGCCACGTTGCCGATTTAACATCTGTTGATCAAAATGGTAGCCAATCAGCCTCTCACAAAGTGATTGCTGACCACATACGCTCAGCTAGCTTTTTAATGGCCGATGGTGTTTTACCAAGTAACGAAGGTCGCGGATATGTCCTTCGCCGCATTATGCGCCGCGGAATGCGTCATGCGCATTTACTGGGTGCAAAAGACCCGATCATGTATAAGCTTTTCCCAACACTTCTTGAAAAGATGGGGGACGCTTACCCCGAATTAGGCCGTGCTAAAAGCCTCATCACTCAGACATTAGAGACCGAAGAGACACGTTTTAAAACAACATTAGAGCGCGGGTTAAAAATGTTAGACGAAGAATCTAAAAACATACCCTCTGGCGCCAAGTTCCCAGGTAATGTCGCGTTTAAGCTATACGATACGTACGGATTTCCCCTCGATTTAACGCAAGATGCTTTACGATCTCAAAATATAGAGGTTGATGAAAATGAGTTTACGGCCTGCATGGACAAGCAAAAACAAGCCGCGCGCGCCGCGTGGTCAGGGTCTGGAGAAACAGCAACCAACGAAGTTTGGTTTGACCTCGTAGAGGCTCACGGCTCGACAGAATTTTTGGGATATGACCGCCTCACGACTGAGGGGGAGATTATTGCACTTCTTAAAGACGGAAAAGAAACGAGTACATTAGAAAAAGGTGATACAGGCGTTATCTTGACAAATCAGACACCGTTTTACGGTGAATCAGGTGGGCAAGCCGGTGATATTGGAACCATTCACGGTCTTGATGGTGACAACGTTGCGACCGTCACAGAGACAATGAAACCGCTTGGAAAATTACATGCTCATGTCGTTAAAGTGGAAAATGGAACGTTTTCAGTAAAGACGCCTGTTAAGCTTGACGTTGATGGCGAGGCGCGTCAATTGACCCGCGCCAATCACTCAGCCACTCACTTGCTACATGCGGCTCTACGACAGGTTCTTGGCGATCATGTTACGCAAAAAGGGTCATTAGTGAACCCTGAAAAATTGCGTTTTGACTTCAGTCACCCTAACAGCGTGAGCGCTGAAGAGTTGCGCCGTGTAGAACAAATCGTCAATGCAGAAATTATGGCCAACACCCCCGTTCAAACACAGTTGATGGATCGTGACGAAGCTGTTGAAGCCGGTGCGATGGCGTTGTTTGGTGAAAAATACGATAGTGAAGTGCGCGTTTTGACAATGGGACAAAAGCACGAGGGTGAAAAACACGCTTTTTCTGTAGAGCTTTGCGGTGGTACACACACATCAAGAACGGGTGACATCGGACTATTTAAAATTACATCCGAAGGCGCGGTCTCATCTGGTGTGCGTCGCCTTGAAGCCATCACGAACAAAACTGCCATTGCGTATGTAGAAGATCAGCTTGCCCTTATTCATGACATCGCAAACACTGTGAAATCCACACCAAGTGATGTTACGCAAAAAGTTCAATCGCTTGTTAATGAAAATAAAAAGCTTTCAAACGAAACCACTCAGCTTCGTAAAAAGCTCGCAGCAGGTGGCGGTTCATCCGATGCCGGTGCACAGATTAAAGAACTTGCTGGCATGAAGTTTACAGCCCGCGTTTTGCCTGATTTTCCTGCAAAAGACCTGAAACCTATGGCTGATGAACTTAAATCACAATTGGGATCCGGGATTGTTGTCTTGGTCGCCACTAATGAGGGGCGTGCCTCACTTGTTGTTGGGGTTACAGAAGATTTGACAACATCAGTTAATGCGGTGGATTTAGTTCGTGTCGGCTCAGAGGCACTGGGCGGCAAAGGCGGCGGTGGACGCCCTGACATGGCGCAAGCTGGCGGCCCTAATGGTACAGCTGCAAATGATGCCGTTAGCGCGATTGAAAAGGCCGTTTTGTAAAAACTACATTACAGCTTAAACTTGTGGTGATAGACCGCATCCTCAGGTTGGGTGGCAGTGCGCTGAAACCCAACCTTGACGTTATGAATAGATAATCGCCTAATAACATTACGCATGAAGGTGTCTTTATTGTCCTCGGTCAGGCATCTTTGTTCGCATTCGCGTGGATCATGCAGCATATTGAGAAGCGCATCGCTTTTATCTGTTACGAAAACGCCCTTTTCAAAATCCGGCCTCAAGGCAATCGGGCGTCGATTTTCGTAAACATCAGGCATAGTGAAGAAATGTTGATCATTTCCACGATCATCTAGATATACGAAATATTTAATCACGTCGCCTGCGTGCGCACGTCTATCAAGAAGGTAGTCTTGAAAACCGCAATCCGCACGGACTTTTAGATGTTCTTCCCTACGGTTCGTGCTGTAATCACTAAACATTTTTGAAAGCTTTTTGGCATTATTAAAATCAATTGCGCCTGCTTGTGAAAAAGCCTTTAGACATTGTTGTTCCTTCGCATATAGTGGTCTTGTTTCATCATAGACCTTCTCCATAACCTTAGGGAGAACCATAACCTCAGAGCCGTAACGCTGGCCTTCTTTTAACTCACCCGTATTGTAAATTACCTTGTACCAAGGGATGGCGTGATTTGTCATGATATTGGCAATCTCGTCTTGCGCACTCATAACACGAACATCACGATTGGGTGTCAATCGATTGAGAACAGCGGGAATTAACTTCGGAGGCACGAAAATCTGCATTCTATTTTGGTCCGATACAAAAGCAGACAAAAACTCATCGCCCGTTTGGCACACACTCAAATCAACAAGAGAGGCATTTTCTGGAAGCTTTCTTTGGAAGCTTGATTTGCTCTTGGGCTTACCCACCCTGCATTTTATCGCATCCGGCCCTCTTTTTGGCGCCCCTATATCATCTTTAAGTATATCAGCCAGCTCGCGCAGCACATCTGATCCACCAGAAGAAAGACTATAATGACTATCAAAGTCATATACATCTGGCTGCACGAACTTTCCCATCATGAGGGACCCTGGCCCATAATAAAAACGTTCTGTGGTATCGCATATATATGTTGCGCCGTGATGAAGGGGGACTCTGATCTTTTTCATCTATCTTAACTTTGTTTATAGTTAGGTTATTCTTTGTCTTTAACAAACTTAGTATGCATATCTACAATAATAACTCAATAAAAAAGCCCTTCAAATTTGAAAGGCTTTCTCAATGATCTATTTTGATTATAAGATTTATGCCGTGATAAGGGCATCACTTTGTGTAGCAATTGCTTGTCCAACACCCAGCTGGTTCATGTAACCATGAACACCTTGTTTAATTTGATCACAGTGATCAGTGAAGAAGTGGTTAGCACCTTCAATTGTTTGGTAACCAATCTCAATGCCTTTTTGAGCATTCAAACGCTCTACAACTTCATCAACGTCATCACGCATTACAATGTTATCTCGTGAGCCTTGCAAGATAAGACCTGATTGAGGGCATGGCGCCAAAAATGTAAAATCATATTCTGTTGCTGGTAGCCCCACAGAAACGAAACCTTTGATTTCTGGGCGACGCATTAGCAACTGCATACTGATCCATGAACCGAATGAGAAACCGGCTGTCCATACTTGTGACGCCTTAGGATTCATTGTTTGGATCCAATCAAGGATAGCGGCTGCATCTGTAAGCTCGCCTTCTCCCTTATCGAAAACACCTTGGCTTTTTCCAACGCCACGTGAATTGTAGCGAACAACTGAAAAGCCGCGCTCAACAAATGTTTGGAATAGTGTATATGTAACTTTATTATTCATTGTTCCGCCCTGTAGAGGATTAGGGTGAAAAATGACAGCGAGGGGAGCGTTAGGGTTTTTAGAATGAGAATAAGCGGCTTCAATACGGCCTGCTGGACCGTTAATTATAATATTTGGCATTCTGTTCCTGTATTTTTTAATATGTGTTATGTTTAGTTTCCGAATACGCTTATAGACTATTTGGAATTGATTTGTCTATTTATTTTTCTTGCAAACACCAATTATATGTGGATATTCAATAACATAAACATTATTTTTTAAAAACGCGACTGTATGAATTTATGACAAAAAAAGATAGAACATACCTAGATTATAATGCCACGGCCCCGCTTCGACCTGAAGTTGTCGAGGCGATGTACGAGATCTTAGCAGAACCGGGCAACCCCTCCTCTATTCATCAAGAAGGGCGCGCAGCGCGTAAGATTGTTGAACAGGCACGCGCGCATGTTGCAGAGCTTGTGGGGTGTCATGCAAAACAAGTTATTTTCACAAGTGGTGCAACCGAGTCAAATAACACGCTCCTCAAAGGGTACGCATCACACCGTCGCATTTTGATTTCTGCAACCGAGCACTCTTCTATAATAAGCGCAGGCGTGCAAGCCGAGCTAATACCAACTCATAGAAATGGGTTAATTGATACGCACGCCTTAAAATCGATGTTAGAAGCGCACCCCGACACACCTACATTTGTAGCCATTATGATGGTTAACAATGAAACGGGCGTTATTCAGCCGATAAAAGAGATTGCACAGATACTTAGCGATTACGACTGCATCTTTCATACTGATGCCGCGCAAGCCGCAGGGCGTATCCCTGTCTATTTCCCCATAACAGGCGCTCATTTCATGAGCTTATCGGCTCATAAATTTGGCGGTCCGCAGGGGGTTGGCGCATTGATTATGGCCAATGGCACAAATCCACCTCCGTTCCTAACGGGTGGCGGCCAAGAACGCCGTCAGCGCGCAGGTACGGAAAATGTTGCGGGCATTCACGGCATGGGTGTCGCTGCAAAGATTGCCTTAGAAAAGCTTGATGATTTTGAAAAATTAAGAGACTTTCAAAGCCAAATTGAAAGCCACCTTCTGTCGGTAACACCTGCGGCCTCTATAAACGGCGCATCAACGGCACGTGTGGCAAATACAACGTCAGTTTGTATCGAGGGTTTTGATGCCTCGACACTGCTTATGAGCCTAGATTTGGAAGGTATCGCTGTCAGTACAGGATCGGCGTGTTCAAGTGGGTCTATTCAAGCCAGCCATGTTTTATTGGCTATGGGGGCAAGCAATTCACTTGCAAAAAGTGGCTTGCGTATTTCATCTGGATGGGCTACCACCCAAGAAGATATTGACGCATTTAAAGATGCGTGGACGACCATTATGAAAAGATTGAATTAATATGCCTAAACTCACCTTTATAAAAAAAGATAACAGCGAAATTGAAGTGGATGCCCCTGAAGGCTTATCAGTGATGGAAGTGGCCCTTCAAAACAACATAGATGAGATTGAAGGCGCCTGTGGTGGTGGCCTTGCGTGCGCCACATGCCACGTCTATGTGCACCCTGATTATCAGGAAAAATGCATGCCAGAAGATGGTGACATTTCAGAGGAAGAAGAAGACATGCTTGATCTGGCCTTTGACGTCAAAAAATCTTCACGTCTATGCTGTCAAATTATTATCGATGAAGATAAAGACGGGTTAAAAGTCGCCCTCCCTGGCACAAACGTGTCTTGGTAACCTTGCCTTCTACTCTATAATTATGTCCAAAACTTGATTTTGGATGTAAAACGGTATATAACGCGCCCTATGGAACAAACTCTTAACAGTCTTGGATTTGCTAAAGCCCCAGAAGACACACGCGTTGTCGTCGCCATGTCTGGTGGCGTTGACTCGTCTGTAACAGCAGCCCTTCTTCACGAAGAGGGTTACCAAGTCATTGGCGTTACACTACAATTATATGATTACGGTGCCGCAGTTGAGCGTAAGGGCGCTTGCTGTGCGGGGCAAGATATCTATGATGCCAAACGTGTGGCGGAAGAGTTCGGATTTCCTCATTACGTTCTTAACTACGAGGACAATTTCAAAGAATCTGTTATTGATGATTTCGTTGACACATATTTAAAGGGTGAGACACCCATCCCATGTGTAAAATGCAATCAAACTGTAAAGTTTAGAGACCTTTTAAAGGTTGCAAAGGATTTGGGCGCAGAATGCATGGCCACAGGCCACTATATAAAGCGAAGCGTTGATCCTAAGACAGGTCATGCGTCATTAGAGCGCGCGATTGACCACGGCAAAGACCAAAGCTACTTTTTATTTGCAACCACTCAAGAACAGCTTGATTTCTTGCGCTTTCCCTTAGGTGGATGGACAAAAGATGTAACAAGACAGCATGCGCAGCGCTTAGGACTGAATAACGCACAAAAGCCCGACAGTCAGGATATCTGTTTTGTGCCTAATGGCGACTACGCAAGTGTTGTAAAAAAGATTAACCCAAACACTGAAAAACAAGGCAACATCGTGACCCTAAATGGTGATGTTGTGGGTCAGCATAACGGGATCATTCACTACACTATTGGTCAACGCAAAGGCCTTGGAATTGGCGGTGGCGTTAGCCCTGACAACAGCCCCTTCTATGTGGTCAAGATTGACGCACAAACCAATCAAGTCATTGTAGGTGATAAAGAAGCTCTTGCACGTGATGTGATCCATGTTCAGGATTGTAATTGGCTTATTGAGGAACAAAATGGAGACGCCCTACCTGTCATGTTGAAGTTTCGCTCTGTCATGAAACCTATCCCTGCAACGCTTTCCATGGATGGTACGAAAGCAACGCTTTTGTTAGACACACCTCATTACGGGATCGCACCCGGGCAAGCGGCTGTGTGTTATGTTGATAATCGTGTAATTGGCGGCGGATGGATTACAAGCACACAAAATCGCGCTTACCAGATGGCTGCCTAGCCCCTACATGAAGTTACGCTAATATATCGCCGCCTGCATAGAGCGTGTCGACTGTTTGACCTGTGAAGTTACCAAAGACAATCCCGACTTGCTGGAAGTCGTTTCCAACGCCGTCTTCATTGACGTAGAAGTCCGTTCTGGTCGTGCCACGAATGATAATCTCGACAAAATCATTAATGTCATCTGTAATCGGATTAAAATCTGTTACGAGATCAGAGATATCAATGCGGTCCCCTTCGGAAAGCTGGAAGTCACGAACACGGTCAACAGCGCCAAAATCTAGTATGAATGTGTCTGCCCCGCTGTCTCCATATAAGAAGTCACGCCCTTCGCCTCCGTATAGCGTGTCATCGCCATTTCCGCCGTATAATGTGTCTGTCCCAGCACCGCCATTAAGGTTATCTAGGCCGCCACCACCGTATAGGCGGTCATTCCCATTTCCGCCAAATAGACTATCATTTCCTTGGTCACCAAAAACACGGTCGGCGCCTTCGCCTCCATAAAGTGTATCGTTTCCATTTTCCCCTTTTAGGAAATCATTGCCATCATCCCCGCTCACTACGTCGTCTTCATCCCCCGCATAAACATAATCGTCACCATCACCGCCAGAGATAACATCAAACCCTGTTCCGCCATACAAGAAGTCACGCCCCGCATCGCCATTTAAGATGTCGTTTCCATCTTGCCCATAAAGAAGGTCATCACCATCACCACCGTTAAGTGAGTCAGAGCCTGTACCGCCGCGAATATTATCCTCTCCCGCATCGCCATAAAGCGTATCGTTTCCGTTATCACCGTATAGGAAGTCAGCGCCGTCCCCGCCGTGGATTTCATCGTCATTCTCCCCTCCAAATACAGTGTCTTCTCCCCCGCCTGCATAAATAATATCATCTCCATCTTCACCATAGATGCGGTCATCGCCATCAGAACTTGTAATCCTGTCACGTCCTGTTCCCCCGTACAGAAAATGATCTCCGCCAACACTTACAGTGATTGTATCGTTTCCATTGCCGCCAAAGGCTTGAATACGGCTGTTTGAATGAAAGCCTGAGATGGTGATTGTATCATTACCGTCGTTAGACAATATACGGTAAAGCTCTGTCGTCGTTGGTGAAACAAGCTCGGTCAAGTTAATGTTAATGACATCATTTCCGCCGCCTGTTTCAACACGGCCCTGCATCGTATTTGTAAGCGTAACGCTTGATGACGTGTTACTTCCCAACTTAACATTTGCCGTTCTTGCCCCATCGATGTTGAGGTTAAGCGCATCATCATAGTTAAGTGTTACAGATTCTATATCTTGTGCCGGAGCATTGAGGATATCAATATCCAGCCTTGTTACCTCACGCTCTAACCTCACAAGGTTACCTGAGGCATCAGTGACACCTAAATCACCAGCGGTCAACGTCGTTGTTTCGACTGTATTACTTGTGTAAAAAGAGCTTTGGCCATTCCAACCAAATCGTATAATGATAGGGGGCGCAAGGTCTGGAGCTTCTGTTTCTTCTTCAAGCTCGACCGATGTGAACGAGTCATTATTGAAGATAAATGTTTCTACATTTTTGACAATATCTGTGCCACCTGCGTCCAGATTATCTGTGATTTGAACCGTTAACGCATCTAAAAACACAATCGTATAATTATCAAAATCACCTGAGTATCTTATTGTGTCATTGCCATCCTCGCCATCAATCGTATCATCGCTGTCTGAGGCATAAATATAATCATCTCCTCGTCCAAGCAGGATGTTATTTTCGACATCACTGCCTCGAACGATGTCATTGCCGTCTCCTAAAATAGCTTCTTCAATGACTGAAAGGTTAGACAGCCTTAGATTTTGACCCGTCACAATGGTACTTGTTGCGCCGCCTTGCATATTCAAGTTAACGCCTTCGCGCACAGCAGCCAAATTCAATGTATCATACCCGACAGTATCAGCGATGACGACGGCTTGAAATTCATCCGTGAAATAGTATGTGTCGTCATCTGTAATTTCACTGCCTAAAATTTGAAGATTAAACGACTCAAACACACCACCATAGTTAGCGGATGGGTCTTGAATTAAAATTGTCCAATCACCTGCACTGGTCTCCCCCCAGTTTGCAACAGTGCTGAACTGAAAACTTATTCCTGTGTAACCATGAGCATCTGTAACAAGGTTACCGCGTCCTGGTGTTTCAACCAATGTACTGACGGTTCCGTCAGGGCTTCGTAATGTAATCGTTAGATCCCCTGCGCGATCGTGCGGGACAACAAGATCCAGAAGCACTTGCTCGACATTTATATCTTGAGAAATAGTCACTGTGTGCTCTGCAATACCTCTTTCAGGAATTGTTATATTCGGCGTACCTGAGACACTAATCGTTTCCATATTGGCATATGTTTTTTGTTCGTTACCCCATGTTTCTGCCAGGCGCACAGCGGTGAAGGCGTCAATAAGCCCATAACCAAAATCGTGGCTAAAATGCATGCCCGTACCGTTCCAGTGTGTCCCCCCATTGGTTTGCCATGATGAACCGTCCAATTCACGGCTCGACATTGCAATAATCTCTTGGACATCACGATAACCAAGATCAGGGTTGGCTTCATACATTAAGGCAATGATACCTGACACTGTAGGTGCGGCAAAAGATGTCCCATTTATGAACACCGTGTCACCAAGGGCGTATCCTTCATTACCAGACACATCAAGCGTTGTAATTCCAACCGCTGGTGCGGTTGTAAGGATGGCGGCGCCTTTTGTGCTGCTTGAAAATAAATCACCTTCAATATCAGAACCAGCCACAGTAATTGTGTATGGAGAGTTTTGATATCCATGATAATTGACGTTGTCATCGTTAGTGCGCGCATTTCCCGCCGAAAAGACAATAGATGTGCCTAAACCACCACGCCCGAGATTGACAAGATCAATCATGGCATCAATGACTTCGGTTGTGTCATCACCAAAATAATCACGCGTCGGATGGTCAGTAAATATTGTTGAGGCGCCCCAGCTATTATTCATGACATCAGCGCCTGAGCTGAGAGCATGTTCAAAACCTTCGACCGTTGACGTAAACGTTGTTTCCGTAAAATCACGACGAATACCAATAAGGTCGGCATCAAACGCGACACCAACAGTTCCTCTGCCGTTATCGTCTGCGCCTATGACACCCATAACAGCCGTTCCGTGACGATCGCTACCTTCGTAGCCTGCATCAGAATCGTTGCTTCCGGCTGTGTCAAAATCACGTGATCGGTCATAGTTTGCCGTCAAATCATAATGATTATAATCAAACCCTTCATCAAAGACGGCAACGCTTACGCCCTCTCCTGTGTATTGATCCCACACCTGATGCGCATTGACGCCATACGTGTCAACAAGATGCCATTGATATGACCCGGGACTTGACTCATCGATCGCAGGATCGGTGGGAATGCCCTTGGTTGCAACGCTAATAGATGTGGAGGGAGGTGGCATTGAGGAGGCTAAAACATAGTGTCCCTCTTGTGCGTAGGCATCAGAAACCACAAAAGATGATGAATGGTTTTCACTCTCATCATCTTCTAAAACATTATAATTTATTGTCTCAGATAGTCCTGACATCACCCTTTATTTCCGCCTTACTGGCCTTTATCTATCTGGCGCAATTCCATCACGCCATATTCTATTACATCATAGAAAGTTTATTCTTTAATTAAGTTTTGCTCTAATTTAGTTAAAATTTTATTTATTTATTGTTTCTTTTAAAAAAATTAAAAAAAATGCCGAGATCAGGGGTTCAATCCAATCTCGGCAAGAAGTTATGGTTGGGTCAAAATCGTTAATTAAAATGGGAACAGAACATCAAACACTTGTTGGCCGTATCGAGGCTGTTGCATGTCTGTAATCTGCCCTTCTCCCCCATATGAGATACGCGCTTCTGCGATTTTTTCATATGAGATCGTGTTGTTTATTGTAATATCTTCAGGGCGAATAACACCCGCAAGCTCCAAAATACGTTTTTCAAAATTTACACGTACTTCTTGACGTCCCAAGATAACGAGGTTTCCATTGGGAAGTTGCTGTGTCACGACGGCCGCAAGTTGCAATTGAATTTCTTCTTCACGGTCTGTGCTTCCCTCACCACTATGTCTTGATGTTGATCCGATATCGACAAGATCTGCTGCGGTAATGTTTTCAGGGAAAATTTTGCCTAATTGCGTTTCTGCGCCTAGGAAGTTTGCAAAACTTGAATCCTCTGTACTTGAACGAGAGCGCTCAGTTTCATTTTCCAGCTCAGCTTTGTCATCAATATCAATCATAACTGTTAGGATATCTCCTATTTCGCCTGCGCGCTGATCTTTAAAGAAGCTCTTTTTATCAGGCGACCATAAAGCATTATTTTCTGCCTTTGCCGTTTCCAACGGGGGCATTGGCATTGACACTGATTTCAACACAGGTGCTTTTGATGGGTTTTCTATACGTGATACATCGGGTGTGTCACCTATATTTGCCAAGCGGTTAGCCGCACCACAAGCGGTCATAGTTGTTGAGACAACAAACATGAGAGCTGTGTTTTTTATTATAGTTTTGTACTTTGTCATGATCCAACCTCTCTTTTAATGAAGTTATTTATTATTTTTATTTTAGTATATCGTTACCTGCTGGTCGGCTGTCACCATGCCTTGCAGATGCTTATTACTTGATATATTCAAGATTCGTACCATTTCGCCTTTTGCGCCGTTTTGTAGAGCTTTTCCCTTGGCTGACAGGGCAATAGGCCCATCTTTGTATATGATTGTCACAAAGCCACCACGGTCTACCAGTCTAGGAAGCGCAATATCTGTGTTTCTAATCGGTTTACCAGCGCTTAAAGGTTTTGCTGCCGCCATACCTTGAATATCTGCAATTTGAACCAGCGCGCCGTTTGGCATATCGCCTTGACGGACATCAATGTATGTAATATCGGATGCGCCTATAATATCCCCTGATTTTATTGGGGCATTTAACACAGGGATCATAATGCGTTTATGAACGACCCCGTTAATAGCAATTGTCTTCAATGGCTTATCAACAGAAGGCGCCACCAATACCGCTTCAAATGAATTGTGTTGGGGCATGTAACGAAGAGACTTAACCTCAATCGTTGGAGCCTCAGATTTAGGAAGCGTAATTTGTGGCAACGTATTTTTAATAACAATGTCCAGCTTGCTTCCAACACCCTTTTCAGACAACGCCTTTGACAGCACATCATGAATATTATTTAGATCTACAAGGGTAGCCTCGCGACGCACAATCACTTGATCCAGTGCTGATTGCGGTGTCCACGCTACGTTTGTGGCTCGAGCAATACGCATTAAAGTTCTGGCATTGAGTGTCATATCGTTGCCTGGCTGAGGCGCACGTCCAATGACCACATCCTCTTTGCCATCGGCTTGGTCAAAGATATCACCCACACGTAGAAGATCTGTTTCAACAGTACTTAGTGATTTAAGGTTTGCTGCAGTGGCCATGCGAGCCTGAAACATTATCGTCATCAAAAATGCACCAAAGATGATGGACAAAAGCATTGCTTTTGCTGCGATTACGCCAACAGCCAGTAAGCCGTTATTGTTAACGTCTAGCTCTAAACGTCTTAATTCGCCTCTTCTGATTGATCCATAATGTCTCATGTTAACTCTCCTTGTTATAATTATTATTCTTTTCTGATGATTATCTAAGCTGTGTTACGGCTGCCATCATTTCATCTGACGTACTAATCACCTGAGAATTCATTTCGTAAGCACGTTGCGCGGTGATCATGTTTGTCATCTCTGTCACCGAGTCGACGTTTGATTGTTCCAACGCACCCTGTACGATTGTTCCGAAATTATCTTCGCCTGGGTTTCCAACAACGGGAGCGCCTGAGGCTTCAGTTTCCACGTAGTTAGTATTTCCAATGGCTTCCAACCCAGCTGGATTGATGAACATCACCATGTCTAAACGCCCCAGATCAACAAGTGCCGCCTGCCCAGGGATACGACCAAAGACCTGACCGTCTGCGTTAATTTCAATGTTTGCAACATCTTCAGGAACTGTAATGCCTGGCTCGACACGGTAGCCTTCGAGTGTCACAAGCTCGCCGTCTTGGTTCAACTGAAGAGCACCGGCTCTTGTGTATCCCTCGTCACCGTTTGGCAATTCGATTTGCAAAAATCCATCCCCGTTAATGGCAATATCTAGTGCACTTTCCGTTAGCTCAACCGATCCTTGTGTGTGGATACGATATGTTGCAACAGGCTTAACACCCAATCCAAGCTGCAAGCCTGATGGCACGATTGTGTCGGCCGAAGATGACGCTGTACCGGGACGTGTCTTGTTTTGGTACATCAAGTCGTAAAACTCGATACGTTGGCTTTTGAAACCTGTTGTTGTCATGTTGGCCAAGTTGTTGGCAATCACATCAACATTCATTTGTTGGGCAAGCATTCCTGTTGCGCCGATTGATAATGATCTCATGATTTTGTCTCCTTATAGTTTTTCGTCTATTTCGTCTATATTATGTTTTTTTAAGTTATTGTTTTCGTGCCTATTTATGATCCTGCTGGGCGTCCCAACCTTTGAATAACGGTTCTTTGACGCTCATGGTCATCTTGGATCAATTTTTGTATTGATTGATATTCGCGTGATATTTCGATCATCCGTGTCATTTCAACCACTGGCTCCACGTTTGATCCCTCAATATGTCCTTGCATGACAACTGTATCTTGCGGGAAATTGCCGAGCTCTTCTGTTTTATACAGCCCATTTCCTTGCGGCTCTAATGTCTGGGCATTATCAAATTCACGGATCATCAATTGTCCGACCTGACCGTTTTGTGTCGAGATACGACCCTGTTTATCGATACTAATGCTTTCTGCGTCCATCGGGATTGCAATCACGGCTCCCCCAGAGTCGGCCACATTAAAGCCACTGGCTGTGACAAGCTCGTTTCGTGAATTGAGTTGAAAGGCACCTGAACGTGTGAAGCTTGTACCGCCATCGGCTGTCTTAACGCCAATGAAGCCCGGGCCAACCAGCGCAACATCAAGGTCATTATTTGTTGTTTTAATAGGGCCCGCACGGGTCACGTCATATTGTCCGCGGTCGTAAACCATCGAGATAGGGTCTCTTGCGCCCTTAGGGTCAGATATATACTCTGAAAATAATGGGTTTTGTGCGCGATACCCTGATGTATTCGCGTTTGCAATGTTATTGGCCACCAAGTTCATGCCTGTACGAAGTACAACCTGTCTTGATAAGCCTATATACTGTGCATTTTCCATTTTTTACCAACCTTGTTCGTGTTAATTTCTTTTTACTCCCCCTTGGTATAAGCACAGACCGTGCCAGTTTATATTTTTATTTATTATCAATGCTTTATAACTATACGCACCCACAATGCGCATAGGGTAAAAACTGTCACAACGGTATAAAACGTCAGGTTTAAGGAAAATATTGCCCGCCCTGCTATACGCGTTCCGACGAGAATAAGTACATTGCGAACATGTAAAGCCTGTGCATGGTGGAGATTATTTTAAGAGTCTTTTGTTTATCGGCGCCCTATTTCGTGCCATAATAACGTGTTAATTATTGTCAATATGCATAACCATTACAGAAAGATAGTCAGACATGGCGGAAAATGAAGACCTCGCAGCACCAGCAAAAGGCACTGAAGCTTCGTTAGATGATGGCGGGAAAGGCTCGAACAAAGCCATTTTCATTATGCTCCCCATCTTACTTTTAGTGGCCGTGGGTGCGGGATTATACTTTAGTGGCACGCTTGACAAAATGCTGGGCAAAGAACAAGCAGAAGAGACACATGATGCCGACCATGCGGAAGAAGGCACGGATTATTCAAAACTAGACGAAATCGCCAATATCGTCTTTTTACCCATTCCTGACATGATTGTTAATTTAAGCAATGACGGTGGCCAACCTCGCCTTTTACGCCTTAGCGTTCAACTTGAGCTTGCCAATCAAACAGATCTGGAGATCGTACAATCCGTACTCCCCCGTGTTAAAGACCAGTTTCAAACATATCTAAGAGAACTTCGCGTTGAAGATTTGCGCGGCTCGAAAGGTATCTACAGGCTTCAAATTGAATTACTCTCTCGCGTCAATGCCGCTGCCTACCCTGTCAAAGTACGCGATGTTTTATTTGACGAAATCATTGTTCAATAGAACTTTTTAAGGCTTTTATGCTAGACTGTTAAAAAATATAAAGAATAAGAAGATTAAGACGGATATTGGAATAGAGATTTATGAGCGACACACAACTCACCGAAGATGAAATGGATAACATCCTCACCGATGAAGATGACGGGATGGGTGGAGACGCATTCGCCTCTGATGACGCCTTCGACGACGGGGAAAGTGGCGCGCGTATTCTTAATCAGGCAGAAATCGATAGCCTTTTAGGCTTTGACGATGATTTTTCTGATATGGAAGATAGCTCTGGTGTTATGGCGCTGATTAACTCGGCGCTCGTTAACTATGAGCGCCTTCCGATGCTTGACGTCGTCTTTGACCGTCTCGTGCGCCTGATGTCTACATCACTTCGGAACCTAACATCTGACAATGTTGATGTCAGCCTTGATCAGGTCTCAACGGTTCGCTTTGGCGATTACATGAACTCCATCCCGCTTCCTGCGATGCTGTCCGTTTTTAAGGCGGAGGAATGGGATAACTATGGCCTTATGGTGACAGACAGCCCACTGATATACTCTGTCGTGGATGTTTTACTGGGTGGACGTAAGGGAAACCCTGCCGTTCGTGTTGAAGGACGCCCTTACACGATTATTGAAACAAAACTGGTTGAGCGTATGATCAATGTGGCGCTTAATGACCTTTCATCTGCGTTTGATCCGTTATCACCTGTGAGCTTCTCGCTTGACCGTATGGAGACAAACCCTCGTTTTTCTACAATCACACAAAGTGGTAACGCATGTGTTTTGGCGCGTATGCGCGTCGACATGGGGGACCGCGGAGGGCGCATTGAAGTTCTTATTCCTTATGCAACACTCGAGCCTATTCGTGAGCTGCTTTTGCAGATGTTCATGGGGGAAAAGTTTGGTCGCGACTCAATTTGGGAAAACCACCTGACACACGAGCTTCACCAAACGGACATTTATTTACGCGCTGTATTAGGCGAGCTTTCTGTTGGACTAGACGAGCTCTTGAATTTCCGTGTCGGCGACACTATATATTTTAATACCAAGCCTACTGATAAAATTGAATTGCGATGTGGAGACGTTCCTATCTTCAAAGGCCCTATGGGGCAAAAAGAAGGTAATATTGCGGTTAAAATCCAAAATTACGTCCCGCGCAAAAAAGATTAGAAAAATTTAAGTTATGACACCTTTTGTTGCTACATTACTGGACATTCTCATTCTCTGCTTTCTAGCGGGAACCGTCTTTTATGCTGTGCGTTTGTCTACACAACTCGCTGTTTTGAAAGACAGTAAAGCCGAGTTGGAGCAACTGGTCTCAAATCTTGCCATCAATATTTCTCGCGCGCACGAGGCCATACAAGAGATGCAGGAAGTGGCATCCTCCGCCAATGCTGATTTAGAAGGTGCCATTGAGGCGGGCCAAGCTTTATCACAAGAATTACAGCTTATGACAGAGTCAGGTGATCGCCTTGCCGCACGCCTAGAAATGGCCGCCACACAAAAACAACAGCCCTCTCAAAATAACGCGCGCCCTCAGCGAAGCGAGCAAAATCGTCGCGCCGCGGAGCAATATCAGTCTCGTAGCGCCACAAATGACGCATATTACAATGATGATGATACCGATCAGGATTTGGACGATCTTGATCCTTTTGCACAGCATTTAGAAGCCGAGACAAAACAAAACCGTTCACGCCGTGACGATAAAAAACGTAATGTTGAAAATTTCTTTATTCGTGACCGCGATTACGAAAATGACGACAGTGACGCGCGCGACGACTATGATGACACGCAAAGCTTTGAAGATGAATTTCGTAACCTGTCATCACGTGCCGAAAAACAATTGGCAACAGCCCTCAAACGTAACCGCAAATTTGATGCTTAATTTATGTAAGGTAGCCCTATAAACAATGTATGATGAACTTATTAAAAAGCTAAAGATTTTACCGCTACTGGTTGTTGTGGCGTCACTGGCTTTTGCGGTTCGTCTTGGTGATCTTGTTATTGACCCTAATGCGAGCCTTGGCAGCGCGGGGGCTCAAAACACAACCACACAACAAAGTACCGATGATGCTTCCCCCCTTGGCGAAACGAGTGGATTAAACATTCCCAATGAGGAAGAGATAAACACGCCCACAAACGTTGAGTGGGCCGACTCAGCACAGCAAGACATAGAGTTTTCGTCTGTTAAAGCCGAACTTTTTGAGACCTTAGCGCGCAGACGTAAAGATCTGGATGAGCGTGAGCAAGGTGTCGAGCGCAAAGAAGCATTATTAAAAGCCGCTGAAATTCAAATAGAGCGCAAATATAAGGAGCTTGAAAAAATTCGTGGCGAAATCCAAGACTTACTTGTTCAACAAACAGAAGAAGAAAAAGCCCGCATTGAAAGCCTTGTTAAGGTCTATGAAGGAATGAAGTCTAAAGACGCCGCAGCCATTTTCAACACGCTTGATATGGATATCCTTATTGACGTGACAAGTAACATGTCAGAGCGTAAGCTTGCGCCTGTTATGGCTGCGATGGATCCTGATCGCGCTCGTAGCGTAACAATATTCCTTGCTGAACAAAAAAGCCTTCCAACGCTTCCTGATCAATAATGAGCCAATACAGCAGATTGAAAAAAGTGAATAAAAATGAGGAGGCGCGCCCCTCAAGCACAACGTTACAAACCCTTGCACTTTTCATTATCTTGTTGTCTTTCTTTATTGTTCTCAACAGCCTTTCAACTTTTGAAGAAGAAAAAATCCGCCCAGTAATGGAAAGTATTGAGGCGACATTTGCAAATCGTGTCATTCGAAACGAACGAGCCCCAAGTGTTACAGACTCTGAAGAACTTTCAATTAATGAAGGCAGCACGTATCAAAACTTAGACGCTCTATTTAAATCCCAATTCGCACAATTTTCAGACTCTATGAAAGTCGATGATGAAAAGGGGCTTTTTTATGTAACGCTCACTTACAAGGCCTTGCAAAAAGCTCTTGATGATGTAGAGCCGCAAACTTTTGCCTATGATGGAGACAGCCAGAGCGTTGGTAGTTTTAGCGAGCTTATGAAATCACTGCTTAGCGATCAAAATAAAGATTTGCGAATGGATATTGCCGTCTATGCTCCCTCTTCTTTCTTTACAGCGAGCAGAGCAGAACAAAAGTTAGTAATCCAAGACGTTTCGTATTTAGGTCAAAGACTTGAAGAAATTGGTTTCCCAACATTAAAAACTAGCATCGGTATTGAAGAATACCCATCATTAAATAATGAAGAATTTCGTCAGGACATGCCGGTTTTGCTTGTCATGCGTGCCCATTCTGCCTACGCGCCTATTGCCCCCATCAAACAAGGAGGTGTGCGATGAGTGATCAAGATGATGAGAAAAATATCTCCTTAACAGCGCCGTACATCCCCGACAATAACACCCCTGCGCCTAAACGCTACACCGCGCAAAAAAAACAATCACAATTTGTAAGCGGTGGATGGCTTACGACGTTTACAGACACTATTGCGCTAATGCTTACTTTCTTCGTCATGACATATTCCATGGCCAACCCAAAACCAGAGCTTTGGCAAGACGTTGCACAGGAAGTCAACATGGAGCGTGGCGATACATTGGGGGATGTTGCAGGACAAGGCGAGGTGAATGACATTAGCCTTGAGCGTGTTCAATTTCAAAATGCGCTTAACCTAAGCTACCTTGAGGCGCTTTTAACAAACCAACTTGCCAAGCAAGATTTAGACGATATCGTCAATGTGTTTTCTGATCCTATCGCAGACCGCCTTATCTTGACGGTGCCCGAACGATTTTTATTTGAACGGGGCGAGGCGAATATTACGGAGGAAAACCAGCGTACAATTGCTAAACTTGCAGATGTACTAAACGGAATTAAAAACAGCATCGAGATTGTCGGTCACACAGATCCCAAACCGTTCCAAAGTGGGAGTGCAGACTTTTCATCGAACTGGGACTTGTCCCTTCAACGCGCCATGAGTGTTGCCGCCCTTTTAAAACGTAAAGGATACCCCTACCCCATGCACGTTAAAGGCGCATCAAGCAGTCATTACAGCTCACTTCCACAAAACTTGTCGGAAGACACGCGCATGCAGCTTTCACGCCGCGTAGATATTATTATTCATGACAAAAAAGAAGATTTTTCTGAACGTCTTGGCTTGTAATCTTTTTATTATTTTTTCTACATGACGCGATGTGGGATAAATATTTATATTCCATGAAGTTATCTTGTGATTGGACAACACGTATGGCACTCTTAGATCATGGTACCAATGGGTTTTAAACATATAAAACGAAATGTCGCTCTGGGGCTTTGCCTCACTACGACGGCCCTTGTGGGCAGCTTTGGCATTTGTGCCTCCCAAAGCTGGGCCGCCACCATTCGCGCCTATGACAAAGACGATCACTCACGCATTGTCATTGATGCCAACACGATTGGATCCTACAAGATTGAAGATTTAGGCAATAATACATATCGTATCCAGCTTGATGGCGACAGCCTGACCAATGCGCAAACGCTCACTAGCATCTCGCGTGCGCAATCAGTAGACATTGATGATAATGGTTTAACATTAACCACTGCGTCCAACGGATCACTGCGCCATTTCAAAGTCGGCCAGCGATTAATCATAGATGTTTTTGGTGATGTGTCGCAAAACACATCTGGCAATGTTAATGTATCTGTTAAAACTACTCCGGCCCCGTCTCCGGCCACAGCGTCAAATCCTACATCTACACCAGCTCAGAAGACGAAGCCCGCGGTAAAAACATCAAATACGAGCCCTGAAACACCTTCAAAAGTCACACCTAAAAACATAGAGGTTTCAACGTCGCAGGCCTCAGCACCTAAAGTTTCAGTCCCCACTGTAAATCTAAGAACGGCAGCCCCCATAAAGCCGACCACAAACATTACGCAAGATCATTTGATACAGCTAACAGCAACAGAAACAGTCAGCGTTGGGATTTTTAAACGTCTTGATCAATTATGGTTTGTCGTTGATAAGCCTGACTTTCTTATCCCGCCGCAAATTAAAGGCCCTAATGCGCAGCAATTCGGATCGTTCAAACGTGTGTCTCTTCCTCAGGCTACGGCATTTTCCCTAAGCCTGCCAAACAACAAGCAACCCTTTACCATTTATGCCGAGGGTGGCGGATTAATTTGGCGTGTCATCCTGAGCACAGATGAAGACAAACGACCCGATAGCCAGTTTCTTGAGCCTATCGGCAATCAGCTTGTGTGGAAAGATGATGACGTTGGCCGCCTGATTACGTTTCAAGACCCCGAATTCAATGACGATATTCACGTCATCACTAGTCGTGATGTTGGAACACCTCTGACAAGTAGCGTTGACTATATTGATCTTTATGCTTTGCCCTCCTACGCAGGACTTGGGTTTGTGGGTAAAGCCGATGATATAGACGTTGGGATTAAAGAGAGCCGTGCTGTCATTTCTCGCCCCTCTGGGCTTAATATCTCAGATATCACCGACATGACGTTTTTACAAAACATGTCGCAAGATAGCGACGCGAGCGAAGAAGAGCTTGAGCCCTATAAAGACATGACCCGTATTTTTCGTTTTGATGAATGGCGATTAGGGGGTGTTAGCGAACTTCCTGAAAATGAGCGGTTGTTGCTTGCGTCCGCGTCAGGCAAGGATGCACAAGATCGCGCAGGCGACCTTATGAAACTGGCTTATCTAGAGCTTTCAAATGGCCGCGCAGCCGAGGCGATTGGCTTTTTAGAATTGGTTGCAGACTATTATCCCGAAATCCAAGAAAGCCCTCAATATATCGCAACACATGGGGCTGCTCATGCGATCGGCGGGCAATACGATCTTGCGTTTAACGATTTCAATGACCCTTCCCTGACCCCTTATGACGAGATCAGCCTTTGGAAGGCGTATACATTGGCAGGTCTTGAAGACTGGAACCAAGCAGGAGACAACCTTCCTCCTGATGTAGGACTGGTAAGCCTTTACCCCTCACCTCTTCAGGAAAAGATATCGCTTCGCCTTGCAGAAATTGCGCTTCGCCAGGCGCGCGTGCGTGATGCAGATAATCTTCTTGAACTGGTCAGACGTCAATCTGATATCTTATCTCCCTCAGATATTGCCACGCTGCAATACCTAACAGGTGAGCTGCAGCGTCAGCAAGGCGAGTATGATGAGGCTGTGGCAACATGGACATCACTCTCAGAAACCCAAGACGATCTCTATCGCGCCAAAGCTGGCTTGGCTTTAACGCGTTTAATGTATGATAATAATGAGCTGGACGCCGCAGATGCCATTGATAATCTGGAACGCCTGAGGTACGCATGGCGCGGAGACGATCTTGAAACGCAAATCAATTATCGCTTGGGACTGGCTTATATAGAAAACAAAGATTATATCCAAGGCCTCAATATCATGAGAAAGGCTGTCAGTCGCTCACCGGATCCGGAACTTGCCAAAGATATAGCGGCTAAAATGACCGAGATTTTTAATGATATGTTTACGACAGATGAAATTAACAATCTCGACCCTATTGAGACTATTACATTATTTGAAGAATTTTCAGAGCTTGCCCCCTCTGGCCAAGACGGCAATGCGCTTATCAATAACTTAACAGAGCGTCTCATTGACATTGATTTACTCGGGCGCGCCTCTAGCCTTTTGACAAATCAGGTTGATAATAAACTAAGCGGTGCTGAGGGCGCACGCGGCGCAATACGCCTTGCAAGCATTCAGCTAGAAGACAACAAGGACGATTTAGCACTGCAAAGCCTTGATAAAGCCGCCAACTTCTTAATTGAGACCCCTGATATTGCCCCCCGCACTAAAGCAGCCCTGACGCAAGATATTGGCTTGTTGCGCGCGCATGCCTTTGCCGAGAAGGGATTAACAGATCAGGCGCTTGTAACGCTTTCTCGTCTTACTCAAAATAAAACAACGTTGAAAATGCGTGCTGATGTTGCGTGGCGCGCAGGACGTTGGCAATCAGCCTCAGAAGCATTAGAAGAGATGATCAACAGCGAAACCATCAATTTGAACGCGCCACTGAGCGATGAACATGCCACAATGATTTTAAATTGGGGCGTAACGCTCAATCTTTCTGATAATCGCTATATCCTTAACAGCTTGCGTGACCGCTTTGGCGATGCCATGGCGCAAACGGACAAGGGCGACGAGTTTGATGTCATCACCCGCCCTGAAAAGAATGTGTTTTTAGCCGATCGCAAAACAATTGAGAATATCGTCTCTGAAGTTGATATTTTCAAAGACTTCCTCGACAGCTATCAAGGCGGTTAAGTTCATTAACCGTACCTCATAGCTTTCTTATAAGCATTTGCAGTATTCGCTTTTCGTGTGGCACGTCTTTGCGCTTTAGTCTTTCTTGGCTTTGCAAGGCAGCTCATGTCAAAGTCTCTATTCTGCTCATCCTCGTTAGAGTTATCTTCTGTGAAATCTTCAGCAGATGTATCTAAAAACAAATTTTCGTGAATGAGCTCAATATCTTTATCTGAGGGCATATGCCATGGCAAATACTCAGCCGCAAGAACGCCTTTGCCATCATTCAAATTTTCACACATCAAGTCTGGCACAACCCAACTTTTGACAACAGGGTCAGGAAAAACGTTTCGCTCACTATCATTTTGGCTTTTTTGTCCCAAATCTATTGCTTGTTGTAGTTTCTGAAATGCTCTTGGGTGTATTTCCCCAACCTTCTCAACAGCACCATTTTTGAAAAAGTCTTTCATGACAGGTACCATATCTATTCTTTTTGTCTTTACTGATATTTCGCTGCTCGTATTCTTACCCACGCTATATTCGTTACTTGCTAGCTTGATGTCGGTATTGTTATCAAAACTTAATGTTTTATAAGCACATCTCATCACGTAGACATGGGACGTCATGCACGTGTCTTTATTGATACGAACACCTAATACTACAGAATATCTAAAGATGTCTTTGACATCACCATCACGATTGTAGTCTGTTGGTATTTTACATCTAATGATGTCGCCCTCTTTGAGTTTAGAGCACATCACTGCGGGTCTAGAAAACGGATCGATTGTTGCTTGTTTTAACGTCATCGCGCACCTTTACTGGATATAAGTATGTATTTGTTGCGGAATACACACTAATCAGGCAATATAATTACGTCAACAATTATTTTCATAACTTTTAATGTTATCCAGTTTCTGAGGTCGGGGCGCTAACTGGCACGATGTCAAAGCTTTGTACCAGTGAGCCTGCAATTAAATTCCACCCATCAACAAGCACGAAGAAGACAATCTTGAACGGCAAAGAGATCATAACGGGTGGTAACATCATCATACCCATCGACATCAAAATAGCCGCTGTCACCATATCAATGACCAAAAACGGCAAGAAAATCATAAAGCCTATTTCAAAGGCGCGACGCAGCTCAGAAATCATAAAGGCAGGCACGACCACTTGAAGCGGAATCTCTTGAAGCTCTTCATATTCCTGGCCACCGTTCATATCATTGAACAAAACCAAATCTTTTTCACGAACATGCTTGAGCATAAAGGCCTTGAATGGCTCAACCGTACGGTCAAACGCCTCCATTTCATCAATTTCTTCATTAATAAGCGGCTCTAACCCTTGGTTGTAGGCTGCCTCAAAGGTTGGTGCCATGATGAAAAATGTCAAAAACAACGCAAGCGAAATCAAAACGGTGTTGGGCGGTGTTTGTTGAATACCAATAGCCGTTCTGAGGAATGAGAACACGACGACAATACGTGTAAATGATGTCATCATAACGAGTATTGAAGGCGCCAGTGACAACACTGTCATGATGGCAATTAACTGAACCACACGACCCGTAACTGACCCTTGGCTTTCGCTTCCCATATCAATGGTAATGGCTTGGGCAAAGACTTCGGCAGGGATCAGAAGAAGTGCAAATGCGAGGGATAGCAAAGGCAAGATTTTTGTCGGTTTAAACTTCACTTTTAATGTCTCCCTTTACGTCCGTATCTTGTATTTTAATATCTTGTGCCAAAATGTTTGTCTCAATAACAGTTTCACTGTTGGGACCCAATGCGATTAAATGCTCTTGGTTGTCACGACGTAACAAAACAATGCGACGTTTATGATCAATCGTTAAGCTTTCAACAATTTTTAATCGCTTGTCTTTATTGAGCGGCATATGCCTCACCCCACCGACAAATCGTAAAATAAGGGCAAGTCCGCCCATCATAACCAAAACGAGAAGGAGCGCGAGTAGAAACTGAATGATTGTTTGAAGATCCATACTCTCTTTCCTCCTGCTTAATTATCAGTTTGTGTGTTTTTTAGTTGTGTTTGAAAGTCCTGAATGCTTGCCACTAGCGTTTCAAGACGCGAGATAACATCGCGCAAGGGTTGCTCGGTTTGTTTAGCAATGTGCGGAGGGGCCGTTTCGATTGCCCCTGCAATGGCTGTAAGGTCACGCTCGATGTCTGACATGTTGGGGATTTGGCCTGCGCTAATTTCTTGTATTGCGCCGTCAATACGTTCTTTTTGCTTATCAAGCTCTGTTAGGAAAATTTGTATGTCAGTCATGCGCTATCGCCTTTTTTACTCAGATTCATGGGCCTTATGCTTCGTATCCTGCTGTGCATCGCGCTCATGTTGAAGAAAGTCTTCCAATATAGCGTTGAACGGTTCAGGTTCCCCATTGGCCTTAAACACATACGACAAAACCTCAGCAACAGCCATGAACGCCTCAGAGGGTATTGGACTATCAAGCTCTATTTTTGCAAGGATTTCAACCAAATCCTTGTCTTCACGCACATTTATACCCGCATCAAAAGCCAGCTGCAAAATCTGCTCGGCAATTTTTCCCCTTCCTGCTGCCGTAATGCGGGGGGGCACATTTTTCCCCTCTATTGATTGAATGGCGACTGCGACGGCGCTTGCCAACTCGGAATCGTTAATTTTCCTTGAGTTTAAAGGGGTTAGATCATCCTTCGTGTCTATTCCGTCATCAAATGTTGGGGGATTACTCACTTGGCACGCTTCCTGCTTATACTATTTACACGAACAACAAATAAAAATGGGTCGAAAAAAAATGACAATGCAAAATATATCACTTTTCAACGCTTTGGGTGCCAAGATGGATTACCTTGATCACAGCCAAAAAGTTATAGCACAAAATATTGCAAATGCCGATACACCTAACTATCGCCCAAAAGAATTGAGCGAAGTTGATTTTGGTCGTGTTTTAACAAACGTAACAAAAGATACAAAGACTGTGCGCATGGAATCAACACGTGCTGGCCATATGCCTGCAAATAACGAAGTTGAAGATGCTCGTAGCGGTAAACAAAGAATTACATACGAAGTCGCACCAGGAAAGAATGCCGTGATTTTGGAAGAGCAAATGCTTAAATCAACTGAAAACAGTATCAATCACAGCTTCATGGTTAATATTATGAAGAAAAATGTCGGAATGCTAAGAACGGCAATAGGCAATCAGGGCCAGTAAGCAGGAACAGTAATAAGACGACACATAGGACGTAGGACAAGAATTTAAGGAGACACAAAATGGCAGATTTATTCACAACAATGACAATTTCATCACACGGCATGCGCGCACAAGGTGAGCGTATACGTGTTGTTGCTGAAAACGTTGCGAACGCGGATACAGCCCCCAGCGCACCAGGCGAAAGCCCTTATGTTCGTCAGATCATTACATTTAAAAATGTTATGGATCGCGAGCTTGATTCTAGAGTTGTCGAAGTTGATGACGTTGAAAAGGTAAAGGATAATCAGTTTATCAGAAAATACATGCCTGACCACCCTGCTGCAGATGAAGGCGGATATGTGAACATGCCAAACGTGAATAAACTTGTTGAGATGATGGATATGAGAGAGGCGCAGCGCTCGTATGAGGCCAATTTGGGTATGGTTGAAACATCACGTGAAATGATGCTTAGAACAATTGACGTCATTAGGTAGAAAAAAATTCTCACTTGTGATATAATGTAAAAATTACGGAGATATATTAAATGAACAATATTATTGCACCATCGATTCTTACGAATATCTCACCAGCGGGTGGGGTCAATAATTCTGCGGCAAAACAAGCGGCAGGCAATGGTGCGTCATTTGGTGAGTTAATCCGTAACAGCGCACAAAGCGCCCTTAACGTCATGGAACAAAGTGAAAAAGTCTCTGCTCAGGCCATTACAGGTGATGCAGACCTCAATGACGTTGTACAGGCCGTAACGGCTGCCGAGCTTACGCTTCAAACAACCGTTGCGGTTCGTGACCGTATGGTGAGCGCGCTTCAAGAAGTATTAAGAATGCCGATATAACCATTATTTTTGCGCATCAAAATTATGCGTTGGGCTAAGCTCAATTCCTCCTATACTTTCATAAAAAAAATCGCTACGATCGTCGTATGGAACAACAAGAAATACTTGATCTAATTACCGAGGCCATATGGATTACTGTACAAATCAGTACGCCTATCATGCTGATCGGCTTGGTCGTTGGTGTTTTGATTGCATTGCTTCAGGCATTGACGCAAGTCCAAGAAATCACTCTTGTGTTTGTTCCTAAAATTCTTGCAATTTTCGTTGCCATCGCTGTTACGCTACCAAGCTTTGCTCTTATCTTGATTGCATTTATGGAGCGTCTTGCCGATAAAATTATCGGTATTGGATAGGCGTTTAAAGCTCTTCTATAAATTCTAAAACACCCTCTAGCGCGCCATGGTCATATAAATTGTTGTGGCCTGCGCCCTCTCGCTCCAAAAACGTTTTGGGTTGTTGTGCCGCATCAAACAGCTGACGTGCGACCTCAATTGGTATGATCGTATCATCACTACCATGCACTATTAGCAGGGGGACTTGTATATCTGCAATGTAGGCGCGTGCGTCAAATTTGTCTTTCAACAAGAGTTTGACGGGAAACACTGGATAATGAGACGCGGCGATATCGCTCATGGCACTGTAGCCCGCCTCAAGAACTACTGCTTTTATGTCATTCTTATGAGACCCTTTGGCCATTCGAGCATTTTCATATGCCATTTTTACGGCAACGCCCGTTCCAATTGACTCACCGTATATCACAATGTCATCTATTTGTTTGTCACCAATATATGCCATAAAGGCGCGTGCATCTTTGTATAACCCTTGCTCGCTCGGGGTTCCTGCGTTTCCTGCAAATCCACGGTACTCCGTAAATAACACGCCATAGCCCCTCTCAACATACTCTGATAGCTTACCTACGCGATCACCGAAGTTTCCAGAATTTCCATGAAAAACGACAAGGGTTTGTTTTTCACCCTTAGCAGGAATATACCAACCGTTTAAATCTATGCCGTCCGATGTTTTAACAGTAACGGTTTCAAAATCAACACCACGCAAGATCGCAGTATCAGGCGCCTTAGGGTCAGGATGATATAAAAAATCCCTTTGGTTGATATATAAGAACAGCAGAAATGCGAAGTAAAATAAGACGAGGACAAGAAGAGCTTTTTTCAGCGCATTTAGCATCTATACCTACTCACTTAATAAATCAGTACCGAATAAATTGCATGTGTCATCTAACAACTGAAACCAAGGGATGATATGCCCGCCTTTTTGAGGACGATTATTTTCAATCTTAATGTCGTGCGATAAGATATCGGATTTCAGCGCCTCGGCCACTTGTCCCTTAATGCCCTCAACATCAATGCCTTGCGTGGTGTAAAAACGTAGTTTTTCTAAAAGGCTATTTTCGTTTTCATCAAAAACGCCGTCTTTATAGGCCATGATACGTGCAAAATGAATGATTTGCGCTCTAAATTGAGGCTCATTGACATGAGCTAGCAGCTCACCGATATGTTGTGGAGATTTTATATCCTCTTCAATTATCTCAAGCTGCTCATCGCTTATTGCCTGTTTTTCCATGAGGCTTTTTAGATAGGCGCGCTCTTTACGACACACAATACCATCGGCATGCGCCATGGCGATGAGACAACGCAGCATGTAAAATTGGCTGTTGCTAAAGTCTTTTCTACTTTCTTCTTTCAATTTATAGCTCCGCATCACTTAAAACTTATAGTTCATGATATAACTAGCACAGTTAATAGATTAGTGAAGAGGCTTTCAACTTTTTTTCGGCGTGCTAAAGTAACGGTATGGACCAACTCACAACATTTATCGAAACAGGCGTTTTTGCATTTATGCTAACATTTGTGCGTGTGGGTACGGCTGTCTATCTTATGCCTGGTGTGGGGGATAGTTATACCCCTACTCGTGTGAGACTGTTTTTTGCCTTAGGGTTGACGCTTGTGATCGCCCCTCTTGTTCAAAATTACTTACCCGGCGGCATACCACCGGCATTTGAAATGTTTGGGTTGCTTATCTCAGAGTTTGTCATTGGTGCGTTTATCGGTATGATTTCTCGTATTTTAATGATGGCACTTGATACCGCAGGTATGATGATTTCAATGCAAGCCGGTCTTGCAAACGCACAGCTTTTTAACCCTGCCTTTGCGTCTCAAGGGTCTATATTTGGTGCATTTTTGATCATCACGGGTATGCTGCTTATTTTTGTCACAGATCTGCACCATCTTTTTATACTGGGGATTGTAAATAGTTACGAAACGTTTCCTATAGGTGATATGCCTGACAAAGGTGGCATGGCGCAGCTTGCATCACGCGCGGTCGGGACGGCATTTGCAGCAGGCATTCACATTGCAGCCCCGCTTATCGTTGTAATCACCGTTTTATATATTGGTATGGGTGTGTTGGCGCGTCTTATGCCACAAGTTCAAGTCTTTATGATTGCCATTCCGGCACAGCTGCTCATTGCCTTTGTCATCATGGCGCTTACTATTTCGTCGGGGCTAATGTACTGGCTTTCATTTTATGAGGAGGGGCTCTATTTCTTTTTTTCGGGGAGATAGTGTAAAAGAGTTAGTATGTCAGACGAACCGGATAAAACCGAAAAAACCGAAGAGCCTACCCCCAAAAAACTCGAAGACAGTCGAAAAAAGGGACAGGTAGCGCTTAGCCGTGAGATCAACAATTGGGTGATGTTGTTGGCGGCGACAATCCTTGTTGGGTTTTTAATGGGGCCGATGTTTGATCGGCTTTATGCCCATCTACAAACATATATCGAAATGGCACATGCGTTTCCCTCCATACCTGGCGGTTTTTTACTTTTAAAAGACAGCTTTTGGACAGTTATGTCGATTTTGCTACTCCCTTTCTTATTGCTGCTTTTTGCCGCCTTTATAGGGCCTTTTGCGCAAGTTGGCCCCCTCTTTGCGTTTGAAAGCCTCAAACCAGACCCATCAAAAATATCTCCTATTAAGGGGTTTGGCCGTCTGTTTTCTGGGCAATCCCTTATGGATTTTGCCAAGGGGCTTTTGAAGCTATCAGCGGTAGGAGCTGTTGGGTATTTAATGGTTCGCCCCTACCTCAACGCCCTCGATCACACGATCGCGCTTCCATGGCCGGATCTACTCATGGAAATAAAAGGGCTTGTCCTTCGTATGATGGCAGGGATTTTAATTGTTTTGCTCGTCGTTGCAATTATTGACCTTTTGTACCAACGGTATAAGCATTACGAAAAAATGCGCATGACTAAGCAAGAGATTAAAGACGAACACCGCCAAAGCGAGGGTGACCCGCTGGTTAAATCCAAATTACGCCAACTCCGTATGGAAAAAGCCCGACAGCGCATGATGCAAGCTGTGCCCGAGGCGGACGTCATTATCACAAACCCTACACACTTTTCTATTGCCCTCAAATACGATACATCCGTAAGTGATGCGCCGGTCGTTGTCGCCAAAGGGGTTGATAATGTAGCGATGCGTATCCGAGAAGTTGCCAAAGAGCACGACATCATATTGTACGAGGATCGCCCGCTTGCGCGAACATTATACGACACTGTCGAAATTGACGATGTTATCCCAACCGAGCTGTACAAGGCCGTTGCGGAGATTATTTCTTATGTATATCAGAAAAAAGGAAAACTTTAATTTGTTTAACATATTTTTTATTTGATTTTCATAACACATACTGATAAAGCTTCTTAATCTACCAAAGAAAAAATGCGTATTAAAATAACAAGGGGCCTCATATGTCATCACAAGAGCTTTCTAACGATCAAAAACACTCTCAAGACATTTCTTTCGATTTTCAGGTTCTCCCTAAGCAAAAGCAGTTTTTAAAAAGTGTCGTTTCAAAGCTTAACAAAATCACAGACAGCCACATAAGCCACAAAAACAATAAAATTGAAATTCACGCACCGTCTTTAGACGAGTTACAAATTATCGTCAGCCTCTTTGATGACGTGGAACAAATGCTCAAAAGCAACAACACCCTTACAACACGCGAACTGCCTAAATTTCTTAAAAAACATTTACCGGCTAATGATTTAATTATCGACGCTGAGAAAGACAATTCTCCAAAAACAACACAAGATAAACCAGTGGTCTCACCTTACCGCCCTGCATCTATTTTATTGCATGGATACAAACAGCTGCAAAAACGTTACGGCGACGTGATTGAGGTGAGCGTATTTTCCCAACACCCAGATATCAAGTCGCATAGCCCTCAACATAAATCCGCTGCGATGGCTGCAATGAAAGATCTACAGGTGAGCTACACTTTAGGCACTCTGGATGAGGAAAAAATCCAAGAAATCATAAATGAAAGCCACCCTGATCAAACTGAAATAAAAAGAGGTGTTCTTGTTGAAGGCCTTATAAAAAATCCTGAAAACTTACATAAAATTCCAGGCGCATTAGGCAATGAAGTTCGAAAAACATTTCAGGCTAGAAACGAGCTTAACACAAACAAAAGCCGTTTCTTGTTTAAGGAGAGCTTGGATATTCCAGAGATGTCGCCGAGCTTACAAAAAAGTATCAGCAGCGTTTTTAAATCTCTTCGCAAACGTTTATATGTCAGCGTTTCATATAAAAACAACGCCTCCAAACTTTCAATTAGCGGAAACTCTCAGGACAATGTTGTCCTGCTGGAAAATGCTTTTACGACATTCTTCGAGCATTTGAAAAAGGAAACAATTGATCTTCCTACACAAGACGAAAACTACGTATCACTACAAGAACAGCTGAGCCGCCACATCTATAGCGTCTTGCCCGAGCGTTCTGAACCTATGCACGATGAAGATTTTTATCTTTTTAGAGACGATAATGATCGCGTCGTTAGTCACCGCGTTTTGGAGTTTACTGAAATTGATGGCGTAAACCTAAATCTTTTAGCCCAACATCTGCTCTCACACCCTGCAGGATTAGAAAACCCGATGTCGCCATTAAGACGCTTTCATGGCATAGCCAAGGGCGCTGTAAACGACGATGGACTGGCATGTGTGCGACTACAAATGCCTATTTTCTCGGAATCAAACCCTAAGGGTGATAAGCGTTTGCTTGATCTTTTCAAGGATGCGATCAAGCTTACAGCAAAAGAATTTAACGAAGGCGCCTCTCCTCACCTTTCTCAACAGGCTGTCATTGATGTTCTACAAAAATTAACAGACGAGCGACGTGAGGCTCTATCTGCTGTTCGTGTTAAGAGTAAAGACGAGCTTAGCCCAGAGAACAAAGCACAGCTTGAGGAATTAGAAGCCCTTTCCGTACACAACCTTAAGACCAGCTTAAACACACTTCTTGCTCAACCAGAGCATGAAAAAAATGGTGTCACGATGTCTGCTATTGCTAAGTCATTAAACTACAATATTGATGAGCCGTTAATATACTCTGCTCTTAATGTGAAACTGGGTCATGTTTCTGATGCGGGTTTTGTTGCCTTTTCTAATGGCCGATACAAAAAACCAGAAGCGTTTAGTGGTGAGGTCGCCTTCGATGTGTTTCAAGGTCAACAAGATGATACGCTGTATATGCAGCCACAAGATTGGGACGATAGTCGTTATGGCGGGTTCGTGAAGCTACCTATCACGCGACGTGACATTGCTCAACATAACCTTAAAGACGGCGATTTTGTTATTGCACATGTTGATTACAAAGAGGGCAATGCATCAAATGTAGAATTAAAATACGTTGAAAACCGCGCCGAAGAAAATCTAGAAAATCAAATATCGGTCTCTCAAAAAGATGTAAAACATAATAACGATAAAGGTGCTATTTTACCCGAAGACGGGATTTTGACAGGTGTCGTTGAACGCCATAATGGAACGCTTTATTTTTCACCCTCACTTCAAGGTGTCAAAGATTTCAAGCTTGATGATGAAACCCTACATGAGGGACATATTCTCCAAGTGAAAGTCGATGCGCAAACACAGCGCATCTCAGACATATTAGACGATCACGGAAGCGTTCATCAAAAAGACGGTTTGAGTAAATTAACACTTTTGGAGTCTGGCTATAGCCTTCGTTTTCCTGATGGCATATTGGATGATATTTCACTCACAATTCCTAAGGTAGAAGATGGCGTGCGAAAAGATTTCCGCCATGTCCCGTTCATTACAATTGATCCAGAAACGGCCAAAGATTTTGACGATGCCATCTATGTTGAAAATCTAGATAATGATCGTAAACGCATTTATGTGGCTATTGCGGATGTCTCTCACTACATACCGACAAACTCAAAACTATTTGCAGAGATGGTTAAGCGTGGAACGAGTATTTACCTACCAGAGCTGACCATTCCCATGCTTCCCCCTGAGCTTTCAAACGAGCTTTGCTCACTAAAACCTCATGAAGATAGAGCCGCTCTTGTAACTGCAATTGATATATCCGCTGATGGACAAATTGAGTCATTTTCAATTGAAAGAGGCTTGATTAATTCTCACGCGCGCTTTGAGTATAATGAGATTCAAGACGCCATTGAGGGAAACACCTCGGAACGAGTTGAGCCTTATTATGAAAGTCATGTTAAGCCTGCATTAGAGGCCTATGAAGCGCTTGCCAAAGATCGTGTTGAACGAGGCGCCTTAAAGCTAGACCGCGTTGTACAACGTATAAGCACAACTGATGATGGAACACGTGTTCTCGAGCATTCAGAGCAAAATGAATCGCACTCTATCATTGAAGAATTTATGATTGTTACAAACAGATGCGCCATTCAGGCTCTTATTGACAAAGATTCACCACTTTTGGCACGTGTACACGGCACACCTAACCCTGACACGCTTAAGAAGTTTATTGGTAAACTCACAGACCTTGGTGTGGTCATACCTGCTCAACAACTTTCTCCTGAAGAGCTTGTTGAAAATATCCTTGAGCAGGCGCAAAAGCTTCCTGAGACGAAAGACGAAATTACAGAGCTTATGATCCGCTCACAAGATCGTGCCCATTACAGTGCTAATCTTGACGAGCATTACGCTCTCAAGCTTTTAGCTTATACACATTTCACATCACCAATCCGCCGCTTAACGGACTTCCTTGTTCATTGTCTTCTTAATGATGCTGTGGGCATGAAGGGGGCGCATAGATTAGATAGTGATCAGAAAAAACAACTTGGTGAGTTTGCGCTACAAGCCAGCACGACAGAACGCGAAGCTGATGATTTGCAAAAAATGGCTGAAAGCCGTTTGGCCGCAAAATGGGTTGAAGATCATATGAGTGACGTCTTTAACGCAACAGTTACAAGTATTGGCGAGCGCGGAGCACACATCAAAATCATTGCTAAAGATAATGACAGAGAGCAAAATGTCCGCGCCATCATACCGCTTAAAGAGTTTGCACAAAAAGTCTCTAGTGATGCAAATTCTGATGCGGCGATTAAACCAGGATCGGAAATTTCTGTACGTGTAACAGAGGTAAACCCTATTAAGAACATTATTGACTTCGTTCCGGTTGCTGTTTAAATCGCACGCCAGAATAAAAAGCTGTGTAACTATTAATTCGTATGTATGTTCAAACGGTTAAGGATATGGCATATATAATGTCATGTCCTTAGATCATAATGAATTTATAAACCGTCATCACACGCCGACACCACCGCGCGACAACAAGCACCATTTTCGCATGGCAAAAGTTGCATTTTTTATTTTGCTGCTCATAGCCATTGTCTCCGGCGCGATGTTTACGCCTGTGTATTTTCCTGATGTCTTATATATTCCGACATATTTATATCTTTTCATTGGTGCCACAGTTTTAATATTGTGTCTGGTTTCTTTTGCGTTCTTTAAGCTCGTCTATACCAGCTCATCTCTTGATATTTTACAAAAAGTCGTTGAAGGCAGCCGTGGCGCACGCCTTGTGATTGATCCCATGGGAAACACGCTTTACGCTAACCAAAATTTTGATGATTTCTGCAAAGGAACGGGCACGTCATCTCTTGAGACAATGATAAAAGTCTTTGAAGATGTACCAGAGTCCAGCGCGCACATCGCCAAGTTGATGGATGATGCTAGGCGTGGGCTCTCTGACAGCTTGATATTGACCACGCGTAATAAAGATACTGACTATACTTACCGCGTAATGGCGCAACCTATCCCTGATTGGGCGGGCTATATTCACTGGCGCATCGACGATGTGTCCGACAAACAGTATAAACGTCGTGCGGAGCAAGAAGAACGAGACAAGCTCATTGATTTTACCGACAACGCGCCTGTCGGGTTTTTCTCTACGGATGAAAATGGACGCTTTGTGTTTATAAACGCCACACTTTCACGATGGTTTGGTAAAAATATAGAGGCCTTAATTGGCTCAAGCCAAATTCACCACTATATGGTGGAGCCGCCTGAAAATGCGCAAAGTTATGACATTACGGAAGATGGCGGATCACGCCAAATTGTAGAAACTGAAATCAAAGGGGTTCGTGGGCAGCCCATTTTGGCATCTATTGACCAAACGGTCATGAAATATGACGATGGAACGGTACGCACACGAGGTGTTGTAAGAGACATTCGCTCAGAGCAAAAGATGCAAGATGCGCTGTCAGCGTCTGAAAACCGATTTGAGAGATTCTTTGAAGAGGCTCCTCTTGCGATTGCGTTTATTGATCAGGATTTCAAGATCCAAAACTATAACCATGCCTTTAAAAACCTTATATTGAGAAGTGCCGGTAACCTTAAGGATCTAAAATTTTCTGATTGCGTTCTTGATAATGAGAAAGTGGCCTTTAAAAAGAATATTAAAACCTTTGCAGAAAAAGACAGCTTTTCTCCTTTTGAGGTTCACCTTGTCCCACAGGAAAAAGATAGCATGCCCGTATCTGTACAAATTTATGCTCGTAAATTGGCCAACAGTCAGAATATTGTTCTTTACTGTCTTGATCTTACACAACAAAAAAACCTTGAAGAGCAATTTGCGCAATCCCAAAAAATGCAGGCCGTTGGACAGCTTGCAGGCGGTATCGCGCACGACTTCAACAATCTGTTAACTGCCATTATTGGCTTTTGTGATCTGTTATTGCTACGTCATAAACCAGGCGATCCTTCATTTGCCGACATCATGCAAATTCAGCAAAACTCAAACCGTGCGGCAAACCTTGTCCGTCAATTATTGGCCTTCTCACGCCAACAAACACTGCGTCCAGAAGTGCAGGATTTGACAGATATTCTCATTGAGGTGTCTCACCTTATCCGTCGTTTGATTGGTACAAATATTGAGCTGAAATTATCGCATGCCGATGATTTAGGGTTGATTAAGGTTGATGTTAACCAAATCGAGCAAGTCCTCGTTAATTTGGCTGTTAATGCACGTGATGCCATGAACAGTAAAGGCGAGATGGGTGGTGTTTTGAGCATTACAACATCAATGTATGAAAACAAAAAAGCGCGCACTGTAGGCGAAGAAACAATGCCTGCCGGACAATGGGTTCGCCTTGATGTTACAGATACAGGAACAGGTATTCCTGATGACGTTATCGAGCGCATATTTGAACCTTTCTTTACTACAAAAGATGTGGGTGAAGGGACAGGCCTTGGGCTTGCGACCGTCTACGGTATTATTCGTCAAACCGACGGATTTTTAGACGTAAATAGTAAAATTGGCGAAGGAACGACATTTACCGTTTATTTCCCCCAAGCAACGGCCGATGATAAAAAGCAAGAAGAAGACGAGAAAGCATCGCTTCCAGATAAGCAGCCAAACGATCTTACTGGGTCTGCTCGTATATTATTGATTGAAGATGAAGACCCTGTTCGTGCATTTTCAACGCGTGCGCTTACAAACAAGGGATATGAAGTGATTGATGCAAATGGTGGTCTGAGTGCGCTTGAGATATTGGAAAGCACCGATGTTGCCAGTATAGATTTGCTGATCACTGACGTCATGATGCCTGACATGGATGGACCAACCGTGGCTGCGAAGATCAGGGAAAAGCATCCAGATTTAAAAATCATCTTTATGTCTGGGTACACCGAAGAAAAACTAAAAGAACATATGGGTGAAAATATTTGGTTTTTGGCAAAACCATTTACATTGAAAACCTTAGCTGAGACCGTTAAGGACGTGTTGAGCGCGTAAATTTAAACATAACACTGTAATTAAATTACCTTAAACATGGTGATTTCATTATATTAAATCGGATAATTTACAAAAATTCCTTGAATCTTCTCATCATATGGTTATGACTAATAAATCAATTATGTATAGGAGATAAGATATGTCAGACAGTCAATCAAATAACAAAGGCGTCTCACAAAGAAAACTGAACGCCCTTCTTAATAAGTTTTCGTCTCATAACGCACCTTCAAAATCTGGCTCAGCTCCTGTTAAATTAGAAATATCAGATGATAGTAAGCCTGCGTCTAAGAGTACATCTCCTACAGCTCGTATACAAACCACTGCGACGCCTTTGCAAGAAAATGGCACGCAGTATAGCCTTCCCGAAAACCAAGAATTTGCTAATAGCGCGAAGATCATCAAAGACTGGCTTGATCTTTTGGATGGCAAAGAAAAGATGCTGATTGAGGCAGTCTTTGGCATCAATAACGCTTATGCAGCGCCTTTGAAAAAAGCCTATATTGATCTTCAGCTTGACCTTGATGAGTCGACATCACTTCTAAAAAGCGCGTTTAATGCGTTGGATGACATCACAATCTTACCACGTCAGATTACTGAGCCCGCATTAAGAGAGCTTATATATGATAAGCCGGCCTCTCACCGAAAGTTAATTTCACGCTATATCGTTGATGATAGCCCTGAAGATGATGACCACTATACCCCTCACCAAAATGTCAGCCCCATTGCCATTGAGCCTAAAAATACAGGATTACACCGCGCATGGAAAACAACAAGCTCAACCGCTTCATATAATCCAAAGGGACAAATGTCACTAGAAGAAAAAATGCAAGAAAAGGCTGCTCTTCTTCAAAATATTCTTTTATCCGACGAAAATAAGCCCGTCCTACAAAACTGGTTTTATGCGCTAGAGCCTAAAACAAAAAGGGTATTAGAAAGAGCGCTTGGTATCGGTATGAAAGCACAAGAGATCGATGCCATTGCCCAAGCCTTGCATGTATCGGTTGCAACAGTTAGCAACCATAAGAAGAAAGCTTTTGATGCCTTGCACACACGCGCAACAAAGTCCGATACCTCAACACCTGTCTTATATGATACCGTTTTGGAACTGTCTCGTGCGGGTCTAGAAAAAAGAGACCTGATAGATTTGAAATTTTTGAAAGCAGCCGAGGCTGAACAGACTAAAAACACCTTGCCCATCCAAAATATAAAAGCCTCAGATAAGCCTGTCTTATCAGTAGATAAGCCAGTAAGCATACAGACAACCGCAAATAATGATAAAAATGATGCTTCACACGAATTAAAAGCTGTTTTCGAAAACGATGCCCATAACCAGATTTTACAGCTTTGGCTTGATAACATGCCTTCAAAAAGTCAAACGGTTATGGCCCTTTTGATGGGGGTCGAGGACGCGCCATATACGCATAGTGAAATCTGTGAAGAGTTAGACGTAGGATCTGCGACGATCCATAATCGTAAAAAGCAAGCCTTTGATATTCTTGAAGCTGAAATAGGAGAAAAGCACCCTCTTCTTCTGGCGCTTAGAAAATATAGTCGTATGAGCGAAGAGAAAAAGAATCAGTTTGATTTCACACATCTAAAAATTAATAAAAGTGATGATTTTGCAGCACCTGAGGCGCCAGCACCGACTGCATCAGAAAGACCAACGGCAAAAAAACCGACAACACCGACAATACCTGTCGTAAAACCAGAGACCGGTGAAGAGCAAAAACAACCACAAGAAAAGAGTAAAACAGGCGCCTCTCAATCTTTTAAAAACGCAACAAATTCTGTTGTAGAGAGTTTTACGCAGCTTTTATCAGATGATAAAAATCGAGGAATTATTCAAAAGTGGCTTGATAACCTACCGCCTAAGCATAGAAACGTTTTAGGGCTATCTATGGGGATCGGTATTGAAGACGCCTTAACAAATGCCAAGATTTCCGAGCAAACTCGTATTTCAGTACAAACAGTTACCAAATATAAATCAGAAGCATTAAGCGTACTTCTGTCTGTTACTGGCGATACTGATGGCGTCTATGATACCGTCAAAGAATTTGTTGGATTAAGACGGCCTTCAGATAAATCCGGAGCAGACCTTAAGGGGTTAAAAATAAATGAGGGGCCCGGCAGACAAATCCAATCCACCCAAGCAGACACGGGGCTTGATGCGTCTAGCGCGTATGCACGAGACGTTAATAGGGCCGCTCCTTTGCTTACTAGAGAAGAAGAAGCAGCCCTTGCGCGTAAGGTTCAGGCAGGCTGTGAGGAGTCTGCCAAACGTCTTGCAGAATCTAATGTTCGTCTTGTTTTAAAAATCTCCCAAAAGTATCAAAACCGTGGGCTAGCACCGCTAGATTTGATCCAAGAAGGTAATATAGGCATGATGACAGCGGTTGAAAAATTTGACCCAGAAACGGGCAACAGATTTTCGACATATGCAACATGGTGGATACGACAAACAATAGAACGTGCCATCATGAACCAAACAAGGGATGTTCGCGTGCCCATTCACGTTCTTAAAGATTTGAGTTTGTATCGCAGAACAGAAAAAGAACTCACCAAAAGTTTTGGTCGCGCGGCCACTCACGATGATATTGCAGCAGAATTAGGCATTTCTGTTAAAGATATTGAAAAAACTTTCGAGCACGATAGACACTACGCCTCTATGGATACGCCCATCACTGAAGAAGGGGGCGGTACTATGGCAGATATCATCGCTGATACGCCTGACAATGACCCTGCTTTAAAGGAAGAGACCAGTGATTTAGAAGAAAAGATGTTGAGCATTATAGACGAGCTCAAGCCTAAACAGAAAGACGTCATAATTCGCCGCTTTGGCATGTTAGGGCAAGACCCGCAAACATTGGAAGAAGTCGGAGAAGAAATGTCTCTTACCAGAGAGCGCGTGCGCCAAATTCAAGTTGAAGCACTCAACAGACTTAAAACAATTCTGTCTAGGCATGGATTAGAAAATATTGAATTAGACCTCTTTAGCAGTTCTGATGAACGATATGAAGCCGCGCCATCTGCCAAGGTTCTTTCTATGGGATAACCCATCGAGCTCCCTTTGTTCATTTTTTGTTCTTATTTGTTGACGGTAGGAACAAAACATGATTTTATTGTCCATAGATAAGAGACATCAAAAGTCCTAAACATTTTGCAACTATGCATTATCTATGAGAGAAATAAGGAGGCTTAAAGCCTATGACAGCATTAAAAAAGAACACTGGAGACACATTACCAATGTCAAATGACAAACAAAAAGCGCTAGACGCAGCCCTCACCCAAATTGAACGCGCCTTTGGTAAAGGATCGATCATGAAATTGAGCGGCGAAAACAATAACATAGAGATTGCCTCGGTTTCAACGGGCTCTCTTGGTCTTGACATCGGCCTTGGTATCGGGGGGCTTCCATGCGGACGTATTACTGAAATTTATGGCCCTGAAAGTTCTGGTAAAACAACATTGGCCTTGCACGTCATTGCAGAGGCGCAGAAAAAAGGTGGCACATGTGCCATCGTTGATGCGGAACACGCCCTTGACCCTGGATATGCTTCAAAGCTTGGCGTTGATGTTGAAAACCTTCTAATCTCACAGCCTGACGCTGGTGAGCAGGCTCTTGAAATTGCCGATACACTTGTGCGCTCTGGCGCGTTGGATGTCTTGGTTGTCGACTCTGTGGCCGCTCTTGTACCGAAGGCAGAACTTGAAGGCGAGATGGGCGACACGCATGTGGGACTACAAGCCCGCCTTATGTCACAAGCCCTTCGTAAATTAACAGGGTCTATCTCTAAATCAAAAACAGTTGTGATTTTCATTAACCAAATTCGTATGAAAATTGGTGTTATGTTTGGATCTCCTGAGACAACTACAGGTGGAAATGCGTTGAAGTTCTACTCATCTGTTCGTCTTGATATTCGTCGTATTGGACAAATTAAAGACAAAGACGAGGTGGTTGGAAACCAAACGCGTGTGAAGGTTGTTAAAAACAAGATGGCGCCTCCATTCCGTCAAATTGAATTCGACATCATGTATGGTAAAGGGATTTCAAAAACAGGTGAAATGCTTGACCTTGGAGTTCAAGGAAACTTTGTCGAGAAATCTGGTGCGTGGTTCTCCTATGATGGAGAGCGTATGGGCCAAGGGCGCGAGAACTCGAAACAGTATCTTCTTGATAACCCAGACAAATTTGCAAAGCTAGAGGGACAAATTCGTGCGAATGCAGGACTTGTCGCCGATGCCATGCTTGTCGGGCCTGATGCGGTCGAAGATAATGATCAGCCAGTAAAAGCGACTGACAAAAAAGCATAATTTTTTAGTGTCATCCAACACTTGAAAGCAGAAGAAAGCCTCACTTCACGTGGGGCTTTTTTGTATGGGGCTAGAACAAATGCGCATTTCAGACTATAACTATAATAGATAAGACAAATAAGATTTGAAATGCGGGAACCGATTATGAAACATCTTCTTCTTACCTCACTTGTACTTTTTGGGCTATCCACGCCTACGCTAGCGCAAGACGTTGAGCCTCAACATGGCGTGGCGATGCATGGGACGGTCAAATACGCACCTGATTTCAAACATTTTGAATATACAAATATAAATGCGCCAAAGGGTGGCAAGCTAACGCTGTCAGCTCAAGGCACATTTGATAGCCTCAACCCCTATATTGTCAAAGGTACGCCCGCGGCAGGACTATCCTTTTTAGGGGCTGATATGATCACAGAGAGCCTCATGGAACAAAGCCATGATGAGCCGTTTTCAATGTATGGCTTAATTGCCGAAAGCATTGAGCTTCCTGAAGACCGCTCTTGGGTGGCCTTTAACATACGTCCCCAAGCAAAGTGGCACGATGGGCAACCGATTACGGCCGAAGATGTTGTTTGGACGTTTAATACGCTTATCGAAAAGGGTACGCCATTTTTCAAAGCATATTATGGTGATGTTGATAATGTCACAGCCCCCACTGCTTCACGCGTGAAATTCACATTTAAACATAGCGGTAATGCTGAACTGCCCCTCATCATTAGCCAACTTCCGGTTTTACCAAAACACTACTGGACAGATGATGCACATAGTTTTGGTAGCACAACACTTACACCGCCGCTAGGAAGTGGGCCTTATATTATTGATAAAATAGATGCAGGCCGCTCAATCTCTTACAAACGTGCCCCTAACTGGTGGGGCAAGGATTTGCCGATTAATAAGGGGCGTTATAATTTCGATGTCATTGAGTATGACTATTATCGTGACGGCAATGTTGCCCTTGAGGCATTTTTTGCACATGAGTATGACGTGCGCCTTGAAAACACAGCCAAGTTATGGGAAAGCAGCTATAACGTGCCTGCTGTTGATAGAGGCGAGATTATTAAGCAAGAGCTTGAGCATGGTCGCCCTGCCGGTATGCAAGGGTTTGTTATGAATACACGCCGTCCTATCTTTCAAGATATTAATGTACGAAAAGCCCTTGCTTACGCATTTGATTTTGAGTGGTCAAATAAACAGTTTGCCTATGGTGCTTACAAACGTACAAACAGCTATTTTGCAAACTCTGACCTTGCCTCTTCAGGTCTTCCCTCAGCAAAAGAGCTTGAGATTTTAGCCCCCTACCGCAGCAAAATTCCCGATGAAGTTTTTACAACCACGTACAAAGCGCCTAAAAGCGATGGATCGGGCAATAATCGCCGCAACCTTCGTAGTGCCATGAAAATTTTAGACGAGGCGGGGTATAAATTAGGCCCTGATGGTATTCGCGTTCATGAGACAACAGGGCAGCGCCTTTCCTTTGAGATCATAGATTCCAATCCCGTTTTTGAACGTTGGGTTTTACCGTTTGTGCAAAATTTGAAACGTTTGGGTGTTGAGACAAGTTTTCGCGTGGTCGATTCTGCACAATATCAAAACCGCATGAATGATTTTGATTTTGACATGACGATTTCAGTGTTTGGCCAATCTAGTTCACCTGGAAACGAACAGCGAGACTTTTGGGGCTCTGCTAAAGCTGACATGCCGGGCTCTCGCAACTATATTGGCGTGAAAGACCCTGTTGTTGACGAGCTGATTGAAGGGATTATCAATGCCACGTCGCGCGATGACCTTGTTGTAAAAACACGTGCGCTTGATCGTGTGCTGTTGCATTCATATTATATTATACCTCACTGGCATTATAATAAATGGCGTATCGCCTATTGGAGCCATCTAGAGCATCCAGAAACGCTGTCGCCTCTGTCCCCTAGCATTACAGACACATGGTGGGCCAAACAATAAAGCACGATCGCAAATAAATAGGGTTATTAAATGAGAAATACTTATGGCGCAGCCATCACGTCTCGCCACATGGCAATAAGCCTATTTGCTTTGTCTGGCGGGCTATGTACACTGTTTTTTGCAGGAGGAATGGGCATTTCGTTTATGCCGGCACTCGTGTTTTGTACGGTTGCACTCATTATCGCATGGTCGAACAACAAGCAGGTTGAAGTTCCCTTTCATACATTAATCTATTTTGCCTTTTGTGGCATTTGTGCCCTTTCTATTTTTTGGTCAAATGTCTCCTACGCTAGTTTGGCGAGCTTTCTTGTTTTATCAATCATGCCCCTCACCTATTTCATAGGGCGAACCACCACCAATGCACAAAAAACACCATTAGGCCTTTATCTTCTCGTCATAGTGGGTGTTTCTTGTGGGCTTATAGGCGGACTTCAAAGCTACTTGATTAACGCAAATCGCCTGACTTTTATTTTTGCAAATCCTAATTTATTTTCTGCCTTTATTGTTGTGTGCTTAACAATTTCTATTGGGTTTGCTGCGTTAGCTGCACCTAGCGCAAAGGTGAGTAAAGCTTTATGGCTTATCACTGCTATTTTCTTACTCATTATTTTAATGCTTACAGGTTCTCGTTCTGGATTGGTTGCAGCCCTTTCAACGACAGGTTTTATCTGGCTGTTTTTGGGCCGTGCACAAAAACTCAGATGGGGTTTTGGTTTCGTTGCCACGTATTTTATACTGGGTTCAATTTTCTACGCGCTTGATACTGATGCCTTCATGCGTGTTTGGCAGAGTTTTTCAAGCGCCGCCCACGACATCACAAATGGCCGTATCGTGATATGGCAGGGTGCGTGGACGCTTGCAAAAGACCATATTTCGACCGGCACAGGCTTTGGAACATTTTACCTCAACTATCCGCCATATCGACTGCCTTTAGACCCATCTGTTGGCGATTGGGCCCATTGGGATGGTTTACAAATACTCAGCGAAATTGGCATTTTTGGCGCGCTGTGCTGGTATTTATTCTGGTGTGTTTTGTTAGTGTCGATATTCAAAGCCCGTAAAGCACTTTCCCCTGTTGCCGTCATCTGCGCTGCGGTGGTTCTTGGCTTATTTGTACAAGGGCATTTCACATACCTTTATTTGGCAATGCCTTTTTTATTCATCTTAGGTCTATGTTTGGCTTATTTTGATACATGCCTTATGAGCCAAAATAAGGTCACACATCTTAAAATTCATAAGATAGCTATTGTTATGTTTACCGTTATTATATGCGCTTTATCGATACAAGCGGCAGGGTCAATCTATCTTACTCAATTAGCAAAAGACGATATGATGCGTATGGACGCAAACGCCGCGTTCGACAAGATAGAACAGGTGGAAGCATGGGGCAGCCCTTATTTTTATGAACATTTGATGGTCTCTGGTAAACGTGGAGATGTGACGGCGCTTGATAATGCTCAAACGCGTTGTGATCCTTGCGCTATGCCGTCATTTATACAAGGCTTGATGGCGCTGCAAAAAGGTGAGGTCAAACAGGCAAAAGGCAAGATGTGGGACGCCATGCAAAAAGACCCGTCAAATCAAACCATTCGCGCGTATTTTTTGAATATCTTGATCGAACAAGATCGCCTCAATGAAGCCGCAACGATTGCATTTCACGGACTTCAATATCCCGCAGAACCTGACACAATTAATTTTTACAAAGATATTATTTCAAAGCATCAAGAAATGAACTAATCTACTTTTTGATATGAATATTGCCCTTATTATACCAGCCCGTTATGGCTCTACACGCTTTCCTGGAAAACCCCTCGTTAAGATTGCTGGCGAAAGCATGCTATCGCGCGTCGTCTCTCTTGGCCGAAGCGTAAAAGAGCGCTTTCCCAATATTCAATTGGCCGTTGCCACCGAAGATGAGCGGATCGCACAGCATTGCAAAGACATTGATGTACAATGCATAATGACATCTGATAGCTGTGAAACAGGGTCTGATCGTATTTTAGAAGCAGCGCTTACGCTTTCCATTAAACCTGATTTTGTAATTGGCCTACAAGGCGATGCGCCTTTTACGCCATTGCATGTTATAGAGGCGCTTATTTCAACGCTTCAAAATAAACCTGACACGAGAATAGCCACCCCTGTCATCCCCCTTCGATGGGCTGAATTAGACACATTAAGAACACATAAAAAAGTAACACCTTTTAGTGGCACAACGGCGATTGTTACAAGAGATGCAAAAGCTGGCTACAAAGCTTTATGGTTTTCAAAAAATATATTGCCTGCAATGCGTAAAGAAGAATCACTTAGGCTCGAAAGCGCGTTTTCTCCTGTTCATCAACATTTAGGCCTATATGGCTACGCACTTGATACCTTAAAGACATTTGTCGAACTCCCCCTTGGCACGTACGAGCAACTAGAGGGGTTAGAACAACTGCGCATGATCGAAAATGGAATTGAGATTACGGCGGTTCCTGTTGAAGTGGATATGGGACTTGCGCAAGCAGGCATTGATTCTCCAGAGGATGTAGAACGCGCAGAGGCAATGCTGGAAAGAGCGGCCCGATCATGAGCACTAGATTGATCGTCGCCCGCCACGGCAATACCTTTACATCTGACCAGACACCTACACGCGTAGGATGCCGCACTGATATTCCCCTTGTTGAAAGCGGCCGTACACAAGCTTTGCGTATTGGCACGTATTTTAAAGACAAGGGCATTACCCCAACTGCAATTTATACATCGGAATTAAAACGCACCATTGAGATGGCCGCAATCATTAAAGAAACAGCCATGCTGAACGCCTCGGCAAAGGCTCTTCCTGTTTTTAATGAAATTGACTATGGGCCTGACGAAAACATGCCAGAAGACAAGGTCATTGAACGTATTGGCATTGAGGCCATAGAAAAATGGAACGAAACAGCCACCCCTCCCCAAGGATGGATTGTAGATACAAAACAAATTATTCAAGACCTTAAAGAGTTTGCGCAGATGTGCGTTGAAAACCACCACGGAGAGACTATTTTGGCCATCACATCAAATGGTGTCGCCCGTTTTCTACCCCACCTCCTTGAAACAACAGAGCATTTTACACAAGATTTGAAAGTCTCAACGGGCGCGTTTTGCGTCCTTGAAAAAGATGATAACCAAAAGTTTTGGAAAATTACTGAGTGGAATAAACGTCCGTAAATTAATAAATCATTTTTCACGCCACAAAAAAACAGCCTAAAAAAAACAGCTCAAAAACGAGCTGTTCCTTTAAACCTAATTTTTAATTAGCAACCTTAGTTGGCTTCGCGACGAAGGAAAGCCGGGATGTCTAGCTCATCTTCAAAGTTACCTTTTGAAGGGTTTGAGCTTGCAACGTTAAGCTGTCCTGATGAAGACGGTCTTTGTGGTGCTTTTAAACCTAGGCCGCCGCTTGTTGTTTGCGTCTCGCCGTTGTTAGACTCTGTTTCTTGTGTTGTTGAAAGATCGTCTGTTTCGTCTGAGCCCCAGCCTACGTTTTTGATACGGTCAAACAAGCTTTGTGGTTTTTTAACCTTGTTCGAACCAGGAACTGGCGGTTGCAAGTTCAAAGAGGGTGTTGTTCCACGAGGCTGTTGCATCTGCTGCTGCGTTGTCATTGAAATTGAAGGGCTTGTAGAGGCCGTTGTTGGTTGCTGCTGCATGTTCACTTGACGTGACTGATGCGTCGCATATGACCCTGTAGTTGTACCAGAGGCATAACTTACACTATCTGCAAACTCCTCAGGCTGTGCGGCTTTTGGTGGAATAAATGATTCACCGTGTGTTGTGCCACGACGAGGTTCAGTGACCTCAATTTTTTGTTCTTCTAATTGCTGTACAAGGTCAGTTTGAACAGACTCACTTGTCTCTTCAGAAGACTGTTGAGACGAACCTAGACCAGAAGAACTTTGTGACGTGCCCATTGATCTTGAAGAACTATTTACTGATGCTTGTGATGCCGAAACGCTCCCAAATCCAGAACCTGCTGTTGCTGTGCCGCGAGACGTTGTGTTTGCAGTGCCTGTTGTAATCGGACGCGCTCTTTCAAGGCCTCCACCTGTTGAAAATGGCTTTGTCTTACGTGTCGTTTCTTTATCAATTCCTGTTGCGACAATAGATACACGCATTGCGCCGTCCATTGTCTCGTCAAAAGATGTTCCAAAGATGATATTTGCGTCTGGATCAACTTCATCACGTATACGGTTACATGCTTCATCTGCTTCAAACAGTGTCATGTCTGAACCACCAGTAACGTTAATGATAACACCCTTCGCACCCTTCATAGACATATCATCCAGAAGTGGGTTGCTGATGGCTTTTTCAGCGGCTTCGATGGCACGTTTATCAGATGTTGCCTCACCTGTACCCATTACCGCTTTACCCATCTCAAGCATAATTGAGCGAATGTCAGCAAAGTCTAGGTTGATCAAACCAGGGTTTACAATTAGGTCTGTTACGCCGCGCACGCCAGATTGTAACACGCTGTCGGCCATCTTAAAGGCTTCAGCAAATGTTGTCTTTTCGTTTGCGATACGGAATAAGTTTTGGTTTGGAATAACAATCAACGTATCTACGTATTCTTGCATTTCCTTAATTCCCTCTTCGGCCATCTTCATACGAAGCGTTCCTTCGAAGTGGAAAGGTTTTGTCACAACACCGACTGTCAATACATCGCGCTCACGGCATGCTTTAGCAATCGTTGGCGCTGCGCCGGTTCCTGTTCCGCCGCCCATACCAGCGGTTACAAACACCATATTCGTGTCTTCAATGTGCGCCAAAACCTCGTCCAAAGATTCTTCGGCTGCCATACGTCCAATTTCTGGCTTTGCGCCTGCACCTAGTCCAGCTGTTACATTTGCTCCAAGTTGAATTTTTGTGTTACATGCGCTTTGCTCTAGTGCTTGTGCGTCTGTGTTACAAACGACGAACTCAACACCTGCGAGATTTTCTTCGATCATGTTATTCACAGCGTTACCCCCAGCTCCGCCGACACCAAAGATCGTAATCTTGGGACTCAGGCTTTGTCTTTGAGTGGGTTGTGTTGGACGAACATTAATCATTTAAACCTCCAGAGCTGGATAATTATATAGTCATTTAAAGCAAATATGAACGAAAGTGATTCGCTCTATTTATTTAGGGTATGCGCAAATAACCTAATAAAAAAGCACGTTTTCCAGACAATTAACAAAAAAATGAATAACAAGCCTTAGCTACATCTGAACAAATACATCAAAGAGAGTCCGTAACCGATTCTCGCGATTCATTTTTTTCTGCCTTCAAACCTTTCGTCAACGAAATCCTGGCTCAGAACAGAGCCTGTGGATAAGTGTATAAATAGATCAGTTTTATCCACAATCAAGAAGTATCCGCATTTAGGAAAGGTATAGACCTACCAGTTTTCTTTAAACCAGCTTTTGAATTTTTCAACAACCGAGCGAGAATCAGCATAAGAGGCAATCTCCATTGGCATCTCGTGAGGCCGCTCGGAGTAGTATTTAATCAAGCCCATAGACACGGCAAAACCAGGCCCGCTTGTTGCATCTGGTAAGCCCTTGACCTTCAATGTTTGAGAGCATCGCACTTGCTTACTTAAAATTCGTTGCGCTAAATCTTGCACGTTTGGCATAAGGCTCCCCCCACCTGTCAGGACGACGCGTCGGCATTGCGCCGCTTCTACGCCTGAATCGGCAAGTCCTTGCCTTACCATCTCGAACGTTTCTTCAAGGCGGGCTTGTATAATGTTTATGAGGAGCGCGCGCGTAACCTGCTGCTCACCCTTGCCTGATTGCTCCCCCATCATGGGTACATCTATATATTCATGCTCATCGCTAATTGTCGCCAATGCACTTCCATAAAGTGTTTTTATACGCTCGGCATCTGCAAGCGTGGCTGTGAGGCCATGTGCGATATCAGATGTAATGTGATGCCCGCCGACTGGCACTGCGCCAGCATACAACAATCGCCCCGATTGGAAGACGGCATATGAGGTAATATTTGCGCCCATATCAATTACGATTGAGCCTAGCTCGATCTCATCTTCGACCAACATGGCCAGCCCCGCCGCATATGGAGCAGAACAAAGGGAGACAATATCCAGATGATTTTGTTCAGTACATTGGCTGATATGCTTGAGGTGTGAAAAATCCGCGTCCAGCATATGAATGTCAATATCCATGACCTGACCGCTCATGCCATAAGGACTTTGAATGCCTTTATGTCCATCCAGTACATAATCGACAGGAATGGTGTGTACAATTTCCCGATCATCTTTTTGTGCCTTGATTTGCGCCTTTGCAAGCGCGCGTCGCACATCATTTTCCGTCACAGTCTGGCGCATCATCTGAACATGCGCATCCATGTAATGTGATGATGATGATGTAGCAGGCACAGCCAGCACGATATCACGCAAGGGATATCCTTTTATGATTTTTGAGGCCATCTTTTCAGCAACATGAACCGCATTAGAAATTGCTATTTCCGCTTGGTATATATCTGTAATGATCCCGTTTTTAACGCCTTGTGCCGCTTGGTGACCCACGCCTACAATTTCAAACCCGCCGTTATCATCTGTCATTTGCGCAATGAAGCACGAAACTTTGCTTGAGCCGACATCAAGAGTGGCAATAATAGACCCTGCTTTTAATGGTTGTTTAAAGCTCATAGCCTGACGCTCCCTCACCTGCTTTTGTGCTAACAGGCGCAATGTAATCATACTCTAAAACATGCCCCTCGCTTGGGCGTGCTACAACGCGATCTTCTTGTCTCAAATCCAACAAATCTATGGGCTGTGCCAATATTTCGGATTGAATACGCAACTGTTCAAGACGACCCAACGCATAATCAAAATTGTCTTCGGGCATTTGAATGCGAATGCCTGCCTTGGTGACAAAATCCCAACGACGATCACTTATGAACTGTGCCACATCAACATTTGATAAAATCTCGGGGTAGATGGCTAATTGAGATATCAAAGAAAACGCCTCATCGCGCCCACCTTCGCCCGAGATGATTATAAGATCTTTGAACTTTGACAATAACGGCACATCAATGACGTGGCCTTTGTGATCAATTAAGAAAAGGTTATTTTGTCCAGCGCGTTTCCACAGTGCAATGGGCTGGCGCTCTGTAATTTTAATATACAAATCATTAGGCGCGCGGCGCTGAACAACAACTGTTTCAACCCACTCAAGCGCCTCAAGGCGCATGCGGACATCCTCTAAGTCTGCTGCAAACAAAGATTGCCCTTGCTCTATGTCCAAAATCTGCATGACGGTATCAGCCGATAGATTTTCACGCCCCTCAACCAATAGATTATCGAGTTGAAAGCCTGCATCCGCAGTGACTGCGTATATTTTTTGCTCAGTCCATGAAGCGCCTTGCTGAATAAGGCCGCCAAACCATACCCATGCCCCCACCCACAATAGTGCGGCAAGCGCGCAAACGATAATCCCTGTACGGCGCGCGACCTTAATAAAGGCATCACGCGTTAGGCGACTTTTCTTTTTGAGAATTTTACTATTTTGTTTTCGTTTTTTGGGCATAAAGCAGTTTCGATGAGACGCTCACAAAGCGCATTAAATGATGTTCCGTTGTAGATGACCTGAGAGGGGCCGATTGATTGCGCCGTAAAGCCTGGCTGTGTGTTGATTTCCAAAAGAAAGAGGCCTTCTGTGCCCAAGCTTTCATCAAAACGAAAATCACAACGCGCCAAACCAGCACATCCTACAATATTATACACGCGCTCAGCATAATCCAAGGCTAAATCGTATATGTCTGATGAAATTTTTGCAGGAAGAACATATTCTGTCGTTTGATCTTGGTATTTTGCTTCATAATCAAAGAATTCTGTATGAGAGACAATTTCTGTAACAGCCTGCGCCTTGCCATCCAGCACCGCTACCGTCAACTCGCGTCCTGCGATATATTCTTCAACCAATAGCAGGTCATGATCTTCAATATCCAAACCAATATTGATGGGGCGGTTGTCTTGTGCGCGAATCATGTGAACACCCACACTAGAGCCCTCATGAGGGGGTTTTATAACATAAGGGGGGGCGTAAGGGATTTGACCATTTACAATTTGATTTTTTGTAAGCACAACACCTTTAGGCGTAGGCACACCGACCGTTTCAACCAGAATTTTTGTACGCGGTTTATCCATGGCAATCGCCGAGGCGCACACATCCGAGTGCGTGTATGGTATATCAAGCATTTCTAACACACCTTGAATGACGCCATCTTCCCCACCTGTACCATGAAGGTTATTGAACACAACATCCGGCTTAGGCGTTAGTGACTGAATAAGGGATGGTAAATCTTTTTGAACATCAATGACCCGAACATTATGGCCTAGCTCAATGAGTGCGACCTCTACGGTTTTTCCTTTTTCAAGCGATACAGCACGTTCTGCCGACCATCCCCCGACCAAAAGCGCTACATCAAGCACATCATGTTTCATGTTCATGGCTTACTTTTCTCCGACTCTGCGTATTTCCCACCGTAATTGTAACCCAAACTTTTTAAACACACGATGCCTAATTTCATCGCCTAACTGCTCGAGATCATGTGATGTGGCGTCGCCATTATTAATCATGAAGTTACAATGAAGCTCGGACATCTGCGCGCCACCGATGCTTAGGCCTCGCCCCTCAACGGCATCTATAATTTGCCAAACACGCATATCTTCTGGCAAACCAACTGATTTTAGCTCTTCTGCACTTGGATTTGCAAATGTCGACCCCCCCGTTTTAGCCTTGATCGGCTGCGATTCAGATCGTTTGGCTTTGATCTCAGATATCTTGCCCTGCGTCACATCTTCTGCTTGAGGAAACCCTTTAAGCTTAGCACTTAAGAATACGGCTCCCTCAGGCGTGTCAGTGTGTCGATATGACATATTCAAGTCATCAGCTGTGGCGGTGACAAGCGTGCCATCACGCGTCACATACTCCGCCTCAACAAGCACATCTTTCGTCTCTGTTCCGTAGGCACCTGCGTTCATTTTTAGTGCGCCGCCAATACATCCAGGAATCCCACTTAAGAATTCCAAACCGCCTATTCCATATTGTGCCGCCTTCAACGCAACATTCATGTCAAGAGCTGTTGCACCCACATGTATAATCTGGTCACCCATATCATCAATATGTGCAAAGTCGCGCCCCAAACGAACAACAACACCTCTTAGACCGCCATCGCGAATAATCGTGTTAGACAACACACCAATTGCATGTACAGGTATGGACTTAGGACACGATTTGAGAAAATCGATCAAATCTTGCTTATCCGCGGGCTTATATAAAATTTCTGCGCGACCGCCTGTGCGAAACCACCCCACCTCACCAAGAGGCGCGTTTTCAGTATAGCGCCCTCGCACCATAGGCAAGTCATTGATTGTTAATCTATCTTCAGCACCAAATTGCGGCATATGCATCATTTTATTCTTATTATTTTTGTTTTATTTTATTAAGCAGATTTTTTTGAAAATTGTCTTAGTTGCTCAGGAAGATCTTGTGCCCATTGTGTGATATTACCAGCCCCTAGACATATCACCAGATCTCCGGCACTTGCCTTTTCATGTATTAGAGAGGGCAAATTATCAGGCGTCTCAAGTACGTGAACATCTTTATGTCCAAATGCCGCAATCCCCTTCACCAACTCATGATGGCCCGATCCGTCAATTGGTTTTTCGCCAGCGGCATAAACATCAGAGACATATACAGTATCGGCTTGGTTAAACGAGGCACAAAAATCATCCATTAGCTCATGCAATCGAGAATATCTATGCGGTTGCATCACAGCGATTACCTTATTATCCGTATCCTCCAACGATTGCCTTGCAGCCTTGAGGACAGCCTTGATCTCAATGGGGTGATGCCCATAATCATCAACAATTGTTACACCATTAACGATCCCGGTTTTTGTAAAGCGACGCTTAACCCCTTGGAAATGACGCAAAGCTTTCTTGATTGCCGCATGAGGAATTTCCAGCTCAACAGCAACAGTAATTGCGGCGAGCGCATTTTGGATGTTGTGGTCTCCCAACATAGGTAAATAGATATCCTTGATGTCAGTGCCGCCAATTTTAACATCGAACGTGTTGCCATCTTGTCCGTAGCGAACATTTATAGCGCGCACGTCAGCTTGCGGATTAAATCCGTAAGTTACGATTTTTCTGTCTCCGACATGTGCGATTAACGCCTGAACCTCAGGATGGTCTGAGCATAAAACGCCAAAGCCGTAAAACGGGATATTCTCAACGAATTGGCGGTATGAAGCACGAACATCGTCAAATGACCCGTAGTGATCCATATGCTCTGGATCAATGTTGGTCACAATGGCTACCGTTGAAGGCAATCGCGTAAATGTTCCATCACTTTCATCAGATTCCACAACCATCCAACGGCCTTCGCCGAGGCGCGTGTTTGTACCATACGCGTGGATAATACCGCCATTGATGACAGTCGGATCAAGTTGCCCTTCTTCTAAAACAGCACCAACTATTGAGGTTGTGGTCGTTTTTCCATGTGTTCCTCCAACAGATACAGCCCACTTCAAACGCATTAACTCAGCCAGCATATCAGCACGACGGACAATCGGTATGTGTTTTTTGCGAGCCGCAACAAGCTCGACATTGTCGTCTTTAACAGCAGAGGAGATAATGACGGCTGCGATATCATCCGTGATAACATCAGCGTTGTGACCAATATGGACGGTCATTCCCTTATCCTGCAATCTTTTCACGTTTGCATTCTCGCTCATATCCGAGCCCTGCACGTCATAATTCATGGAGTTGAGGATCTCGGCAATGCCACTCATACCGATGCCTCCAATACCTACAAAGTGCAAAGGACCAATATCTAAGGGGATTTTACGCATATGCTGTTCGCTTGTATTTTTAAAAGTCTAAATAAGTAGGTCAACAAACCATATAGAGCTTCAAAAGTCTATGAAAAATAGCGTGTAGACACTGAATGTTGGTGCCTAGTTATCCGACCACCCCAATGCCACTGCGGTGACAAGATTTCCTAACTTTCTAGAGGCGTCAGGGTGGGCGCATTCACGCGCTTTTTCTGCTGCTTTGAATAAGGTTTCTGGCGATTGCAAAAACATCTCAATTTGAGTTTGCAGTGCGTCTATTGTAAAGCCTGTTTCTGGCATAACCCATGCGCCACCATTATTGGCGATGCTTTCAGCATTTTTCAATTGCTGTTGGTCGGCATGAAGCATCAACGGTACGAAAATAGCAGGGCGCCCTGCAACACTTACTTCTGCGACTGTGCTTGCGCCAGAACGTGAAATTACAAAATGTGCTTTATCTAGATGTTGAGGCATATCATGTAAAAATGTCGTACATTCTGCACTTACGTTATTTTTATCATATAAGCTTTGTGTCTCATCTACTTCTTCTTGGGTTTTACATTGTTGCGTAATATGAAGGCGCGCCTTGTAGCTATCGCTTAAACGCTCAATCGTTTTTGGTACAACTTGACTTAATACGCTGGCCCCTAATGAGCCCCCAAATATTAAAATGTTGATTTTAGAATCGCCATGAATTGTGGGATAAGCTTTTGTGTAAAGAGCTGCGATCTCCGGGCGTACAGGATTTCCTGTCACGACACTCCGAACGCGGTCTTCGGCCTCTAAGCCAAATCCACCTTCCAATGAAAGCGCAATACGGGCTGCTTTTGGCGCTAAAAACAGGTTTGCCTTACCAACCACGGCATTTTGTTCATGTAAAATCGTTGGAATTTTTTTATGTTGTGCCGCCGCCACAGCCGGAACACTTGGGTAGCCACCAAACCCAATAACAGCATTGGGCGCGTATTTATTAATTAACGAACGCGCCTTGATATATCCGCGCCCTAAACTCATAAGCCCTAAAGCCTTGCCCTTAACACCAGCCCCTAATGTGCCCGCAGGTAAAATTGTGTAATCAAAATGACCTTTAATGTATTTTTCGCCACGATTATCGGTTGCAAAATGCACCTGATATCCGCGCGAGACTAAATCATGCGCCAAAGCGATTGCAGGGTAAACATGCCCCCCTGTGCCACCGCTGGACAGAAGTATTTTAATTTGTTTTTGATCTATGTGTGTGTTGTCTGTCATTTCATCAGCGCCTGTTTAATTCATAACATTAGCGAGAGGCACGTTTGCTTACGATACCTGTGCGTGTTTTATGTCTTGTAAGAGATAACACAGCCCCCATTGCAAATCCAACAGATAAAAGCGATGTCCCCCCGTAGCTAATAAAGGGGAGAGTCATACCCTTGGCTGGCAAGATGTGCAGCGCAGAGCCCATGTGGATAAAGGCCTGTACGCCGACCATAGTTAGCAAGCCGCCTACCGCCAAAATCGCAAATAAATCTTCCGATTCTTCCATTTTCCGAAAACCATGAAGCAATAAAAACAAGTATAATCCAACAAGAGGAAGCGTAAATACCAGCCCCAATTCTTCACCAGACACAGCAAAGATAAAATCAGCATGCGCATCCGGCAGGTTCAATTTAACGGTACCTTGGCCAGGGCCCGTTCCCAACACACCTCCATGACGGAATGATTCTAGGGATTTGTCAACTTGGTAAGTGTTTCCGCTTGCGGGGTCAAAGAAACGGTCAACGCGGCTTTGAACGTGATCAAAACTGCTATAGACCAAGACCAATGCAACAACCCCTCCAACGGCCACGTAAATGAGATATTTAAAACGGAAACCTGCCATGAAAATCTGTGACATCACAATACAGGTGACAACAAATGTCATTCCAAAATCAGGCTGCGCCATAAGCAACATAACAATAAAGGCATAAAGAAGTGCGGCATATATTTCACCGGGGAACCCCTCTTTTTCCTTTTGCATAGCCATCAAACGCGCCGCAATAATAGCAAGCGCCGGTTTGACCAATTCACTGGGTTGCAGCGAAATAAATGGTAAATGTATCCAACGCTGCGCCCCTTTGATCTCCATACCAATGAACGGTATAAGGATCATGGCAACAAGGCCCGCACCCATGACAAGAATTGCAACACGCCAAAGCCCACGAGGTGACAAGAACGAGATAAAAATCATTCCCGAAACAGACAAGATTAAGAAGATAATATGTTTTAAAAAGAAATGCTGTTCTGACAAACCAATGCGAGACGCAACGGCTGGGCTTGCGGCGGCAACCAATACAATGCCATACCCAATGAGGGCCGCGATCAAAAGCAACATTGTGCGATCAACGGTCCAAAACCATGATGCAACAACGTTCTTGCTTGATCGGTCAAATAACTTCATTGGGGGTATCAAATGCCCTTATCTTAATTTCAATGTGGCAAGACCAATTAATGCAAGCACGCACGCAATGATCCAAAAACGTATGACGACGGTAGGCTCTGACCAGCCCTTTTTTTCAAAATGGTGATGAATGGGCGCCATTCGAAACACGCGCTTGCCCGTTAATTTAAACGAGGCCACCTGAATGATAACAGAAAGGGCTTCAAGGACAAACAAACCTCCAATAATTGCCAAAACAAGTTCATGCTTGGTAATAAGGGCAATCGTTCCTAAAAGTCCGCCCATTGCAAGCGATCCTGTGTCCCCCATAAACACTTGTGCAGGGGGCGCGTTGTACCATAAAAACCCTAGAGCTGCGCCCACCACGGCACCACATATAACGGAAAGCTCACCCGTGCCCTCAACATATGAAATCTGTAAATAATCAGAAAATACAGCATTTCCGACTAAGTATGTAATAACACCAAAACTAGCGCATGCAATCGCGATAGGAACAATAGCCAAACCATCAAGCCCATCTGTCAGATTAACCGCATTGGCTGACCCAATCACAACAAGCAGCGCCCAAAGCCCAAAGCCCCACCCCAAATTAATGTAGAGATCCTTAAAAAATGGAATGGCCACATGTGTATTGATATCTGCTGGCAAAACCTGATTAATGCCTATCGTCACCCCTGCTACGATCAGGATTTGAACAATCAATCGTGTCCGCGCGCTCACGCCGTCAGATGACTTTTTAGTTAGCTTGGCATAATCATCAGCAAAGCCCACGAGACCAAAACCAACCATCACAGCAAGAGCATACCATACGAACTGATTAGATAAATCAGCCCATAACAACGTCGACACAGTGACCGATATTAAAATCATCAGCCCGCCCATTGTCGGTGTACCGGCTTTTTTGAAATGCGTTTCAGGTCCGCTTTGGCGAATGGGCTGGCCTTCTTTTTGTTTTGATTTTAGCCACCGAATAATTTTAGGGCCTATAATGAAAGATAAAACAAGCGCGGTCATAATGCCGCCCCCTGTTCTGAACGTTAAATAACGAAACAGGTTGAATATTTGATATTCATCCGATAACGGAACAAGGAGGTTATATAACATGCTTTTCTTTCTTGGCTTGTTTCTTCTTAGGCAATGCACGCATTGCTTCGACAACAACTTTCATTTTGCTGCCCAATGATCCCTTTACCATGACAACATCGCCGGGGACAAGTACATCTGTCACAATTTCAGACAATTCGTCACTGGTGTCACAATGCGCGCCTCTATTATCATTGGGCAGATTTTCGTGAAGGTTTTTCATTAATGAGCCGCATGTGTAAACCAAGTCAATATCATTGGCTCTCAACGGTAGCGCCAGATCCGCATGTTTTTTTGCAGAATCTTTACCCAACTCCAACATGTCGCCAAGCACCGCAATGCGGCGTCCGCCACGACCCGGATCAACCAAGGCTAGCACTTTAAAGGCCGCCTTCATAGACGTTGGTGATGCGTTATAGCTTTCATCAATTAATGTAATGGGATTGTCTTTCTCACCACTATCGATTTCTTCGCGATGCCCGCGCCCCTCTGGGGGTTGCAACTGACCCAAAGCTTTGGCCGCTTTATGAATATCTGCACCGGCAAGTTTAATGGCCGTTAGAACCGCAATCGAGTTCATCGCGATGTGCTCGCCGCTCCATTGTAGGCTATATGTGATTTCTTCGCCTAAAATATTTGCGCGCACACGCGATCCGTTGGCCGCAATAAGGCAATCAATGAGACGAGAATCTGCGTTATCTGCACGACCGAAAGTTATCAATGAAACGCCATCAAGCTGGGCTTGCGCCTTTACAATAGCAAATGTATCGATATCAGCATTTACAACCGCATGCCCCCCTTGGTTCATGCCGCTAAATATTTCAGACTTTGCCTTGGCAATACCTGTTACGCCGTCTTCAAAATGCTCGGAATGAACAGGGGCTACCGTTGTGATAATGGCAATGTCTGGTTTGACCTGTTTTGCAAGAGGCGTAATTTCGCCTGCGTGGTTCATACCTATTTCAAATACGCCATAATCTGTTCCTGCATGCATTGAAGCCAATGTCAAAGGCACACCGATATAATTATTAAAGCTTCGAATAGCTGCGTGTGTTTGTCCCTGAACACCTAAACCCGCTGCCAAAAGCTCTTTTGTGCCTGTTTTACCGACACTGCCCGTCACACCAATGACTTTAGCGGCGCATCTATAGCGCGCACCTTGGCCCAAATCCTGAAGCGCACGAAGCGTGTCATCCACCAACAAAATAGAACCATGTGAACCGATCTCATCATTATGCTTGCTTACAACAGCACATACCGCGCCGTTTTTAAACGCATCCGCGACATAGTCATGACCATCAGTGGCCCCTGTTTGCAATGCAAAGAAGATATCTCCTGCCACGACCTCACGACTATCGATCGCAATTCCTGTTGCGCTCCATTGTGTCGCGGCTGAATCACCAATCAATTTACCGCTTGTAATATTTGCGGCATCGCTTGCTGTCCAAATCACATCCGATGATGCGTGTTGCTTTTGTGTCATTTTTTGTCCTCGTCGTCAGAGATAAGTGTTTTGATTGATTTTCGTGCTTCATCACGATCATCGAAGGGGAGGGTTTGGGTGTGAATTGTCTGCCCGGATTCATGGCCTTTGCCGGCAATGATGAGAGAGTCACCCAATTGGAGAGATTTCATCGTAAAGTCTATAGCCTTGCGACGATCGCCGATATTTTTAAAGGAGGGAACCCCTGCCGTAATCTCGGCGCGAATATCAGCAGGGGTTTCGGAGCGAGGATTGTCATCAGTGATGACAATTTCGTCCGCAAGATCGTAGGCAATGTGCGCCATTTGTTGGCGTTTTGCACGATCTCTATCGCCGCCACAGCCAAAGACAACCCAGAGCTTGCCTTTTGTGTGAGGGCGAACAGCATCGAGAACAGCCTTCAACGCGCCCGGCTTATGTGCGTAATCCACATAAACAGAGGCCTCTTCAGGATGCCCGTCAATTCTTTCAAGTCGACCCGGCACCGTACGCAGGGTCGATAGCGCATGTTCAAGCGCTTTAATATCTAACGTTTTATTATCGCCTAAGTCGCAAAGGCTATAGACCATAGCCAATGCACATAGCACGTTTTGAGCCTGAAACGTACCGATGAGGGGTAAGTGACATTCAAGCATTTGGCCGTTTAGCGACACGACAAGATTTTGCCCTCTTGGCGTGACACTTCGGTTTACAAGCCTAATCGCATGCTTCCCTTCTGCATGCGTGCCATATGGCACGATGGTGTGCCCATGATGCGTGCACACATCATGTAAGCGTTTATACTCAGAAATATCAGTATTGAGCACAGCAAAACCTTGAGATTTAAGGCAACGAGTAAACAAATCCTGCTTTGCCTTAAAATAGTCGTCCATCGTCGCGTGGTAGTCCAGATGTTCGTGTGATAGGTTAGTAAAAGCAGCCACTTTTAAGCACACACCGTCCATACGCATCTGTTCGATGCCAATGCTGGAGGCTTCCATTGCAACATAATTAATATTCTTTTTTGCAAGCGTTTCTAACGTTTTGTGAAGTGTTATAGGGTCTGCTGTGGTCAGCGCACTTTTTTCAAACACATCACCCGCATGAAGCCCAATCGTGCCCAAACTTGCCGCTTTCTCGCCGAGGCTTTCCAAAATTTGTCGCACAAACCAAACGGTTGAGCTTTTTCCGCTTGTGCCCGTGACGGCTGCGATATTTTGAGGCTGGCAAGGGTAGAGCCTTGCTGCGACTGATGCTAATGCGGCCCGCGTATCCTCAACATAGACAACGGGGCAGTTAGCAGGGATATCTGCCATAATCTTAAGCACATCATCACGTTTGTTTTTGTTTGCGACGATGGCCACCGCGCCTCGTTCAATCGCGTCGGGAATAAATTTTGTTCCATCTTGTGTATGGCCGGGGACTGCAAAAAACAATGATCCGTTCGTGATTTCACGACTATTCATACTGGCACCATTTATAGCGCAGCTGGGCACATCATGATCTGGGAAAAGGTCTGATAACTTCATCAATTACCCCCCTTATATGATGCATTCGACACAGGCTGTATTTGTTTTTTAATGTCAGCAAATCCAGTGCTTTTAGCCTCTATTGAAACCATGCGTTTTATAACATTTGAAAACACAGGAGCGGCCGTCCACCCTGCTGTGGCATATCCATATGTTTCCTTGAGCCCTTTTGGTTCATCAAGAGCCACAAACACAACATATTCTGGATCATCAATTGGGAACGCACCGACAAAAGAAGATAATAAACGCTTTCGATCATAGCCTTTTTTACCCGGTTTTTCAGCCGTTCCCGTTTTGCCACCAACATCAAACCCTTCAACGGCGGCTTTACTTGCTGTCCCATCTGTTACAACCAAACGCATTAAAGACCGCATGATTTTTGATGTGTCCTCAGACACAATTCTTGTTTGAATATGAGACGAGGCGTCATCATCCGCACCGCCCCCCTGTGATGGGGTATCGGGTAACACAAAGCGAGGCGTGATCTTATATCCTCCATTTACAATCATAGATACAGCTGTTGCCAATTGTAGAGGGCTTACCGCAATTCCGTGGCCATATGAGGCCGTCAATGTATTGATTTCACGCCAAGGACGCGGATATAACGGCGAGCCAACTTCTGAAAAAACAACATCTGGTTTATCCATCAGACCTAGCTTTTTATAAAACGCCTTCATAGCCTCTGTGCCAACCATCTCGCCCATCAGCGCCGTTCCGATGTTGGAGGATACCATAAAGACTTCTGGCACACTCATAATGCGCTTTTCAGCGTGAAAATCGTTAATTGTATGCCCGTAACGCTTTAATGGTTCACGCGCATCAAATGTCATGCTTAGCGCATCCTTGTTGCTTTCAAGCAGTGCCGCCGTTGAAAAAATCTTAAACACAGACCCTAACTCATATACACCAAGAGTTGCGCTGTTGAATTGCGTCTTTTTTGGTGCCGCCATGGGGGCGTGCGGGTCAAAATCAGGAAGCGAGACCATCGCAAGCACATCGCCGCTTTTTGCATTCATAATAATGCCTGACGCACCGCGCGCCTCGAACTTGTCTTTGGCCAACATTATTTCAGATCGAAGCGCATGTTGAAAGCGCACATCCAGCGTGGTTTTAACAACATTATGATCCTCATCATGCGCAACCAGTGTGCCTTGCAGCGCACGTTCAATGCCCATCAAACCAGTACCATCTGTGTTGCCATAACCGACAAGATGGGCGGCCATGCTCCCTTGGGGGTAAAAGCGCTTATATTCATCACGAAAACCAAAGCCCGGCTCACCAATTTTCATAACCTTCATTTGGTCTTCAGGGACAATTCCACGCTTTATCCAAACAAAACGTCCAGACCGTCGCAATTTCTTCAATGTTGTGCCATAAGTCAAATCGGGAAATATCTCGACCAACGCCTTGGCCGCAATCTCCGGGCTCATAATATGTTTTGGGTCAGCATACAAAGAAGCGGTTTTCAAAGAGGTCGCCAGCAAGACCCCATTTCTGTCAACAATGTCGGCACGACGCACCTCAATTTTATCTTCCGCATGCGAAAGCTCAGGTGCCGGAGTATGTGAAAACGGATTTTCACCAATCTTGAACTCTTGCAAAACCATTAAATCAAATAAACGAAGCCCTACAACGCAATATAAAACGAGGAACGCCACACGAATAACATTAACGCGAGACCATGCAACCTCTAACGCGCCACCTTGCCCGCCTTTGATTGTGACCGATAACCGGTTAAACGCACTCCTACTGACCATCGCGCGCCTCCAACCCATCAAGTAGACTTTGGAAGTTTTGCGTCTTGGCATCTTGTGCTTTTTTCTTCAAAACACTTGCCTTCAACGCCTGATTTGGAAACTTTTTTGTGCTTTCCACGCTTGGCGTGCCCTGCGCAGAGACCGGATTAGAAAACTTATTAACATAGACAGGCTTAAGAGACGGACGTGGCAATGCCTGCATTTCTTGACGCAGACGTATAGCCTCTGCTGCAACGCTTGGCTTTTCAATGCGCTGTACTTTTGCTGCACGAAACCCGTTCTGACGATCCACAAGAACCTTTTCTAAGCGATCTGGACGATTAAGATAGTGCCACTCAGCATTTAAAACGCGCAGCGCCTCACGCTCGTTATCCACATAATTATCAACAGTTCTGATATCAGACTCAATGGCGCGTGACTTTTCTGACACGATAAAAAGAAGACCGCCCATAACAAGAGCAGATATAATAATTAAGCTAAAAACGATTTTATTCGTATTCATATTAATCATCACCCTCAGACATCAATTTGACGGCAGCGCGAAGGCGTGCAGACCGCGCACGCGGGTTAATCTTTTTTTCTTCTTCTGTTGGCAAAATAGCTTTTCTCGAAACTATTGATAAGGGGGGAGCGTTATCGCTTCTTTCATTATGCGGCATGATGGGTTCATGTCTAGAAACAGACTTTACTTTTCCACGCATAAAGTTTTTAACAATTTTGTCCTCTAACGAATGGAAAGACACAACTACCAACGCACCCCCATCTGCCAGCAAATCAGGCGTCGCCTTTAAAAGACGCTCAAGCTCGCCCAACTCATCATTGACAGCAATTCTTAACGCTTGGAATGTGCGCGTTGCAGGGTCAATCCCATCCTTTTTAGAACGCGGCACACAAGAGCGAACCAAATCAGCCAGCTCAGAAGTTGTATGAATTGGACGCTTGTTAATGATCGCCTTGGCAATACGACGTGACAAACGTTCCTCGCCATACTGATAAATGATATTGGCAATATTTTCTTCTTTACGGGAATTAATGAGCTCGGCTGCTGTCTCACCTGTTGAGGTATCCATCCGCATATCAAGCGGCCCATCAAAACGAAATGAAAATCCGCGATCAGCCTGATCAATTTGCATCGATGATACACCGATATCAATAACCACACCATCGACATGAGCAACGCCGATTTGAGCGAGATGATCTGCAATATCACCAAAAGCACCATGCACAAGCGTTAAGCGATCGCCGTATTCTCCAACCCAATCTTGCGCAGCCTCAATGGCCGTTTCGTCGCGATCAAACGCAATGACTCGACAATCAGCACGATCAAGCATTGCCCGCGTGTACCCTCCCGCGCCAAAGGTGCCATCAACGTAAACACCTCCATCACGCAAACTCATATGCTCGCAGACTTCTTCCAACATTACGGGAATGTGTGGCGCATCACTCATGCGCACCTCCTGTTTTCTGAGATGGAATAGTCAACCCCTTCTCCGAGACTGATTGGCGCGCAGCAGATTTACGCTTAGACAATGCATCCGCATTCCATATTTGGAATTTTTTCCCCAAGCCCACAAACACAGCATGATCAGATAGCCCCGCATGCGGTGCCAAGCTTGTCGGCATCACAAAACGCCCATTTTCATCCAAACTTACAGATACCGCCTCGCCAAAAACCGCCATAGCCATTTCATCTTGCGCCTCTGAAAACATATCAAACTGATCAAGACGCTCGCTTACCTCCTCCATAAACGAGACATCAACACCTTCAAGGCATTCAAATTTGGGGGAGGGGAAAAGCACAATTTCTGAGCGCGACAAATGCACACGAAAGGGCGCAGGTAACGATACACGCCCCTTTTTATCGATTTTATTATGTGTGGTTGCCAAAAATAACGCCACGTAAAACCTTTGAATTTATCTCATTAACCCAGAAAAAATAGGCGCAGACTTCGCACCTTTTCTATATATGGGATATCATGGGATTACATGGGAAGTCAATTTAATGAGTCATTTTACAACAATTCTACACACAAGATTTTCTTGACATCGCCAAGTTTTTTATGTAATTTTATTTTTCATAATTATTAGGAGATAACAATGGATTTTACTGATCACAAATTTTTCGGCATGGACGAAGATACGCTTTCACAAAAAGTCGCTGAAGGAACGAGCGCTTCTGCATCATTTTTAGCGGCAAAGCTGACAAACTCTAACGCCAGCATGAGCGAAGAGCAAAAGCAATCTATTGAAGATGGAAATGCTGCAAACCAAATTTTATGGGCGCGCCGTGATGAGGCGTTTGTTTACGCAAACCTCTCAAAATAATAAAATGCCAGTCGGTCTATAAGCCGGGTTCTGTTGTCGATAGCTATTCATCTAGACGATTTATTACTAAATCGTTCAAGCGACCTACCCGGGAAGCCATGTGGAAATACATGATACGCCTCCCCTATTTGGTCTTGCATCAGGCGGGGTTTGCCGTGCCATTTCTATCACTAGAAATGCGGTGCGCTCTTACCGCACCCTTTCACCCTTACCATTAAAAATGGCGGTTTACTCTCTGCTGCACTTTCCATCGGTTCACACCGTCTGGCCGTTAACCAGCGCCTTACTTCCATGATGCCCGGACTTTCCTCTTCCTTAAAAGCAGCTATCCGACCGACTGGCGAGAGGCACTATGCCAAATTATAAAAAACTTATCTATGTTTTTCTCGCAAAAGCGCATTTACCAATGCATGCGTATATTCACAAACGACATTGGTTGCATTTTTATGGAAGATTTCAGGTTGATATCGGCGCTGAAACTCTCTAATCAGGACAACATCCTCGCACTGAGACGAATAACCTAACCCCAACAGGCCTGAACGCACGCCGATATTGGCTTTATAATCATCTTCATCAGGGTGCGGCCAAAACCCAACCCCATTATCCGCTAAATATTCCCATGGAAAATTTTCGCCTGGGTCAACTTTTCGCCCCGTTGATATGTCGGAATGCCCCAAGATATTAAGAGGGGGTATATCGTGACGCGCAATTACATCCTTACATAATGTAATTAACGCCTCAATTTGGTCTGCTGGATATTCGGGAAGGCCGTGGGCGTGTCCACCATTAACAATTTCAATGCCGATAGAGGCTGAGTTCATATCTTCGCATCCACCCCAAGACGATTTGCCTGCATGCCACGCCCTTTTGTCTTCATCTACAAATTGTGTAATCGTACCATCGACATCAACCATATAATGCGGACTTAGCGCCACGCTGCTGTCCATATACGCCTCACAAGCCTCCTGTGCGTCTTTTGTACCGGTATAGTGTAGAACGATGTAGTCAGGCTTAGCGTCGCCGACACGGTCATTGAAGTTAGGTGATTTTTTCTTAATTATATCCATATGTAACATTTTACCCAGCTTAGACGAATAATTCTATAAGGAGATATACTTATACATGATGAAAATTATTTTAGTTGCCATTTTATCCGTCACAGCTGTTTTTATATACACTACAATTACAAAAAAAGGAGCCAGCATGCCATTAAGCTCAACCATTAAAACGCAAAATCCCGACAACCTCCCTACCGCCTATTTAGGCGGCGGGTGCTTTTGGTGTTTGGAAAGTCAGGTTAGAGCATTGGAAGGCGTTGTCTTCACTGCATCAGGCTATCAGGGCGGTCACGTTGAGATGCCTACATACGAGCAAGTCACCACAGGTAACACGGGACACGCAGAAGTCGTCGCCATCACATATGACCCAGACATCATCTCCTATAAAGATCTCGTTATTTTCTTTCTAACAAAAGGACATGACGCGACACAGCTTAACCGTCAAGGGGTCGACGTTGGGACACAGTATCGGTCCGCCATCTTCTACAGCTCGGAGGAAGAAAAACAAGCCGCCGAAGAGGCCATTAAAGAGGTCAATGCGTCAGATTATTATGACGACACACCGATTGTCACAACCCTACAAAGCGCTCAAGATCATAAATTTTGGCTAGCAGAAGACTACCACCAGCAATACTACGAGAAGTACGAAGAGACGCAGGGCAAAACCCATATTCGTGTTCTACTTAAAGAAGACCGAGAGACTTTTAAATAATCGCAATTGAGCCGTAATAGACAACGGCAAATAAATAATATCCTGCAAGTTGATACCCACTATCGATTGCCGCCGCCTTGAAAGGAGCACCAATGTAAAAGGCTCCCATGACCACAGGCGGCATCGCAAACCCAACCCACAGCAGACAAGATAGTGCAATTAAGTCGTTAAAATCCCTCACTTCAAATGTCATTGCGATAAATGAATAGAAAAATCCTGCAATAATCCAAAGCAGAAAATTTAATGAAAATGGAAGTGTGCTGTATGATTTACGGCGCTCCGCAGCCTCCTCACGCCTCGCGCAGCGCCACTTCTCCCCCATGATCTTTGGATGATACCATAAAAACCCTAATATAAATGCGGATACACCGCATAATAAACTAGGAACAAGCAACAATTTAAATAATTCCATTATAAACCCCCATTAAAAACCTCTAATTTAAGAGGATATCAAAGCTTAGTTAAAATTTGATGTATTTTACGCGCATATAAAAAAAGCCCCTGAAACAGAGGCTTTTAAATTCTAGAAAATATAAAACGATATTAGTTTTTCTTATGTGGAGGCATTTTCTTTTCTTCGAAAGAAACGTGACATCCAACTTTACCTGTATCAGGGTGCACCGCACGAGGGTCATATTTACGGAATTTCATTTTTTCCGTGATATTACGTGGGTTTTTAGAAATATAATATGTGTAACCTGTTGGCTCGCCTTTCACATTTTTACCTGTGCTTACCAAGCGAATCTTTGTAATTGGACCTTTTTTAGCCATTGTTAAAACCTTTAATCTTTCAATTCTTATAGAAACGAGTGCAGAAAATAACTTTTTTTCAAATAATGTCAAGCAAAAGCGTGCAAGACTAGCGTTTCTTTTTCGGTGCGCCTTTTTTCTTTCCTTTAAACGGCTTTTTTACGCCCGCTTTCTCCTTCTTAAACGATTTATCTTTACCGCTCATCTTGGGTGGTTTTTTTCGCCCAACACGAGAGCGCTTGTTCTTACTTTCAAACCCTTCAATATCGGCGCCGTTTTTATCATTGATAATCTCAAAGATTGTGCTTCCCGTCATCATATCAGCTTCTCGCACAACGATCGTCACCGGCGCGCCGAGGCGGTAGACTTTTTTGCTTTTTCTCCCGATCAGGGCGTGTTCTTCTTCATCGTGTACGAAATAATCACTTCCCAGCGTTCTGACAGGCACAAGCCCGTCTGCCCCTGTTTCATCAAGACGGATAAATAACCCGAACTTCGCAACGCCGCTAATGCGCCCAGAAAATTGCGCCCCAACCTTGCTTTCCAAAAAGGACGCGGTAAAACGGTCAACGGCGCTTCGCTCTGCGTTTGCAGAGGCACGCTCGGTCGTTGAAATATGTTCTGCTGTATCCTCAATACGCGCAACCTCTCCGTCGCTTAACCCACCTTCACCTAAACCATAGGCGCGAATGAGGCTTCTATGCACGATGAGATCCGCATAACGGCGGATGGGTGATGTGAAGTGGGCATAACGCTCTAACGCCAATCCAAAATGCCCAATATTTTGCGGAGAGTAAATCGCTTGAGACTGTGTTCTTAAAATCATCTCACTGATTAAGTGAGAGTATTCATGCTCTTTGGCTTTCGTCAGAAGATGATTAAGTTGTTTTGGTTGAGAGACAGTCGGCGGCAGGGTCAGACCAAAACTCTCTAAGAAGTCACGAGAATAATCAAGCTTTTCAGATTTGGGTGTGTCATGCACACGGTACATGCAAGGGGCTCGCTTAGCCTCTAGTGCGGTCGCAGCGGCCACATTGGCAAGCACCATAAACTCTTCGATCAATTTGTGGCTGTCCACACGCGAGCGAGGCTTAACCCCCGTCATGATCCCTTTATCATCAATCAGGATTTGGCGCTCTGGCATATCAAGGTCTAATGCCCCGCGCCTCTGACGTGCCTTTAACAAAACTTTATAAGCATCATATAACGGGTTTATGACATCATCCATTAATGTGTCAGTCACATCATCAACCTGCCCATCATGCGCGGCTTGCACCTGTTCATACGTGAGCCGTGCATGCGATCTCATGAGCCCGCGCGTCACCTTATGATCCTTTAACGCGCCCTTGTCGTCGATCCACATATGAATAGCCATACAGGCACGCTCGACGTGAGGCATAAGAGAACACAAGACATTTGAAAGCGCCTCTGGCAACATCGGTAGAACACGATCGGGGAAATATGTCGAGTTTCCGCGTGTCCACGCCTCTTTATCCAATGCTGAGCCCGGCCTCACATAATAGGCAACATCGGCAATCGCAACAACCAAATGAAACCCATCGCTTGTCTTTTCCGCAAACACAGCGTCATCAAAATCTCGAGAATCTGCGCCATCAATTGTAACCAAAGGCATATCACGCAAATCTTCACGCTTGCCAAGATCAGGCACCGTCATGCCTTCGGTCTCTTTTATCACAGATTGAGGAAATTCAACCCGCAAATCATTTTCTGCAAGAGAAATAAGCGAAATTGCGCTTGGGTCATTTTCTTGCCCCAAAATTTTAATGATTTTTACACGCTTGTTTTTCATACCCCGTGATGGGAGCAATTCAGCAATTGCAAAGTCGCCGTCTTTGGCGCCGTTTAAGTCAGTTTGGTGAATGTCAAAATCATGACGGGCACGCTTGTCTGTTGGACGAAGCACACAGTTTTTAGCCTGACGCACTACCAAACCCATAATGGTTTTGACTTTGGATTTTTCAATACGCTTTATAACGCGGGCTCTATACCCGTCATTTCCATCTCGCGTGAGACGCGCCAACGCACGATCCCCTATACCAAGAGCGGCGCCTTTTTTACTATCATGAAGCACCTCTATTCGAGGCTTTCCCACGCTTTGCGCGCCCTCAACAGGCTCAGCCAGCACATCCCCTTCTTTAGTTAGTGCTACAACTTCGATGATTGTCACAGCCGGCAAGCCTTCGGGAATGTTATACATCTGACCCGGCTGGCGTATCACTAACCCTGCCTTTTCTAGTTGTGACAATAACGCCTTGAACGGGCGTCTTTCATCACCCTTCACACCAAAGGCTTTCACAAGGTCTCGCTTCGAAACAGGTTCTTTTATCGCTTTTATGTAGTCGAGAAGGTCGTCTTGTGAAGGTATGGGCATTTAGGCCTTTTTCTTTGTTGTAGTTTTCTTTTTCGCAGGAGTCTTTTTCGCAGGAGTCTTTTTCGCAGGAGTCTTTTTCTTAGTCGTTGACTTCTTCTTCGCAGGCGCCTTTTTCTTCGTGTCGGCTTTTGCGTCGTCTCCTGCTGCTTCTTTTGCCGCTTCTTTTGCTGCCTTTTTAATTGCATGCTGTGCAATAAGATCAACCGCTCGGTTGATACCAATCGTCAACACATCCTCGCCCGAGCTTTTCGGGATAGACACAAAAACGTTGTTGTGTTTCACAAAGGGGCCAAAACGACCAACACCGGCTGTAATCATTTTTTGCGTTTCTGGGTGAAGACCGACATCACGAGGCAACTCGAGAAGCTTTACCGCACCCTCTAATGTCACGTCAGCCATCTCCATGCCCTTTGGCAACCCTTGGCGCTTAGGCTTGTCTTTCGTGCCTTCTTCTGGAGACATCTCAACATAGGGGCCGTACGGGCCTAATTTCAGAAATACAGCCCGTCCCGTATCTGGATGAACGCCTAGCTCCGAAGGCTCTACACGTGCAGGCTCGCTTCCGTCCTGTACAGACAGCGGACGCGTCTCCTTACACTCAGGATAATTGTTACATCCGATGAAAGCACCATTTTTAGAGAGCTTTAATGAGAGAACTCCCGTGTCACAAGATGGGCATTTTCGAGGCTCTGGATTGTCTTTTGAAACAGGAAAGAAGTGCATCGCCAATTCATCATTCAAATGATCAATCACTTCTGTAATGCGAAGCTCTTTTGTTTCATCAACCGCGCGTTTAAAGTCCACCCAAAACAAATTTAGGGTATCCTTCCATGACACTTCGCCTTCGGTGATCGCATCTAATTGCTGCTCCATATTCGCCGTAAAATCATAATCGACATAGCGTGAGAAGAAGCGTTTCAAAAATTCCGTTACAATACGCCCACGATCTTCTGGCACAAATCGGCGCGCATCCATTTTCACATAGCTTCGGTCTCTTAATACTTGAAGAATAGAGGCATATGTTGATGGACGACCAATCCCCTTTTCCTCCATAATCTTCACTAATGACGCCTCCGTGTAGCGTGGTGGTGGTTGCGTGAAGTGCTGATTAGGGGTAACAGACAGTGTCTTTAACGGGTCATTTTCGATTAATGGCGGCAAACGACGATCCGCATCGTCAGCTGACTTTACATCGTCCTCATTATCGTTACTCTCGATATAAAGCGTTAAAAATCCATCAAATTTTACAGTCGATCCTGTCGCACGCAAAACAACATCATCTGTTCCATCAGAGATATCGGCGCTGACCTGATCCATGATTGCATTTTCCATTTGGCACGCAATTGTCCGCTTCCAGATAAGCTCATAGAGCGCAAACTGATCTTTATCTAAAAATTTGCGTGCTTGCTTAGGCGTGATAGACAAATCTGTTGGACGAATGGCTTCGTGTGCCTCTTGTGCGTTTTTAGCCTTACTTTTGTAGGCGCGCGGAGACTCTGGCAAATAATTATCGCCATACTCTTTACCAATGACCTGTCTGGCTTGCGCAATTGCTTCACCTGAGAGCGTGATGCCGTCCGTTCTCATATATGTGATCAAACCAACGGTTTCACCACCAAGACTAACACCTTCGTACAATTGTTGCGCAATACGCATCGTCTGGCTGGCAGACATTCTCAGTTTTCTGGATGCCTCTTGTTGCAATGTCGATGTAATAAACGGTGGAGATGGCTTGCGCTGTGTTTGTTTTTTGGTAACGCTTTGAACTGATAATGACTTGTTTTTAATTCTTTCGACAGCTGCCTTTGCGTCTGCTTCATTCGTGATATCAAGCTTATCAAGCTTATTACCGGCCAAGTGTGTCAAGCGCGCCAAAAATGGTGCACCTGACGATGTTTGAAGCTGGGCTTCTACTGACCAATATTCATCAACGATAAATTTTTCAATTTCAGACTCGCGCTCACATATTAGGCGTAGCGCAACAGACTGCACACGACCTGCTGATTTTGAACCTGGTAATTTGCGCCATAGAACAGGCGACAAGTTAAACCCAACCAGATAGTCCAACGCACGGCGGGCAAGATAGGCTTCGACCAATGACGCATCAACGTCACGCGCCTTTTCAAAGGCTTCATTAACGGCTTTTTTCGTGATCTGGTTAAAAGCAACGCGGTGTACGGCTTTGTCTTTTAATAATTTCTTCTTTTCTAACAAGTCATGAACGTGCCATGCAATCGCCTCTCCCTCGCGATCCGGGTCCATCGCGAGATAAAGAGTGTCTGCGCCTTTTACGGCATCTGAAATTTCTTTCATCGTTTTTTTACCGCGGGCACTGACCTCCCACTTCATGGCAAAATCTTCGTCCGGGGCAACTGAGCCATCTTTTGATGGTAAATCTCTTACATGCCCCATAGAAGCGAGAACCTTATAGTCACTTCCAAGATATTTATTGATTGTTTTTGCCTTTGAAGGCGACTCAACAATTACAACATTTGACGCACTCACTATATACTCACTTCCTTAAATATTGCGGGACACATTTTCATTGTTTTACCCCGCATCTACCAATCCTATACGATTACCAGACAGTCTTTCAACTCGACCCGCAATCTCTAAATCTAATAACACAGATTGCACTTCTGATACGCTGACATGACACGCCCTGACGATTTCGTCAACAGATATTGGCACATGAGACAACATAGAGACAACATCATCAGCATCAAGAGCTGTATTTTTTTCACAATCTAAATCAACACCTTGGACAAGTTCTTCTTGCTGATTTATCGCATCAAACATAATCGGTTGGATCATCTTAGGACTTGCGATTTGAGACAATATGTCTTCGGCACTTTCCACCAGTATAGCACCATCTCGTAACAATTTGTTAGGCCCACCAGCGCGCGGGTCGTTTGGAAAGCCTGGCACGGCGTATACATCACGCCCCTGTTCTGCGGCCATACGTGCAGTGATGAGCGAGCCTGATTTAGTATTGGCCTCAACAATCACTGTGCCCAATGACAACCCCGACACAATTCGGTTTCTACGCGGGAAATGATGTGCCGCAGGACTTGTCCCTAATTTATTTTCAGAAATAATCAAACCGTCTTTTAGAATTTTTTCATAAAGCCCTTGATTTTCTCGGGGATAGACAACATCGGCTCCACCCGCCACAACAGCCCACGTTCCTGTATTTAACGCCCCTTCATGAGCCGCGCTGTCAATACCACGCGCAAGGCCCGAGACGATATTCACGCCGCTCTCGCCTAATTGTTTGGCTAACTTATGAGTGAATTTACGGCCATTAATCGATGCATTCCTTGCCCCGACAATTGCAATATTAGGCTTTATATCATCTATTTTGCCCCGCCCCAAAAGCGTTAACACGGCAGGCGTATCTTCAATTGCCAAAAGACTTTCAGGATAATCATCATCACAGGATAGACAAAAGCGCCCCCCCAGTTTTTTCACTTCGCGAATTTCAGCAAGCGCCTCTTCTTCGGTATAAACTTTAGGGGCTTTAGGGGTTTTAGGGGTTTTACTTTTTCCGCCGCGAAGCGCCATATCAGGAAGCGCCTCAAGTGCTTTTTCGGCAGAACCAAATTTAGCGATCAAACGCTTAAAGGTGATGGGTCCCACATTGGGACTGCGATACAACCTTAACCATGCGATCCGCTCCTTTTGCGCAACGCTCATGATTTGCCCTTTTTAAACGAGATTTTGCTCTCCAGCCCCTTTAACAAACGTTTTATGTTTTCACGGTGACGGATAAAGGCAAGCAGTGCTAGTAAGCCCAGCACGAATGCGTAGCGACTATCATCGGTTAGCAAAGCAAACCACGGTGCCGCGGCCAGCGCAACGAGGGCTGCCAGAGATGAGATTTTAAATATCAGCGCGATCAATAACCATGTCACACACACCATCAAGCCTATAGGCCACGATAGCGCAAGAATAGCCCCAAGCGTTGTTGCCACACCTTTACCGCCTTTGAATTTGAGCCAAACAGGGAAATTATGCCCCAAAACAGCCCCAAGTGCCACAAGGGCGGGTTGTATTTGCGGCTCAACATCTGAGAGAAGATATATTGCGATTAAAACAGCAATGGCGCCCTTTCCACTATCCAAGACTAAAGTAAGAAAAGCTAATAGCTTGTTACCTGTGCGCAGTACGTTCGTCGCGCCAATATTCCCAGAGCCAATTTTTCTTACATCGCCATAGCCGAACAGAAAACACAACACCAAACCAAAAGGAATAGAGCCAAGTATGTATCCAAAACCGAGTGAGGCTAATATTGAAGGGATCATCGTTTCCATTTCTTTTTCACTTTCTATTGTTTTTTACTTTAAGGCCCATTCAAAAATGGCCATACGAACAGGTAGGCCATTGGCCATTTGTTCAAATATTTTTGATTTTACGGGATCATCGACGACATCGTCTGCAATCTCTACGTTTCGGTTCATGGGCCCCGGGTGCATCACAAACGCGTCTTCATTTGCGCGCGCCAAGCGCTCCTGCGTTAAGCCAAACGCATGGAAATACTCGACATCATCAGGCACGTCTGCTGCTTCCATGCGCTCTTTTTGATTGCGTAACATCATCACAACATCACACCCCACCAAACCATCTTCTAAACTATTGAACGTTTCAACATGGGTGTGTTTTGACATGTTGGGAAGCAGGCTATCGGGTGCAACTATATGCACACGCGCCCCTAGCTTGCCTAATATCTCAACATTTGAGCTGGCAACGCGGCTATGTGCCACATCACCACATATTGCAATCGTTTTACCAGCTATATCGCCTAAGTTTTCCTGCATCGTAAAGACATCCAAAAGAGCCTGAGATGGATGCGCACGCCAGCTATCACCCGCGTTTATGACGGGGCAATCCACAATTTTTTTGACTGTGTAAGGCGCCTTAAACTCTTCATGACGCACAACAATTGCATCTGGATGATAGCCTGCAACGCATTCCATTGTATCCGAAAATGTCTCGCCCTTTTTCGTAGAGCTTGATGAGACCTGCCAGTTAATGACTTGTGCCCCTAATCGATAAGCAGCCATTTGAAACGAGGTTAATGTGCGCGTCGAGTTTTCGAAAAACATATTGATGATCACTTTTCCCGAAAGAATATCTTCGCACGAGCGACCCGAGGCCAAAGCGTCTTTAAAATCTTTTGCGCGACTTAGTATCTGGTGAATATCACCCACCTCGATTGATTGAATATCCAATAAATGTTTCATGGCCTACCTCGTAAAATATGGAAAAATATCAATGATGATCATGATCGTGATCCCGATGATAAAACCGGGTCCGGCGGGTATTTTTAGGCGCTGAATATTAAACGATCCTGTTTTTCTTGAGTTGAAATACGCAACGATTAATCCATGACACAGCCCCGCAGCAGCCCCTAATGTCAGCGCCGTTGTTACACTGGCGAACCCAAGCCATAATCCAGCCGCCCCCATAAGCTTAACGTCGCCCAAGCCTAAGGAATCCGTTTTGTAGTACATGTTGCCAAAAAATCGTATTAACCACAAAACGCCATACCCAAATGCAGCCCCTACCAGCATATCCTGGCATGAAATGAGCGTAAAGCCTGTTAACACATGGAATACAACGCCAAGCACAGCAAACGGAAAAACGTAAATATTGGGGAGGTACATTGTTTTGAAATCAATAACAGCAAGCGTTGCCAGCAAAACAAGAGCGGTAGCAACACTAAAAAAAGCCGAAAGCATTAAAACAAAATCCATGGTTCAGAACGCTACGGCCTAAACCATATAAGATCAAGCGGATAATAAGCAAACAGGCATAAAAACCAACAGAAATAATTGTTTACACATATTTATATATGCGTGTACGATGTTAAATGGATTTTTAACGATTCGCATATACTGTTACCAACTCCGGTAACAATGCCGCACAAAAAAAACAAATAAACAAACACAGAGTTTCACATGTCTAAAATTCTTCTCGCAGAAGATAATGATTTCGTCAGAATGCAAATCAATCGCTTCTTAACAGCCGACGGGTATGAGGTTGTTGAGGCGACTGATGGCCTAACGGCCCTCAACTCAATGACAGATGACATTAAGCTGGCCATCATTGACGTTCGCATGGAGCCTGTAGACGGCATCGAGTTTGTAAAGTCATTACGATCAAAAAACAATCAAACGCCGGTTATTTTTATTACCGGAGATCAAAGCCCGGATCTTTTAAGTGAAGCATCAGCATTTGGGGTAAAGGCGACATTAATGAAACCCGTTGAAAAAGACAGACTTTTAAAGATGGTCGCACGATCAGTACCAAGTTAAAGCCCAAATTAAGGGGATAATGCGTGTACATTAATAAGTGGCATGGCAAACGTGATAATTTTAGAGTATAATGAAGAAATAAGAAGTATGTAGGAATGGCCTTAAAAAATTATAAAACACAGTTAAAGCCCCCCCTCTTCTCTCGGATATTGTCTGGGGGCGCCCTATTGGGCCTTGTCGCATCAAGCTCTATGTTTTTAGGGTCTTGCGCACAAGTTTTTGCACCAGACACGCGCAACGTTAACATCCCCGCCCCTCAATTTGCACAAGAACGTAAACGTGCGGTCAACGAACGTCCGGATGCTGTTATGTACTTACCTCTTGGCGATGATATTCTTGTTCCGCAAATTGCAAAATCTGATGTTTTGCCAAAAAAGATTGTTGGCCCTTTTGAGCTACGCGGTGAGACATTGGGCGGCGCCTTGCAGTTGATTTTGGACGAAACTGATATTCCTATTGCCTTTGAAAGCTCAGAAGGGCTTGAGCGCACAATTACAATCACAAATTTAAAAGGCGAGCTGGAGTTCATCGTATCTCGTGTTTGCAGCTTGGCGGATTTATATTGCTCGTTTGAAAATGGCATGCTCGTTGTAAAAGACACGCAGCTATTCACAGTAACGTTGCCCCCAATTGGTGAAGACAACGAGTTTTTAACGGGGGTCTCTGCTGCTCTTGAAGAAATTGTAGGATCAACACCTATTACTGATGAGGCGACACGCACGCTTGTCTACCGCGCCTCAAACCGTACATCTGAAGTTGCAGACAGCTATTTTCAGCGCCTTAGATCAAACACAGCCCTGATTATATTTGAAACCTACATTTGGGAAGTTTCGCTTAACTCTGGAAATTCAACGGGTATTGATTGGGATAGTATTGATAATTTTGGTAAATATCAGCTGGGCATCAACTTAGAAGGTGTGCCTGATCCGTCTCTTGGAACGCCTGTGAGTATTGGGTTACCGACAACAAACGGTGTGGCATTTGATGGAGATAATGTCTTCCAGTTTATTTCCGAATATGGAGCTGTTAAAACGATTTCTCAGCCACAGGTTACCGTTCTATCAGGATCTAATGCTCGTTTCCGTGTTGCAGACACTCAAAACTATGTGTCTGAAATTTCTCGTTCAGTTGACCAAGGCGAAGTCACCGTGTCAACACAAACAGATTCCGTCGACACTGGTTTTACTTTTGATATTGCCTCTAGTTGGGACAAAGCAACTGTATACGGTAATATTGATATTTTGCTTCAAGAGGTACGTGCCATCGATACATTTGATGACAACCCTGATGCGATTGTTCAGTTGCCACAAACAACCGAGCGTGAACTTTCTACCCAAGTTCGTATCCGCCCGGGAGATTCTTTGTTGATTGCCGGTCTTGTGCGCGAAATTGACAATTTTGACAAATCAGGTCCGGGTATTCAAGAGCCCCTTTTCCCATCAAGCCGAACAGCACAAACGTCAAATGTTGAGCTTGTGTTCCTGCTTCGCCCGCGTGTTGTTGTTTATACAACACCATCTGAGGCTGAAATGATTTCTATGAAGCGTGAGGCAAAGCTTGCCTCTGAAAAAGCAGCCGCCCAGTTTTTAAAACAAGTTAGTGTTGATGTTCCAGCCCCTGTTGCTGAAGTTTCACCATCAATAGTCCAGCCTGCGCAAGAAACCGTCATTATTAAGGATACTTACGAGGTTCAAGAGTCTAAAGAACAGCCGCGCGCTCAAGAGGTGATTTCTGAAGATGAGGTCATTGTTCAGCCGTTATCTCCTGATACGCCCGTTGTGCAAGCCCCCATGGTCGCAAAACCAATTAAGGCGCCTATGAGAGAGACAGCCAATGCGCCTGTCATTATCGAGCGTGTAGAGATAGACCCACCGACACCTTTATTTGACGTACCAGCCAATAATATTTCAAACGAAGATACTGAAGAGCCAGAAAACCCAGAAAACTATGTGCCCTTAAGGCCTGTTTTTTAATGCACCAGCAATTATATGGGGCAATGGTAACGAACGAGAAACATTTTTGATTTATACTATTAGGGTATACAACAATACAAAGCATTACGGGCACTAAAACGGGTAGAGAACATGACATGGTATAATTTTTCACAATCGGCGGCATTGGGATCCATAAAATCTATAGGTTTATTATGCCTGTCGACCGTTATATTGACGTCCCCATTCGTTACATCAGCTCATGCGTCTTCTGGTTTTTTCGATCCAGGTATTGCCGTTAGTGGCGGGGGTGCTGCCGGCGTCTTAACACCCGTTGAAGAAGAATTTGATGGCGGTGAAATTGCCTTGGGATCAACGGGGCAGGTCGTTACGTTGTTTAGAAACGATGGTGGTCGGGTTATACAAATTGGGGATGTGAAGCTATACCCCTCTTCTACAATTTCTGCTGCAGTAGAGTTAAACGAATGTAAGGACGTGCCTCTGCCTCCCGGAGCAGAATGTCCTATTGTCATTAGCGTAAAGGGATTGCAAACAGGGGCGTGGCGCGTATCGATGCTTGTGCAAAATGATGGACGTTCACAAATCACGTCTGCGGCGGTGGCTGGTGACGTTGAATCAAGCTCCACAGATAACCAAAACGTGCTAAGTGACATTGAGGCCATTCCAAATGAAATTGACTTTGGAAGTCTTTCGTCAAGCCAACCGCTCATCAAATCTGTCGTTTTCAGAAACGTCACAGCGACGCCATTATCGGTTAAAAATGTGCGTATTGCAGCCGCCTCTCAATCTGGTTACAGACTTGACCATGATTGTGGTGATTTGAATCCAAGTGAGGCTTGTTTGGCTACGGTAACATGGGCACCACAACAATCAGGTCAAGCAGACGCTGTTATTGTTGTAGAACATTCAGGATCGTCTCGCATTGCCAGCATTCCACTAACTGGTGAGTTTGACCCAGAAGAATCCGACATTGCAGAAGTCTTCCCTAGTGCTGTTCCAGGTCGTGGCTTGATGGTTTCGACACAAGACGAGATAGACTTTGAAAGTGGTATCGAAAATGAGTCAACAATATCACTATCATTGGTAAATGTCGGTGATGCTGATCTAACAATACATGACATAGACTTGTCAGGCACTGACAATGGGCTGTCTATTTTGGACAGAGGGTGCCAAGAAGGCGCCATCCTACGCCCTATAGAAGCCTGCCCGCTTACCCTTCGTTGGGTACCTGTGCGTGAAGGTGCAATTTTTGACGATCTTCAAATTGTTCATAACGGGGCGCGTGGTGTTCTTGTTGTTCCTGTGAGAGGCGAAGCCACACGAGCGGTCAGTAAAGATTCTCAGGCAATTGTCGAACGCGGCGGCGTTGTTGAAAAGAATTACCGCAAATTGGATGCTTTATCTGGTTTTTCAATTACCTCACACTCAGGACAAAAAGCTATTATCGTCGGTCCTGGCGGAAGCCGTATTGTCAAAGACAAACAATCTGTTGTCATTGGCGGTGTAGAGTGGGATGTGCGCATCACATCTGCAGGCATAGAGTTTAAAAACGGTAGCGATAAGATAAATCTGTTGTTTGACCGCTCTCTTTCTACTGGCTCATCTTCGGGCGGTGCAGCGACAACGACAACGACAAACACAAGTGATCAGTAATGAATGAAAACGTTGATAATGATCCGCAGCGTACAGGCGCCGATCGTCGTAAGGTCAACATTGGTCCTCAAAACGGTGTGGAACGTCGTAAGGAACCTGACCGTCGCCTAATCGCGTATGATGGGCGCGAGCGCTACCTTGATATGGTTCAGCGTGAGCGTAATATGTTCCTGAGCCAAGGAAAATCAATGTCGACCGAGCAATTGCTCGATATTGCAGGGGCATCAGCTCCAAACAAATCAGACGAACAAGAAGGCACAAAATATTCTGCAACAGGGGATGCGCTTCGCTCTAACCTGCCTGTGCAATATTGGCTCCCTCTCAATATTCATTTGATTGGTTTGTCTGAGGGGGTTTTGAAAGTGGCGCCCCTTGACGAGTTGAACGAAAAACAAATCGATCTTCTTGTATCTGCTGCGAATAGAACAGGATTTTATGTTGAACGCCTCGAAATTGAAATTTGGGACAGGCAGGAACTCTTAAGAACGCTTCGCTCGGTGCGAGACCTTTCAACAGGGCGTTGTGAAAAAACCTTGGCAGAGTGGCTGGCCGATGTTGATAACGGATTGCTACTTAATCAATTTGTGCGCGATATGATGGCGGAATCTTTACAACTTCGTGTGTCAGATATTCACCTCGTGCAAGATAACAATCCGGATGCGCCAAACTGGATTCGTTACCGTATTGATGGTGACGTTTTGCCGATGCACTTGCTTCCTAATGATGCCATGGCGCGATTAACAACACTTCTTAAACGTGATGCGGGCATGAACTTTGGTGACCGCGTCACACCTAAAGATGGCCGTTTTAGTTTTACATGGCAAGGCCGTATGATTGATGTGCGTGTTGCCGCAGGCCCGCAAGCTCAAGATGGTGAGAAGATAACAATGCGTCTTCTTGACCGTGCTTCACTACGTGGCTTTAACGAATTGTTTAAACGTCATGAAGAGGTCGGCGGGACATTACAAAGGCTTTTGTCTCCTGAGATTAAGGGGGGTGGTGGTCTTATCATCTTATCCGGCCCGACGGGATCTGGTAAAACAACGACGATGTATGCGTGTATTCAAGAAATTGATCGTCGCCGTCGCCACGTTTTGACCATTGAAGACCCTATTGAATATGAACTTCGTTATGCCACACAGTGGCAAGTTCGCCCGGGAATGCCCGGAGGTGGATTTTCTGATCTTATTCGCGCCTCAATGCGTCACGACCCTGACTATATTATCATCGGGGAGCTTCGTGATATGGACACTGTGGAAACGGCGTTAAAAGCAGCGGAATCTGGTCACACAGTTATTTCAACTGTTCACGCCGACACCGCCCTTCAAACATTTGAACGTTTGAAATCTTTGATGCCGACCGATCGTGAACGTTCATCAACTTTTACGCTTGCGCAGCAAGTTAGATGTATAATGAACCAGAGATTGGTTAAGACGCTTTGCCAAGCATGTGCGCACCGCGACCGTATTGGTGATGTGTTGCCGCCGACTATGCTTGAAACGTTTAATATTCCTGAAGAAACAATGATCCGTAGGCAAAACTCGTCTGGGTGTGAACTTTGCAACAGAACGGGTATTGCTGGACGAACATTGCTGCTGGATGCCTTGACGATCAATCTTGGCCCTTCAGAGAGAAACGAGATTTTTGAAGCATTAATGAGTAACGTTAATAATATTGTGAAGCAGGATGGTGTACACAGCTACACGAGACAAAGCGGTCTTGTTGATCTTGTCGTTAGTGGCTTGGTCGATCCTGTTTCTGCAATCTCATATCTTGACTCGTAGATTAACTAAGGAAGGGATTTGACACAGTATGCAGCAGTGGATTGTTGAAATCGCATTTCAAAATCGCCGTGGCGTGATCACGAGGGAGGAATCTTTTTACCTTCCTACGCGTCAAGACGTGCGTACTGCTGTTGAAAATATGGGGGGCTATGTCCTCAACATCCGTCAACATGAACGCACACCCTTGGAGCGTATTTTAGCACGCTCTAGCTGGTGGCAGGTTCAACTTTTGCGCGGTATTCAATTCCGCTCGTCATCAACGTCTCCTGGTGTTGCCCTTTGGAATCTTATCGAGTCTGAGACAAGCCCGCGTCGCCAGAATATTCTAGCGCCTGCCCGTGAAGCGTTATCAAGAGGCTTAGGTGCGATTGACGCGCTCAAAGCCCTAAACATTTTTGACCATGGGACGCTTTCTATTTTGTCGGCCAGTGAGCGCGCCAATAAGCTATATGAAGGTATTCCCCATGCCATTCAGTCGATTACACAAAAACGTAAAAACAATCAGGCGATTATGGGGACACTCGCATGGCTAGGATTTGACGTTTTTACCATCGTGCAATCCCTTTTTTGGGGAAAAGGCATGATTATTGATTGGTTTATGGATAACAAACCGACAGACCCTGCCGAGCTTGAGAAGTTTGAACGCGTGGTTGGTAATCTTCAGCTGACGTGGGATCTTTTGATTTACTTTGCTTTTGCCATGGGTGCGTTTATGGCGTGGGCTGTATTTTCTTATATCATTAACAGAGGTAAAAAAGACTGGCCGACGGCGCGTATGGTTAGGAAAATCCCTCTTATTGGTGGATATTTACGAGACCTTGGTTTCTCTGACTCGATGGCGGCGGCCTCTCGTATGATTAAAGGAAAGGTGTCTATTATTGATGCTTTGGAAGAATCTGCAAACGCAACAACAGTGCCCGAGGTTTCCCAATATTGGACAAATGCCGTTGAACAACTCTCTCGCGGTATTAATTTGGGGTCGGCCCTTGATAAACCTCCTTTGACGCGGGCAGAGCGTTTAGAACTTGCGACCTTGTCGGATCTTGATCAGGTTGCTACTATTATGGATGCGATTGCAGAAATGCGAACGCAATCCTCTCGGACAAAACACAAACTCATTGTTTGGCTGGCGTTTGTTCTCACCGGGGCTTATCTTGCACTTGCGTTTGGTAGTGCGATCTATGCTTTGACCGTGATGAACGTTAGTATGGACAGTATGATGGGTGGACTTATGGAAGGCGCGCTTTAATGACGTTGGAATCAAAACAGCAAATGTTTGCAAAAAAAGCAAAAAACTTTATTGCCAAATTAACGGGCAAGAAAGAGCCTCTTGCTCATGATCAAATGCAGCCTACGTTCGGTGAGCCAGAACAACCTCAAGGTCTTGCGACACCTGCAGCGGAAAGTATTACTCCTCAAAGTGTTAAGCCCTCGATTGCAGACTATATTGCAGGCGAGGTCAGCGATTTTAAGGATGAACTGACCCCTTACCTTCCCATAGAGCTTATTGCAGGAGAAGTTCCATACGTTGTTGGGATGGAAGTTGAGGCCGTGTGGAACGCTGCCTCGCAGGCTTGTGCCACAGAGAAGGTTCACTTTTCCTATACTGTGGATTTGGCTGAAGAAAAAGTCACCTATATTGCCTGTCCTTCGTCGACATTAACATCAGCGCCAGATAGCTGGTGCCCCCTTGTTGCTGCGCTTCCTGGGAATCCTGAATTTATCGACAAGCAAACGGTTTATGTTTACGAACAAGACGCTAGTACTGCGGCGCTACGATGGAACGATGAGACGGGTCGCGTTCAACTCTTCATTGGAGGAAGCCGAACAATTTTGCCAAAAATTCAAAGTATGGATACAAACTTTGTGACAATTGGTAAAGATAACCCGCATGTTATTCCATGGCGCAACATTCAACTTCGCACTGAAAAATTGGCAAGAGCCCTCACGCGTACACTTTTGTTTTCAGGCTTGGGCATTGTGCTTATCTTAATTACCGTGCTTTTAATTGATATGGTGTCTTTAACATTTTCACAAAATGACCTGAGTGACGTTGAACTTAAAACCCAGCAAGCAACGAATAAGCTGATCGAAAATTCATATAAGGCCATGCATAGTGATATCATCACTCATAATGCGCGCATTCAAGAGCTTTTGAGTGATCTTTCTGACATCAGTGGCACGCTTGTCAAATACGAGATTAATAAATCGGCCGTCACATGGGAAGCACTTGTTCCTGCTCAGGACCTCAATAGCATTCGTAATCAGTTTAGAAATGTTGAAATTATAGATGACAATCAGGCCGGCCCCACAAGAATGAGAATTAGAGGAAAATCATAAAAAAATTATATTTAATAAATAGTTGTGGCGCATTCACTACATTTTTATTAAAATTTTGTTAATAGTGTTTGATGTATAATATAAGAGTTATTAGAAGACACAAACGTAGAATGAGAATGGAAAAGAGCTTAAATTGAGCGCACAAGACTTTAATTTTTCCCAGCTTGCTAAATATTTAAAGCCAGGGGCCAGTCAAGACCTAAACAAGTTTTTAGAGTCTCTTCCTGACCATGTTGGGAAGACAGCCCTTATCACGGTTGGTGTGGTATGGGCGGTTGTTGCTGCGTTAGGTCTTTACACCATGGTGCAAACTAAAGAGCTTGCGAGTATTAAGTCCGAGCTCTCTGAAAAGGCCGCCATTCAACCTAAGATCCCGAATATAAAAACTTCGAGCGTTTCTAACGATGCGCTCAAGAAAAAAGTTGATACTTTAAAAAAGGTTTACCCTAGTTTGAACTTTGAAACTAAACAGAATCAGGTTACGCTTAGTGGTCAAGAATTACAGACATACAGTCAATTTAGAGAGGCTCTCGGGCATGTTGCCAATATAGATAGACGATGGGTTGCCTCAATAGAGACATTGTGTGTCGGGCGCGAATGCAAAGGTAATAAATTAAACGCTGTTGTTGCTTTAAACACAGTCAGCGTTCAGTAAAACAGCAAAAACAAGATCTAGGGAAACCAAAAGGAGTTAGATATGGAAAGTACAACACAAAAGTCAACACGGGAGCATGAAAGAGGGAACGTCTTGTTCTTGATTTTGATTGCCGTTGCCCTGTTTGCAGCACTTTCTTATGCTGTGACACAATCCACACGTGGTGGAGGTAACGCAGATGATGAAACAAGCCTTATTAGTAGTGCGTCCCTTACGCAGTACCCAGCATCTTTGAAGACGTCAATTCTAAGAATGTCAATTAGCGGTGGTATTGGTGATGACGAGCTAATGTTTAACCCTCCTTCAGATATAGATAATTGTGAAGATATCGACCCAGATGCGTGTGTTTTTGGTAGCAGCGGCGGATCAGCCTCTCACCAGAATGCTCCAAATGACGTCGTCACATCAGGCAGCTCAGGCGCATGGGTATTTAATGGAGAAAACAGTGTTCACAATATTGGTTCAAATCCATCGACTGAGACAACGCCGACATCTTCTGATGTAGAAGTTATAGCGTTTCTACCAAATGTTAGAGACGGTATTTGTAATAAAATTCATGAAGAATTAGGGATTGGCGCGCCTCCTACAGAAACTGGTATAGATGTCACAACATTTCAGGACGGTGATGGTTCTAACGCTCTTGGTGTTGTCTCCGCGAATGGTGACACAATTGGAGCCAGTGGAGGATCAGTTCTTAACGGCCAATCATTTGGATGCTTTGTTCAAGGTGGTGTGAATTATTACTACCACGTCCTTAGCGAAAACTAAGAGCTAAAGAGTGTAGATTTAATAAAAAAGGCGGCTGAGATCGCCTTTTTTGCCACATGGGATAAAGATAACAGGATAAGTAATGAGTAAATTTGGATCAAACTATAGAGAGGATAACGCTTCTGGAAGCGCGCTTGTCTATATTTTGATTGCGATTGCGTTACTTGCGGCGCTAACGGTTAGTTTCATGGAGCCGTCTGGGCAGCAATCACAAAATCAAAACAGCACTCGCGTTGTATCCGACATTTATAATCAAGCCTCATTAATACAATCAGCCATTCAAGAATGTGTCCTTCTGTATCCTTCCGAAGATAACGGCCTGACATCAGACGAGCAAAAGCATAGCCCCTACCCGATTAACCCCGCCGATTCCTATTTTGATGATGAAGGGGCGACTGACGGTTCGGCTAGTGATAATAATGTTTCAAACATTCGCTGCCCTGGAAATCCCGGTGGCTCTGATCCTGACCATTCTTTTTTATTCTCTGGCTCATCTGGTAAATTTCTTCCCCAACCTCCAAGTCTTTTTGAAGATTGGGAATATTATAATGGTGATGACGGCGTTTTCTTTTTTATTCAAACGGATAAAAGTGACCCCTTTTTACGAACCGCGTTAGAAAAAGTGGATGACAAATTTAGTGAATGTGAAGCTGATATCATTGATGCAACATCTGGTGATGTTGCGCTATCAAGCGACTCCATAGGCGATTCAAGCGTGAGAGAATGTCCGTCAGGGAGCCGTTGTTTTCGGGTCTGGATGATTATTGATAGCGCGACAAACCACGGCGATGTTGTAGATTGCCCATAATAAAAACAAAGCTTATTTGTTTAAATTTTCACCTATTTATTTAAAGCTTCAATTGTCTTCACGTGTTCTTTCACACGGTCAAATTCGGCAATAATATCTTCTATGATATCCTTATGAATTGCATTTCCTTTTTCTGCGGTTTCTTGAACTTCATAGGCGATATCGCCAAGCACGACAGCTCCTGCCGATCGGGCACTTCCCTTTAATGAATGTGCCGTTTGCTTGATACTATGAATGTCATCGTTTTTTAAGGCGATAACGAGCTTATTAATCAAAGGCTTTGTCATTTCAATAAAGCTGGAGAGCATCTCAATTGCCATTTCATCAATGGCGCCAAGTTGCCTTTCCAATGCCTTAAGATCAATTGCGTCACTTTCGCCCTGATCTACAAAGCCTTTTGGGGATGAGACAGAGGGACGCGCGTCATCTAAAATTCCCCACCGTATCAAAAGCCTTTTTAGTTGTCCCAATGTCACAGGCTTTAAGAGGCATTCATCAAACCCGAGTTGTTTGTATGTTTGGCGGTTTGCCATTTGTATGTCCGCGGTTAATAAAACAACGCTTTGGTGATCTTTGACCTGATCATCGTTATTTCTGCCCTGCTCTGTCATGCGGATTTGTTCAATCACATCATAGCCATCGCATTCGGGCATATGAAGATCGGTAATCACGAGATCATATGAGCGGTTCTTCATCGCAGATAAAAGCTCGTGACCATTTGCCACCATATCGCACTCAACGCCTAAAGATTTAAGCTGACGAGAGAAGAGGTCACGGATACTTGCCGTATCATCGGCAATAATCAAACGCGTGCCCTCTTTCATATCTTGTCTTTTGTTTTTACAATTTGATTTTTGAGCCGCATCAAGAACGGCCTCGCCCAAACCCTTTCGACTTGCTGGTTTTGTGACATATGAAACGCCTAATGTTCCAAGAGAGTTTCTAAGGCCAACATCTTCGCGCGCGGTATACATCACACAGCCCATGAAGGGATATAAATCCAACAAGCGTCTAAGCAATGTCAGCCCATCACCATCAGGTAACCCCTGATCGATAATGGCAACGTCAAAAGGCCGCTCTGCAGATAATTTACGTGCGTCCTCAATATTAGAGCAGCTTTCAACTTGTGCGCCCATTGAGCTGAGCGCGCTTACAATTTCTTTTGCACCTTGTGGATGATCTTCCACAGATAAAACGTAAAGCCCATCAAGATTAGGCAGTTCGAGATCAGATTGCCGCGCGTCAATTTCAACAGTGGGAATTTCAAACCAAAATATAGTCCCCTCACCTAAAACGCTCTCTACACCAATATCGCCGCCCATAAGTTCAACAAGCTTGCGACAAATAGACAGCCCCAACCCTGTACCACCAAATTTACGTGAGGTAGAGCTATCGGCCTGAGAAAAAGGGCTAAAGAGCGCATCACAAGCGTCTTGTGTGATACCAATTCCTGTGTCGTGCACTTCAAATCTTAATATTAAGGGCGTTTTGGATTTTGTTTTGACAAGCGTTTTTACCGTGCCTTTTTCTGTGAATTTTAAAGCGTTACCAACCAAGTTCATTAAAACTTGCCTCAGGCGCTTGGGGTCCCCTTTAATCACAACAGGCACTTCGTCACTTACATCATCGCCGAGTTCAACGGGACGCTCTTTAACGCGGACACTGAGCGCCTCGTTAACACCACGAACAAGCGTGCGGACAGGAATTTCAAATTCATCCAATTCCATCTTACCCGCATCCATTTTTGAAAGCTCAAGCACGTCATCTAGTATTTCAAGAAGGGAGCTGGCCGAGCCTTTCGCAATTCTTACCATGTCTTTGACATGGTCGGAGGTATCTTCTAGCTCAATAAGTTCCAAAAGACCGTAGACAGACTGCATTGGTGTTCGCATTTCGTGGCTCATCGTTGCCAGAAAGTTTGACTTTACGTCATCTGCGCTATGATTATCTGTATGGTCTTCTTTTTTCGACATGACAAATGATCTTAACATGTTTAAAACCATTGTAATAACGCTAAAATTATAAAGGAAAGACATTCATGTCATCAAATACTGCAACACAACAACCTTCTTATAAAGTTGCCATCATTGGCGTCGAAACCATTTTGGGACAAGAAGTTTTAAATCATCTGCACGAGCGCTCTTTTCCAGTATCCGCGCTTAAGATCGCAGGCGAAGACAAAAATCAGTTAAAACAAATGAGTTTTGGTGATGATACATTGCAAATGATCCATGCAGACACAATGAACATGGACGGTTTTGATGTCGTTTTTTTGACAGGTACAGAATATGTTGCCAAAAAGATCATACAAAAACTCGAAAACTCTGATGCAAAAATCATTGATTTGACCGACACGGACGGCAAATTACTGGCCATACCTGATCTGGGATATGCGCCGTCCAAGACGGCAAAAATCATTGCCTCACCTTCTAGTGCGACCATTCAGCTGGTCTCAACGTTAAAAGCGTTAGAAGAAATTGGCACAATTGAAACCGTTACTGTGTCGACATATCATTCAGTGTCTGAGGTAGGACGTCCTGCAATGGATGAGCTGTTTAATCAGGTTCGCACCATCTACATGAACCAAGAACCAAAGACACAGCATTTTTCAAAACATATTGCGTTTAACGTGATCCCTCAGGTGGGTGGATTTGAAGATAATCACGCAACAGGCGCAGAACACGCAATTATAACCGAAACAGCCTCGCTTATGGAAAGCGAACCCAAGGTTGCTGCGACTTGCGTTTATACGCCTGTTTTCGTAGGGCACGGGCAGTCGGTTACGGTTCAGTTTAAAGACACAATCTCTGTAAAAGACATCAAAGCGGCATGGCGTGCGTCTGAGGGCATTGAAATCATAGATTTGGAATCTGAAATGGAGTTTGTAACACCATCTGAAATTCATGGAGAAACAAACGTTTTCTTAAGCCGTATTCGTGCCAATGAAGGTATAGATAACAGCCTGTCATATTGGTCAGTCATGGATAATTTACAATCTGGGGCGGCTTACAATTCAGTGCGCATAGCAGAAAGTATATTAGGCGTTGAAAGTCCAGCTGAAATCTCTAGTATAGATGACGAATAAAATCTGTTTGAAGGAATGAAAATGACTGAGCAAGACCGACCTTTATCCCCGCACCTTCAGGTTTATAAACCGCAAATGACATCTGTTTTGTCTATCACGCATCGTGCAACTGGCGCGGCGCTAGCCATTGGTTTGCTTTACGTTGCCTGGATGCTTCTTGCGACATATATGGGAGAAGACGCTTATAATGTTTTCTTTAACTTTTCGAGCTCAATCATTGGTAAAATCATGCTCTTTGGTTGGACAGTTTGCATTTACTATCATTTGAGCAACGGGATCCGTCACCTATTTTGGGATACAGGCCGATTATTTAAGATTAAACATGCAGAGCGTGCTGGCTATGCTGTTATAGCCTCTACCATTATACTCACAGCAGGCACATGGATTTGTGCATGTATGTTTTCATAAGGGAGCTTTTTTATGAGTGAAAATACAACAAAACCACATGGATCTGGACACTGGCTTGCGCAACGCCTTACAGCTGTTGCTATGATCCCCCCCGTTTTATGGCTTATGTATTCAATTATTACGTTGAGCGGCGCGCCTTATCAAGAAATTGTCGCATGGTTATCGTCGCCTATCAATGCAATCATTATCAGCTTTTTCATGATTGTGAGCTGCCTTCACGCGTCTTTAGGTAGCCAAGTCATCGCAGAAGACTATATTCATTGTAGTGTGATGCTGAAAGCCAAGCTCATTTTGCAAAAGATTTTCTTTTTGTTAATTTGTGTCGTTAGTCTTTATGCCATTTACCAAATTTATTCAGTTTAATTAGGAATTATTATGCTCTCATCTTACGAAATTGTTGATCATGAATATGACGTTGTTGTTGTCGGCGGTGGCGGATCAGGCCTTCGCGCGACGATGGGAATGTCTGAAAAGGGATTAAAGACCGCATGTATTTCCAAGGTTTTCCCTACACGCTCGCACACAGTTGCTGCGCAAGGCGGAATATCTGCTGCGCTTGGTAACATGGGTGAAGATGATTGGCGTTTTCATATGTATGACACGATCAAAGGGTCTGACTGGCTTGGCGATCAGGACGCAATTGAATATATGTGTAAGGAAGCCCCTGCGGCCATCATTGAGTTGGAACATCAAGGTGTTCCATTCAGCCGAACAGAAGAGGGTAAAATCTACCAGCGTGCCTTTGGCGGCATGACGACGCATTACGGTAAAGGTACTGCGCAACGTACTTGTGCCGCAGCAGACCGTACAGGACATGCAATTTTACACACACTTTACCAGCAAGCGCTTAAATATAACGCCGAGTTCTTTATTGAATATTTCGTCCTAGACCTCATCATGAGTGATGAAGGCGAATGTGTTGGGGTGATGGCATGGAATCTAGATGACGGTAAAATTCACCGCTTCCGTGCCCACCAAACAGTCCTTGCGACTGGTGGCTATGGCCGCGCATATTTTTCATGCACATCTGCACATACATGTACAGGGGACGGAAATGCGATGGTTTTACGCGCAGGTATCCCGCTGCAAGATATGGAGTTTGTTCAATTTCACCCCACTGGTGTTTATGGTGCAGGGTGTCTGATCACAGAAGGTGTGCGTGGTGAAGGTGGATATTTGACTAACTCTGAGGGTGAACGCTTTATGGAGCGTTACGCACCAAGTGCAAAAGACCTCGCCTCACGTGATGTTGTATCACGCTCGATGACCATTGAAATTCGTGAAGGTCGCGGCGTTGGTGAAAATGCCGACCATATTCATTTGCATTTAGAACATCTCGACGATGATATCATTCATTCACGCCTACCGGGTATTGCTGAGACAGCGCGCGTATTTTCTGGTATTGACGTGACCAAAGACCCTATTCCTGTACTGCCTACTGTGCATTACAACATGGGGGGTATTCCAACTAATTATAAGGCTGAGGTTTTAAACCCAACAGCCAAAGACCCTAACCGCATTGTTCCTGGCTTAATGGCAATTGGTGAGGCTGCCTGTGTGTCAGTACATGGGGCAAACCGTTTGGGATCAAATTCCCTTCTTGATTTGGTGGTCTTTGGGCGTGCGGCGGCTCAGCAGGCGTCAGAGACTGTAAAACCAGGTCAAAAACACAAGCCTTTGGGCAATGATGATGGCACACGCGCGCTTGAGCGTTTAGACCACTTCAGACACGCAAAAGGCGCAACACGCACGTCCGAGCTTCGTATGAGCATGCAAAAGGTTATGCAAGATCACGCCGCTGTGTTCCGTACATCAGAAACACTCAAAGAAGGCTGCGTGCAAATCGATAAATGTTTTGCCGGCAAAGCCGATCTTGGTGTGGAAGACCGCTCAATGGTGTTCAATACAGACCTCATGGAAACGTTAGAGCTTGATAATTTATTGGGTCAAGCCGTTGCCACAATGCATAGCGCAGAAAATCGCCACGAAAGCCGCGGCGCACATGCCCATGAGGACTTTCCAGATCGTAATGATGATGAGTGGATGAAGCACACATTGATCAATGTCGATGACGCAGGAAAAACCAACATTGGCTATCGCCCTGTGATCCTGACAACTTTAACTGACGAAGTTGAAGCCGTTCCCCCTAAAAAGAGAGTGTACTAAACTATGTTAAAATATATCGCGACTTTATTTGCCCTTCTAACGCCTTTATCTATGGCGCATGCCCACTGTCAAATTCCATGCGGTATATATGACGATTCCATGGTTTTTACGCAGCTGGAACAACACATCACGACTATTGAAAAGTCGATGCAAGAAATAAGTGCCACTGATAACATGCATGATGTGACGAGATGGACAGTGAATAAAGAAGAGCACGCCCAAAAGATTCAAGACATTATGGCGCAGTATTTTCTTGCGCAGCGCTTGAAACCAGATGTGACGAATTACCTTCCACAATTGATGCGTATTCATCAAATTACAATTGATGCTATGAAGGCGAAACAAACGACAGACTTAAAATATGTCGAGTCATTGCGTATGCTCGTTGATAGCTATGAAAAGCTTTACTACGCTCCACACGAGCACAAAGATGCCCCTAAAGACAAACCCAAAGACAAAGAATAGAAATACCTTTTCTTTATAACCATTTAGGCAGGCAATGCGTTTCGCGTAGGGTTGACCAGTGGTTGCTTATATATACTACAAAGCTGCACAACCGCATTTTGCATTTGAGGATTTGACAGCTGGGTATACGCGCCCGTAAGGGGAATAAACTCAAATGGTTTATCTACTGTCGTATCCATTGCCACCTCTGCCACGACACCCATTGATTTATGCTTGGCACCCATCAGTTCGGGTATATGAATGACACGCTGCGATGTAACATCAAACTGATCTAATATTGATTTTATAGGTTTTAGAAATTGTGTATTTTGTGGGTTACCCGTTACACATGGCAAACCTGTAAATTGCTTATCTGCAAGTTCCCCTTTTGTTACTGCAATCTGCACGCCTTGGCTTGGATCATTTTTCACAACTAAGCAGAACGCTGTTTGTAAATTACTCATGCTTTTACACCTTTCATTTATTATGAAAACATTAGGCCACATTTTACATTCTTTTGTCAAATAAGCTTGCCAACCTACCCACCGTTTTGCACAAAAAAAAAGAGCCGCCAAAGCCGCTCTTTTTATATTTATCACTTTAAGTTTGCTGGCTTACGCCGCCTCAGTCTTAATCTCTTTAGGAAGATTAAGCTTAATGTGTAGATCCTTAAGCTGTTCTGGCGTGATGTCACTTGGCGCGCTCATAAGCTGGTCTTCATATTGACCGTTCATCACAAACGCATAAACTTCACGCAAGTTTGGCTCATCGGCAAGTAACATAACCATACGGTCTAGACCAAATGCACAACCGCCGTGTGGTGGTGCGCCGTAACGCATGGCGTTAAGCATCCCGCCAAACTCTTTTTCAAGTGTTTCTTGGCCATAACCAGCAAGGCTAAATGCTTTTGCCATAATTTCAGGGCTGTGATTTCTAATCGCGCCTGAACAGAGTTCAAAGCCGTTACAAACACAGTCATACTGGTATGCATAAATGTCTAGCGGGTCTTTGTTTTCCAAATCATCCATACCGCCTTGTGGCATTGAGAATGGGTTATGAGAGAAATCAACTTTACCAGTGGCTTCGTCTGCTTCATACATTGGGAAATCAATGATCCAGCAGAATTTATAAACATTTTTCTCACGTGCATATGTATGATCTTCTGGAAGCGCATCACAAATTGCATCACGTGCAGCCCCTGCCATTTTCTCGGCTTTCGCTTTTTGATCACAGATGAAGAAAATAGCGTCGCTGTCTTCTAATCCTGCAATCTCTTTAAGCTGAGCTTGTGCGGCCTCAGGGACAAATTTAGCTATTGGCCCTTTGCCCTCGCCATCGGCAAAGGCAATGTAGCCCAATCCTGGTGCGCCTTGTGATTGCGCCCAGCTGTTAAGCTTGTCGAAGAATGAGCGAGGCTGGTCGGCCACTTGTGGCGCACGAATAGCACGCACAACGCCGCCATTTGCAAGCACACCTTTGAAGGCTTTGAATTCAACGTCATCGCGCGCAAATACGTCACTTACATCTACGATTTCTAGTGGGTTACGAAGGTCAGGCTTGTCTGAGCCATATTTCATCATCGCATCTTCGTAGCGGATATGCGGCATCCATTGAATGTCACGTTTTGTGCCTGTGAAGTCTGAAAACTCTTCGAACATGCCTTTAATCACAGGCTCCATTGTTTCAAAAACTTCTTCTTGGGTGACAAATGACATTTCAACGTCGAGTTGGTAAAACTCTGCCAAACGGTCTGCACGGCCATCTTCATCACGGAAACATGGTGCTATTTGGAAATAGCGATCAAACCCTGACATCATCAACAATTGCTTGAACTGCTGTGGCGCCTGTGGGAGCGCGTAGAATTTGCCTGGGTGCAAACGAGATGGCACAAGATAGTCACGCGCACCTTCTGGGCTAGAGGCTGTCAGAATTGGTGTTTGGAACTCTTGAAAGTTTTGCTCGATCATGCGACGGCGCAATGACGATGTCACATTGTTTCTGAGGCGAATTTTCTTTTGCATTTGCTCGCGGCGCAAATCAAGGTAACGATATCTAAGACGCAAATCTTCGCCTGTTCCGTCATCTTCTGCGACTTGAAACGGAATTACGTCTGCAGCTGATTGAAGCGTTGCCTCATCGATATATACTTCGATGGCACCTGTTGGCAATTTGTCGTTGGCGGTCTCACCCGGGCGCTCGCGCACTTGACCAACAATTGTAATTACTGACTCGTTTCTCCATGCCTCAACCGTTGACAATAGAGGTGATCCTTCATCCACAACACATTGTGTTACGCCATATGTGTCGCGTAAATCGATAAACAACACGCCCCCATGGTCACGCTTACGATTGATCCATCCAGACAATTTTACAGTGTCTCCGACGTTTGCTTGTCTCAATTCTCCACAATGGTGCGTACGATATGCGTGCATGATTTGGTCTTTCAGTAATTGTTTATATTGTTCTATTAACCCAAGTGTTATACCGTTACCAAAATAAAAAACAAAGTGTAAATTCATGAAAATTATCACAAACAACACAGATTTAGCCGATTTTTGCGCCCAACTTGTGGATCAACCATATATCACTGTCGACACAGAGTTCCTTCGTGAACGCACATATTATGCCAAACTATGCCTCGTTCAGGTCTCTGGGCCCGATAAAAATGGCGCGCTCATTGATGTTATCGAAGCCCCTGATATGGATTTAACACCTCTTCTCGAGCTATTTAACGACCCAAACATCATCAAAGTTTTTCATGCTCCACGTCAAGATTTGGAGATTTTCTACACGATGTTTAAATCACTGCCTAAACCGCTATTTGATACACAAATTGCTGCTATGGTATGTGGGTTTGGTGATCAAATTGGTTTTGATCCCTTGGTCACGCAAACGACCGATCTGGAGGTTGATAAAGGACAGCAATTTACGGATTGGTCTAAGCGCCCCTTAAGCGACAAGCAAAAAAAATATGCGATGAACGATGTTGTGTATCTGGTTGATGCCTACGAAAAGCTTGTCGAACTTTTGGAAAAACGAGGTCGGAAAACGTGGGTTTTAGAAGAAACTGAGGCGTTACTTAACCCCGCCCTTTACGAAGTCAAACCCGACGAGGCATGGCAGCGTTTGAAAATAAAATCTCCAAAACCTCGTCAAATGGCTGTTCTTAAGGAAGTGGCAGCGTGGCGCGAGGCAAAGGCGCAGCAAAAAGATGTACCGCGCACACGCATTTTGCGCGATGAAACGATTATTGATTTATCATACAATCCACCTAAAAAGCCGCAAGATCTAACTCGTATTAGAAATTTCCCAAAAGGGTGCGAAAGTAAGGATTTAGGGCATGCTTTGCTAAATGCTGTTAAAACAGCGCATCAAATCCCTATTGAAGAGTGCCCTGAGATTAAAAAGAAAAAGCCTCTTCCAAAACAATATCAAGGGGCCTATGAGATGCTTAAAATGGTGTTGAAGATCTTAGCCGCAGAAAACGATGTTGCCCCTCGCCTGCTTGCCTCTTCTGAAGATTTAGAAGCCATGGCACGCCACGGCGCACAAGCCGACGTTCCAGCGCTAACTGGATGGCGTAAGAAGGTTTTTGGGGACGCAGCCATTGCATTGATTGCGGGAGATACTGGACTTCGCCTTGTTGAGGGTCAAATTAAAATCGTCTGACCCTCACGGTTTTTCATGGTTTTAGTTATCTCGTTAACTTTGAGATAAATCCCGGCGCGTTTGCAGTATTGTCGTTTGCGCCATGCACGGTCGCGATATCTTTTTCCAAGATACCTCCGCTTCTCAGTACCGCTTTATACAAATTCGTTGTCGCGTCAGGGGCAACATGTGAAATCATGCTCCAGCTATGGCTTGGCTTTTCTAGACCTGCTTCAACACGCTCTAACGCTTTTAATAATGTTTTGGAAAACGTCACTACTGACTTTTCCTCTTTATCGACGTTTGAGCTTAGCCCATTCATTTCGGCAACACGGCCAAATTTTTTGGCTAAAAGCTCTCCGCGATTTGCGTATTTATTTGCAATCGTATTTACGTCAAACGCCGTTAATTCCACCTTTTTGTTAACTATATCAAATAAGGCTGCGGCAATTTGCGTTGTCATCTCTTCCAAGCCGTCCATCCCCTGATGGTGATGGTCATAACGGTTTGCTAGTTGTACATCCATAATGGCATTAGGCATCGTATCATTTGTGGCTGAGTAAACCTGCTCCAAAATTCTAATTTCCATTGAATAATCATTTGGCAATTCAATGTCGTTTAGCATATCTCCCGAAAATGCCATTTCGCCAGAAAACATGTATTGGAATGATCGAAAGAAATGCACGAGCTCTCTTGTACCTGACGTGTTGTATTCAGGGTTATCCTGAATTGAACGCGCAAGCGCATCTATGAGAGGTGGACCAAACAAACGTGTTACACGCCCGTTAAGCTTTTCGTCCGTATATCGTGGGTAGTTCCCCTTCACGTATTTTGTTTCATTGTCCTGATCCAAACTCATAGGCTGAAACAATCGAGCAACCAGAAACTCATCATAAGTGACAATGTCTGTATCATGCATTGCGATAATCGTGTTTTCTGGTGCAACCCCTTCTTGCTCCATCAAGGCTTTAGCATATCCGGCACATCCCCAAACATTGCGCCCCTTCCCCTTTTTATTTGGGGCCAAAGGTCTATTGTCATGATCTTGAGACGCCAGTGATTCACGCCAATTGGCAATCTCTGGGCCATCATTCCACAACACATGCAATTTTTGCGGGAGGTCCGCTTTTTTCATTAAAGATAATACTTCTTGGTATTGATCTTTATTTGCCCCATCTAAGCCCAATACAATATGATCGATGTAGTCTGCATTTTTTAAAACAGGAAGAATTCCCTCCATTGCACTTTGCGCGCCATCAGATTTTTGAAACTCTCGATAGAGTGCTGGCAAAACCAAGACTTTCATTTTATCACTGTTTTCAACATGGCTTTTTACAATGTCCAATGTTGCTGTTTCCATTATAGGAACTTGAGTAATACGTCTATGCGACTGCTTCAGTGTTGTCATTCAGCTAAACCCTTGTCATTTTTAAAATGTGGCCATGTTATATAATATAATTACGTAAAGTGCAAACATAAAGTGCTTTCTAAATTTTAGGAGACCTGATAAAACTTTTTCCTAACGGTATAGATGGGCGGTAAGCACTATGCTTTTGTCTAAACTATAAAAACAAAAATAGCCACAGTGAAGCTATAAATACAAATAAGACAAAGAGTTATAAATATGAGTGTACAATCGTCTCCCAAACCTGTGAAAACGCCTGAGGGCACATCATTAACTGAGGACACACTAGAGCGTATTGGCAATTTACTTGTAAAGAACGAGTGGGCAGGCAAAAACCGCGGTTTATACACGTTGCGTGAACTGAAAGAGATCCGTTATCACCTCATAGATTTGGCCGAGTGGCTTCGTGACAATCCGCCCCAATTTATTAAGGATGCTCCCAAAAACTATACAAAACATGATCGTTTCAGCGAAAAAACAACGCTATGTATTTCCTATATTGACCATATTCGCAGCGAAACAGATGAAAGCCCTGCAAAGCGTTTGCAGAATTTTTACAATTCTCATCTTTCAGATTTATATTCACACCTTCATATTTTACCACATTTCAAAAGCCCTATTATACATGAAGGCGTAAAGGGGCCTGCGGCTCGTGCCGATGGAGGTTTTGAGGCGCTCGACTTCAAAATGGATCCTTATTACGGCACAGCAGAAGATTTAGACGGCATTGAAGCCGAATTGATGTTTGATTTTGTACTTAACCACCTCTCCGTTGAGGGAGACTGGTTCAAGAAATTCTTGGAAGATGAGGAAGGCTACGAAGATTTCTTTGTTACAATCCCTGAAGATCAGATCAAAGATTTGGATTGGAACCTTATTTTCCGCCCACGTGAGCATAACCCGCTTATTGCGTATCAAAACAGTAAAGGCGAAACGAAACATGTTTGGTGTACGTTTAGCGCAACACAAGCTGACATTAACATCAAAAACCCAAAGGTGTTTTGCGCATTAATGGAAGCACTTGTGAAAGATTTCATAGGCCAGGGCGCCAGCTGGGTACGATTAGATGCTGTTGGTTATCTCGTGAAGATGTTTGGTATTGCCCCTCGAGAGGCCTCTACGCACTCATTTGGGATTGAAGAAACGCACAATGTTCTGAAGGCTATACGTGCTTATTTCACTGATGTGGCTCCAGCGCTTACGCTTGTGCCAGAGGTTAACGCAACAAAAGATGTGATTAAAACCTACTACGGCGAAAATCATGACGAAGGTCATCTTGTATATGAATTCCCGTCTGCACCGCTTTCTTTATATTCAATCTATCAAAATGATGCGTCGGCTATTATGGATTGGGCTCAAGAGCGTAACAAAGATCCCGAATGCATTGGTCTTGCGTTCACAAATTCTCATGACGGGATTGGTGTATTGCCGATGGCTGATGTTCCAGATGTTAAGCGCGGTACGTCTGCGCTTGATGAGTTGCTTCACCAGATTGAGCGTCGTGGCGGTGGCATCAACTATAAAAGTAAAGTGATTAACGGCAAGCAAAAGCGTGTGCCTTATGAGGCATGCATCACATGGTTACAGGCGACCATGTCACCACCAGAACATGCTGCATTGATGGGGAACCGTCTGACAGCAGAAGAAACAAATAAAATTGTCGACCGTTTTCTTGCGTCCCAATCTTTCATATATTCAGCGCCCCATTGTGTGCCTGCTGATTATATGGGCGTGATTACCGGACTTTTGAACGAAGATGAACTATACTATATCGCCGGACATAGGCGTAACAAAAATAGAGGGTTAGTCAGCGCCGAGAATTTCGCCAAGGCACTTGAAAATCCAGTGACGGATTACGAAATCCTTCGCGCAAAGATATTCAATAGTAAAAAACACCTTATCCAAACGCGTCGTCAATACTCTGCCTTTAGTCCATATGCAAAATGTGAAGTGGGCGTTGTACATTACGAAGCCAACGCAAAACGTCGCCCTATATATTCTGTGTTACGCACCAGCCCTCATAATGATGAGAAAATACTCACATTAACGAACTGTCATAAACGCACAGTAAGCGGAACCATCACCGTTAAGCAAGGATGCAAAATTGAAAACATTCTAGGAAATGATGTGTTGTATAATTTAGAGGGCAACACATTGACGGTCACACTCGACCGCCACCAAATCGCATGGCTAAAAATTGTAGAGTAATTCTACACTACAATGCTGCTAAACAATGCCGCTTATCACTTCGTGATTAAAATCATGCGAAAATCATTCACATTTGTATATGTGGGACCCGGCGTTACAAGATTGCCTATTGTTTGAAAGAAAAGCTCTGAGTCGTTATTGGCAAGGCATGCCTTGGCATCAATATTTTTCTGATGTGCTCGTTTTAATGTCTCCGGATCAATGATCGCGCCTGCATTATCTTGTGCTCCGTCAATACCATCTGTGTCACACGCAATGCCATAAACATTGTCTTGCCCTTTTAATTCAATGGCGGCCTTCAACATGAACTGCGTATTTGGCCCGCCTCTTCCCGTACCACGCAATGTGACCGTTGTCTCGCCCCCCGAGATTATGGCACAGGGGCGCTTGAGAGGCTGTTCATACTGCATAACTTGTTTCACCAGTGCGACATGCATGTCGGCGACTTGGTCCGTATCACCTTCTAACATGCTTGAGAGAATCATGGGGGTAAACCCCTGTTCCTTGATATATGCGGCTGCGGCCTCTAATGATTTTTGCGGCGTTGCAATCAAGTGATATTCCGAGTTTTCGAACATCGCGTCATTAGGTTTTGGCGTTTCATGTACTTTATCCGCTAGATACGTCAAAATTGCATCGCTTGTATTCAAATTGTATTTTTGAATAATTTCCAAACATTCTGATAGCGTTGTTGGGTCTCCAACAGTCGGTCCTGAGGCAATTGTCGATGTGTCATCACCGGATACATCTGAAATTGACAAGGTTATCACTTTGGCAGGGGACGCTGCTTTCAAAAGTTTACCGCCAAATGCCTGATTGAGGTGTTTACGCACAGTGTTGATCTCGGTAATTGAGGCGCCGCACCCTAATAGCTGCTTGTTTAAATCTTGAATATCGTCAAAAGGAACCCCATCGACAGGGCATGTCAGCAACGCCGATCCACCTCCCGATATGAGGCAAATCACATGATCATCTTCACGTGCTTGCTCGACATAGGCTAACATCGCCTTTGCCGCGTCTTCTCCTGCTTTGTCAGGTACAGGGTGTGAGGCTTCCATGACCTTTATTGTCTTTGTTTCAACGGCATGTCCATAACGTGTAACAACCATACCCTCAAACGGATGCGCATAATGCGCTTCAAAAATGGCGGCCATTTCTGCGGCTGCCTTACCTGCGCCAATCACATAAGTCTTACCATTGGGTGGGGTTTGTGGAATATAGGAAGGCAGGCAATTTTTAGGAAGCGCCGATTTATAGCAGGCTTCAAACGCGTGATTAAGAATATCGTGATATTTCATTTTGCACTTTATATTTCATAGTTATTGAAAAACAGCTTCGCATCTTCGGCTATATTCTTGTATAATTCAAGGACTAGTCCCTCAAACTTCAAAGTAAGCATTTTAATGAAAACTATCTATATACTCCGCCACGCCGAAGCCCCTAGCCATCCAGATCTAGATGATTTTGACCGTCCGCTAAGCGAAAAAGGCATACGTGATGCTACGCATTTGGGGCATGTTATGGGTAAAGAGCGCTACATTCCAGAATATGTGCTTTGCTCGCCGGCTAAACGCACACAGATGACGTTAGAGGCCCTTGATTTAAAAACTGTAAATATAGACACGCCCGATAATCTATACACAGGCACTGCGGGAGATTACTTTGCAGCCATTCAAAATATTGGCGAAGCGCACGAAAAAGCACTGCTTGTTGGGCATAATCCCAGCGTACATGAACTGGTTCGCTTACTTGCGCAATATCGTGATGACGTTAGATTGATGAGCTACAGCCCCTGCACGTTCACCGTACTTAATATCAATATTCAAAAATGGAGTGATTTGAAGCTATCCAGCGCATCTATCACCAATATGATTACTGCACAGTATCATCGTTCATCTGGCTCAACACTTGGCGCATAAGCGGAATAGACACGGGCTTTTTAGCGGCAAGCGCCATTTTATCAGCGTTTGTGACAAGCCTTCGCGCCGCAACAAATGAACGATCCATTCGTGGCAGAATATAGCGCAACACGTCAGGCGATATTTGCATCTGCCTATCCAAAAACAGCTTAACAATTATAGCACTTAATAGCGCATCATCTGGTTCTGATATGCCTATTGATTGTGCGCTTCTAAGGCGAGAGCTGAGATCGGCAACACAAAAGGATAACTGAGAGGGGGGCTGTGCCATTGTACACAATATATGCATCTGCTCTTCTTTAGCCATGTTGTATAAATGAAAAAGCTTCGTTTCCGCCTCTTTATCCCCGATAAGCAAGTCTGCGCGCTCAATTACAATGGCTTTATGGTTTTGGCACGTTTTTTCAGACACGACATCATCAGGACTCCAAAAACTTGCATTTGTACGCTCAGCCCAAACAGCTGCCAAGTGAGATTTTCCACTTGCGCTTGGCCCATGCAGAATTAAAATATGACTAGGCCATTCAGGCCATCTGTCTATCCATGCCACAGCCTCTTGATTGCATGGCGCTACCAAGAAATCATCTCGTCCCATCGCTTCGCGGAAACCCAAATCAAGGGGGATTTGTATATTTACACTGCGGCTCATAACTTATTTCTTTTTAGATGTTTGTACTGATTTTTTTGCCGTTTTATTTTCGGGTGTCTTTTTATAAAAGCTACTATTTTTGTATTTCCAAATAAAGAAGCTCAGCAATACCCCTGCGACAGCCGCCACAGGAACCGCGATAAGCATTCCCAAAATGCCAAGCACTGCGCCCCCTGCCATTAAGGAAAACAAAACCCACAGAGGATGCAGCCCAACGCTATCTCCTACAAGTTTAGGCGTTAAGAAGTTACCTTCAATGATTTGCCCTGCAAAAAATATGACCGCGATGATACTCACATATACAATGTCACCCGATTGGAACCATGCAACCATCACACTTACGATCAGCCCCACAATTGATCCCACAAGTGGAATGATGGAAAGAGCACCGGCCATCAAGCCAATAAAAAAGCCATATTTTAACCCTGCAATCATAAGTGCCACGGCATACAGCACGCCTAATACAGCGCAAACACTCAGTTGACCTCGTATAAATCCTGATAGCTTTTGGTCAATCTCGGCAAGAAGTCCTTTGAGTGTTTTTTCGTGATCTCTAGGCATAATGTCATATATCCATGCAGTAATTTTAGGCCATTCATTCATAAGGAAGAAGGCAACGATTGGCGTTAAAAACAAAGCCAGTGTGAAGTCAAAAATCGCAACACCACCAGATACGACAGTCTTTAAAAAGCCTGCGCTTGTCTCGGCTGCTTTGCCCATATAGGGCTGAATTTTTTCGATCAAGTCTTCATTAGAGTATAGACCGAATTGCGCCTGTAATGAGTTTACAAGCGGTTGTGCGGACGCTTGGATTTGATCGATATAATTGGGAAGCTCTTCGGCAAACGCACCCATTTCCCGTACGAGAATTGGCGAAACAACGGCGATAACAATGGCTAATAACAAAAAGAACGAGCTGAGTATAATGATGCTCGCTGGCTTACGATTAATATTCCACTTCTCAAGCTTGTAAATGATGGGATTTAAAAGATAGGCAACCGCAAATCCGAGAATGAACGGTAAAAGCACATTGTTGAACATCCAAAGGAATGCCACAAACAAGCTGGCGATAAATAGCCAAAATAATGTTCGGCTCATCACCATGTTATGAAATTGATTAGATGGTATTTGGCTCATCGGTACACCATGCCTCCGTTTTGATTATAAGCGGCGGCGCGTCCTGAATATATCAGGTAGCGGCCTGTCTTGGTTGTTGGCTGTATATTATAGCCTTTCTCCATCATTGCCGTGGCAATGTCGTCTATGGTTCCAACATAATTGAGTTTTACCTCCGCAACCCGAGGCGTAAGAGACAATACATCTATCTTTTTGACGTTTGCAACATTGCGCATCATCTGTTGTGCTTTTAACCAATCCTGCATAGACGTATATTCAAGCCGCGCCTGCAAGGTCGATTGATAGCCTTGCGCGCTCGCGCGCTCACTCGCGCGCTCATAAGAGCTTTGGTACTGGGCATTTTGGCTGTTTGCATTTTGCCCAACCATTTTAATAGGATGGATGCCTGCAATCATATTTGCAGATTGAACATAAGCGGCGTTTAAAACCTCACCAAAATTTTGATGCTGTCCCCCATCTATCACTATATCGTTTACAAATTCAGGGCGACCGCGTGCCGTGTCATACATACTGACTCTCAATCTCCCCTGTGCCATAGCGCTATTTGATTGAGGCACGGCCGCGCCTTCATAGTTGGAAATGAGGATGATTACGCGATCAGCCTGATATCGTGTGCCGAGGCGCGCCATGTTTTCTGGATTATAGGTCAATGCCTGTTCATCAGAAATGTCTCGAAGATCTGATAAATCGCCAATGGGCGCCATCAAGTTATCATTTGTGCGTTGAGACCATAGGGCGAGCCACGGATTTTGCCCTTCCCATAATGTTAACGCCCCGCCGTTGGCTTGAAAAAAAGGAAGCACTAAAACACGGTCAGTATTTTGTGCCGAAAAGGGAGGGTTGAACCCGTGATCATTAGAGGCTTGCTGGCCCGCAGATGCGCCATATGTGCCGTATGTGCCATTATATCCTGCGTAATTGCCATAAAGATATTGGGAGAGCTTTTCTTCGTCATACCGGAATACAAAGTCGCCCTTATAACGCACAGCAGAAATTTTCTCATTTGAGATTTCGAAATCTTTGATCGTGTTTGCAATCACTTTATTGTCTGCTTGGCGCAGAAACGCTGTGTCATATCCGCTGCTGTCGAGCTGTTCCATTAGAACCTCTAAAGATTCAGCTTGGGCTTGCTTAAACGCCTTGTCTCGTGCTGATTTTGAGTTTTGAGCCGTGACGTCAATTTTTATATTCTTGACGATAAAAGGAGAGCTTTTTTGCTTTGTGTATGCGCTCGATTGTGCATCCGCTCTATTTACATTTACGGCAATCGTGGTAAGAAGAACAACAAGAGTTGCAAGTGTGTATTTTAAGATCATGATCATGGCTTTAGATATAGCTTGGAATAGTGAAAAGTTCAAAAACAAATGATAAGAATTCATAAAAAATAACCATGAAAAAAGATGCTTATAAAGATGCTGGTGTTGATATTGAAGCGGGAAACACACTTGTCGAACGCATAAAGCCCTCGATAAAGGCGACACACCGCACAGGCGTCATGGGCGGATTTGGTGGATTTGGCAGCTTTTTTGACCCTAAAGCCGCAGGGTTTAAAGACCCCATTTTTGTATCAGGCACAGATGGCGTGGGAACAAAGTTAAAAGTAGCGATAGACATGAAGCACTATGATACGGTCGGAATTGACCTTGTGGCTATGTGTGTAAATGATCTGCTTGTGCAGGGCGCAGAGCCACTCTTCTTTCTAGACTATTACGCATGTGGTGCCTTGGACGTTGACGCCGCTGCAGACGTTATATCTGGTATTGCAAGAGGATGTGAACAATCTGGCTGCGCATTGATTGGTGGCGAAACAGCAGAGATGCCTGGCATGTATTCACATGATGATTTTGATCTTGCTGGGTTTGCGGTGGGCGCGGTAGAACGAGATCAGGTTATCACAGGTGAGACGATACAACATGGGGATGTTATCCTCGGGCTTGCCTCGTCGGGCGTTCACTCAAACGGATTTTCTTTAGTACGAAAACTCATAGATAATACGGAAAGCCTCGACTATCACAGCCCTGCACCTTATGACACATCGACGAGCTTTGGTGCGTCCCTCCTGACACCAACAATATTATATGTAAAACCTGTTTTAGAAGCCATTAGGCAAACAAATGCCATACAAGGTATGTCACATATCACAGGCGGCGGACTTATTGAAAATATACCCCGCGTTCTCCCTAAAGGGTTGGGCGCAGAGATTGATCTTGGATCATGGGATGTTTTACCTATTTTTAAATGGTTGCAAGAGGCCGGTCAACTGAGCCAAAAAGAGATGTGCCGTACATTTAATTGCGGTATTGGCTATGTTTTAATCGTTCGCAACGCCGACAAGGACGATGTTTCAAAAGTCCTACAAAACGCAGGCGAGCGTGTTTTTGAAATTGGCCGTATTATTCAAGATGACAATCAGAGCGTTCACCTAAAATGAGCTCAACCCTTGATCCAAAATTAAATATTTGTGTTTTTATATCGGGGCGCGGTAGCAACCTGAAAGCCATTTTAGAAGCATGTGAGAAACCAGAGTTTCCAGCGCGTGTCACGTGCGTTATATCCAACAAACCGCAAGCGGGCGGCCTAGATTACGCGAAAGAATACAACATTCCCTATGCTGTTTTGTCGCACAAAGATTATGACAGTAAAACGGCATATGAGGACGCCCTCCTCGAGGCGCTTTCCTATGAAAAAGTTGACCTGATTTGTCTGGCTGGTTTTATGCGCCTGCTAAGCCCTCATTTTTTAAATCATTGGGGACGCTACATTATTAATATTCACCCTTCTTTGCTGCCAAAATATAAAGGGTTGGATACGCACAAACGCGCAATTGATGCGGGTGATAGCGAAGCAGGTTGTAGCGTGCATTACGTAATTCCCGAGATGGATGCAGGCGAAATTATCGTACAACGAAGCGTTAAAATCTCTAAAAAGGAAACAGAAGACTCTCTTGCGGCTAAGGTTTTGGTCGAAGAACATGAAGCTTACAAGCAAGCCATAATTATTGTTGCGCGGCATAAATTTCAAGACAGCGTTGACGACAATTATGAGAACGATGTATCATCGACACTCAACAGAAACAAAAACCAACATAAGAATACTTTAAAGGACGCTCAGATGGCTGATAAAGATGCAATTAATGAATCACAAATCATGTGGACACACTTCATGACAGCTGCAAAATATATGGGCGGTTTTGTAACTGTTATTCTTATTTTAATGGCTCTTTTCCTTTTGTAGAAAGCCCTTTATAATTCCTTAAGAGTTTCTAGCGTATGCTGTCTTTTGGAATTGTCATGAAGAATATAATTTTATTTTTAATCAGTGCTTTATGCTTATGCATATCAAGTGTTTCGTTTTCGCAAAACGTCTCGCGTTCTGCTGGCGATCCTTCCATCATTGCCGGATACGGGTCCCAAGCACTTCGTAACTTCCCATTTGACCCTTATCAGCACCCCTCACTACTTCTTCTTAATGACGTGCAGTCTGCTTACAGCCTTTCGAATAAAGCCTATAAAAGTATGGGCACATTGTCTGACGCGCTCACACAGTTTCGATCTCCGCAAAGCCTTCCCATTCCTAACGCAAGCATTATGCGTGAAGATCAAAGCACATTTACGTTTCTTGTCATTAACGACACCAATCAATCACAGTGGATTGTTGATTTTGAGCCCTCGGCTTTTTTACCAAAACCCCGCTATTCATCTGTAAGGCTCTATAACACGATTACGCGCCAACCGTTATATGAGCTGAGTGAAAATCAAACACAGCAGATTATAAACTTACAAAAAAACCGCCCCTACCTTTTGAGCGTTACCTTTTCGGGTTTAGAAGCCGATTATGGTGCTTATATGCCTCGAATTTATTCTTATGGCTCTATTCATGATACTTCGTCTGCGCTCGCGCCGCTTTTGCTGGCTGGATTTGGGATCGGCCTTGTTTTGCTGTCTTTTGTTTTTGTCGTCCAATTCCCATTATATATTACTGCGCTTTCCTTATTGGGATGGGGGTCTTTGGCGTTTGGGATTTTTATAAATATTTACAACATTACAAGCCTTTCAATGCTATTGCCGGCTCTGTTTGTTGCATGGATGCCGATTATTACAGTTATACAGCGACTATTGCTGCGCTCTCAAAATGCGCCGCGCATCACATACCCATTTCCTAACTTCAGTATCCTTGCATCACTGTGCGCCCTTGTTGCGATTTGTGTTTTTCCGCATATTGAAATTGATCAGACTTTGGCGCTTATGATTATTTTGGCGCTGATATTACTTTGCGCTGTTGCGTGCTGTATCACCTATACCTTCTTGTATATTTCATCGACTAAAAAGTCCCACTTGCTTACGCTTACGTGCTGGGTTGCCGTAGGTGTTGGTGCCACCCTTACAAGTCTTAGTTATGCCCAATTACTCCCCTCTCTTCCATATTTGCTCCATGCGTATCTTAGCTGTGTGCTTGGTGGTGGGGTCGCTTGGATCATGGGCATATCTCAACGCGAACGTCGTAGAGGCATTAGACGAGGCGAAGACCGCCGTCAAAGTAAACAGCAAGCCGATCTTGCAACCAAGGTAGAAGAGATAAAGGAGGGGTTTGACAATTCTCGTCTTGTGCAAGTTTTAAAGCGCGAAAGAGAGATTATGAAGACGCTTCGCGATAAAGATATTCAACGCACAGAAGAAATGAAGAAAGAGAAGGAAAAAGCCGACTACGCCAACCAAGCCAAATCTGCTTTCCTTGCCGTCATTAGTCATGAAATCAGAACACCGATGACAGGCATCATGGGTATGGTTCGACTACTTCGTAATACTGACTTGGATCATGAACAAAACGATCACGTAAACACAATTAGTGATTCAGGCGATGCCATGGTGACACTGCTAAACGATATTCTTGATTTTGAAAAAATAGACACTGGAAAAATGACACTCGAAAACATCGAGTTTGATTTGTTTAACCTTCTTAGAAACGTACAGTCCCTTATGGTTGGGCGTACAGATGAAAAAAATATTGACCTAAAACTGGAGGTAGAAGAAGGCACTCCTCAGTTCCTCTATGGAGACCCAACCCGCCTCAGACAAATACTTCTTAATCTTGTAAGCAACGCCATCAAGTTTAC
>DDIM01000006.1:8515-8730 GCA_002338525.1 Micavibrio sp. UBA1850 | reverse complement strand
TTGTAAGCAACGCCATCAAGTTTACAGATGAAGGGCACGTATCCTTGCAAGCCAAGCGCTTAGAGACAGAGGAAGACGGACACCTTATGTATTTTGCCATCCAAGATACGGGTATTGGTATCCCTAAAGAAGTACAAGAAAACCTCTTTAATCCCTTCAGTCAAGCAGACAGCAGCACCAGCCGTAAATATGGCGGGGCGGGGGTGGGGGGTGCC
>DDIM01000006.1:0-8349 GCA_002338525.1 Micavibrio sp. UBA1850 | reverse complement strand
CCCCTTCAGTCAAGCAGACAGCAGCCCCAGCCGTAAATATGGCGGGTCGGGTCTGGGGCTTGCAATATGCCAAAAACTTATCAATGCGATGGGTGGACAAATCAGTATTAACAGTGCGCCGGATGAAGGAAGTAACTTCTTTTTCTCATTAACAATGCAATCTGGCAAAGCTAACGAGAGTGACGTGCCACCCGTGCTCATTTCGGCCACGCAAAAACAAAAGATAATGGCGCAAAAAGCAGCAGAAAAAGCCCCTTTGAAAAGTCCCGTAAAAGCCCCTGCAAAAATCCAAGCAAACACCGACATCGAAATACAAAAAAATGATGTGACCCCCGACACACAAGCCTCTTCTTCCAGTACCACAAGCAGCTCTGAGCCTGCGCTGAGAATTATGGTTGTTGATGATAATGAAATTAACCAAAAAGTGGTTGCAGGGCTCATGGCGCCCCTTCCTCATCAAATTACACCCTTCATGTCTGGGCGCGCCTGCATTGCCGCGTTGAAAAAATCAGCACAAGATTTTGATATGATCTTAATGGATATTGAAATGCCTGGCATTAGCGGCGTTGAGACAACAAGAATTATCCGTCAAGAGCTGAAGCTCAGCAATAAAGCCTTACCGATTTATGCATTAACTGGAAATACAGACGAAAAGCAGATTAGCAGTTACAGAGTGGCTGGCATGGATGGGCATCTCGCCAAACCTATGGATGTAGATGCCCTTCAAAAGGTTTTAGAAGACGTAGAAAAAAACATGCCTGCGCGTGCGCCTGAAAATAATAACGTCATTGAGCCTCAAGATGAGACAGAACGTAAAGACACTGATGTTCAAACTACTGAGAGCGATAAGAAAACGAATAACAATTTGTCAACGCCTGCAACCCCCGCCACGCCGCCTCGTAAGACGCCTGATAGTGATAACCCATTTGCCAGAGAGGCGCAGATGTCGTCTGTCCACGAGAACCCATTTGCGCGCGTTGACGGTGCTATGGATGATTTGGGAGACATGACTGATATGGCCATTCATGAAGCACCGAAAAAAGAAGCCGAGATTATTACACCAGAAAATAGCCTCGCCCTTAAAACTGGCGTGCGCTCCTCGTTAGAAATCGATGAGTCAGACCCTATCTTAACCAAGGGAGCCCCCCGCCCTCAAAGCCACAAGTTTGATGAGCTTGATACAGGATTGAGTATTGATGATGCGGCCCCTACCTCCAGCGATAAGAACAGCGACGATAGCCAAGACGGATATAATCCTGCGCATTTTGACCCCTCAACGTTAATGTCTCTCAAAAGTGCTTTGCCACAAGAAGAGGTTACCGAAATGGTCGTTGAGCTTATTGAGAAAATTAAAGAAATTTCTATCCAGCTGTCACAAGCGGCGAATGAAGCAAAAATCGATCTTATTCGGGCACGTGCACACGATATGAAGGGAATGGCTGGAAACTTCGGACTTGTTGGCTTAAGTGGAAGGGCTGCTTTGTTAGAAAACGCAGTTATGTCTGGTAACACACCTCCAGAAACCATTAAAAATCTAAAAGCTCAGATGGATGAAGACATCAAACAAGCCGTTCGCTTCTTGAAAAAATGGCAATAAAAAAAGCGAGCTTTAAAGCCCGCTTTTAAAAAAAATTAATCTACTCAATAAACAGATTATCCAACGATTTCGTCTTCGTTGAAGAAGTATTTAATTTCGATTTGAGCATTTTCCAAGCTGTCAGAACCGTGTACTGAGTTAGCACCAATGCTTTCAGCATAATCAGCACGAATTGTGCCTGCTGCTGCGTCAGCTGGGTTTGTTGCGCCCATAACTTCACGGTTTTTCGCAACCGCATCTTCACCTTCAAGAACCTGAACCACAACTGGGCCAGATGTCATCATTTCAACAAGCTCGCCAAAGAATGGACGGTCTTTATGAACCGCATAAAATCCCTCAGCTTGTTCTTTTGTCATCTGTATGCGTTTAGACGCTACAACACGAAGACCTGCATCTTCTAATTTTTTAGTAACAGCACCTGTCAAGTTACGACGAGTTGCATCAGGTTTGATAATTGAGAATGTTCTTTGCATTTTTAAATTCCTTAATTTTTTAATCTATTTTCGTTTTATATATAAAGTCTACGCTTGTTACAAGAGCCAGATTGTTAGGCAGCCTTTTTACTGTTTGCGCGCTCAATGCCTTCTTGGATTAATTGTTTGGCACGATCGACACCTTGCCATCCTTTAATCTTAACCCATTTTCCTTTTTCAAGGTCTTTGTAATGTGTGAAGAAATGCTCCACTTGTTCACGTTGTATCGCAGGCAAGTCTTCGACTGTGTTGATATTTTCGTGATAAGGGAACATCTTTGTTGTCGGCACGGCAATGATTTTTTCGTCTTGTCCGCCATCGTCTTCCATTTCTAAAACGCCCACAGGACGAGCTGGCAAAATTGCGCCTGCGATTACAGGAAGTGTACTCATGACAAGTACGTCTACCGGATCACCGTCATCTGACAGTGTGTGAGGTACAAAGCCATAGTTGCCAGGGTAAAACATTGGTGTATGAACAAAACGGTCGACAAACATCATTCCTGAATCTTTGTCCAACTCGTATTTCACTGGGCAGGCCCCCATCGTATTTTCAATAATCACATTGACATCGTTAGGTGCGTCTTTGCCTATGGCGACTTTGTCTAAAAACATGAAATTTTCTCCTTAAAATCACAAATGTATTGATTAAGGGTTATCGCACGCACACGCACAATCGTCAAGAATACATATCCTCGGGACTCATAGGTTAATTCAAAAGCTTTAAATTAATACATGTGTGATAAAAGCGGGTTTAAAAAAGGTATATATCTCAATAATTATTGCTTGCCGTCATCAATGATAAACCATTTGCTGAGAATGCGGCGTAATTTTCGGCTATCAATTGGCTTTGAAAGATATTCGTCCATACCTTTTTGCAAACATTTTTCACGCGTCCCCAACATAGCATCTGCCGTTAAAGCAATGATAGGAATGTGTTCGTCCGTTCCGCTTTCCAGCAGGCGAATAGCTTTCGTTGCCTGATAGCCGTTTAGGGTCGGCATGTGGCAATCCATCAAGATGATATCGTAAGCACCGGTTTTGTAGGCGCTTACGGCTTGCTCGCCATTTTCGACAATATCAAAGTTTGTAAAGCCTAAGCGGTATAAAAACTTTTTGATAAAGAGTTGGTTAAGCTCATGGTCTTCGGCGACCAAAATTTTCGCCTTTCCGGCATATGTTTTATTTTTTTGAGAACGTTCGCCGCGTTCAGATATTGTTGTATCTTCCTCGTGAGCATTTATATTTTCAAGATCGTTTTGTTTTGCTTTTTTGAACTCTATTTCAAACCAGAACTCAGAGCCTTTGCCCACTGTGCTCTCTAGACCGACTGTGCCGTTCATCATTTCGACAAGTTCTCGTGTGATCGCAAGCCCTAGACCTGTTCCGCCATAACGTCGGGTTGTTGAATCATCGGCTTGAGAAAACTTTTTGAATATATCGCCTTGTTTGTCTTTTGATATCCCAATTCCTGTATCAACAACCCTGCATTTTAAGACAATATTATCATCGCCAAGGTCTTTGAAATCCACATATATGTCGACGTTGCCTGCCTCCGTGTATTTAACGGCATTTCCAACCAAATTTGTTAATACCCGACCCAATCGTGTTGGATCACCAACAATGAGCGCTGCATCATCTTCGTTATAGTGATAGTTTAGCCATAAACCTTTTACACTGGCTATAGGGGCTAGTGTTTCGAACACATTACTTAGGACATCTTTGAAATCAAAACCTATTTTTTCTAGCTTCATTTGCTCGGCTTCAATTTTTGATAAATCTAAAATGTCATTTACGATTGTCAAAAGATTCAATGATGACCTATGCACAGCCGAGGCCATATCACGAACCTCACTTGGCATCGCGTCATCTTGAGCGCCAAGCTGCGAAATACCAATAATGCTATTTAATGGTGTGCGAAGCTCATGCGACATGTTTGCCAGAAACTCGCTTTTTGCGTTATTCGCATTTTCTGCGTTTAGCTTTTCTGCTTCAATCTCAATAATAGCCTCTTGCAGATCTTGCGTCTGTTCCGAAATACGCTCTTCCAAATTGGTTTGATGTTTTTGAATTTCTTCTCTTGCCTCATCTATGCGTGCAGCTATTGAAAATCTGGCATAGAGCAAAGATAGCAAAAAGACAAATACACCTGCACCAAGAAAAGTATGATGTTTTCTTAAGATATCTCTATTTCTTGATTCCAAATGCTCTTGCATTTTTTCAACAACAACATCTTGGTATTTAAGAGTTCTGCGAACCCGGTCTTCTAGATTACTGTAGTTCCATGATTGTATAGATGACTCGTTTTGAAATCCGGTGACAGACGACACATCGGTTTCAAGCATATTCCACATTTCCTGCGCGCGTTGCACGGCATTTCTAATGCCTAGATCCTCTACGCCTTGAATTTGTCGTATATTATCTGCACTGAAGTCCAATATGACATCACCGCCATTTAACAACGCATAATAGTTTTGCTCTATTTTTCGGTTTACGATGTTGGCTTTATCCATATATTCATCGCGCGCGACGTTATTTCCTAATTTATTCTCACTGAGCGCTAACGTCACATATCGCATGTAGCTGTCTATTTCTGTGCGCTGTATGCTTGCCGCATTTATAAGTGTGTATCCATCCTTTTGATTGACTGTATTTTTATTCATTACAATATAGGCGCCGACCAAAAGAACAAGAAAGAAGCTTAATAAGATCGCTAACTGGATAAACACCATCGACCCTGAATAAATGCCCCACTCATCCGAGCTATACGGGTTCGTTTCATCATTATTTTGCTGTACGTATAGACTTAAAATTACAGCCGCTGAGAAAATGATGGTGCTCACTACGCCTACAGATAATGCTAGTTCGGTAAAGTCTTGATTTAGGTCATATCTGCAATCTGCATGGGGTATAAAAATTGTTGCCGCCATTCCCATATAGTGCATGCCACAAATGGCAACACCGATTACAAGAGCCGCGACAATTTCCCACGCAACCTTATGTTTAATTTTGCTTTTGGTCAGAGCCGAAATTATAAGAATAGCTGCAGCCGAGGCTGAAATCGCAATAACGACGGATAATGCAAATAGCCACGGGACATAAAAAATATCTGCATCCATATCCATGGCCGCCATGCCTGTGTAATGCATTACACATATAGCTAAGCCTAAAAAAATTGGGGCAAAGAAAAGGTAGCGTTTTGTAAGATTTGATTTTCCTATAACAAGCAGGACACCATAGGCGGCGACCACCGCGACCAACATGGATAAAAACGTTAGCCCAAAATCATATTTGTGAACCATATCCATGTCATAAGCCAACATGCCTATGAAATGCATTGACCATATACCTGCACCAAACGTAAGCGCACCGCCTATGTGGAGCGCACGTTTATGATTTGTTGATTCAAAATTTCGAATGTTTAAGGCTAGTCTTAGGCCCGCAAAAGAGCCAAATGACGCGATAAGATAAGACAAGATGACAAGAGGCCATACATATACCCCGGATTCAGCTGTGAGTGGTATTTCACCAACTAAAAAAAACTGCTCTAAAAAGCTCTGCGATTCTAAAATCATTATATCCCCTGCGTCTACACCCCTTAGACGATAATTATTCAAAACCATCAATGTTTTGTTTCATAAATATTAGCATACCTTAAAGAAGTTAAAAACTGCTTACGAAGACTTTCTTTACTGACTTCAATAACCCTATTTCATCTTCTTTTTAAACTATACAATGATTTGACCATTACCATAAAGGAGCCCTTCATCAAGGCCTGTGATGTCACTGATTTGCGCAATTGTGGCAAAACTATTTCCACCACCGTTACTATCAACTTGCACGAGTGTATTTGCGCCAGAATCCACAAAATTAATATATTCGCTGATGTTTCCCGAAAACCCTGAGATGATGTCAGACACATCGATTATATCGGCTGTTATATCAAAATTGACGATCTCATCAGTTTGTGCAAAAGCGCTACTGGCCTCAAATACAAATATATCATCTCCTGTGCTGCCGTATAATGTGTCTTGGCCTGCACCACCAGCAAGTTGATCATTTTCAGTTGCGGCTATATCGGTTCCCACATAAACGTTATCAAAGTTGACCGTCATCTCTTCATCTATAAATGTTTTGCGCGTTAAAAGCCCACCTAACGTAAGTGTGTGAGTCCCAGCCGCGATCGTACCGATATCTAGTGAAATATCAGTCCACCCGCTATCATATCCGTTGTCAGGTGCCAGAACTCTAAAGAAGTCGTTATTGCCTGTATTACTGTAAAAGGTTGAGTCTATTGCAGCCCCCAGTAAAAGATCCTCGTTTGCGTCAAATCTGTCGTTACCTGCACCCGTTTCAAAAGCTCGGAATGAAAAATTAAGCACGCCATCGACCAAGTCTTCTGCCAGTGTAAACGTGTATTGCCATCCGCCAGACATACTATTCACTGCAGCACTATCTACCCCACCAAGCACAATTTCTAACGATCCGTTTGAATGTTGACCATCAGATAAATCGTGCGAACCACTTGCATAATTGTTTGAGTTACCTGCAGAGCCAAAAATCCCATCTGCGTAAGCAAATCCCGCAGCATCCACTTTGAAGCCTTCATGAATAGCAACAGTGTTGCTTATCCCCATCGTTCCGCCAAATAAATGGTCATTGCCTGCACCACCATCTAAAATGTCGTCGCCATCTTGTCCGTAAAGGACGTCATTTCCAGAATCCCCTTGAAGGTTATCATCACCGTCTTGTCCATACAAAACGTCATCATCATTACCACCGTTGAGGGTGTCATTACCGCCACCGCCGTAAAGTGTATCATTTCCTGCACCACCGTTAAGTGTATCTGCACTGTTATCGGCAATCACATCATCCGCATCCCACTCGATTACATATCTTCTGTTTCCAGACTGCTGATCGTTCCACACGTCATTGGTTCTGTATTCTGCGTAATCTTCGCCTGCACCATAATCGTTAGGTTCGTTATTGTTCCAATTTTCGTAATTGCTTCCTAGGGCGCTTTGTGTTGTTTGATCGTAAAAATATGTTCCCCCTTCAGCTCCTCCTAGCCATTCCCACTGGCCTTCAACATTGGCATCACTTGCGCCTATCCATATTGCGCTGCCGCCAACTATATTATTTATAAATGCGTTTTCGTATGCGCTTGTGATATTCACCAAGTGGCCAGATGCCCCATTTAATAACGCTGCATTAGCGTTTGAAATGGCATCGGCAACATTTGCTGTACCTGTTATGTATGTATAAAAACTCTGGCTTTGTTCACTAAACCAAACACCTGATGTGCCATAGATGGATGAGTTTCTAACCACATATTGATCATATGAGCTAATCCCACCGCCGTACATGACGTCGTTACCAGCACCCCCGGTGAGGATGTCTGCGCCCTGTCCGCCGATGATGTAATCATCGCCACCATCGCCTAGTAATGTGTCATTGCCTTCTTCGCCATCGATTGTGTCGGATCCACTGCCACCATAAATTGTGTCATTGCCTTCTTGGCCGTCAATATTGTCGTCTCCAGCATCACCATACATGGTGTCGTTTCCGGCATTTCCAAGCATACGGTCATTGTCATCTCCGCCGTGCATTTCATCATCGCCGTCACCACCAAACAGCTGGTCGTTGCCTGCCCCACCAAATAGCTGGTCGTTATCGGCACCACCACTTACGCGGTCATCGCCGGCATCACCATTGAGCGTGTCTTGGCCTGCATTCCCATACAGCGTATCGTTATCGTCCCCGCCGTTAATTGTGTCATCACCGTTGTTGCCGTACAATTTGTCCGCGCCAATCCCGCCATCGAGGGTGTCATCGCCATTGCCGCCATACATCTTGTCATTGCCGGCATTACCGTTAAGGATGTCATCGCCATTCCCACCAGACACATAATCATTCCCGTCACCGGCATTCACAGTATCATTCCCATCGGCTGCAATCACCTTGTCATTGCCAGCGAGCGCATCAATCACATCACCGCCAGCCTCGTTTGTGCCATATAATGGACGATCATCGCCTGCAGTCCCTGTAATCACCGCCTGAACCTTTGCACCTGATTGCGGGGCAACATATTGGGTGTCTGTGATGTCACCACTGGCTTGTGCGTTATAGTCGATATACTCGCCCTTACCTAAAACAAGGCTGTCACTCGTGACTGTGCCGCCTTTGGCTTCTTCGAAATTATTGATGTCGAGGGCGTCATTGTCTAACTTGATGTTGGACACCTCAATGCTGTCGCCGTCCGCGCCAGAGCCCTTGACGA
>DDIM01000014.1 GCA_002338525.1 Micavibrio sp. UBA1850 | reverse complement strand
CCATTGCAAATAAAGAGCCTTTGGTATCTGCAGGTGAATTGGTCATGAAAACGGCCGTAGAGTACGGCGCAACCATTTTGCCAGTGGACAGCGAACATAACGCAATTTTCCAAGTGTTTGAGGCACAAAACCGCGAAGCTATAGAACGCATCGTCTTGACCGCCTCAGGCGGACCGTTTCGCACATGGTCAAAGTCTGACATTGAAACGGCAACACCTGAACAAGCAATCGCTCACCCTAACTGGTCAATGGGGGCAAAAATTTCGGTAGACAGTGCCTCTATGGTCAATAAAGGGCTTGAGGTGATTGAGGCTCACCATTTGTTTGGTCTCAATGCCGGTAAAATTGATGTGTTGGTGCATCCACAATCAATTGTTCACTCAATGGTGCAATATCGTGATGGTTCTGTGCTTGCGCAATTGGGAGCTGCGGATATGTCGACACCAATTGTAAATGCGCTTGGCTATCCAGAGCGTATTGAGACATGTGGGCGTCATCTAGATATAAAGGCTCTTTCACAATTAACATTCGAACAACCCGATGTGAAAAAATTTCCTGCACTTGCAATGGCTTATGATGTTCTAAGAGCGGGTGGGTGCGCCCCATTAGTGTTTAACGCCGCAAATGAAATTGCCGTTGAAGCATTCTTAACAAATCGTATAGCTTTTGGTGGTATCGTAGATATCATTCGTCACGCACTCGAAAGAGATTACAACAATAAAATATCTAGCCTTGAAGAGGTTATTGATTTGGATCAAACTGTGCGAACGTATTGTCGTGACCACTTAAACAAATCATATGCCGCTTAGGCGCGTTACAGTTAATGAAATAGAAATGGACTGAATAACTCATGGATGCTTTTTTCACATTTGCGCAAATGTTTTTTGAAAATGTATGGTTATACGGTGCAAGCTTTTTGCTTGTATTAACAATACTTGTGTTTGTTCATGAGTGGGGACATTTTATCGTGGCACGCCTGTGTGGCGTTCGCGTAGAAGTTTTTTCCATTGGTTTTGGAAAGGAAGTGTGGGGCTACACCGCTAAGAATGGCACGCGGTGGAAATTCTCTCTGCTGCCACTTGGTGGGTACGTAAAAATGTTTGGCGATGCCGATCCTGCAAGCGCAGGCCATGGTGAGGCGGTCGCATATTCTGAAGAAGACAAAAAAGTTGCTTTTTTCACGCAACCTGTATGGAAGCGCGCCTCAATTGTTGCCGCAGGCCCAGGGATCAATTTTGTATTTGCTATTATTTTATTGGCAGGCTTGTTTGCCTTCAACGGTAAGGTCGAGGTCGCACCAGTTGTTACGGCCGTACAGATTGGAAGTCCAGCAGAAGAGGCCGGCTTTATGCCGCATGACCGTGTTTTAGAAATTAACGGTAAAAAGGCACGACGCTTTGGCGATATAACACGCTCTGTGACGATTGCCCTTGATGATGAGATGACGTTTCTTGTTGATCGAGATGGTGAACAGGAGACATTGACGGTAAAACCTGAGCGCATTGTCATTGAGGGCCGTTTTGATCAAGAGATTGGCCGTATTGGTGTTTTAGGGCCCAGTAGTGGCTTTTTAATCAGTGAAATTGACGAAATTAACGGCGTTGCAATGAATGAAGAAAATATTGCAGCAACACGTCAAGCCATAGATAAAAATCTCAATAATCAGTTTACGGTAAAATTTAAATCGACAACCGATGATAATATGGCATTTAAAGTTGCACCAAGCAGGGAGGCAAATGCCTCGATTGCAGATCAAGAAAGCCCAATGTTTGATGCGCTGATTTTGGTCGACGGCCCATACCGTACCACTGTAAAATACGGCCCTGTGGAAGCGTTAGGCGAGGGTGTGTCATATACATGGGGTGTGACAGTCGATACTATGCGTGCGATGGGGCAAATTTTTTCAGGAACACGAAGCTTAACTGAACTGGGTGGCGTGATAAGAATTGCCTCATTTGCAGGTGATATGGCACAGCAAGGATTGATAGCGCTTATCATATTTACAGCATTGATATCCATTAATCTTGGTTTGATTAACTTGTTTCCAATTCCACTGCTTGATGGTGGTCATCTGGTCATGTACGCAGTTGAAGCAGTGAAGGGTAAACCTGTGTCAGAAAAAACACAAGAATATGCCTTTCGCGCAGGGATGACATTCCTCATATTTTTGATGGTATTTGCTAATCTAAACGACATACTTCAGCTCATTCTTTAGGCTGCGTTAACCAGCACATTATTAGATGTCAGTAATCAGCCCGCAAAGGGTTGTTTTCTGTTTTATATTCCTATAAAAGATAAGGTGGATTTTTTCTAATTTACTTTTAAGGGTTTATAATGATTCATTCTTTTTTGCGCGGCTTTATGGTTGTGCTCGTACTTACAGTGGCGTTTGTTGCAACAACTTCTAATGCGATCGCCAAGGTTATATCGAAAATCGATGTGCGCGGCGCAGAGCGTGTTGAAGTGGCCACAATCAAAACCTATTTGCCTGTAACTGAGGGCGATACATTCACTCAAGACACCTTGGATCGCTCTTTGAAGTCTTTGTACGCAACAGGGTTCTTCGCAGACGTTACCGTGCGTGAGTCGAACGGTTCACTGATTGTAAATGTGATTGAAAACCCAATCGTGAACAGAATTGTATTTGAGGGAAACGATAAAATTGAAGACGAAGAGTTGCTTCAAGAAATTCGTATGCGTGCTCGTATGGTTTTAACACGTACAAAAATACAAAGTGACACATCACGCCTTTATCAAATCTACAAAAGAAGCGGTCGTTTTTCTGCGCAAATTGATCCAAAGCTTATCAAGCTTGATCAAAACCGTGTAAACCTTGTGTTTGAAATCACAGAAGGTGAGGTCACTGAGATTAAGGGTATTCGTTTTGTTGGTAACCGCGCCTTCGACGATGGTGAATTGCGCTCTAAGCTTTCTTCTAAAGAAAATAAATGGTATCGCTTTTTATCGTCTTCAGACCGTTACGATCCCGATCGTCTTGCTTATGACCAAGAGTTGCTACGTCGCTTTTACTTAAATGAAGGCTATGCTGACTTTCGTATTCTATCTGCAGTGGCGGAACTTTCAGAGGATAAAGAAAGCTTCTTTATGACATTCACTGTTGATGAGGGGCAGCGTTATCGTGTGTCTAATGCGATGATCCACTCAACGATCCAAGGCTATCGTAGCGAAGGATTGAAAGAGACATTAGACGTTGAAGCCGGTGATTGGTACAGCGCAAGACTCGTTGAATCAAGCTCTGACGCGCTTGTTAACGCGCTTGAAGACGAAGGCTATCCTTTCGTTCGCGTGTCTCCAGACATAAAAAGAAATACACAAAATAATACGGTTCACGTTATCTTTAATGTTGCGGAAACACGTCCACAATTTGTTGAGCGTATCAATATTCGCGGAAATGTTCGAACAATGGACAAAGTTGTACGTCGTGAGTTTGAAATGTCAGAGGGTGACCCTCTTGTAAAATCACAATTGGCAGAGTCTGAGCAAAATATCCGTGATTTGGGCTATTTTGAAAATGTAGAAGTCAAACGTAAACCTGGTAGCGCGCCTGACAAACAAGTTTTAGACGTTAACGTAGTTGAAAAATCAACGGGTGAGATTTCATTCGGGGCTGGATTTTCTACAAATGATGGACCGCTTGGAGACATTCGTCTTCGCGAGCGTAACTTCTTGGGCAAGGGGCAGGACTTCTTAGCGGCCGCAACAATTGCTGGAGAGCGCACAGAGTTTGACCTTTCTTTGACAGAGCCATACTTTATGGACCGTGATATCTCAGCGACAGTAGACGCATTCCACATTACACGAGACCTCCAAGATGAAAGTTCTTATGATCAAAGACGTTCTGGTGGAGGATTTGGATTTGGATTCCCTCTCTCAGAAAATCTTCGTGAAAACTTCGGGTATCGTATTGAACAAAACGAGATTACGGATGTTGAAAACACGGCCTCTCGTTTCATTCGTGACCAAGAAGGCGAGCGCATTACATCCGCTATCACACATGGGTTAGATTATACAAATCTTGATAGTCGACTATTCCCAACAGATGGTGTTAAGGCGTGGTTTGATACAGAGTATGCCGGTGTTGGTGGAGATGCGAACTACATCTCTAGCCGCGTTGGATCACGTTACTACTATCCTCTTACTAAAAAAATTACGTTGAGTGCGCTTGGTGAAGTCGGGGGTATATGGGGCATCGGTGGTGAAGGCGTTCAAATCAACGAGCGTTTCTACTTGGGTGGTTCAACACTTCGTGGTTTTGAAAATGCAGGTGTTGGGCCTCGTGATACGTTGACTGACGATGCATTGGGTGGAAACTATTTCTACCGCGGATCATTTGAAGGATCTTTCCCACTAGGTCTTCCTGAGGAGCTGGGTATTAAAGGGCATGCCTTTACAGACTTTGGTTCTCTATGGGAGCCAGATGATGAGACAGGGGCTGGACTGGCTGATGAAAACTCAATCCGCGCCTCTGGTGGTGTTGGTCTATCTTGGGTTTCACCGCTAGGCTTAGTGCGCTTTGACTACGCTATTCCTTATGCAAGTGAAGAATTTGATGAAGAGGAATCATTTAGATTCTCATTCGGAACAAGTTTCTAAAATTAAGAAAGTACATACTATGAATTTTAATACTAAAAACATTCTCGGGTTGTTTTTAACTTTAGGGCTTCTTATTGCAGGCCCTGTATCTCAAGCCAATGCACAAGACATCAATTCGGCTGTTGTTGTTGATATTCAACAATTAGAGGCGCTTTCAACTGCAGGAAAATCTCTAACAAAAAAGGTGAAGTCATCTCGCGATGCATTAAAAGCCGAGATCGAAAAGGAAGAAAAATCACTCAGAGCTACGCAGCAAGACATCATGAAGCAAAGAGACGATTTAAGTGAAGAAGCCTTTAAAGCAAAAGTAATGGCCTTTGAATCTAGCTTTAAAGACAAGCAGGCAAAATTTGCTAAAAAACGTGAAGCATTTGAAAAAAGTGCGTTAGAGGCACACACAAAACTTCGCACAGCCGTCGTAAAAGTAGTCGGCGATATCGCCGCTGAAAATGAATACAAACTTGTTCTTTCACGTCAAAGTGTTGTCATCGTCGAAAAGGACTCTGACATCACAGCGGAGGCAATGGAACGTCTGAACAAAAGTGTCAAAGATATTCCATTTAAAAATTAACTCACGCACATAGACATTCAAAATGGCTGATAAACGTTTCTTCGATAATACTGGTGAAAAAACACTCTCCGAGATTTTAGAGGTCTCTGGTGCTCACAGTGATGATACAAGCGCAAACACCGCCGCAAAATTTGCGGATGTAGCATCTTTGAGCGAAGCGGATAAAAGCCAGATAAGCTTTCTTGATAACGCAAAGTATAAGGATCAGCTAAAAGATACAAAAGCTGGCGCTGTCTTTGTATCCAAAGAAATGTTGTCGCTTGTGCCTGAGGGGGTGATCGCATTGATTAGCCAAAACCCCTATAAATCCTATGCATTAACGGCACAAGCCTTCTATCCTAAAGAAGCGCCAAAAGCGTCTCATATCTCGGAGCGCGCCATTATTGCGAAATCTGCTAAAATTGGTGATGATGTATGTATCGAAGCAGGCGCTGTGATTGGTGAAAACGTAGTGATTGGTGACAATTCATGGGTTGAAGCTAATGCTGTTATTGGACGTGCTGTTGAAATAGGGCAGGGATGTCGTATTGGGGCAAATACAACAATATCTCACACAATTATGGGTGATTATGTTCGTATTTATACGGGCGCATGTATTGGTCAAGATGGTTTTGGCTTTGCAATTGATCCATCTGGGCATGTAAAGGTACCACAATTGGGTCGTGTCATTATAGGGACACATTGTGAAATTGGTGCCAACACAACGATTGATAGAGGCGCAGGCCCTGACACAACAATTGGGGACGGTGCGTGGATAGATAACTTAGTGCAAATTGGCCACAATGTTAAAATTGGGCGTGGCTGTGTCATTGTTGCACAAGTTGGGATCTCTGGAAGTTCACAAATTGGGGATTATACAGTGGTTGCCGGTCAAGCGGGCATTACAGGTCATTTGAAAATTGGCTCTGGCGTCCAGATTGCCGCACAATCAGGCGTGATGCGTGATATCCCTGATGGTGAAACTTATATGGGAAGCCCCGCAAAACCAATTAAAGAAAATATGAAGCAAGTAGCATTCTTAAACAAAGCAGTGAGAAAATAATTATGACTGAACAAACAGATACACAAGATAATACTGAATTTGAACCCCTTGATGTTGTGCGCATCATGGAGATGATACCCCACCGTTATCCTTTGCTCTTAGTTGATCGTATTATTCAATTTGAAGCGGGTAAATCAGCAACAGGATTGAAAAATGTTACAATGAACGAGCCTCATTTTGAGGGGCACTTTCCTAATGCGCCAATCATGCCTGGTGTTTTAATTGTTGAAGCCATGGCGCAGACATCTGCAATTATGGTTGTAAAAACATTGGGTGAAGAGGCCGAAGGCAAGCTTGTTTATTTCATGACAATTGATGAAGCGCGCTTCCGCAAACCGGTTGTTCCTGGTGATGCTATCCATCTTCACGTCGAAGTGATCCGTTCACGCGGCACGGTATGGAAGTTTAAAGGCACAGCCAAAGTTGATGGCAAGTTATGTGCTGAGGCAACTTTCAGTGCAATGATTATGGATAAGTAATTATATTGCCTTATATCACACTACCTAAATGCTAAACAGTTGCATGTAACACTATGAAAAAACATGTGACTGTCTGCTGCCACATAAAATGGATAAGATCATAATATTATGAATCAAAATAACACCATACACCCAACTGCAATTATCGATCCTAACGCCACAATAGGTGCCAACGTGTCTATTGGTGCGTATTGCGTCATCGGTGCAGACGTAACCTTGGGAGACAATGTGACGTTAAAATCGCATGTGAGCTTAGATGGGCTAACCAATATTGGTGAGGGGACAACAATATATCCTTTCGCGGCCATTGGTATGGCGCCGCAGGATCTAAAATTTGCTGGCGAAAAATCTCGTTTGATTGTTGGAAAGAATTGTACAATCCGCGAGCATGTCACAATGCATACAGGGACAAAAGATGGCGCTATGGAAACCAGAACAGGAGACAACTGCCTGTTTATGGTGGGTGTGCATTTGGCACATGATTGTATCGTTGGAAATAATGTAATCATGGCAAATAACGCAACATTGGGCGGTCATGTAGAGGTCGGTAATAATGTTCTTATTGGGGGCTTGTCTGCTGTCCATCAATTCGTGAGAATTGGCGATTACGCCGTCATTGGTGGTATGTCAGGTGTTGAAAGCGATGTTATTCCGTATGGCCGTGTTAAAGGCGAGCGTGCTTTCCTTGCAGGGCTAAATCTTATTGGTTTAGAGCGCAATGGTTACGAAAAAGCAGATATACGTCTCATGCAAAAGGCGTTTTCTCAATTGTTTTCTGGTCAAGATACAATGGACAATCGTATAGACACGGTTGGCAATGCATATTCAGACAATGAATCAGTACAAAAAATCATCGAATTTGCAAAAGCCAAATCAAGGTTCCCCTTATGTCAGCCTCAAAAGCAAAAGAAAGTAAGCTAAGCTCAGTTTCTAAGCTTGGGATTATTGCAGGAAGTGGACAGCTTCCGCATTTACTTGTCGCAACCTGTCAAAAACAAAATATTACGCCTTACATTCTTGCCTTTGATGGTCATACAGACCATGAACTGGTCGAGGGGCTAGACCATATCTGGACGCATTTAGGGGCTTTGCAGAAAAACATCAATTGGCTAAAAAGTAATGATGTTCAGGACCTTGTATTTTGCGGTGGAATAAAACGCCCCTCAATTCGACAAATGAAACCGGATTTTCGTGCAACAAAGTTTTTTGCAAGACATAGTCTGAGAGCTTTAGGGGATAGTGATCTTCTCTCTGCTGTTAAACAAGAAATTGCAAAAGACGGCTTCACGATGCACGGCGTGCATGACTTTATTGATGATATATTAACTGGCGAAGGAACGCTTGGCACGCTCTCACCTTCAAAAGTCAATGAAAGCGACATCAAGCATGGGATGATGATTGCACAAGAAATTGGCCGTTTAGACATCGGGCAGGCTGTCGTCATTCAAGATGGCGTTGTCATCGGTGTTGAAGGCGTAGAGGGAACAGATGCCCTCATTAAACGCGTAAAGCCACTTTTGAAAAAATCTAAGAATAAGGGAGTTTTGGTTAAGGCCTGTAAACCTCAACAAGACAAAGATTTAGATTTACCGACTATCGGCATAGACACAATTCAAAACATCTCCGAGAGTGGCTTGGCCGGCGTAGCAGTTCACGCAAACAATAGCCTGATCCTAGCCCCACAAGCCGTAACAAAATGCGCCGATCGCTTAGGTGT
>DDIM01000010.1 GCA_002338525.1 Micavibrio sp. UBA1850 | reverse complement strand
TTTGGTCACCGTCAAAGTCAGCATTGAAGGCTGTACATACGAGGGGGTGAAGCTGGATGGCTTTCCCTTCGATAAGGACAGGTTCAAATGCCTGAATACCAAGTCTGTGCAATGTTGGCGCGCGGTTAAGAAGAACAGGGTGCTCACGAATAACTTCTTCAAGAATATCCCAAACTTCTGGACGAGCCTTTTCAACCATTTTCTTGGCAGCTTTAACAGTTGTTGCCATGCCGTACAATTCAAGCTTGTTGTATATGAACGGCTTAAAGAGCTCGAGAGCCATTTTCTTTGGCAAACCACATTGGTGTAGTTTCAACTCAGGACCAACAACAATTACTGAACGACCAGAATAGTCAACACGCTTACCGAGCAAGTTTTGACGGAAACGACCTTGCTTCCCTTTCAACATGTCTGAAAGTGATTTCAACGGACGTTTGTTTGTCCCTGTAATAACGCGTCCACGACGACCATTGTCAAACAAAGCATCAACAGATTCTTGCAACATACGCTTTTCGTTACGGACGATAATGTCAGGTGCGCGAAGCTCCATCAAACGTTTCAAACGGTTGTTACGGTTAATAACGCGGCGGTATAGATCGTTCAAGTCTGATGTCGCAAAACGACCACCATCCAAAGGAACAAGAGGACGCAAATCAGGTGGAAGTACCGGCAATACACTTAGGATCATCCACTCTGGACGTGTGCCAGATTCTGTAAATGCAGAAAGAAGTTTCAAACGTTTCACTAGTTTTTTACGCTTAGCCTCTGATTTTGTTTCAGAAAGATCGATTTCAACTTGTGCGCGCTCTTCTTCAAGATCAAGGCTACCCAAAATCTTTTGTAGGGCTTCCGCTCCGATACCAGCTTCAAAGCTTTCATCACCATACTCATCTTGCGCATCAAGGTATTCTTCCTCTGTAAGAAGCTGCATCGGCTTCAAGGCTGTCATACCAGGCTCAATAACAATAAAGCTTTCAAAGTACAAAACACGCTCAAGATCTTTAAGCGTAATATCAAGCATCAAACCCATACGTGATGGAAGTGATTTAAGGAACCAAATATGCGCAACAGGTGATGCAAGATCAATATGACCCATGCGGTCACGACGAACTTTTGTAAGTGTGACTTCAACACCACACTTTTCACAGATAATACCTTTGTACTTCATACGTTTGTATTTACCACAAAGACATTCGTAGTCTTTTACTGGGCCAAAAATTTTGGCACAGAACAAACCATCGCGCTCTGGTTTAAAAGTACGATAGTTAATCGTTTCAGGCTTTTTCACTTCACCAAATGACCAAGAGCGTACCTGCTCGGGAGAGGCCATTGTGACACGGATTGTATCAAAGCTTTGTGGACCAGTCGGTTGACCAAAAAGGTTCATCAGTTCATTCATCGTTTTTTCCCTTCGGACTTATAAAATCTTTATTTCTACTCGCATCTTGCATGAGGGGGCCAAGCATCAGCCCCCTGCACGGCTGGACAACCTTATTCAGGTTGCCCTTCTGTTTTTTCAGTCGCTGTGTTTTCAATCACATCGCCCTGCTCTCCTTCAATGACGGCCGTTTCGTTCATTTCGACATTCAAGTTAAGGGCTTTAAGCTCTTTCACGAGAACGTTGAACGATTCAGGAATCCCAACTTCAAAGTTGTCTTCGCCACGAACGATTGATTCATAGACTTTCGAACGTCCAGCAACATCGTCAGACTTAACAGTAAGAAGCTCTTGAAGTGTATATGCTGCACCATAAGCCTGCAATGCCCACACTTCCATCTCTCCGAAACGCTGTCCACCGAACTGCGCTTTACCACCAAGAGGCTGCTGTGTAACAAGCGAGTAAGGCCCAATTGAACGCGCGTGGATTTTGTCATCTACCAAGTGGTGAAGTTTCAACATGTACATGTATCCAACTGTCACATCACGGTGGAATTGTTCACCCGTACGTCCATCGATCAAGCGAACCTGACCAGAACCGTTCAAACCTGACTGCTCAAGAAGCGATGTGATGTCGTTTTCATCAGCACCATCAAATACGGGTGTTGCCATCGGCACACCTTTACGCAGATTGTTGGCCATCTCGATAACCTGTTTATCATCTGAATCTTTAACTTTCAGATCATACTCAGCGTCACCATAGACTTCTTTCAACTTATCATGCAGTTTCGCACTTTCTTCTTTTGTCACTTCCTTCTTGCTTTGGAACGTATCAACCAAATCCCCGATCTGCTGACCAAGAGCCGCTGAAGCCCAACCCAAGTGTGTTTCCAAGATCTGACCAACGTTCATTCGTGATGGAACACCAAGTGGGTTCAATACGAGATCAACTGGTTGACCATTTTCTAGGTATGGCATGTCTTCAACTGGGCAGATCTTCGATACAACCCCTTTGTTTCCGTGACGACCCGCCATTTTATCACCTGGCTGCATCTTACGTTTTATCGCAACGAAGACTTTAACCATCTTCATAACGCCTGGAAGAAGCTCATCACCACGCTGAAGTTTTTCAACTTTTGACTCGAAACGTGCCTTTAAGTTGTCAACCGCATCATCAAATGTACGACCGATTGCCTCAATCTCTTCCATAACTTTCTCATCAGTTACAGAGATTTGACGCCATAGACCGCGTTTCTCGACTGAATGAAGATCCTCAGATGTGATCTTAGCACCTTTCTTGAGTGAAATAGCTTTTGGTGCAGATGAAACTTCCTGACCAATAAGCAATTCTTCCAAACGGCTGTAGAAACCGTCTTCAAGAATACGACGCTCGTCATCACGGTCTTGAGATAGTTGTTCGATCTCTTCACGCTCGATTGTCAATGAACGGGCATCCTTATCAACACCACGTCGGTTAAAGACGCGAACCTCAACAACAGTCCCTGTTGTTCCCGGTGGCAAGCGCAATGATGTATCTTTAACATCCGCAGCCTTCTCACCAAAGATCGCACGAAGAAGTTTTTCTTCTGGCGTAACAGGGCTTTCGCCTTTTGGTGTAACCTTACCAACCAAGATGTCACCAGGAGAAACCTCAGCACCGATATGAACGATACCTGCCTCATCAAGGTGTTTAAGGGCTTCTTCACCAACATTTGGAATATCACGCGTGATATCTTCAGCACCCAACTTCGTATCACGCGCCATAACGTCAAACTCTTCCAAGTGGATCGAAGTATAAACGTCGTCACGAACAATACGCTCAGAAATAAGGATTGAGTCCTCGTAGTTGTAACCATTCCAAGGCATAAACGCCACAAGAACGTTACGGCCCAAGGCCAATTCACCAAGTTCTGTAGACTGACCATCGGCAATGATATCGCCTGAGCGAACCATGTCTCCCACTTTCACAAGTGGACGCTGGTTAATACATGTAGATTGGTTAGAACGCTGGAACTTAGAAAGCTTGTAGATGTCGACAACCGCCTCATCAGCACGAAGCTCTTCGTTTGCACGAACAACGATACGGTTTGCATCAACTTGAATGATCTCACCACCACGACGCGCTGTAATAGCAGCCCCTGAGTCACGAGCAACAGTATTTTCCATACCTGTTCCAACGAGAGGTGCGTCTGTTTTCAACAATGGTACCGCTTGACGCATCATGTTTGACCCCATCAAGGCACGGTTCGCATCGTCGTTTTCCAAGAACGGAATAAGTGAGGCCGCAACAGACACAATCTGTTTTGGAGACACGTCAGCAAATTCAATTTGCTCTGCCGTCGACATAACGTTCTCTCCGCCTTTACGACATGAAACAAGATCAGCAACGAAGCCACCTTCTGCATTCAGCTCAGAGTTAGCCTGCGCAATAGTGTAGCGCGCCTCTTCCATTGCTGACATGTAAATAACTTCATCCGTCACCTTACCTTCAACAACCTTACGGAAAGGACTTTCGATAAAGCCGTATGGGTTCACACGAGCAAATGTTGAAAGGGAGTTAATCAAACCAATGTTTGGTCCCTCTGGTGTTTCAATTGGACACATACGTCCGTAGTGTGTTGGGTGAACGTCTCGAACTTCAAATCCTGCACGCTCACGTGTCAAACCACCAGGGCCCAATGCTGATAAACGACGCTTATGCGTGATTTCTGACAATGGGTTTGTTTGGTCCATAAACTGTGACAATTGTGATGATGAGAAAAACTCACGAACAGCTGCTTGTGCAGGCTTAGAGTTAATCAAATCATGTGGCATATAGTTATCAATTTCAACTGATGACATACGCTCGCGGATCGCTCGCTCCATACGAAGCAGACCCAAGCGAACTTGGTTTTCCATCAACTCACCAACTGAACGAACACGACGGTTACCAAGGTTGTCAATATCGTCAACTTCACCTTGACCATCTTTCAAGCCATGTAGGTATTTCAAAATAGCGATAATATCGTCTTTACGAAGAACACGCATAGTATCAGGCGCATCCAAATCAAGACGTGCATTCATTTTCACACGTCCAACAGCAGACAAATCATAACGCTCAGGATCAAAGAACAATGAATCGAACAACGCCTGCGCGCTTTCTACTGTGGGTGGCTCACCCGGACGCATAACACGGTAGATATCAATTAATGCTTCTTCACGTGTATCACACTTATCAGCTTCAAGTGTATTACGGACATATCCACCAACATTCACGTGGTCGATAGCAAGAATTGGAAGCTCTTGAATACCAAGACCATCAATTTTTTCTAAATCTTCTTCAATGATTTCGTAACCAGCCTCGTATAAAACAACGCCTGTTTTTTCATCAATCAAGTCTTTTGCAACATATTGGCCAACAAGTTCTTCTGCCTGAACAACGATATCACTTACGCCTTGCTCAACCAATTTCTTAGCAGCACGTGGCGTAATTTTAGTTCCAGCCTCAGCCAAAACGTCGCCAGATTTTGCATCAACGAGATCGTTTGTTAGTTTTACACCGCGGAAGCTTTCAGGAATAAACTCTGTACTCCAGCCAGCCTTCGTTGTTGAATATGTTTTTGTCTCATAAAACGTCGAAAGAATATCTTCGTTGCTCATACCCTGAATTCTTAATGGGTCAGGAGAAATACCTTTTTCTTCACATTCAGCCATATATGCGATTGTCGCATCTGAATAGAGAGCACGCATGAAAGTCGTCACAGGCAATTTACGACGACGGTCGATACGAACGTTCAAAATGTCTTTAGCGTCAAACTCAAAGTCCAACCAAGAACCACGGTAAGGAATAACGCGTGTAGCAAACAAGTATTTACCAGATGCGTGTGTTTTACCACCATCATGGTCAAAGAACACACCAGGAGAACGGTGCATCTGAGAAACGATAACACGGTCGGTTCCGTTAACAACAAACGTTCCTGTATCTGTCATCAATGGCATATCAACAAGATAAACGTCTTGTTCTTTAATATCACGGATAGATTTTAAACCAGTTTCTTCATCAACATCAAACACTGACAAGCGAAGTGTAACACGCAGAGGCGCCGCAAATGTCATATCACGTTGACGACACTCATCAACATCATATTTAGGCTGCTCTAGCTCGTAAGATACGAAATCAATCTCAGCAAAGCCATTAAAATCACTAATTGGGAAAACACTTGCAAGAACCTCTTGTAGCCCACGCACTTCACGCTCATCAGCAGGTGTATTTGCCTGCAAGAATGTTGCATATGAGTTCTGCTGAACCTCGATCAAGTTTGGCATCTGAATCGCTTCACGGATCTTACCATGTGATCTACGGGGGCGCTTACGGCCTGTATAACTGTTGGCGATGTCTGAAGGATTTGTGGTTGGTTTTGTTTGTGCACTCATGACGGCTCTGCCCTTTTCTTCATATACCTAAGACTTAAATCTACCGCACCTAAACCCTTTATGTTGCCACATTATAAAGGCCAGCTTACGACGATTTACTTACAAAATAGACATTGGTGTTTTGCGCATAACGCACGCTAGACCAAGCTATTTATCAAAATTTTTATAAAAACAAATTATGTTCATATAACGCAAAGGGGCGAGGGATCATATCGATCCTTCGCCTACTTTGGCTGGATAATTAACGGAAACTTTTACGTTTGTCCACTAGTAATGTTGCCTTAATTTAAAATTATTAAAAATTAAGACTAAAATTACTTAAGCTCTACTTCTGCACCAGCAGCTTCAAGCTTAGCTTTCATTTCTTCAGCTTCTTCTTTGCTTGCGCCTTCTTTCAATGGCTTAGGAGCACCTTCAACTAGATCTTTTGCTTCTTTCAAGCCAAGACCTGTGATTCCGCGAACTTCTTTAATCACCGCGATTTTGTTTCCGCCTGCAGATTTAAGAACAACATCAAAGTCAGTCTTTTCAGCAGCAGCAGCACCAGCGTCAGCGCCGCCAGCAGCAGCAACAGCTACAGGTGCAGCAGCAGAAACGCCCCATTTGTCTTCTAGAAGTGTTGCAAGTTCAGCAGCTTCAAGAACTGTTAGTGTTGATAGTTCCTCTGCAATTTTTTCGATATCAGCCATGTTATAATCTCCTTTATGCTGTATTTAGTCTTTTAGTCTTTTTTAATTATTATTCGCCAGTTGCTGCGTATGCACCACACAAACGCGCCAATTGACCAGCTGGTGCCTGAAGCACACCAGCAACCTTCGTTGCAGGCGCCTGAATAAGGCCAACCAATTTCCCACGAATTTCATCAAGAGATGGCAATTTAGAAAGCGCTTCAACGCCAGCCACATCAAGAGGTTTCTCACCAAGTCCTCCACCAATAATCACAAACTGTTTGTGGTCATCAGCAAATTTCTGAGTAATTTTTGCTGCCGCAACAGGGTCAGATGATATCGCAACACCTGTAGGGCCTTTGAACATCTCATCAAGGTGCTCAAATTTTGTTCCTTTGATCGCAAGCTTTGCAAGCTTGTTTTTCAAAACTTTATACTCAGCACCGTTTTCACGAAGCTGGCTACGAAGCTCTTGCATCTCAGAAACTGTAGATCCAGAATATTGTGTAACCACAACACCTTCAACATTTTGGAATTTCTCATTCCATGTTGCAACTTCTTGCTCTTTTTCAGCGCGGGATAATCCCATAGTGCGTCTCCTTATAAAATAACCTCAAAATAAAAAAGGATGCTTTCCCAAGCACCCTATCCAAAACTTCAAAAAAGAAAATCAAAAGCTTCCTCACAAATTTGTGTATTTCGCTTTATATTTTTTTCTCATCTACACAGGATAATCAAGCCTCAATAATATACGGCCCCTGCGGTCTTGGACAAAGATGAGTGCATATAAGAGAATCCATAGCCACCTGTCAAGAGTCTTTTTCCATTAAAACGACATTAAGCCTATTTTTATTGATTTTTACCAAAAAAAGCCCCTCAGAAAATGAAGGGCTTAGAAATTATTTATAAATATTAAAAACTAACTTAAGCAGCAAGGCTATCAAGGTCAATTTTAATACCAGGACCCATTGATGATGTTAAAGTCACTTTCTTAATGAAAGTTCCTTTCACACCTGATGGACGTGCCTTTTGGATTGTTGTCAAAAACGTTGTTACGTTCTCAACAAGTTTTGAATCATCAAAGCTAACTTGACCAACACCTGCGTGAATGATCCCAGCCTTCTCAGCACGGTACTCAAGAGATCCCGCCTTCGCTGATTCAACAGCCTTTTTAACATCCATAGTTACAGTTCCCAATTTAGGGTTTGGCATTAGGCCTTTAGGACCCAAGATTTTACCAAGCTGACCAATTTTAGGCATCATGTCCGGCGTTGCGATCAAGCGGTCGAAATCCATTTCACCCGCTCTGATTTTGTCAGCCAAATCATCAGAACCAACAATGTCAGCACCTGCTTTTTTCGCTTCTTCTGCTTTTGCATCCGCAGCCATCACAGCAACACGTACTGTTTTACCAGTGCCGTGTGGAAGTTCAATTGTGCCACGCACGTTTTGATCGGCATGCTTTGGGTCAGCTGATGTGTTAACTGAGATTTCAAGCTGCTCAACGAACTTACGTCCTTTAGAACAATCTTTGAGAATCTTAATAGCATCCGCAACAGAATATGTCGCATTACGATCTACAGCTTCGTAGTTTTTCTTCATGTATTTTGAAATTTTAGCCATAAGTTAGCCCTCCACTTCGACGCCCATTGAGCGACATGTTCCAGCAATAATCTTAACCGCAGCATCCATATCGTTTGCATTAAGATCAGGCTCTTTAATTTTACAGATTTCTTCAAGCTGCTTACGCTTAATCTTACCAACAACTTCGTTAGATGGGCTGTTTGCACCAGATTTTAGCTTCAAAGCTTTCTTGATCAAGAAACTTGCAGGTGGTGTTTTTGTAATGAAATCGAATGAACGGTCTGCATATACTGTGATAACCACAGGAACAGGCATACCTTTTTCCATAGATTCTGTTTTCGCGTTAAACGCCTTACAGAATTCCATGATGTTTACACCGTGCTGACCCAACGCTGGACCAACTGGTGGAGACGGGTTCGCTGCCCCCGCCTGAATTTGCAGGCTGATCTTGCCTGTTACTTCTTTTGCCATGTTTTCCTCCTTATTGTTTAAACATGAGGCTCCGTGGTACAGCTTTGAAAGGTCTTACTTCAAACAACTTTCCACGAATTCAAATGGGTTATAAGCACTCCGGCCTTATAAATCAAGCCCTTTTCTAAAAGCAGGCAGGCCAGAGCGTATACCGCAATTAGATTTTCTCGACTTGTGTGTAGTCCAGCTCAACTGGTGTTGCACGACCAAAGATCGATACAGAAACTTTAAGCTTCTGTTTATCTTCATCGATCTGCTCAACGAAACCATTGAATGACGCAAACGGCCCATCAACAACTTTAAGCTCTTCACCAATATCAAACGTAACGCTTGGTTTTGGACGATCAACGCCCTCTTGAACCTGTTGGATCAGACGCTGCGCTTCTTTCTCGCTCACAGGTGCAGGCTTATTGTTAGCACCTAAAAAACCTGTAACTTTTGGAATATCTTTCACCAAGTGCCAAAGATTGTCATTCAACTCCATCTTAATCAACACATACCCAGGGAAGAATTTACGCTCTGCGCTCACTTTCTTACCGCGACGCATTTCAACAACTTCTTCAGTCGGTACCATGATCTCTTCTACTGAGTCAGACAAACCTTTTTGCGCTGCTTTATCTGTGATTGCTTCAGCCACTTTCTTTTCAAAACCAGAATAAACGTGAAGTACATACCAACGATGAGCCATTATATTTTCCTTTTATATTTTCAAACAAAAATTATTGAAATTAATTACAAACCTAAGATAAGGCGAATGACAAAAGCCATAACCTGATCAGCTAAAAACAAAAACGCAGAAACCAAAGCAACCATAATAAACACGGCAATTGTGCTTTTGATTGTTTCATCCTTTGTTGGCCACGTAACTTTTCTTGCTTCAGATTTTACTTCTTTTGCAAACGTCACAGGGTTTTTAGTTGTCCCCGTTTTCGCTGTGTCTGTCTTCGCCATAATCTACCTAAACCTATGCTTTAATTTAAACTTTCCTCATAAACCCTGTAAGCTCTATTTTGTGAGCGTTGCCAAGTACATTTAATATAGGGGAATTAGTTGAATTTAATAAACCACTTTTTACAAAAAGCAAAGAGATTTTTTCAATCCCTTATAAGCACCCCCCGCAAAATAAAATCGCAAAATAAAAAAGAGAGGCAACGCCCCTCTTTTATTTTTAACTTTACCCCTTTGCGACCATCTGCTTTTTAATCTCAGCAATCGCAAGCGCGGGGTTCAATCCCTTCGGACATGTTTTTGTACAATTCATAATTGTATGACAACGATACAGCTTGAAAGGATCCTCAAGCGCATCAAGGCGCTCTTGAGTGGCATCATCACGTGTGTCAGCAATCCAGCGATACGCCTGAAGCAACACAGCCGGACCCATGAATTTATCGCCGTTCCACCAATAGCTTGGGCATGACGTTGAACAGCAAAAACACAAAATACAAGCCGCAGGCCCATGACCATCGCCGCCGTTTAGCAAATTGGCATCCTCGGCACTTTGTAGACGCTCTTTACCATCTTCTGGCAAATCGTTGTTTTTTAACCATGGTTGAATTTCAGCATATTGTTCGTAAATTTTGTTTACATCAGGAACAAGGTCTTTGACCACGGGACGGTGAGGCAACGGTGATATTTGCACCTCCCCCTTTACATCTTCAATGGCTTGCAAACAGGCCAATGTATTTGTTCCGTCAATATTCATTGCGCATGATCCACATATCCCCTCACGGCATGAGCGGCGGAATGTCAACGTGCTATCAACTTTATCTTTAATATAAATGATGGCATCCAGCACCATTGGACCACAGGCGTTAAGATCAATTTTGTATTTATCCCAGCGCGGATTATCGCCAGAATCAGGATCGTAACGGTAGACTTTAAAAATCTTACTATTCTCAGAGCCATTTGATGCGTCAATCAACTGTCCCGTTTTTATTTTTGAATTTTTAGGAAGTGCGAACTGTGCCATTATTCTTTAATCTTTCCATTTTCGGTTTCTTTATATAAAATAGGGGCAAATTCATAAAAAGTGAACCCATCTTATTAAAAAATGCAAAAAACACTGTTTAACGTTCGAGCCGCAATTCAATATTGTGTCATTTTTGCATTCAGTGCCTGCCTTACCATAGGTATCATAAACGTCTTAACACCGCCTAAACAAATCGAATTAGGTGTTGCCACCGCAAAGCTTGAGTATCTAAAACGGCACGCCCAAGATTATAACATTATCTTCTTAGGAAGTAGCCGCACCCACCGCATGATTGATAGCAAAGCTGTCGACACACAACTCAATGATCGTGGGTGCCCTATGCGTACCTTTAACATGGGCTTTGCCAATCTTACACTTGAAGAAAGTGATTACCTCCTCGATGAAATCATTGCCATCCCCAATAACTCGTTTGATATGATTGTGATTGACGAGCCATTAACGGGCTTTCAACATATCGACAAAGCCGTTTCCGAACGCGCACAAATTTTTAGCACATGGTCAGGCACAAAACGGCGACTTGAAAATATTTGGTCTTACCAAGAAAGCACATTAAAAAAACTATATCGCACAGGCATTGCTTTTTATGGATACGGCTACAACATTTTAAATATCGGTACTCTTTCTCAACGGCTTTTTCCTGATGCGTATAATAACTCACGACAACAACAGCAAAGCAACATTGATAAAGAAGTTAGCACTTTCAATCGTCTTGGCGGATTTAAGATATTAGAAGATGATTTGAACGAAAATGAGCGCGCTCAAAAAACGCATGAAACATTCCTTGCAAATATAGAGGCATTTAAAAAGACACTTGAAAATGCAAAAACCATAAAAATTAAGCAGGATAATACAAACACAACACATGCGGCAAAGGCACGCGCCGAAATACTCAACAAACACATTGAGAAAATAAGCCAAAACAACATCGTTGCAGGCTTTTACGTCGCCCCCTTGCCCAACCGCTTACAAGCCAACAATCAATTAATCAACGCATTACAAAACATATCACAAAGCAGCTCATCAAATGCAGTGTGGATTAACTACAATACCCCTTCAAAGTTTCCCATTATATGGAATGCAGAGTACTGGTTTGACCCCTATCACCTTAACCGTGAAGGCGCGCGCCTTATGTCACAAGATATCGGCAGACAACTATACCAAGAAATATGCCCAAAATACGCGCACAATAATGCGGAAAGCGAGCATCTCTAATGCTATTTGTTGAACCATTATTTCTTGTTTTTTTTGCCGCTATTTTTATCGCGTATTGGAGCCTTCCGTCATTAACGGCACGAAAGACACTCCTACTTATAGGCAGCTATGTATTTTATGGTGCTTGGGACTGGCGGTTTTTAGGCCTGATTGCCTTTTCAACGCTTGTCGATTTTTGCATCGGCAAACGGATCGCAGACAACACGGATAAGAAAAAGCTATACTTAATTATCAGCCTCGTCTCAAACCTAGGCTTATTAGGAATCTTTAAGTATTTTAATTTTTTCGCGCAAAGTGCCGTTGACCTTGCCCATGTATTTGGGGCAACGCTCAATTACACAACGCTTAATATTATTTTACCTGTTGGTATTAGTTTTTACACATTCCAAACGCTTAGCTACACAATTGATATTTATCGCGGCAAGCTGAAACCACAAAAAAGCCTGCTAGATTTCTCGCTTTTTGTTGCTTTCTTCCCACAATTAGTTGCAGGCCCTATTGTCCGCGCAATCGACTTTTTGCCTCAATTGGAAACAAAGCGCCTATGGACAAACATTCCGTTCAAGGCATGCCTTTTACTTTTCACAATAGGATTTATTAAAAAAACCGTCATATCGGATAATTTGGCCTTCACAATCGATCAAGTATTCTCTAATCCAGACAGCTACACCACTTTATCAATTATCATCGGAACACTGCTTTATACCGTACAAATTTATTGCGATTTTTCTGGCTACACCGACATGGCCATTGCGGTGGCAGGGCTTTTGGGTTTTAGCCTCATGAAAAACTTCGATGCCCCCTACCTTGCAACCAGTATCATAGATTTCTGGCGTAAATGGCACATATCGCTCTCGACGTGGTTGCGTGACTATCTCTACATCTCGCTGGGCGGCAATCGTCATGGAACCATCAAACGTTATCGCAACTTGATGTTAACCATGTTGTTAGGAGGGCTATGGCATGGTGCGGCGTGGACATTTGTAGTATGGGGGATTTTACATGGACTGGCACTATGCATCAATCACCTCTGGCACGCGCTAAAAGCACCGCGCCTACCCAATTTCTTAGGATGGGCGATCACATTTTATCTAGTCAGTATGGCATGGATATTCTTTCGCGCGCCTGATTTTGCAACGGCCTTCACCATGGCGCAAAGCTATATGATGATAGGAACATCTGGCACACAATCACTGGGCGCATTTTATGCCTTCATCCTTATTGGTTTATTCGCAACACATTTTGTATGGCAAAAAGCAAACATAGCCGCACGCATTGAGGCATTATCATCGACAAAATTCGCAATCATTTTAGGGGCGACGATACCCCTCATTTTGTTATTGCATCCTGTCGGATATCGCCCCTTTATATATTTTCAGTTCTAAAGTGTTGGGTCTTTTGGCTTTTTGGCATTTTCTGCCATATAGTTTTTTAGCCACTGTCCGGGAGCACCATCGCTATTTTCATTTTCGGCACCATCCGTATCAGCACTGTTATCATTGGGGTTATTCATATAATTTTTAAGCCATTGTCCTGGAGCATGGCTAGCAGCCTTACTCTTGGCGTCAGCGTTTTTAGGGTTAGGACTTTTAGAGCTCGTATTTCGGGCGCCCCTCTCACTTGAAGACGGCTTGGACGTATTGGCCTCTAATGTCCCACGATTAAATCTTTCAAAAACGGGGGTATAATTAATCATCTCCGGAACATAAGTGCCTGTAATATTCTGCCCCTCGGGCACATCCCGCACATCTAAGACAGCCATGTCTTTTTCATGCGCCAAATCAATGATTTGTGCCTTGTTGTCGAGCAGCTGAAATTTAATGTTTTTTATACCCAAAGCATCTTTTAAGATAACAACAGGAATGGGAGGCGGCACATCTTCGTAAGTATCTATAAACGCCCTGTTTGCGATAGTACATAAATCATCTTCATACATGCATTTTGCATCAAAGCTTAAAATAAGATCAAATTCATTTTGCCTTGCATAATTATAGAGGTTTTTATCAGATGTGCCCTGACCAAGCGCATTAAGTCTTGATACGCAGTGTATGTCTGCAATATCGCCTAATGCCTGCTCTATACTTTCTAGGTTAGACCCCGCCTCTAGTTTGTAACTAGCCACAATATTTTCATCAATCAGGATCTTTAATTTTTTACTATCTTCATGAGACATAAAGATTTATAACAATAATATGTAAAAATTTCAACAAAAAACCCAGCCCTCGATATTTTTTAAGACATCAAGGACTGGGCAAGATGGAAAACAAATGTACCTAATCAAATAGCGCAGTTAGGAGGCGCGACAAGGTACATCTATGCTTTATTCTTAGTATTGGGCCTTTTGTTGAAACCGATTTTTATGAACCGACCCGCCTTTTGTTTGACGACGTGAAAATTTAGAAAACACATGTTTTACACAATCCGACGCGCTATACGCATGTAAGCCAACGCTGGATTTAACCGTAACGTGTTGGTTTTGCCATTGAAATGATATGTTATCTATTTTCCCACGTACATTTTGAGCTTGCTCGATCAGTGTTTGTTTTGAAATATCAGGGAGCAAAACCGCAAACTCGCCTTGCCCTACATATGCGGCCTTGCCTTTGTAAAAATACTCATCCATCAAGATATCGGCAGTTTGCTTAAGACATAGCGAAAGCACATATCGCCCGTGCAGATCGAATAAATTATTGTAATTATCAATGTCAACGAACACTAATGTCCCGCCATAGCTCTCGCCTGACTTTACACGGTTTATTTCGGACTCAAATAAACTGACAAATCCAGAGTAATCCGGCAGACCTGTTACCAAATCCAAATCCTTAAACTCTTTAGTTTTATCATTTGTACGCTCAAGCCGACATCTCAATTGATGCATTTGCGCCTCTAAATTCATAAGAATTCTCGAAGTCACACTGTAAGGAAACTGCTTTATAGATCCGTGTAAATTATGCGGTACTGATTTTGAATAAGTCATAACAGGCTCATTTCGTTTAGTTAATTATCCTGATGACCCCCTTTGCCAGAACCATGCCAAAAATCTAAGTGTTTGTATTTAATGTATTTTTATATATTATAAATAGGCAAAAAGTGACTTTTCGTCATTATCATGGCAGAATTTACTCTATCTTTACTATTTGTGCCTAAAAATGCACATAAGAGACTAATTACGATACCTGCAAATAACACCACCACACTATGAGCGTCCGCCCAATCAAACGAAAACCACAGCCAGAAATATGAAACATTTCACAAAAACAAAAATACTATTGGTGTTTGCACTATTCATTCACACCCCACACGACTTAGCGCACGCACGTGCATTAAGCCCGCATAAAGCCATTTATAAAATCAAAACAGAAACAGTCGAACAAGGCTCTCAGCTACTCAATATTGAAGGAGACCTTTTATTCTCATTTGCACAAACATGTGAAGGGTGGATCACAGACCATAAATTCACATTGTTTTATGACTACCAAGAGCAACCCTCCATGAAAATGACATCAGACATCTCTTCTGTTGAATCCTTTGATGCCAGCGATTTTCAATTTACGACAATTAGAAAACAAAATGATGTCCCCTATGAAGAAACCAAAGGGCATCTATACTATGACAGCGGCCCAGACAATGATGGCACCCCGAATGGTACTTATGTCACATACACATCTCCGGAAAACGGCACATATAAACTGCCCACAAGACCACTTTTGCCGGCACAACATACAAAGACGCTTTTACAACATGCAATAAAGGGTAACCGCTACGTCACGCTACCCCTATTTGATGGAACAAACGAGCAAGGAACCATGGATGTCACTGCGTTTATAAGCGTCGAAAACGACAACAAATATAGGCTCAAAGAAAACGAAACACTCTATCAGTTTGATCTTGCATTCTTCCAACAAAACAGCAAGATAGAAGAAGCCGAATACGAAATGACCATTTATATGCATAAGAGTGGAATTATCACATATATGCTGATAGACTATGGTGAATTCACAATGCAACAGAGCCTTAAAGCCTACGAAGAATTATCAGGCGAGAGTAACTGTACAAATGATTACAATGTTCAAGACAATCTTGAAAATAAACAAACCATAGAGGGTTCGTAAATATGGACAAAAAGGTTTTAATCGTTGAAGACAACGAATTGAATATGAAGCTTTTTAGAGACCTGCTTGAGGCACACGGCATAAATTCCGTACAAACAAGTAATGGTTTCGAGGTGCTTGATCTGGCTCGCGCAGAAAAGCCTGATTTAATCCTAATGGACATTCAGCTCCCTGAAGTGTCTGGCTTAGAGATTACAAAATGGCTTAAAGACGACGACGAACTAAAATCTATTCCTGTAATTGCTGTCACAGCCTTTGCAATGAAGGGTGACGAACAAAAAATCCGCGATGGAGGGTGCGAAGATTATCTATCAAAACCAATCTCAGTCATGAGCTTTCTGGAAACTGTTAATAAACACCTTGGTGTTAAACAAGATGAGGCCTCATAAATATGACTGCTCGCATTCTCGTCGTTGATGATATTCTGCCCAACGTAAAACTTTTAGAAGCAAAGCTAACAAGCGAGTATTATGAGGTTGTCACCGCTATGAGCGGCGAAGAAGCCTTAGAAAAAGCTCGTGACACCAACCCTGACCTAATCCTTCTTGATATTATGATGCCTGGAATGGACGGGTTTGAGGTCTGCACACGCTTAAAAGCCGACCCCGCAGTTGCCCATATCCCTGTTGTTATGGTCACCGCCCTCACAGACACAGAAGACCGCGTGAGAGGTCTTCAATGCGGCGCTGATGACTTCCTCAGCAAACCTGTTAACGACACAGCGCTCATGGCACGCGTTCGCTCTCTTGTTCGTCTTAAAATGGCGATTGATGAGTGGCGCGCACGAGAGACAACCGCAACACAGCTAGGCGTTATTCAAGAAAACGCAAATCTTATCAATGAAGATATCGGCGTTGCCAATGTCCTTCTCGTCGAAGATATGGATTTTGAATTAAATAAAATAAAAGCAACCATTGAAGAACAAGGACATAAGATTGATATTGTTCCAACCGGAATGGATGCTGTTAAAAAAACAAGCACTGATGCTTATGATCTGCTTATTATCTCTTTAAACCTAGAAAATGATGATGGCGTGAGACTATGTTCACATTTACGATCTAATGAAAAAACACGAAACACCCCTATCCTTATGATTGGGGGCGAAGAAGATCTTCCGCAAATCGCACGTGGCTTGGAAATTGGGGCTCATGATTACATCGTCCGCCCTATCGACCGTAACGAACTTATCGCACGTCTCAACACACAAATCAGACGCAAAAAATTCCAAGAACGCCTCCGCTCCAGCTATGAAGTCAGCCTTTCTATGGCACTGACTGACACGCTCACAGGTTTGTATAACCGTCGCTATTTTGAGGTTCACCTACAAAAACTTTTACAAAACAACAATGAATCTGAAAAAACACTCGGCGTTATCTACACAGACATTGATCACTTCAAAAATGTTAACGATACCTACGGCCATAATGTTGGTGATGAAGTTCTTAAAATATTTTCAAAACGCATTAGTGACAACATCAGAAGCTTTGATCTTGTCGCCCGTCTAGGAGGCGAGGAATTTGTCGTTGTCCTTCCCGATACAGACGAAAAAACAGCCCATGTGATTGCTGAGCGCCTTCGTCGATCAATCATGGACGAGCCTTTTGTAACATCTCACCCAGAGCCACTTACGATCACAACATCAATTGGGGGCGTCGTCATTGGTGCAGGTGAGCACACAATCACAGAAATTTTGGAGCGCGCTGACGCCCAACTTTATCTTGCTAAAAATGGAGGCCGCAACACAGCCTTCTTTGAAGGAACAGGTAAAATTGACGGGTCTCAGTTTGATTTATCAAGCTCTAATGAACGTCTGGCCTTCGAAGAATAACCTCATAAGTATATTTACATAAAATAATTTTCTTGCATTCATACTCTGAATATGAGATAACCTTGCCCAATTATTTATATGAACTAAAGGGTGCTTAATATGTCAGATCACGAACAAAAACAAAGCTTTATGAACAAAATTTTTGGCGACATCAAAGAAGGTGCCAATAAAATAAAAACAGCAAAGCATGATGCGGGTACTGAGCAATCTGAGCAAACATTAAAAACATCAGAAGACGCATTGCAACAGGTTATGGATCAGCATTCTGAAGCCGTAGAAAGTGTGAGCCACGCAAAAAAAGAGCTTAAAGAGGCTAAAAAACAAGAAAGCCAGCAGCGTCGAGACGGTTATATGCAAATCGCGCGCGTTCCCATTAAACTCCCTTTTGTTGCCCTTGAAAAAATCGGAGAAGTCGGCAGTAAACACGCCGTTAAAGCCACACTCGCCATCGGTATTGCATTTGGCGTTGCCAATATGCCTGATGATGCCAGCCAAACAATTGAAGACACGTTTGAAGACATAAAATCATCACTGACTTCAAATGTTGCCGAACTCAATACATTCAATAACGATCCAGAGCTTCGCATAGGCTCTTTCAAATCACAGTCATCAGCCCAAGAGTTTGCCGCCCAAGCAAACGAGGCAACCGGCGGTGACTTTGAGGTTATCTCTACATCAGGCCGCTTCGGATATGCCGTTCAAGGTTACACAAATTGCGAAGCAGCAGAAGCCTTCACAGCCCTTAATGGCAAGGAAGAAAAATGTGAAACAATGATGGCACTTGCAAAAAACTAGGGCTATACGCATATAAGAATTAAGAAGGAGCGCAATCGCTCCTTTTTTAATGTCCACATTCCCGAATTTTCCCCCAATGACCCCGAATTTCCACGTGACATTGTGTGCCATTGTCTTTAAAAATAAAGCGCTACAAAGAAAACACGGAAGATAAAAAACAATGAAATTTACACTGGGCTGGTTAAAAGATTATTTAGACACCGACGCATCTCTTGATGAGATTTGCACAAAGCTAACACAAATTGGCCTTGAGCTTGAAGGTGTTGAAGATAGAGGCGCTGTTTTTGCCCCGTTCAAAGTTGCATATGTTGAAGACGCCGTGCCTCACCCTGATGCCGACCGCCTTAAGCTTTTAACCGTCGATACGGGTGAAGAAAAACTTCAAGTGGTCTGTGGTGCGCCTAATGCACGTAAAGGTATGAAGGGTATATTTGCCCCTGTTGGCGCGCATATCCCAGGCCTCGATATCACACTCAAAAAAGGTAAAATTCGCGGAGAAGAGTCATTGGGAATGATGGTCTCTGAAAAGGAAATGTGCCTGTCTGACAATCATGACGGCATCGTCGAAATTGCCAATGATCTTGAAATTGGTACACCAATGGCTCAAATATACGGCCTTGATGACCCTGTGATTGATATTGCCATTACGCCCAACCGTAATGATGCAACCGGCGTATACGGTATAGCGCGTGATCTTGCCGCCGCAGGCCTTGGTACATTAAAGCCACTTGATACGTCTGCTGTAGACGGTCAGAATGCATGCGAAATATCTGTCACACTTGAAAATAAAACAGCCTGCCCCCTATTCATCGGTCGTACCATAAAAGGCGTTAAAAACGCAAAATCGCCAAAATGGCTACAAGATCGTTTGACGGCCATTGGCCTACGCCCAATTTCTGCTCTTGTTGATATTACTAACTATATCACACACGACCTATCACGCCCCCTTCATGTTTATGACATAGAAAAACTGAACGGCAATATAACTGTGCGTGATGCCAAGCAGGGCGAAACATTAGACGCGCTTAATGACAACACATATGAACTTGAAGACTTCATGACAACAGTCAGCGATGACAAGCGCGTTTTAGGCTTAGGCGGCATCATGGGGGGGGCACATTCGGGCTGCACATCTGAAACGCAAGACATCTTCCTTGAGTCTGCCTATTTTGACCCATTTTTAACGGCAAAAACAGGACGCGCGCTTCAAATAGATAGTGACGCGCGCTACCGCTTCGAGCGTGGTATTGACCCGGATTTCACACGCAGTGGTCTTGAAATCGCCACACGCATGATCCTAGACATTTGTGGCGGAACACCTTCTGAAATTACGCAAGCCGGCGACGTTCCAACAGTTGTTGAAATCGTAGAATACACACCAAGCTTTGCAAAAAAAATGCTCGGTATTGATGTATCAGAGTCAGATCAAAAAGATATTTTAAACCGCCTAGGTTTTAAAGTTGAGGCCAATGACCAGACATGGACCATTACCCCCCCGTCTTATAGATCAGACATTCATGGAAAAGCTGACATCGTTGAAGAAATCGCACGCATAGTGGGCTATGACAATATTCCATCTGTATCAGTCACACGTCGTGAAAGCGATGAATTAAGCGCTGAAACGCCACTATTTAACAAAAGTCGCTTAGCACGCGCAACACTTGCCGCGCGCGGATATCAAGAATGCGTTACATGGTCTTTTGTGAGTGAGGAACACGCTGATATTTTCGGCGCAAATGACTATCAAGACAAAGCGGGTCTTAGGATCAAAAACCCAATAAGCAGCGATCTTGTGCAGATGCGCCACACACCGTTAAGCAATCTTCTTGAAGCGGCTAAACGAAACAGCGACAAAGGGTTTTCTAACACACAGCTTTTCGAAGTGGGGCCCGTTTTTAAAACGTCAAAGCCGAACGGTCAGCAATTTGTCGCAGCCGGTATTAAATTCGGCCTTAGCGGTGACAAGCACTGGTCAGGCCAAGAAGCAAACCGTCCCGTTGATGTCTATGATGCAAAAGCCGACTTGTTGGCAACACTCGCGCGCATAGGCGCGCCTGTGGCAAACTTGCAAACGACATACGAAGCGCCAAGCTATTTTCACCCTGGACGTTCAGCAGCACTTCGTATGGGGAAGGACATTCTTGGTGTGTTTGGTGAAATACATCCTGCAATTCTTGAAGAATTGGACATCGATCAGGCTGTTGTTGCTTTTGAAATCAACCTTGAAAGCATTCCTAACCCACGCAAAAAAGGCACAGCAAAAAAAATGCTTAAGCTGTCATCGCTACAACCAATCTCCCGCGATTTCGCCTTTATTGTGGATCTGGATGTTGAAGCAGAAGCTCTCATCAAGGCCGCAAAAACAGCCGATAAGAAACTCATCACAGATGCGCGCATTTTTGACATCTATGATGGCAAAGGGGTAGAGCCTGGCAAAAAATCTGTTGCGCTTTCTGTAATCATGCAACCAGAAGATCAAACGCTTACTGATAAAGAAATTGAAGGCGTTGGGCAAAAAGTTATAGATGCCGTTTCACAAAAAACAGGTGGATCGCTCAGAGGGTAGTATAACGAGGAAAAGGCTAAACTTACCGTTTATATAAGACAGGCAGAAAATATATGACCAAGCAAGACCATATGCGTGCATTTGAAGCCATGCAAAAAGCCGTTGATATCGTAAACACGAGCCCTCACCCAACGCATAAAATTTCATCGGCCTTGTTTAATGACGAGTTTATTCAATGCGCAACAAATTATTGGCCTCAACCTATTTTAGACAAGATTGGTACAGATCAACGCATAGGCAATAGCTCGAGCACAATTCACGCGGAAACAGCGGCCATTCTCCTTTCGCCTAAAACACAAGGCAGCAGCATCTGTATTACAGACCCCTTTTGCCCAAATTGCGCAAAAAACATTGTCGAGGCCGGTATTGAAACGATTTATATTGATCACAAAGGCTTCGAAAAGAAATTCTGGGAAAAAAGTAGTGGTCATTTTAACAACATGTCGATGGAAATCGTCGCAAAAGCCGGCATAAACGTCTACGAAATTCATCGCAAAGAGAAAAAAATCATTCCTATCTTTGAGGCGCCACTAAACTATAATCCGCCCGAAGATAGCCCTATTCAAATTGAACCCTGCCCTGATTCACAAGGTGCTTTCTACACACTTGTTAGAGATATGGTTCAACAATATCATAACCGTAAATTCGTCACTGCAATGGTTGAAAAACCAGATGGCTCAACATTTTCGATGACAGTTCGCGTGCATCCTGTCATTGGCTATACAATACAAAATGACCATGACATTGAGATTATTACCAACCCAGGACAAAAATACAGCTACATTCAAGAGCCCGCAAACCGCTTGCTGATGAACATTAAGCGTCAAGGCTATAAACTGAGACCAGAGTATATTTTCTGCTCGCAGGTGCCAACAAGCCGCGAACTTGTAAATATGCTTGGGGCTGATATATCCAAAATTCTAATTGGTGAGCCGTTCAAGGTTCGTCATGAAAGCGATTTGGACGCTAAAAAGATATTAGAAAAAAATGGTGTGATAGAGTTTATTCCCTGGGTTTAAAACCTACTCAACGCTAACGTTCAAGTAGCACTAAAACGATAGTATTCCCTTCGTCTACACTGTTGACACAAAACGAGTCTTGACCTGCAAGCTCTGTTGCTTCATCGCCATAACCAAACGCACCGTTATCAACAAAGGAAAAACTTCCGCCAATACCTATATAATCTCCACGGTCGTCTGCCGGAATGCCAGAAATCCCTCTTTGCTCATTGAAGGCTTCACAGAAATCATCTTGAATTCTAAAAAATTGAACAATGATATCGTGGGCATCAGATCCAAAGCCTGCAACCCGAGAAGCATCAACTACGCCGTGCCTAAGGCGTGCTGTGTTTGATGCCGTAAACGGTTCCCCTACAACAGCTTCGTCAAGAATAATAGGGATGACACCCCCGCCGTTTGTATGAAATACACGGCATGTATCATCTCCACAATTGGAGTTCGTGCTTCGCATAGGAAGCGCATTGTTCCGATACCATACATCACCAGTGGTTCCTTGATAGGCTCTAAAATCAATATTTTCTGGATCGACGCTTCCAATTACACGCATTCTTGTAAGGGCTGCGCGCATAGAGGCTTGAAAACTATCAATGCGGGCAATCTCTGTGCGAAAGACTTCTTCATTGGCATTTCCGCCGCCGCCTCGTGACGATTGTGTTACGGCATAAGATAACGCCGCAAACAAAGCCACAGCGATTAAAATAAGGAATAAAACGTTACCAGACTGGTTTTTCATCGTGTCATTATATCCATAAAGCCATTAAAGATAAACTTATAAACCTATGACTTTAAGGCAACGATCATATTACAGATCAAGCAATAGACGCTGAGGATCTTCTAAGGCTTCCTTGATGCGAACCAAGAATGACACACTCTCCCTACCATCAACAATTCGGTGATCATATGACAATGCGAGGTACATCATAGGACGCGCTTCAATTGAACCATCAGGCATGACCATAGGGCGCTGTTGAATTTTGTGCATGCCTAAAATTGCACTTTGTGGCGCGTTCAAGATAGGTGTTGAAAGCAGTGAACCAAACACGCCGCCGTTTGTGATCGTAAATGTACCGCCCTGCATGTCTGACATCGCAATTTTACCATCACGTGCTTTTGTACCAAGATCGACAATAGCCCCTTCAATCTCTGCCATAGATTTTTCATCACAATCACGAACAACAGGAACAACAAGCCCTTGTGGTGTGCTCACAGCAATACTTACGTTGTAAAAATTCTTATAGATAATTTCATCACCGTCAATTTCGGCGTTCACAGATGGAAACTCCTTCAGCGCATTGACGGCAGCTTTTACGAAGAAAGACATGAAGCCAAGCTTTGCATTATGTTTTTTCTCAAACGCGTCCTTATAATCTTTGCGAAGCTCCATAATCGCAGTCATATCAACTTCGTTGAACGTTGTTAAAATCGCAGCCGTGTTTTGCGCATCTTTCAAACGAGATGCCACAGTTTGACGCAAACGTGTCATTTTTACACGCTCTTCTCGTGGGCCGGTCTCACGTGGTGTAGACGGTTTGACTTCTGGCTGTGCAGGAACACTGCTCGATGATGAAGATGAAGATGACTTCGCGCCGTCATCAAGGACAGCCTGCACATCACCTTTTGTGATACGTCCATCTTTTCCTGTCCCTTGAATTGAAGAGGCATCAAGACCATTGTCATTAATCATTTTACGAACAGCAGGTGACAAAGGGGCATCTTCAGAAGTGTCTTTTGAGGCGTCTTTTGTTTCTTCAACAGGCTCAGATTTAACTTCTTCTTTTTTGCCTTCTTTAGCGGCAGGCTTTTCTGATTTGTCATCAGCACTTGCGCCCGCATCAATTTGCCCAAGAAGCGCGCCAACTTCAACATTGTCGCCTTCTTGTACAGAAATTTTTGAAATCACACCCGCTTCAGGCGCATTAACTTCTAACGTAACCTTGTCTGTTTCAAGCTCAACAATAGGCTCGTCAGCGTTCACAGACTCTCCTTCTTTTTTCAACCACTGTGCCACAGTTGCTTCTGTTACGGATTCACCAAGTGTTGGAACGAGAATATCTGTCATGAACTTTGCCCTTTATGCATTGAATAGTAATGATCTAATCATGCCCTTTTTTGCTGTAAAATCAAGGGTAAGAACGCATGAAAAATTAAATTAGTCACGTCTGACGCAACGGACCTTAAATGTATTGGTTTTGGGATACGTAGTTCCAAGGGGAAAACCATCACCAATTCTCTTTGCTAAGGCATCAGAGCCACTTTCATCAGACGTCCAATAAGATTCAGAAGATGAAAGCCCGCCAATCGCCACGCGATTACCGCTAATTGTGTTCCCTTCTGAATTATTAGGCAGCCTCCATTCGGGCCCTAATGCGGCACAGGCAGCCACAGCGCCCGCCCAATTAGAATCAGATAGATCCGTATCACCAACATATAATCGAGAGCCACTATCCATACCTGCGTAAACAGTCCCACTGCACGAATCTCCAGCAGTTGATAATGTGCTCAAATCACATCCTGTTGAAACAAGGTATGCCCCACACGCATAGGCCCCTCCGCCCGCGCTTCTAAACACGTGGCATCGCTCGCTTGAAGGCGCTGCTGGGTTTGGATTTGTACCATCAGGAAGTTCGTAAGATATTTGTGAAGCTTCGCACCCGTTAACCACAAACAGCCGTTGCTCGGCGGCTTTAACATTCACTTCACAATTGTCGTCAACGGCGGTGTCTATAGCTTCTCTTTCTTTATCAACATCCCCGCCACCTCTGGTCGACGATGTAACCGCGTAAGTTAACCCCGCAAAGAGTGCCACAGCGATAAGAATAAGGAAAAGCGCGTTACCACGCTCGTAATTGCGGTTTTTGTTATAAAACATATCTAATTCTAACATATAACCGCCATTTCCCTAACTAAAGTCTTATCCTTTAAATGCTCAGCGCCTCATCCAATAAAGCCTGCTGTTCTTCCTTATGCGTTTTCAACAACCCAGTTGCAGGCGCAGCGGCAGCCACACGGCCTACATAGCGCGCACGAGATTGCTTGGTTTTCGCTTCGCTCAAAACCTCCTCAACCAAAGGATCAACAAATGACCAATAACCTTGGTTCTTAGGCTCTTCCTGACACCAAATGAACTCAGCATTCTTGTAGGCCTTCAACTCGTCAACCAACGTTTCATGCGGGAAAGGATAGAGCTGTTCAACACGGAAGATTTCAATATCGTCGATCCCACGCTCTTTACGCTCTTCATATAAGTCGTAGTATACTTTACCCGAACATAATATCACGCGTTTAATTTTTGACGGCGCTTTTAAATCAGCCTTATCATCATCATTTAACACACGGTGGAATGAGCTGTTTTTGGTAAAATCTTCAAGCTTTGAAACCGCAAGTTTATGACGCAGCAATGATTTCGGCGTCATAATAATCAACGGCTTTCTGAAGTCTCGGTGCATCTGGCGGCGCAAAGCATGGAAATAGTTGGCAGGCGTTGTCAAATTACACACCTGCATATTGTCTTCTGCACATAGTTGCAAAAAGCGCTCAGGACGAGCCGAAGAGTGTTCTGGCCCTTGCCCTTCCATACCGTGTGGTAACAACATTACAAGCCCTGACATACGAAGCCACTTTGTCTCTCCTGAGGCAATAAACTGATCAATAATCACTTGCGCCCCGTTAACAAAGTCTCCAAATTGCCCTTCCCACAAGACAAGCGCATTCGGTTCAGCCAATGTATATCCATACTCAAAACCTAATACAGCAAATTCAGACAGTGGACTGTCGTGGGCTGCAAAATTCGGTTGATTATCTTTGACATGTTGCAGTGGCTGATATTTTTCACCCGTTTTTTGATCATATAGCGATGCATGACGGTGCGAAAACGTTCCACGACCAACATCTTGACCAGATATACGAACAGGAAACCCATCATCAATCAATGTACCAAACGCAAGTGCCTCACCCATCGCCCAGTCAAAACCTTCACCTGTTTCCACCATCTTGTTTTTAGTGTCAAACTGGCGTTTAATTTTAGAGTTCAGGTTAAAATCATCAGGAACAGTGGTCAGGGCCTTTGTGATTTTTTTGATGTCCGCCTCGGAAACAGCCGTTTTACCACGGCGATCCTTCCCTTGGGCACGGCTCAAGCCGCTCCATTTCCCTTCTAGGAAATCAGCTTTGTTTGGTTTGTATGTTTTTGTTGCCTCAAATGACTTTTCCAAATACTCGGTAAACTCATCTATCATTTCCTGAGATTCTTCTTCACTCACAACCCCCTCAGCAATTAATTGCTTAGAATACTGAGAGCGCGTTGTTTCATGCGTTTTGATTTTCTTATACATCAAAGGCTGTGTAAATGAGGGTTCGTCCCCTTCATTGTGCCCATGACGACGGTAACAAAACAGGTCAATGACAACATCTTTTTTGAACTTCTGGCGAAACTCCGTGGCAATTCTTGCGACATGGACAACCGCCTCTGGATCATCTCCGTTCACGTGGAAGATTGGCGCGGCCAACATCTTTGCAATATCAGTACAATAAGGGCCTGATCGTCCGTATTGTGGTGTCGTTGTGAAACCAATTTGGTTATTGATCACAATATGAACGGTCCCCCCGACACGATAACCAGGAAGCTCGGAAATCATCAACGTCTCTTGCACAACGCCTTGACCTGCAAATGCCGCATCACCATGAAGCAACAAAGGCATAACTTGTTCCGATGTTTTATCTTTGCGTTGCTCTTGCTTAGCGCGCGCCTTACCAACGGTTACCGGATTTACACATTCTAGATGTGATGGATTGGCTGATAACGATAAATGGATTGTGTTGCCATCAAACTCGCGGTCACTGGATGTTCCGATATGGTACTTCACATCTCCAGACCCCTGCACATCTTCAGGCTTACTTGGGTTTCCTTGAAACTCAGAAAAAAGAGCCGTAAAGGATTTACCCATAATATTTGTCAAAACGTTCAAACGCCCACGGTGCGCCATACCGACGGTAATTTCTTTCAAGCCCAGTTGACCGCCACGCTTAATAATTTGCTCAATCGCAGGAATTAACGCCTCACCCCCATCAAGGCCAAAACGCTTTGTTCCCACATACTTTGTATGAAGAAAGTTCTCGAGTGTTTCCGCGGCAGTTAAACGTTGTAAAATCGCCTTTTTTCCATCGTTACTAAAATCAGTATGGTTGAGCGGCTGTTCAATACGCTCTTGTAACCATGCTTTTTCTTCCGGATCTGTAAGGTGCAAAAACTCAACACCGATATTGCCGCAATATGTCTCATGAAGAACGTTCAAAATCTCGCGTAAAGTAGGCGTTTCAAGCCCCAAAACACCATCAATGAATATCGGGCGATCATAATCAGAGTCATTAAATCCATAATGCTCAGGTGACAGCTCAGGGTAGGCTTTGCTCTCTTTTAACTCTAAAGGGTCAAGACTTGCAATCAAATGCCCACGCATGCGGTACGCTCTGATAAGCATCAAAGCCTTAATAGAATCTTTTGCAACTTGCCTTGCATCATTGTCGTTTAATGTTTTAGAGCCCGCCTTTAATGACGCCGCATTTTCAACGGCACTGGATTCAGAGGCTAATATATCAGCGCCTTGATTTTGGAAAGAGCGATGCGCTTTCTTGTTTTCAGCAGGTGTCCAGCTTGCGCCATTAAGCTCTCGAAGCAATGCCGTTTCACCGTCATTTAAATCAGCAAAAAAGCTCTGCCAACTTTCATCGACCTTATTCGGGTTTACGCAATATTGCGCATATAGATGCGCCATATATTCCGAGTTAATACCTGATAATATCAATTTTTCTTGTGCATCAGCCATAAAGCCACCATCCTTTGCCGTTTTTTATTATATTTCCTGCAATGCGCCGTAAAGCTCAGTCAGTGCAGAATCTTCTCTAGGTGAAATGTTTTTTTCCTCATGAAGGCTTTTGTTCGTAAACTTTTGAACAAACCCTTTTAATTTATCCATGCCTTGTGGCTCTGCTTCTTCACCTTCACGAAATGCAATAGCCACTTCACGGGCCACCTCACCAAGGGCATCTTTATATGCACGCAAATCATCATGACTCATCTGCGCCTTGATCATATGCCCCCCTTTGACGGCATCTTTGACCGCTGTATCTGATGCATTGAGCGCCCAGTGTTCATGGTTTGAGGTTTGCCGCGCTGCTTCTTCTGTCATTTGACTAATTAACGGCGTGTTCTTGGCATGTTTTTGACTAAGCTTTTCTAGCACACTCATCAGCATGCGCTCTTCTTGTGAATCAGCTTCGCAATCGCCATCATCATCTATGTGTGAAATCCAAATGCCAATTTTGTAAAATATACCGCAAAGAAAGGCTCTTTCCTCAGGAACGAAAACGTTTAAATCACCCATAGCTCAAACTTTCTATTTTATGATGCAAAATCAAGTAAATTACACTGAGTTCTGCGTCGTGTTTTCTAATGGTATCTCATCACTTTGTGCGAGAGGTTCGTTAGTACCTAGGCTCGCATTTGTTTTAGTAGACATGTTTTGTGTCAGTGCATCATAAAGTGTATTGAGTGCGATGCGCTCACTGTTACTGATGTTAAGGGCTTCATCTTCGCTTTGCGCGACATCACCTTTTAGGCTTGCAAGCACTCTTTCAATCCAAAGCTTTACGTATGTTGTAAACTTAACAACCCCGGACGCCTCGTCATCAAATTCGCGGTATGCCATCGCAACGCTGTAACCAATTTCGTAGAGGTTATCTTTAAACGCGTTCAACTCCTTGTAAGGAAGCCTATCAGACAACACGCCCATGACATGCCTACATTCTTCTGGAACAGACGAGATATTGTCTTCCCACTGTGACCAACGGTCTTTTTGCGCAACCGTTTGCTCCATCACGCGCTGCACGAATTCAGATTTACAAAAATCTTCTACATAGGCCGTGATCAAAACATTTAAGGCTTGTTTTTCAAGCGCATCAGCATCATCCCCTCCGCCTTCGTCACTTTCAGACACCCATACGCCAACCCGATAGGGCAAGCGAATGAGCATGTCTTGTTCAGCAACCGATAAGTCAGATAAGTCATATACCATGCGCTAGAAAAGTCCTTTAAGCAGCCAAAGCTTTGACAATCGCATCACCCAAGCCTGCAGGAGACTCAGATACGACAAAGCCACAATCACGCATTGTCTGCATTTTAGCAGCCGCTGTGTCGTCACCACCAGAGATGATCGCACCAGCATGGCCCATACGTTTACCTGGAGGGGCCGTAGCACCTGCGATAAAGCCAGCAATTGGCTTCTTCTTTTCAAGAGACTTATAATACTCAGCCGCTTCAATCTCGGCTGTTCCGCCAATTTCACCAATCATCAGAATGGCTTCTGTCTCATCATCTTCCATAAATAGCTTTATGCAGTCGATAAAGTTTGTACCGTTAACAGGGTCACCACCAATACCAATACATGTTGACTGCCCAAGACCGACAGCGCCAGTTTGTGCAACCGCTTCATAAGTAAGCGTTCCAGAACGTGAAACAATACCCACCTTACCTCTTGTGTGAATATGACCTGGCATAATACCAATTTTGCATTCATCCGGCGTGATAATCCCTGGGCAGTTAGGCCCAATTAGACGAGATGAAGAGCCATCAAGCGCACGGCGAACAACCACCATATCCTTAACGGGAATGCCTTCTGTAATACATACGATTAGCTCGATTCCGGCATCAACAGCTTCTAAAATAGCGTCCGCTGCAAATGGAGGCGGCACATATATAACAGTCGCATTACATCCCGTTTGGGCACGTGCTTCTTTTACTGTATTAAAAACAGGAAGCCCCAAATGCTCAGTGCCCCCTTTACCAGGAGTAACACCTCCAACCATATTTGTGCCGTAGGCAATGGCTTGTTCGCTATGAAATGTCCCTTGCGCGCCAGTAAATCCCTGACAAATGAGTTTCGTTTGTTTGTTGACCAGAACTGACATTCATATACTCCATAATAATTGTAAAAATAGATTCTTCTAACGGGAGAATTAAACGATTTTTTGCTCCAAATTGCAATCCCCAAAGCCAATCATTTAAATCTCTAACATATTGAAAAATAATAAACTCATAAAAAACCGTTTACTTTTTACATATGAAACAGCATATATGCCGGCGGTAAAGGGTACAAAGTATAAGAAACGATGTTAAATATAAGTGAAGAATCTGCGAAAAAAGCAGTCTCATTGATAGGAAAAACATGTCGCGCAAACGAGCTAAAAAAATGGTTTTTTGTGGCGGCTGTCGGCGCCGCTTGCGCCGTTAAATCATTTTCAGATAATGATTTACAAACGGCTGAGCAAAAAAAGCGAGCCCCTAACTATATTGTGCCAACAGACCCAAAAACAGTCATTGAGTCCGTGATGACGAGCTTAAACTTTCCCAATTCTTTGCTCACACGATCAAAAGACAAGGTAAAAAAAGACTATCTTATATTTCCCACCCCCGAAGCTTTGGATACAAGTATCACAATTTCAGACCGTATTCGTATCAACTACCCCGATATCTCATCTTGGCAAAGCGCGCTCAATCGATTTAGTCGATTTAAAGAAAAAAACGGCACCATTCGTAGCATTAACATTTCGAAAGAATATGTTTCTGCCGCCTTCCTTGTGAATGAAACAATCGGCTCGCCCGCGCAAAAAAACACACTCAGCCTTGGCGCTACGATACTCGCAATCGCCCTTCCCGAATCCGCATCGAATGGGCGGATTAACAACCGCGCCCTGCATAAAAAAACACTGGCTAGAGGCAGTTTCCAATTCATTCCCTCAACGGGTCGTACCTATATACAAAAATTTGCCGACACCTCATTTTCAAGCCTCTTCCCTGAAGCCGTTGATATCGATAAACACAGCATAAAATCACCTGAAATGCAGATGATACTGGATGGGGTGTTTTACGACATCGACCGCTCAACTCTTGCCGCGGGGCAATTTACCGCTGATAATTGTGACGGATATTTAAAAAGAACAAATGACGCGCACATTACCCTACAAGATGTTTATGCAATGCATCATTTTGGCCTTGCGGGCGGCATAAAGTTTTTAGAGGGCCTAAAAAACACCCCCCACAACTATGCCTACACAATGTATGATAATACGACACAAGATGGCGCTCCCATAGACGGGAAAGACACTATTTACGTGCAAAGAAATTATCCCACATTTAAAAAATGGGTGCGTGCTGCTGGTAACCATAAAAGACGCACATTAAAATGGCGTACCTTTGCAGAAGTCGCAGAGTCATTTGAAAAAAAGGGCATGAGCCGCGAGCAAATCGTGACATGCACCTCTCGTGATGAACGCACAATGTCAGGCATCACGCTTGTATTTCGTGACGAGACAGCCCCTAAAGACGAACAAAACATTGCAAGCACAAGCAATCACGCCCCCCATCAATTATCGTATAGCAAAGACGTTACACAAAATAAAAAAGCGGCTGAAACTTCGTACGTTTCAGCCACTTTGAATTAGTTTTTATTTTTAGGTATCAGTAGTGATCAATGAGCGCGTATAAACTTACGCGGCTTTGGCCTCTTTCGTTGCCGCCACAACCTTTTCAGCAGCATCACCTAAATCACTTGCCGCAATAATTGGCAAACCAGAATTTGAAAGGATCTCTTCACCCTTTTCAACATTTGTTCCCGCCAAACGCACAACCAAAGGCACATTAAGTGAAACTTCCTTAGCCGCAGCAACAACACCTTCTGCAATGATGTCACATTTCATAATACCACCAAAGATGTTGACCAATACGCCTTCAACATTTGGATCTGAAAGGATGATTTTGAAAGCCGCTGTCACTTTTTCTTTCGTGGCTCCGCCCCCAACATCCAAGAAGTTTGCAGGCTCGCCGCCACAAAGCTTAATAATGTCCATTGTCGACATCGCAAGACCAGCACCGTTCACCATACATCCAATATTGCCGTCCAAAGACACATATGAAAGATCGTATTTGTGTGCTTCCAACTCTTTAGAGTCTTCTTCTGTTTCATCACGCATAGCTTCAATGTCTTTTTGACGATAAAGCGCATTGGCATCAAAGCTAAGCTTGGCATCCAATGCCATAACTTCGTTTTTATCCGTAACGATCATTGGGTTGATCTCAATTGTTTCGGCATCTGTTTCAACAAATGCTTTGTACAATGATGTGAAAAACTGTTTCGCACTTTTGGCACATTCTTTTTTCAAACCAAGCTTGAAAAACAACTCGTTTGCATGAAATGAACGTAGTCCTGTTGCAGGATCAATGGCCACTTTAAATATCTTTTCAGGTGTTTTTTCAGCCACCTCTTCGATATCCATTCCGCCCTCAGTAGAGGCGATAAATGTCAAACGTGATGTTGCGCGGTCCAAAACAATCGAACAGTAATATTCTTTTTCAATATCAACACCATCTGTAATATATAGGCGCTGAACCTCTTTACCTTCTGGACCCGTTTGCTTTGTCACCAAAACATTACCAAGCATCGCTTCTGCTGCGTCACGCACGTCATCGAGTGTCTTACAAAGACGCACACCGCCTTTGCCCTCTGGGTCATTTGTAAAATGTCCCGCACCACGTCCACCTGCGTGAATTTGCGCTTTAACAACATATAATGGGCCTGGTAACTGTTCCGCAGCCTTCACTGCCTCATCTACATTAAACGCCACTATGCCATCTGGCACAGCAACACCATACTGTTTTAATACGTCTTTTCCTTGGTATTCATGAATATTCATAAGAGGCTTTATCCTTAATTCTATTAAAAGTCTTGATTCTTACTTACGAAAGAACACATTCTTTTACCATGTCTGACAAAAACACAAAAGAGTGGATTACAACTAATTCATAAAACAGAATAACATACTGAACTATAACATTATTTAAAGTTGATTTGTGCAAACCGTCTATTTTGAATAAGATTGTGGTACGAAAAAAGGAAAAAAAACGAATGGGCAGTTACGCGACATACATTGAAGAAAAAGAAAAATCAGGTGCAGAACACGGACCTGAGTCTTTTCGTAACTTCAAAGCATGCAAAACAGTCCACGGTCAACTTTCTGGTGTAGCCCACAAAGATTCTGGACGTGAAAACGTCACAGCAGCGGTCGCATTAAGACGTCAGCTGAGAAGCCAGTTCGCCCAAGAAATTCTTTTAGGCGCAGATGGACAGGGTAACAATATATTCAGTAAAATTATTGAATCACTTACTCAAGCTCCTCAATGGGGTGCTGCGCTATCGCAAGCAAATAACAATATCGGTATCGAAGCTGAGCAAAAAGACATGGCGATAACAGCGATGTCTAATGTTGCAAATAAGAAAAATCTTGATTTCACAGGCATTGAAGCCACAGACTCACCTGAGCTGGCAGCTGCAAAGCTTGCAACAAACAACCCTGAAATTTTTGCTATTCACCCGGAAACACAACAACCGTTGAAAGCCGATGAATTGGCGCAATCATGTGCAACGCCACAAGACATTATATCAATGTGTAACGGACAAGGTTTTTCACAAGACCATGCTATGCTTATGATAGAGGCAATCCATTCAAACAACGAGCTTGCAAAATCTGAAGCTGAAATGAGCGCACAAAAAGTATTTGCTCCGAAAGTTGCAAATGAGCTCGCTGCGCCGGCACCTGCCGCGTAAGCCTTAAAAAATTAACGTAAATTTACTATATTTTAATAAACTTCCCTTATCATTGAAGGTGAGAATTGGAGAATTGTAATTAATGGCGATCATATCTGTAAAAATAGACGAGAATCTAAGAGAAGTCCTTGAGGCTGGTTCTTACTATGAGGAGATGAACGATGCCTGCTTGCACAGCGAGCAAGGGTTTAACGATTTTGATGCCAATAGTAACATGCATAACCTCAAACTTAGTGGTCTTGATAAAAACGGCACTGAATACCAAGAAGAAAATGACGAAAAACGAAGAAAGACTCGTCAGGAAGCTATAACATCTCAATTTAATTCGAATGTTGGTCATATTGCTATGACAATGCAACCGCCTGAAATTAGAGGCCAAGCAATGGCACTTACAAAAATCGAGGTTCAAATGCAGCAGCTTGCACAAAATAGCGCTGACCCTGAAAAGGCCAACGCTGTTCTCGAAAAAACACAAGAACATGTAAATGCCTCTGAGCAACAAGGAAGCAAAATCAACACGCTTATTGATAATTCTCTCACAGATGCAAACGGCATATCTATCGTTACAAACGAAGACAAACAAAGGATGCAAGAAGAGGCTCAAATGAGTTTTGTACAGCCAAGTTATGAAGAGATTAATATGGCCGCAGAAGAAGGCACACTTGATCAGTTAATTGAAAACACCGCGCATTTGGAAAATCCACTAGACGCGATAACAAACCCACATGGATCTTTGCCATCAAGCCCGGCTGAGAACAAATATAACCCCATGGCATTTGGCGGTTAATTCAACTTGAATTGAAATGATTTTTCGCTACCATTTAATCTATGTTAGATGGTCGAAACGTCATTTTTGAATTCACTCAAATTGGAACCTACACAAAGGTTACAGCTATGGACACTGACACTCTCACTGAAATATCTATTCAAGGCCCCTCCACAACCCCAGAAAAAATCCTGAAGAACAACGCACTAAGACGCCTCAAATACGTATTACAGAAAAAAGGCGTTATTTCTGAATAAGATACATGCTATTGCAAAGAAAATATTGAAAATATATAATTTTATTCTATAGTGCTTGCCAACCAGCGGTTTGAACCTGTTTGGTAGAAATGATTAAACAAAGATAGAAAAGAGACTTTATGGCTAAAGAAGATTTAATGGAATTCAAAGGTGTTGTATCAGAAATTTTGCCCAACGCAATGTTTCGTGTAACCCTCGAAAATGACCATGTTATCCTTTGTCATACTGCCGGGAAGATGCGCAAAAACCGTATCCGTGTTTTACAAGGTGATACTGTTGTCGTTGAAATGACTCCATACGATTTGACAAAAGGTCGTATTATTTTCCGTGAAAAATAAACACGAACACCACCCCCTTATTCTGGCTTCGGCCTCACCGAGGCGCCAAGAACTTCTTGAGCGCATTGGAATAACACCCACTCAAATAATCCCCGCAGACATAGACGAAAGCGAAGGCAAAAAAGAATTGCCTCGCGATATAGCTCTGCGCCTTGCCACAGGTAAAGCCCAAAAAATTTATGAAACACACGGCGATAAAACATCGTTTATTTTGGGCGCCGACACAGTTGTCGCCTGCGGTCGCCGCACCCTGCCAAAAGGGGAAACACAAAAAGACGCACATCATTGCCTCAACTTACTAAGTGGCAAATCACATCGTATTTACGGCGGTCTTTGTATTATTGCACCTGACGGAACAATCCGTCAGCGTTGTATCGAAACACGCGTAAAATTTAAACGATTATCCCAGCAAGAGATCAATGACTATGTCGAAAGTGGTGAATGGGAAGGCAAAGCCGGAGCGTATGGCATTCAAGGGGCCGCTGAGGTTTTTGTAAAATCAATACAAGGGTCTCATTCTAACATTGTCGGCTTGTCAGTCTATGATACAATGAACCTTCTTAAAGGGCTTAACTTTTTTAAGTAAACGCTCCCCCGCACTCAAAACGCATAAAAAAAACAAAGAGTTATGATGGATATTCTGATCGAAGAATTAGACGGTGGCATGTGGGTCGCCGCCCTCGAAAAAAACAAGCTTCAAGGTTTGGAAGTCGACCCAGCAACAGAAGAAGTTCGCGCAGGTTCAATTTATTGGGCACGTGTTATCCGTATAGATAAAACGCTTGATGCCGCGTTTATCCTTCTTGATAGCGACAATATCGGCATGCTTAACAGCGGCGACTTACGCATTAAAAAGGGCGGAAAAATGCTTAAAGGTGGGGACGAGCCCATCGCAAAGCTTCTCCATCCCGGAGATATGATTTTGGTACAAGCCAAAGAAGGCAAACTCGCCAGAAAAGAAGATGATTTAGAACATAAATCTCCTCGCGTAAGCATGAATATCACACTGCCTGGGCGATACCTGATTCACACCCCCTTCGAAGAAGACAGCCGTATATCTAGACGCATTCGCGATAAAAAAGTAAGAGCAAACCTTGAGCAAATGCAAAAGGATATGGATGACAAAAAATCATGCATTCTTCGTTCATCAGCGGCCAACACGCAAACGGAAATGCTGTTACGTGAGCACAAAATACTAAGTGAAATGTGGGAACAATTAGACGATCATGTAAAAACATATGGCACAGATGAACCACAACTCATCATGTTAGGCCCTGACGCCATACAAAGGACATTGAGCGATCTCTCAGACCGTGCCATTCGTAAAATTGAAGTGATTGTAATGGAGCATTTTCAAGAAACTGAGGATTGGTGCGAATTGTTTGCGCCTGATCTCATGACGAAAATCACACCCATTGAAATTGACGACCCTTATGGCAATCTCGCCCTATTTGACCACCATGATATTTTAGGGCAGATAGACATGTTGTTTCAACCCTATGCCATCATGAAGACAGGCGCCACGCTCGTTATACAGTCAACAGCCGCCCTCACCGCAATTGATGTAAACCGCGCAGCAGACACAAACAGCAATTTCGAAATCAACAGATTGGCTGGAATAGAAATTGCGCGTCAAATTCGCCTGCGTAATATGGGCGGGATCATTATAATTGATGCATTGAAGCTTAAAAGTGAAAAAGAAAGAAATGCATTGCTTACACATTTAAACGAGGCGTTTCAAAATGACCCCTGCACAGTTCAGGTTCACGGGTTCACAAAACTGGGCCTTATAGAAATTACGCGGGCAAGACGCACACCAACGCTACAGCAACGCTGCGAATCTGATGTCGAATAATAGTTCACGCCTCTTCGCTCGGCGTGTCTTCGGTGGGCGATGATTTTTTTCTAGGCTTAGATTTAGAAGGCTTAGATTTAGGATATAATTTTTTATCCTCTTTTGTCGGACGCAAAACCTCCAACTCAGACGTAAACTTATCCAACATTTTCAAAACAACACCGTCGTCAGTTAAAGGGTCGAATGTCTCCATTCGGTAATACCCTTCCTTGTCATCAAAGATTAAAATTGTTTCTTTGTCTTTTAAATTCATAAGCTTATTGAGCGCCGCATACCGTTTTTCGTTCATAAACTTTGAAAGGGTTTCGTCGTCTTGCGTATGAAATACAACGCTGCCGTTCCATCCCTTATATTCCGGTTTATGCACCTCTTCGACTTTTAACGCTTCAATAAAATCACGCCGTCCCGCAGACGCTAGTGCCGCACCAGTGGGGAACCCTTCTTGAAAGCCAATCAACATCACACTACGAAAAATTTTACGGCTAGAATCATTGCTTGGTTGCTCTTCAGAATATAGTAAAACGGAATAGCCATTATAAACACCTTCAATGCGAGGCGATTTTAGCAAAGAGTTAGGCGTATAGCTAAGCCCCAATTTCAAAGCCAGCTTTCGCCATGCCTTTTTTTGCTTAAACAAAATCTCCGCCGACCAGAAAAACATCCCGAGGATAAACACAGTCAGTACGACCCATACGAAAAACCAAATATTCAAAATGTATTCCTTATCACCATAAAAAGCTTTTTAAAGGCTTGAAAGGTCAAGCCATAGCAAGTTTATCAAAAAAATGCCTTTTTACCAAGCATGCTTGTCTATCAAGTTGCCAGTAATCGCTTTAATACAAATCTCTATTGAACGGCTCATCATCTTGTAAAACGTCAAGTCGCGTGCCCGTATCAGAATAATCATCTTTCAGCTCGTCGATACTCTCATCAACGCGTTCTTTTTCAGCCTTAGCAGGCACCTCATCCCCAAGAAGGCTCTTATCTTTACCCTCAACAATGTCACGCAACTTTTGAGCCTCTTGCTTACGCTCTAATTCTCGCAGCTTATCCTGCTTTTCATCTAAGGCTTCAATGTCGTCTTTTATATCCTCGCGACGCTCTTCTTCATAATCAACACGCTCCTCTTGATAGCGTTCAATGTCTTGTGCATGCTCGTACAAATCAGCCGCTAACACAGTATTGGGTACACTTACAAAAGCCGAAAACATAACAATCGGTAATAGTCTAATGTGCTTATTCATAGTAGGGGTTGCTCCTTATCTTAGTTTCAATTCTTGCTCTCGCAGAGCCTTTAACTCATCACGTAACTTGGCCGCTGTTTCAAACTCCAAATTACTCGCCGCTTCGTGCATTTTTTTATCAAGCGCCTTGATACGCTTTTTAATATCATCAGGCGACATCATAAATGTATCATGCTTATTGTCTGCCATCTCGTGAATACACGCGCCACGCTCTTTTTGCTCAAACACGCCTTCAAGCGCACTGTTTAAGCTTTTTTGTATGGTTTTTGGAATAATGCCATGCTTCAAATTATACTCGACTTGCTTTTCACGACGACGATCGGTCTCTTCAATCGCCCCCTTCATCGAGTCAGTCATTTTATCAGCATATAAAATAACATTACTTTCTGCGTTACGCGCAGCCCGACCAATCGTTTGAATGAGCGACGTTTTAGAGCGCAAAAACCCCTCTTTATCAGCATCAAGAATTGCCATTAACATACATTCTGGAATATCTAATCCTTCACGTAACAGGTTAATCCCGACCAGAATATCAAATTCTCCGGCGCGCAAATCTTGGATAATCTCAATACGTTCAATTGTATCAATGTCAGAGTGCATGTAACGCACCTTCAAACCATGATCATTTAAATAATCCGTCAAATCCTCGGCCATCTTTTTCGTAAGCGTCGTCACCATAATACGACCGCCACGTTCTATGACTTTGTGGGCCTCGTTCATAAGATCATCAATTTGGAACTTCGTTGGGCGAATTTCTACTGGCGGATCAATCAGGCCTGTAGGGCGCACGATTTGTTCAGCAAACACACCACCAGATCGCTCAAGCTCTTTAGGGCCTGGTGTTGCCGACACATACACAGTTTGTGGACGGATTTGATCCCATTCTTCAAATTTCAAGGGGCGATTATCTTTTGCAACAGGCAACCGAAACCCATAATCAACCAACGTTGTTTTACGCGCACGGTCACCATTATACATACCGCCAATTTGGGGCAACATAACGTGACTTTCATCCAAAAACATTAATGCATCTTCTGGCAAATACTCAATCAATGTTGGCGGCGCTTGGCCCGGGGCGCGTCCTGTAAGATAACGCGAGTAGTTTTCAATTCCTTGGCACATGCCTGTGGCTTGCAACATTTCCATGTCAAACTGCGTACGCTGTTCTAAACGTTGCGCCTCTAACAGCTTGCCTTCTGCCTCGAACTCCGCCAAACGGATCTTGAGGTCGGCTTTCATTTGGGCAATCGCCTGTGAAATTGTAGGCCCCGGTGTAATATAGTGAGAGTTGGCAAAGATACGCACCCCCTCTAGCTCCATAAACTTTTCGCCTGTTAAGGGGTCAAACTCGATGATTTGCTCAATCTCGTCACCAAACATGCTAAATCGCCAAGCGCGATCCTCAAAGTGCGCAGGAAACAACTCGACTGTATCTCCACGCACACGAAATGCGCCGCGCTCAAACGCTAAATCATTACGTTTATATTGTAATTCAACCAAATCGTTAATTAGCTCTTGGCGGTCTATGCGTTGATCTTTACGAATATCTTTTGTCATCGCAAAATAATCTTCTTTAGACCCAATACCATAAATACATGAAACAGACGCCACAATCACAAGATCGCGACGCTCAAATAAGGCTCGTGTTGCCGCATGTCGCATACGATCAATCTGTTCGTTGATATCACTTTCTTTTTCTATAAATGTGTCCGTCCGCGGAACATATGCCTCTGGCTGATAGTAATCATAATAAGACACGAAATATTCCACAGCATTTTCAGGAAAAAATGTTTTCATCTCACCATATAGCTGCGCAGCGAGTGTTTTATTGGGCGCCAATATCAATGCAGGACGTTGCGTTTCCTGAATAATTTTAGCCATGGTGAAAGTTTTACCAGTCCCTGTTGCCCCTAACAAAACCTGATCGGTTAGGCCATTATTGATTCCCTCAACCAAATGTTTAATCGCCTGCGGTTGGTCACCTGCGGGTTCAAAGGCAGAGTGAATCTTGAAAGGCTGACTATGGTCATAGGGTGTCATTTTTTGATGCTTGTCTATATTCGGTATCGCCATAGTTTACTATATAGTGCGATCAGTGATACCTCGCAAATAAAAACGTAAAACAACTAGAAAACCTTAGCATGACTATAAATCAAGACACCCTCGATCATTTATTAAATAGGCGCTCTGTTTCAATTAAGAACTTGCAAGAGCCCGCGCCCTCCGTAGATGATATAAAAACAATTTTAAAAGCAGGCGCCCGCGTGCCAGATCACAACAAGCGCGTGCCATGGTACTTCATTACATTTGAGGGTCAGGCGCGACAAGACATCGCCCCCCTTCTACGCGAGGCCTATAAAACACATGATCCAAGCGCGACTGACGCCAAGCTTGATCTGGAATCCCAACGTTTTATGAACGCCCCCTTAGTCATTGGTGTTGTCAGCCGCATCAGACAAAAGAAACCACAAGCATGGGAGCAGATCCTGTCGGCCGGTGCCGCCTGTATGAATATATGCCATGCCGCACACGCCCTCGGTTACGGTGCCAACTGGTTATCCCAGTGGTACAGCTATAATGATCACTTCAAAAAAGGCTTAGGATTAGACGAGCGAGATAACATCGCAGGTTTTATATATATCGGCACACCGACATGCCCCAACGAGGAGCGCGAGCGCCCCTACCTCTCAAAAATCGTCACAAGCTGGTCACCAGATGTTAAACTCAATAAAGGCGATGAAATGTACGACAAACCAAAATATGATGCACCTGAGGCAGGCTTTGAACTGCCCCAGTAAACAACTTCAGTAAACAACCAGTAAACGACGTCAATAAACTAAAACGCAACTTAGCCTTTAGGGCGAAGTGTAGGGAAGCATATAACATCACGAATGTTATGTGAATCGGTCAAGAGCATGACTAAGCGGTCAAGCCCCATGCCCCAACCAGCTGTTGGCGGAAGACCATACTCAAGCGCTGTGATGTAATCTTCATCCAGCATTTGTGCTTCTTCGTCGCCCGCTTCGCGTTGCTCTACTTGTGCTTCAAAACGCTCGCGCTGCACGGCTGGATCATTCAGCTCTGTAAAGGCATTGGCAATTTCCCAACCATTTACAAATGTTTCAAAACGCTCGACTACGCGTGGATTATCTCGGTGATTTTTCGCCAGTGGTGAAATCTCGAACGGGTGATCTGTGACATGTGTTGGCTGTATCAATGTATGCTCGGCCTTTTCATCAAAACATGCCTCAACGACCTGCCCCCAATTTGCATTGCTTTCTGTATGTACGCCAGCTTTGAGAGCCGCTTCACGTGCCTCTTCAGCAGTTTCTATCGCCATGAAATCAACACCTGTATGTTCTTTTACAAGATCACACATTGAAACGCGCCTCCACGGGCCTGCAAAGTTGACCATTTGCCCATCGATTTCAATTTCACGTGTGCCATGGATATGCTCTACCGCTTGGCCGACAAGATCTTCGATCAAATCCATTAAGTCGTTGTAATCTTTAAAGGCATGATAGCCTTCAATCATTGTAAACTCTGGATTGTGCTTAATTGACACCCCTTCATTTCTGAAATTTCTGTTAATTTCAAATACAGAATCCGCAATCCCCCCTACGATTAAGCGCTTTAATTTCAACTCTGGCGCAATACGCAAATAAAAATCATGACTAAGCGCGTTGTAATGCGTTACAAACGGCTTTGCTGACGCTCCGCCTAATATCTCGTGCAACATCGGAGTTTCAACCTCCAGCGCACCCATATCTTCCATATAACGACGTATAAATGAAATGATTTTAGAACGCGCACGTAAAGTCTCGCGACTTTCATCATTAACGATCAAATCAACATAGCGTTGACGGTAGCGCTGCTCAACATCACTTAAGCCGTGGTGTTTTTCAGGTAGAATTTCCAATGATTTCGTCAGCATGAATGTTTCCGTAACACGCACAGACAGTTCTCCACGCGGTGTACGACGCATTGTTCCCTTAGCACCAATAATATCACCAAGATCATAAAGCTTGAGTTGCGCCAACGCCTCTTCATCCATAGATTGTTTGTGACAAAAAACTTGAATGCGACCAGACGCATCCATCAAATCAATAAACATTCCGTTATTACGCATCGCCATAATACGACCCGCAACAGACACTTGATCTTCTGTTTCTGAACCATCTTCCAAATCTTTGTATTTTTCATGCAGCTCAGCCGCCATGTGCGTGCGGTCATAAACATGCGGATATGGCTCAACGCCTTTTTCCTTTAAAGCCTGTAATTTTGCCGCCTTGGCCGCTTTCGGGTTCGTGATCGGCTCATTTGGCGTCCCATTAGAATTATCGGATGTCTGGTTTTTTTCTACTGGCTGTGTCATCATTAATATCTATAGTTTAAAGTTGTAGTTAAGAACCCTCTGTTGTGACGGAAAACCCATGAAAAATCAAGACAATCATCTCCAGCAAGATCGAAAAGCCAAAGAAACTGGAAATGTCTTCTTTATTATCTTGATAGCCCTCATGCTTTTGCTGGGCCTTTCGCGCGCTGTTATTAAAGATAGCGGTGGCGGCGCAAATATTGGCGATAAAGGACAGGCTAAAGTTGCTGCAAGTCAAATACTGAAATATGCACGCTCAGTTGAAAATGCAATCAAACAGTTACAATTAGTAAGCGGTTGCAGTGAAAATGAAATCAGTTTTGAAAACAACGAAGTAGTAGGTTACGGAAATGCAAACGCGCCAGCTGATGAATCTTGCCATATATTTCATCCAAATGGGGGAGGATTGATGTGGCAAACAGCGCCACCATCAGCAACAAGTAACACTGTTTATTCTATAAATCCGCGTAATGGGGTAGACGGAATAGGAACATCTAACCCAGATCTTATTATTCAACTTCGATCTGTAAACCTAGCAACATGTAATGAAATTAATAATTTGTTAGGATGGGGATCAGCACCTTTATTTGATTCATATGGATTTGAAGAAAACGGAAAATTTTATGGAACTTACGCTAGTTCAAATCTTATTAAAGATGATATTGGGAACAGTATTGAGGGTAAAAGTACCGGATGTTTTGAGGGCGAAAGCAGTTCAAATGATTATTACTTCTACCATGTATTGCTCGCACGATAACAAAACACATTAATACTGGATTAAACAAATGAACGATATATGGCTTTTAGCAGAAGATGTATGGGCATACGGCCTGTTTGGCGTAAACATTAGTGTAATCATCGTCGCGATTGCGATCTTTTTCTCATTTCTTATCATTCGCGGGATATTTAGCCGTTATGTCGTAGACAAGCTTCATAAATTAACGGAAAAAACAGACTCGAAAATCGATGATAAAATCATTGAAGCCATTAAAGCACCTGTCAAATTCATCCCCATAATCTTAGGCACATATTTCGCGCTATCTTATGCAGGATTTGACGAAAAAATGGGCATTGGCTTCTCTCGTCTGATCCAATCCCTCATTGCCTTTACAATCTTTTGGGGGCTGTTTCGCGCCATAACACCCATTAGCCAAACCCTAAAAGCGCTCAATGAAATCCTAACACCTGTCATGGTCACGTGGATTTTCAAAGTTGTCAAAGCCCTCACCTTTTTTATAGGCGCTGCAATCATACTTGAAATTTGGGGTATTCAGGTAGGCCCTATGTTGGCAGGACTTGGCTTATTTGGCGCAGCTGTCGCATTGGGCGCACAAGACCTTTTCAAAAATTTAATCGGCGGCATGACGATTATTGCCGAGCATCGCTTTTTAAACGGTGACTGGATTAAAGTTGATGGTGTCGTTGAAGGTGTTGTTGAAGACATCGGCCTTCGCTCAACACGTGTTAGACGTTTTGACAAAGCCCCCGTCCACGTTCCTAACGCGCAACTTTCAGATGCTGCCGTCACCAACTTTTCGCGCATGACAAACCGCCGTATTTATTGGAAACTGGGATTAACGTACTCAAGCACGATCGAGCAACTGCAAATTATTCGCGACGACATTTACAACTACCTCATGGACAATGATGATTTTGAAACATCAAACAAAGTTTCAACCTTTGTTCATATCGATAGCTTTAACGACAGCTCCATTGATCTCATGATTTATTGTTTTACAAAAACAACCGATTGGGGCGAATGGCTTGAAATCAAAGAAAAATTTGCCATGTTCATTAAACAAACTGTTGAAGATAAGGCCGAGGCAAGCTTCGCCTTCCCAAGCCAATCAATTTATGTTGAGGCGATCCCCGGTGAACGACCAGAGGTTTTTGTGCCCCCTGCAAACAAGAAATAGGCAAAGGCTTAATTCATAAATACTTTGGATAGCTTGCAATACAGCCGCCTCTGCGTCTGTTCTCGCTGTTGGTAACATGCTAGACATTCTAACATGAGCACAGACCCCGATTCCATAACAGTGTCTACAACCGAGACGACTATCGTTTTACCCGAGGTCGCAGTATGCACATTAGGGCCTAAAAAAGCACAGATCTTAACCGTTGCGGGCGAGGTCAAAACGCTCCCACATGGACAGGCTGGCGTTCTGCTCAGTCAAAAACCTGTTATGTTGTGCCACGCGCCATACGCGCTATCAAAACTACGCGCGCACTTACTTGTGTTTGATATTTTGGATTTATATCTATTTGTACACCCCACCAAATTCTGTGTACCAACCCCGCACGGCATCGCAAAGGCTTTACAAGTCGAGCTTGCAAAGGACGCAGAAGACGCACCCCTCATGCTTGTTGAGTGTGCGCAAACACTTCTCACACATCTGCAAGCCCTACCACCAAAACGCCAAGAAAAACTAATCGAGATTGCGCAAATTATGGGCATGAACGGCAAAGGCTGGCCGTGGACACCTTTCGTATGTATGGCGTTAGGTCATGAATATGACCCTCAAGCCCCTTTAAACAGTCGCACCGCCTTAAATGTCTGGAAGGATATTTCTGAATGGGAAGATAGCGCGCTGCCCCCACCCCCCTCTCACATGCCCGTCGAGGAAAGCGAACTTGAGGTGAGCCTAAAAGATATTTTAGGTCACGATCATTTATCAGAGGATCGCCCCCAACAACTGGCATATGCCCAAGCCATGCGCCATGTGTTTAGCCCCAAAGATGATTTGGAAGAACCAAACATCTTATTGGCAGAGGCCGGCACAGGCACAGGAAAAACCCTAGGCTATTTAACGCCATCGACATTATGGGCAGATAAAAACGATGGGCCTGTTTGGGTGTCCACATATACAAAAAATTTACAGCAGCAAATAAGCGAAGAGCTGTCTCGCATTTACGACAACCCAGAACAAAAGGACAAAAAAGTAGCCATTCGTAAGGGGCGAGAAAATTACCTCTGCCTTCTTAATTTCGAAGATGCCGCAGCCGCAGCACACTTGGCACGATCTCCATCAATGCCCATAGCGCTGGGTATCATGGCGCGCTGGATTATGGAGACACGCGCGGGCGATTTCACAGGCACAGATTTTCCCAGCTGGGCACAATCACTTTACGGCTACGCCAACACAACAGGCCTCAGCGACAAGCGGGGCGAATGCCTCTACTCGGCATGCGATCATTATAAAAAATGTTTCCGCGAAACCAGTATTCGTAATGCCGCGCACGCAAAAATCATCATTGCAAACCACGCCCTCGTGATGATTGAAACGGCCACCGCCAATATCGATCAACGGCTGCCCAACCGTACAATTTTCGATGAAGGGCACCACCTGTTCCAAGCAGCAGACAGTGCCTTTGCCGCACACCTTACAGCACGCGAGACGGCCGAGCTGCGCCGTTGGATTTCTGGAAACGAAACCAATCAAAAAAAGCGCGCACGCGGTCTTAAGAAACGTTTTGAAGATTTGACCACCGATAATGCCGAGATCGAGAAATCTCTGCTGCAACTTCTCCACCACGCAAAAGCCCTTCCCGCCGATGGCTGGAGCCGCCGCATGGGCGAAGGGCAACCCGCAGGCCCTATCGAGACATTTTTGTCAGCTGTACTTGCACAAATTCGCGCCCGCACAGATCAGGAAAAAACTTTCTACGCCCAAGAAACGGATATCTTTCCGCTGACCGATCAGGTCATGAAAACCATTCCTGATGCTATGCAAGCATTGGAAGACCTCAAACGTCCGATGCTATCCTTGGCGCAGGCCATGCAAAAAACCATCGAACAAGATGAGGGCTTGCTTGAGCCTGATATGAAACGTCGCATTGACAGCCTTTCACAAAGCATCGAGCGACGCGCCAATACAGAAATCATTCCATGGATTGAAATGCTCCACGCGTTAAAAAACGGCCATACCCCATCACATTATGTCGATTGGATGGAAATTGAAAAAAATGACGGTCGCCCCGTGGATCTTGGCATTTACCGACATTGGGTTGATCCTATGAAGCCTTTTGCAACCTCTGTTTTACCTCACACGCATGGCCTCGCCATTACCTCTGCGACACTCAAAGACAAAGAAGACACAGAGTGGAATAACGCAAAGCTTATTACAGGAGCAAACTACCTCTCAACGACACCAAGCATGTTTGAAACACAAAGCCCCTTTGACTATGCCAGCCAAGCCAAAGTACTCATCATCAATGATGTAAATAAAAACAGCATTGATCAGGTTGCAAACGCATATTTGTCTCTTTTTAAAGCCAGCAATGGTGGAGGTTTGGGGATATTTACCGCTATTCAACGCCTCAAAGCCGTCTATGAAAAGATATACGGCAAACTCGGCGATAAAGACATTCCCCTATACGCCCAGCATATTGACCAAATGGACACAGGCACGCTGACGGATATTTTCCGCGAGGAAGAACGATCATGCCTTTTAGGGACAGATGCAATGCGCGATGGCGTTGATGTGCCTGGCGCATCGCTTAAACTTATGATTTTTGATCGTGTACCATGGCCGCGCCCAACATTACTTCATAAAGCACGCCGCAAGCAGTTTGGCGAAAAATCATATGATGAAATGCTAACACGTATGAAACTGCAACAAGCCTTTGGGCGCCTCATACGTAGACAAACAGATAAGGGCGTATTCATTATCCTTGATAGCGCCACCCCCACTCGACTGCTCAGCGCCTTTCCTCAGGGCATTGAAATTGAGCGGATTGGCCTGCAAGACGCTCTTAAAATCGTCAAAAATATATAGACATAACAACCGTTATTCTCTAGATATATTTTCTAAATGGAATACCGTATTAAAAAGCACGAAGCCTATTCTTCTACGACACCTGTCATACCGACACTCCCCATCGTTGTAGAAAGTCCTCACGACTCGACACAGCATCCAAAGGACGCGCCCTTTTCATGCGCGCCGATACATCACATGAAGCAAGTTGATTGGGGGATAGGAGACATGGTCATACCCGTTGCAAAATCACTTGGTGCATCAACTTTAAAATCTGAAAAACACCGCTGCTACATTGATTTTAACCGCAGCGCGCGACACATGCACCCAGACCACATTCTAGGGGACACGTCTCAATTAGACGTCTCGGCAAATAGCCTATACGCAAAAGCAGGCCTCGGTGTGGTACAAACAATTGCCTATCTGGGATCAGATGTAAGGCTTGTCGACCCACTTCCTACACAACAAGAGGTTTTAAGTCGAATTGACAAATATTGGCGCCCCTACCACGCACAGCTAGACCACCACATTCAAAATAACATCGATAATTTTGGACATAGCCTGCATCTCAGCTGCCATTCATTTCCACTTAAAAACATGAGAGAGAAAAAAGAGCTTGAAGGCTCAACATTCTTTTTAGGCACCATTGACCACAAAACAGCAGACCCCGAGATTTTATCTCTCACAAAGACATTTCTAGAAAGCCAAGGCTATGGTGTGAAATGCAATCATGTCTTGAAAGGCATGGAGCTTGTGAGGCAACATGGCAAGCCTTGTGACAATAAGCACAGCATTCAAATTGAAATTGTTCGTGAAAGCTATATGGACGTCGACACATTTGAAATTAATCAGGAAAATTTTTGCAAATTGCAAACAATCATCTCTGATTTAATCCAAACGCTTGGCCAAGAAATGATCCAAAGATCACACCGCAAACCTTCTTTATAACAAGTTCGAACCTGTTATTTATCGTCAGAAACTTCGATATATTTGTTAAACATCGGAATGTGCAGTGCAAAGAACAAAAATGTTAGCCCTGTAAGCCCAAACACTTTAAAGTTCACCCAAAAATCAGTCGATTGCGTGCGCCACACAACCTCGTTTAAAACCGCACACAAAACAAAAAACAAAGACATCCGAATTGTAAATTTACGCCATTCAGCATCCGGCATTTGAAGCGCAGATCCCATCATTTTTTTGACCCATAAACGGTCTAATAACAGACCGACATATAAAACAATCGCAAATAAAAGCTGTATAATCGTAGGCTTCATTTTAATAAAAATATCATCTTCAAAAAAGATCGTAAGCCCACCAAAAAACGCCAAGATAGCAGCGGTTACAATCGGTAGCATTGCAACTTTACGTGTCACAATAAATGACAAAGCCGTTGTCAGTAAAGTAACACCTACAATCACTTTAGTCGCCAATATCAGGTCGTTTGTTTTCCAGTACACCACAAAAAAGGCAACGAGAGGAACATATTCGGTGAAAGGCTTAACCCATTTTGGAGCCGCTTTAGGCTCAGCTATTTTTGTATTTTCATCTGTCATGCACGTATTTGACCACGAAGTTTATCAAAAAGCTATAATCAATTTCCTCTTAATTTGACTAATTTACATATTTTTGATACTACTGGCTAAATTATAGGCAGGACATAAAAATGAATAATTTATTAGACGAATTTTTTTTGAGAGGTAACGGCACAAAGTTAGAGACTTTTTTACTCTCTCATTTCGGCACGGGCATGATCACCGAAAATAACCAAGACCGCGTCGTCATGACGTCATACCTTCTCGATAAAAGCATCGTCACAACGACTTATAATAAAAATGCGTTTAGTTATGAAATTGACCTAAACCCAGAATATAGCCCCACAGCAAATAACGCATTTAACATTCGCGGTCACTTTACAATTCAAAATATCGATGGAACCGCCAATCTAAAAAGTGAAGAGTATGACGAAATCACTCTAAATGGTAATACGCTCCCGCCTCAAATCACAACTGCCGAGGCTATGCTGTATGATATTATGCGCCGTCAAAACACACGCGATCCAAACGCGCACCTAGAAGAGCTTAAAATTCGTTCCCTTCGCATACCGTAAAGGCAAGATTTAAAAAACGAGCTGTTTTACAACTTTGTATATACCGCGCAGACGCTGCGTTGGCTGCTCCCAATTTCGTGCAAGGCTTAGTCGCTGATCTGGGCGAGGCTTAACCGTTCCGTTTTGTGCACCAATCCAAGCAATAAGCTTGTCTGGGTGCGGCGGTTGATCCTTATAAAATCCAATCAATCCACCTTTAGGCCCCACATCAACGCGATCAATACCTGCGCGCTTACATAATAATTTCAGTTTAGTGACCTCAAGCAATGTCTCAACCTCAGAGGGCAAATCACCAAATCGATCAATCATTTCTGCAGCAAAAGATTCAATAGCCTGCTCGTCCTCTAAATCGGGAAGACGACGATACAAGCTCATACGCACTGACAAATCTGATACGTAACGCTCAGGAATCAAAATTGACATACCCAAGTTAATGTTAGGGCGCCACTCATCTTCTAGCTCAAGATCCGCCATATCAACACCAGATCGCGCAACAGCCACAGCCTCTTCCAATAACTGCTGATACAGCTCAACGCCGACCTCTTTAATGTGGCCTGATTGCTCTTCACCCACCAAATTTCCAGCGCCCCGAATATCCATATCATGGCTCGCCAATTGAAAGCCTGCGCCCAATGTATCGAGTGTTTCCAAAACCTCTAGTCGCTTCATTGCCTGTGCGGTCAATATTTTGTTAGGGGTATATGTTAGATATGCATAAGCACGAACTTTTGATCGGCCAATACGCCCGCGAATTTGGTACAGCTGAGCCAAACCAAACATGTCGGCGCGATGTACAATCATTGTGTTTGCCGTTGGAATATCGATACCGCTTTCAATGATGTTTGTGGCCAACAAAATATCATATTGTTTATCAACAAAGGCGTTCATACGATCCTCTAGGTCATTTGGCGTCATCTGACCATGCGCCGTCACAACCCGCAGCTCTGGCACAATTTCGGCGAGTGCCTCTTCAACATCACGAATATCTTTCACGCGTGGACACACATAAAATGACTGACCGCCACGATAATGCTCTCTTAATAATGCCTCGCGGATAACCATCCCATCAAATGGTAAAACAAATGTTCGTATAGCAAGACGATCGACAGGCGGTGTAGCAATAACACTCATTTCTTTTACGCCCGCCAGTGACATCTGCAGTGTTCGCGGAATGGGTGTTGCTGTCATTGTCAAAATATGAACATCAGCGCGTAAATCTTTTAAGCGCTCTTTTTGCTTAACGCCAAAGCGCTGTTCTTCATCAATAACAACCAATCCAAGATTATTGAATTTGATGCTTTCCGCCAAAAGCGCATGTGTCCCAACGACAATGTTGACATCCCCCTTTGTTAGCCCCTCGCGAACGGCCTTGGCATCTTTTGTGCTGACAAACCGTGATAACTGCTCGACACGAAGGCCCGTGCCTTTAAACCGCTCCTGAAAATTAAGAGCGTGTTGGCGCACCAACAACGTTGTTGGCGCAATCACCGCCACTTGAACGCCATTCATGGCAGCAACATATGCTGCGCGTATCGCAACCTCTGTTTTTCCAAACCCGACATCACCACATATGAGGCGATCCATTGGCCGCCCTGAGCTCATATCTTCAACAACATTTTCAATGGCGCGTAGCTGATCGTCTGTTTCTTGATACGGGAACCGAGCGGCAAACGCCGCATACCCTGTCCCCTCTTTTTCCAGTGTTTCCCCTTTGCGCAATGCACGTGCTGCGGCGATCTTCATCAAGTGATCGGCAATACGCATCAAGTCTTTTTTGATCTTAGATTTGCGTGCCTGCCAACTCGCTCCGCCTAATTTATCAAGCAAGCCCGCACTGTCCTCTGAACCATAACGTGATAAAACCTCAATATTTTCAACGGGTACAAAGAGCTTATCGTCGCCTGCATACATCACGACTAAACAATCATGCACAGTCCCTGCCGCCTTTACCGTCTCAAGACCTGCAAAACGCCCTACCCCGTGATCGAGATGCACAACTAAGTCACCCTCATTCAGCGATGACACTTCCTTCAAGAAATTATCAGCACGTTTACGTTTTTTCGTTGAGCGAACCAATCGATCGCCGAAAATATCTTGTTCTGTCAATATGGCCAAATCGGGCGCAACAAATCCCTCTTCTATGGCCAAAGACATTAATCCAAACTGCCCGGGGCCAATATCTTTTATGTCCTTAGGTGTTTCGCATAGTTTTAAATCTTCAAAGCCATTGCTGTTTAAAACATTTTTGAGACGCTCACGCGCGCCTGCAGAATAGGCAGAGAAAATGATTTTTCGCCCCTCTGATTTGACCTTTAGTAACGCGCAATAATCGCGCACAGCCGCAAACAAATCCTCATCCGCCTTTGCGCGCACATCGGCAAAATTACGCACTTTCGCAACCTCTTGCCCTCCCTCTTCACGTGATGGATCTTTGAAAGGGCTAAGACTTACAACGGGTACAGGCAAATGCTCTAAATATAGCGCCTCAGGCTTTATAGGGTGATATACGCCGCCTGTCATACTGACATCTTTTGATTTTTTCGACGTCTCTCTGTTTGCGACTTCCAGTGTCTTTCGCGTGTCGTATAAATCTACAATTTGCCCCCAACGTTCACTGCGCGCCTGCTCGGCATGTAAATCACGCGTGACCATCGGATTATCAGCATAATCAAAAAGGCTTGCCATCTCGTCAAAGAATAAAGGCATCCAATGATCCATGCCGTTATATTTGCGCCCCTGACTGACCGCCTCATACAATGCGTCGTGGCTCTGTTTTACACCAAACAAATCACGATATTGGCTACGGAAATTTTTAACGCCCGCCTCATTGAGGAAAATCTCTGTTGCAGGGATTAAAGAAAACGCTCCAAGCTCTTTTACACTTCTTTGCGTGATCGCATCGAAAGCCTTAATGCTTTCAATTTCATCTCCAAATAAATCAATACGAATTGGGCGCACTTTACCGGCAGGGAAAATATCAATTATGCCCCCACGAATAGCAAATTCACCGGCCTCGCGAACAGTTTCCGTACGGATATATCCATTCTGACTTAAAAATTGAATGCATTTTTCTTGATCAAGCCGTCCATTTTTACGACCAATCAAACTGGAATTTTCAAAAGCAGAAACAGGCGTTACCTTTTGATAGGCCGCATTAACAGTCGTAAGTATAATACGAGGATAGCGCTTGGCCTCCTTCCGCCAGTTCAACATCTTACATAACGTTGAAACACGGTGGGCAATTAAATCGCTACTCGGCGACACGCGGTCATAAGGCAAGCAATCCCACGCAGGAAAAACAGCAACCTTCGTTTCGGGCGCAAAGAACTTAATCGCCGCTTTTAAAATCTGAATACGCCGATCGTCCATCGCAATATGGATAAGCACACGGTCATCAGCCATAATTTGGTGCGCAAGATCCGCCAAGATGCGGGCATCTTGTCCTTCCGGCGCATTATAAATGACAGGGTCACTCCCATTTTGCATGACTTGTTGTGGCAGATTTTTCATATAGGGCGTTGTATCAAAGTTATGGCCAAAAGTGGAGACATTTTTTACCTAGAAAAAATGAACAATTAACCAATTAAAACTTTGACTCTTTCGGTAGAATTATGCAAAAAGACTAAAAATATAGTTTGAAAACCAAAACCCCAAAGAGAGTTCTTTGCCATGACTATACAAAACCGCCGCCCCCTGCACTTCCCTACAATTGTTATTTCAGATTTTCATTTGGGAAAAGAGGTCGCAATGACGGCGCATCTTTTAGAATTTTTGGAAAATACATCATGTGAAAAACTTATACTCAACGGTGACATCATCGACGGCTGGGAGATTATGGCCAGAAAGCACAAAAAATTCGATGAAATGACACTGCGCGTTATTGACGCCATCAATAAAAAGGCCGCAACCGGCACCCAAGTTACATATGTATCAGGTAATCACGACGAAAAACTACGCGGCGCATGGAGCACCAAACATAACGAACCACGCCACCTCAACGACAATAAGCCAAGCCGCATTCCCTTTCAAAATAAGATATATACATTCACAAGCGCGCAAAACCGCGCGCTGCAATCTCAAATAAAGATTAAAGGTGGAATGACCTATAAAGCCCCTGACGGCAGAAAATTTTTGTGTGTGCATGGTGATCAATTTGACGAAGCCATGCGTAACAAAAGAATTAAACACTGGGCCGAAATCGTAGATCCCGCCTATGACGCGTTAATCAAAGCAGATAGACGCCTTAACACCTCAATTGCTAGCTGGGCAAAACGTAAGGCAAAGGGGTTGGTCGAGTGTTTTGAAACAGCCGTTAAAACAGCTGTAAACAAAGGAAGTATCGACGGTATTATTTGCGGGCATTCGCACGACTCGAAAATACTACAAGAAAAATCCTATGCTTTTTTGAACTCGGGAGACTGGGTTGAAAGCGCCACAGCGCTTGCTCATGATGAAAAAGGCTCATGGCAGAAAATTGAATGGCTAAAATTAAGAGAGCAAATGGCGCTTGGCGATCTTCCTTCAGTTCAAGACAAAAACCCAAATGCGGAATATAGGTCTATTACGCAGCGTCAGGTCAAATGGATCCAGCGCATATGGCCCGCAAAAAACTATGATAAAAAACAAGAAAAGCTTTCAAAGCTTCGCGATCAATGTTTCGGACCAGCCGCATCAAATACCACAATCAATGACGCCCTCGTTGCGAAATACGAAAAAAAGCGCCAAGAATTGAAACCGTTTTAATCCTCTATTTGTCCCAGATAAAAAAGCTCTTGCCCTGGTTGGGCGCACGCTCTGGGGAGGAAAATCACGCAATCTTGTTCGGCCGCTATAACACGGCCATCTTCATAACGCGCAATCTCTGTGCCCTGTTTGATCGGTTGCAAATGCACCCAGCTATCTGATAACGCGAGGGTGTCTTCGGCATAAAAAACTTTTTCCACGCGGACGAGTTCAACATTTGATGTGTTTTGAACATCCCCTTCAATCATCTCTAAAAATTTTAGACCGTTGTAAATGGCACGTTCTGCGACAACAACACTTTGCGGGTCTTGGTGCTGTCCACATTCTAATGTGACACCATACCCCCCAAACTGCACCATATACTCTGTCGTCCCCATGGCCTCCAAGGCCGCTTCTTTTGAATCTGCCTCATCCGCATTTTGGTAGGCTTGTGTAAAACCATAAACCATGTGGTCAGGCCCTAATGATTTTGCAAAAGGAATGTCTGGTGACCGCGCCCCGTCTACAAATATAAAAGGCGCCCCACCGACGAAATATGAATGGATATCAAGCAGCACATCCGCTTGTCTTAAATATGGACACAAGAAGTTGGTAAGGTCGTCTTCATATACGCGAGGCGCGGAGATAGGCGACATATAACGATTTAAATTACGATCAACGAAGCGTACATTTTGTTCATACGCCTTAGGATTACAAACAGGAATAAACGTCACAGCCCCTTTTAGTAAAACCAAATCTTGAGCTTCAAAGGCCTCAATAACACGCGCCATTGCCTTAGGGCCACACACTTCGTCTCCATGAATAGCCCCTAAGATAAGAACGTTAGGCCCCTCAGAACCACTATCAAATTTATAAACATCCAGCACAGAAGCGCCCCTTTATTGTAAGAAAAAATTATAAGAATTTGTTTTCGAAAACGTGTTACTATATAAACAATAAAAAATAAATCTTAAAATACCTATAAACTTCAAAAGCATGTCTCAAAAAACAATAGTTTGTCTATATACCCACGGTGGTGGAATGCGCGGGCTGATTCCCGCCCTTATCATGCAGCGCATCGAGGAAAAAACAGGGCTGGCTATGGTCGATATGGTTGATATTTTTTCAGGCCCCTCGACGGGATCGATTTTAAATGCTGCAATCAATGTGCCTCACCCGCATCAACCTGATAGGCCAAAATACCGTGCGCGCCACTTAGTTCGCTTTTACGAGCTCGAGGGAGCTCGAATATTCCGGCAAGATGCCCTAAGACAACTCAGAGGAATGCTTCA
>DDIM01000003.1:18147-65840 GCA_002338525.1 Micavibrio sp. UBA1850 | reverse complement strand
ATTTGTCTCTTTTTTCAGCGGAGCTATACGAGGATGGCGCGCGCGTTAATGGCTATAAAGGCAGAGACATTAACAACATTTCATTTGCGCATTTACACCGTATTCCCCTCGAGACAAGTAGTGTTGATGTCATCGTTATGGTGCATGGTCTTGAGTATAGCTTTGTTCCAGATGAAGTTTTGAAGGATATCTTTCGTGTTTTAAAAAGCGAAGGGAAATTTATTCTTGTTGTACCAAACCGAGCAGGGCTTTGGACAAATGTAAGTTGGGCGCCTTTTGGCCATGGGCATCCGTTTTCTTCGACACAGCTCAAAAGTTTATTAGAAAAATCTAATTTTAAGTGTGAGCGCATTTGCAGTGCGTTATACTTTCCTCCATTTCGTAAACCCTTTATTTACAATATGGCGAATATACTTGAAAAATATGGTCAGTCTCTTTTGTCTGCGTTTGGTGGTGTTAACGTCGCAGTTGCTAGAAAGAAAACATACGCAACGATAAAGCCAAGTAAGGGAACGGCTGTGCCTGTTCGTACATCTAAAGCGATTAAACCAACCGTTGCGCGTGCTGAATCTTCGCGTTTAAAATCCAAATAAATAAATTAATAAATTAAATCAGTAGAAGGTCATTTCCAATATGAGTTTTAAAACAATTACCATTATAGGGTTTGGTCTTATCGGGTCATCTCTGGCGCGTCAGTTTAAGGCAAAGAATTTATGTGAAAAAATTGTCTGTGCTGATGTGTCTCAAGATGTTTGTGATCAGGTGAAATTGTTAGGGCTTGCCGATGAAGTTTACACAGATTTGGCGCGTGGCTGTAAAGAAGCTGATCTTGTGGTCATATGTGTTCCTGTTGGGGCATACAAGGCGGTTGGTCAGGCAATATCATCGTCTCTTAAATCTGGTGCTATTGTGACTGATGTCGGCTCGGTGAAGTTTAAGGCTATAAAAGATTTGCAGCCATTTATCCCTGCGGATGTGTCATTTGTTCCCTCACACCCTATTGCGGGGACTGAAAAATCAGGGCCAGAACATGGGTTTGGTCATTTGTTTGAGGGGCGTTGGTTCATTGTAACGCCTATTGACGATGGACGAGACGCGCTTGCTGTTAAACGTGTCTGTGATCTGTGGGATGCGTGTGGTGCAAATGTCGAGATTATGACGCCTAAGCACCACGACAAGATTTTAGGGATCACATCACATTTGCCGCATTTGATTGCCTTTTCGATTGTGGGAACCGCTACAGATCTGGAAGATGATATTAAGGGCGAGGTGATTAAATACTCGGCAGGGGGATTTCGTGATTTTACACGTATTGCTGCTGGAGACCCTACGATGTGGCGTGATATTTTTTTGAATAACAAATACGCTATGTTGGAGATGATACAGCGTTTCAACGAAGATTTGACTGAGTTGCAAAAGGCTATTCGCCAGGAAGATGGCGATAAGCTTTATGATTTGTTTTTGCGCACATCTCAAATCCGAAAAGGTGTTGTGCAGGCCAAGCAGGATGACGTTCCAACAAAGGGCAGCTAAAGTCCTTTTACCTTACTTTGGTCTTACAGTCCTAAACTATATTACTCAGGCCAACTGATCTTTTGTATTTTCCCAACACGCATAGGCCCTATGTATACAAGCTGGTTTTTGATAACCATAGGTGCAGAAAACTGTGCATTTTTGTTGGTTGCAAAATCAGGTTGACCCGTCAGAGCACCAATAAGTGAAGTTGCAATGTTGAGCTTATCCTGCGGGATTGTGCGGATCATTTTGGCTTGTTGTAGCTCTGTTAAGAGTTGTTGGTAGCCACGTATTTTCAAGTTTATGATGCCGTCAGGCTGTAGGTTTTGATCAAGCTTTATATCGCCTTCACCAGAAATTTTGATATCGTCTTTTTGGATGTGCAGTGATGACACGCTAACTTGCCCACCGGCGTCGCGCCATTCTTCCATATGTCTTTTTGTCTGCCCTTTTAATGCGGGGCTTAGGGGAACCTCAAGCTCGATATGCGAGGCTTGAAACTCATGCGGTGTGTTTGTTTGGGTATCGCGAAGTATAAAGCCGTTGGGGAAATCAAGCTTAGTCGTAATGCCAAGGCTATCGGCGCCAATTGTTGCCAGCATGCCAATAGCCTGAATGTCAAAACGCGGTGTTTTAATAGTGCCGGTATAACGTATGCGGGGCCAATATGGAAAGCCTTCAACATTTGATGGCGCGGGAGAAAACGTAATATCGCTTGCTTGATCGAGTGTGTCGAGCTGTCTTTCGATGAGGTGCGCCATCGTGTACCACCCAGCAATATAAAGTGTTGGTAGGGCAATGATGAGGATAATGAGGATCTTTTTTAACGTTTTCATAATTTTTTTGCGCTTTCTACAAGAGCGTGACTTTCTTGTTCTAGATCAGTTTCCAAGCGACGAATGATATCATCGGCAGGAATGTTTTTAGGGATAGGGGGCAGAAATTTGAATGTGACAACGCCTGATTTTTTCCAAAAGGCATTACGAGGCCAAAAGACACCACTATTCATGGCAAGGGGAATAATTGGCAGGTCTGCGGCCTTTGCCATATGTGTAATGCCACGTTTGTATGGTTTTTTGACATTAATGCCTACACGTGTGCCTTGCGGGAATATCACAATGGGGCGTCCTTCTTTAGCCGTGTCTATGGCGCCTTGTTTTATAGATTGAACAGCGGAGTCGCGATCGCTGCGGTCTATGCCTATGTTTCCGGCCTTTTTGGCAAGCCACCCCCAAATAGGAATTGAGAATAGCTCCTTTTTCAAGATAACTGCCGGGTGATCAAATAAAACATAAAGTTTTAATGTCTCGTAGGCCGAGTAATGTTTTGCCGCAACAATGTATGAGCCTTCCTTTGGCAAATGTTCGCGGCCAATGACTTCATATCTTAAATTCATAAATACACGTTCAATAAAGGCGACGTATAAAAAATAGAAATTTAAGGCTTTGATATACATTTTTTCCGGCAGGAAAACTGTGGGGATATATAAAACGCAAAAAATGGCTGTCGAGCCATAATAGACAAGGTTAAATATGATGCTTCTTAGTTTATCGGTCATAGTTTTTTATAGCTTGTGCCCCAGATGTATATAATTTTGTTGTACTCTTCGATCATCAACTTCCAAAAATTCTTCATTTCAGGTGATAGGCGATCCATTTCAACGCTGTGCGTATATATCTTATAGGAGTGATCGGGGAGATAGTCTTTAAAAATCTGTTTGGCACGTGGCATATGATAGGTTGACGTCACAATATAAAATGATCGAACATCATTGCCTGCGAGCCATTTATATGCTTCTTGAGCGTTTCCAACAGTGTCTAGGGCTGAGTACCCTAGTGAGACGCAACATTCTTTAGCTGTGTGATTGTTTGGGAAAATATTTTGAAGTGTAATGTCTTTGCCAACGCCTGTGATTAGAACCTTTGATGCAAGGCCTTCTTCCCAGATCTTTATGCCTTCAGAAATTCTGTTCTCCCCACCAGTGAGGATAATAACTGCATCGGCAGACTGGGTCGGGAAGGAATGTGTTTTTAATGCGTTGAGCGTAAACACAGTCAAGCCCACAACGTAAAGCCCCACGCATAGTAGAATGGTTGAGAGGCCTAGCAGGATTAGTCTTTTAAACGGGTTTGCAAACATGTTTACGATAGATCTAATGTTTTTATTTATATCATTCGTTTCAAGGTATTTGAAACTGTGTAGCTGGTCGTACCAACTATGAAGGCAAATATAAATACAGGTGTTAAGATTAGGAAGAGTATATCTCCTTTTGTTAACGTATTGAACGTAAAGTTCTGCATGTCTTCATCATGTCCCGAGTAGGTTAGGGCCAAAAACAAAATACACGCGGCAATACTACCCGCTAAAATACCTTTGATGGATAATGAAGATATATAAATAATAAACTGTTTTATAATGTAATTATCTGTCGCACCAGATGTGTGGAGAAGGCGAATGGCATCCGTATTAAGGTGTATGCGCGTTCTGGTTAGCAATGATATGGATGTAATTAATGTCAGGGACAGGACAAGCCCTACACCCCATGCAAGAAGCTTTAACCTTGTTGCGCGCTCGAATGCTTTTTGTAACCAATTTGTGTGAGTGCTAAGTTTAATTTCTTGGTCTATTGCCTTGATTTCAAACTTTAATTTATCTCTTTCTATTGCGCTTCCTGACTTTAGGGAAAGTGTGTAAATAGTAGGTAGAGGTATGTCGTTCGTATCAAGAAGGGCTCTATCAATCCATGGGGAAAGAATTGATTTGATATCATCTTGATTTATTTCTTTAAAATCTTCAACTAAGCTGTTGTTTCCAAGTGTATTCTTTACTCTAGATATTGTGCTTCTGCTTGTGCCTTCAGGAAGTTCTAGTGTTGCAATATGAGTAACGGAGTTATGCCATTGTGCGCTTAGGTTTGATAAAAAAAGTGCAGAAAACGCGACAATTAGAATGGTGCAAACCATAAGCGCGATCATCATAGACAACGCGCTATCATGTTTTTTGTCTTTTAAGGGGATGATTTGGACGAAATTGAACATTTTTAGGGCTTTTATAGGTGTTTTATGGCGTCTGACACTTCAGCTAAGGGGCTTTTTCTTAGTTTAATGTCAGAAAGGGTTGGTTGAATACGTTCAGTTAGTATTCCATTGTCTAAATTTAGGATTGGATGGGGGTGGTCTTGTATTATACGCTCATTATGTGTTGCCATGACGATTGTTGTGCCCATTCTGTGGAGTTGTTCAAACAATTTCATAAGCTTTTCACTTATTTCTGGGTCGAGGTTACCGGTAGGCTCGTCAGCGAGAAGTAGATGCGGCTGTGATACGATGGCGCGCGCAATTGAGATGCGCTGCTGTTCGCCTCCAGACAATGTGAGTGGGTAGTAATGCATTTTGTCGCCTAGGCCGACCCAATCAAGCAATTCTTTTACGTTTTTTTGTATATGTTTTTCTTGTGTTCGCTTAATTCGCAAAGGAAGAGCGACATTATCAAAGACATTGAGATGGTTGAGAAGACGAAAATCTTGAAAAACGATACCGATTTTACGGCGAACGCCTACAAGGCTATTGCGGTCACGATGTTCAATCACTTGGTTAAACATTCTAATAAAACCACGTGTTGGCCGTTCATTTAAACTCAGCAGGTTTATCAGGGATGTTTTACCCGCACCGCTTGGCCCCGATAGATAGTAAAAAGAGCCTTGCGTTAATGTAAAATTCACACCAGAAAAAACTTCTGGTTGTGTTCCGTATCTTAATCCTACTTCTTCAAACGAAATCATGCGTCTATGATTCTCTTTTTCCTATTGGTTTATGTGAGCATTTTCTAGTCACACTCTATACATACAAGATTTACAAGCTACAATGAAGACATGATTATTGTTTGTCCAGAGTGTGAAACTAAATATGACGTAAAGGCAGAAGCCATTACGGTTGATGGGCGTACAATGAAATGCCATAGCTGTGGCAATAAATGGTTTCAAGAGGGGGTAAGCTTTCAAGATATCCTTGATGATGCTGAGCCAGCGGAAGTATTTGAAAGTGATGCTGACGCAGACACAGGCACCGACTTTGATGATGTGCTCAGCAATATTGAAAAGACACTTGATGAGGAGGTGCGCCGCGATCTGAGCGGCGACAAAGATGCTTATAGCGATCTTTACGGCGATGATGGTGCTGATGTTGAGATTGATTTTCACGATCGTCAAGAATCTGAATCTGAGGGCGAGCCATCTCATAACGGAAATCAAGAATATGATGAAGATGAGCTAGATATTTTAAAGGCTCTTCAAGGCGCAATTGAGGGTGAAGAGGGAGAGGAAGCCCCAGACCAAACGAGCAAAGGCAATAAGAAAAAGATAAAACCATCTAAAGTAAAGGCGCCTCGTAAAAAGACAAAGCCTGCTAAAAAAACAAAGATAAAGCCTCAGTTAGGTAAAGCGGCCGTGGGTACTGGCGTTTTTGCCGGTGTATTATTGTTTTTTATTCTCTTTGTATTATGCGTGTTCATGAAAGATACAATAGTATCGTCTTTTCCTGCAAGTAAGCCTGTATATGCGGCGCTTGGGTTTAAAATGCCTGTTGCCGGCGAAGGGCTTGTGTTTGATCAAGTTGTAACCAGTTGGAATGATAACCAGCTGAATATTGAGGGGCAAATTGTTAATTTAACATCAGATAAATCTCTCATACCTTATATTGAAGTCACATTTCAAGATGCACAAGGGCAAGTAATAGATAGGAGCGGATTCCAAACGACATCAGATGTTGTTGATGGAGAGTCTGTTGAAGTCTTCAGCTATGATTTTCAAGTGCTGGAAGACACTAAAGCTCAAACACAAGCCATTGGTCTCGCGTTCTTACCCATACAGGAGTAAGCCGACGGATTTTGAAAAAATCAAAAATGTGTGTGCTTATTCAGATGGATATGTTCTTGGGAAATCCGTCTCGCGCTCAGGAATAACTTCGTTTGGCTTGACGCCGCACGCTTGAAGAGTGAGTAGGGATATAACAGAGATTATAAAGATATGTTTCATCGTTTTATAATGTCATCATTTTTATATTTTGCACTTAAATTCTTAACTTTTTTCAAGCATACTTGTAGAAACAAAATTGTTAGGAAGTCTTGTTCATGTCATCTCCAGATGCCCAAACAAAAATCGAAAAATTCACACAGCCACAACTTGATGCTTTGGTCAGCCTTCATAAACGCTATCTAGAAGGGCGTATTGGGGGCAGGCGCGCAATGCTCAAGCATGTTGATTTGTCAGGCCTATCATTGAAGGGGCAGGATTTAAGGCAGATAGATTTTATTGATGTTCAAATGGTTGAAATGGACTTGTCTGGTGCTGATTTCCAAGAAAGCACGCTTTATGCTTGTGATCTTAGCTTTTCACTTTTAAATAATGCGAGTTTTGTGCGCACAGATTTGCGCGGCTCTAAGATTGAAGGGGCAGAGCTTAAGGGGACTAACCTTGCCGATGCCGATTTGCGGGAAGGGGGCGTTGTCAGCGATGTTAGTGGCGGCGGCGCCGAGCCGAGTGCGGTTAATTTCAAGGGTGCTAACCTTTCAGGGGCGCGCCTTTCAGGAACGCTTGCTAATAAGACAGATTTTTCTGATGCGATCATGTCGGGTGCAAACATGGAGGGGGCTGATTTTCGTGGAGCCGTTCTTGAAGGGGCAGACATGTCCGGCGCAGACATTAAGAATGCCCAGATGTTTGGCGCGCGTCTTTCGCAAGCCATTCTTTCTGATGTTGATCTTACCCAAATTAAGGATCGCGATAAGGGCGTTGATTTTAGTCAATCTATTACTGATGAGAATGTGGGTAAGCCTCTTTCTGATTTGCCAAAGTCGCTTGAAAGGCTCGTCGAAGACCATGTGCAGTGGGTGACAACGTCTGGAAAATCTGGAAGCCAGCTAGATATCAGCGGATATGATTTACGTGACTTAAAAAGTTTAAAAGCTGCTAAACTGACCGCTATGAAGGCTGAAAAGGCGACCTTTTTTGGAATGAATCTTTATAAGGTGCAGTTGCAAAGCGCAGGCCTTGAGGGGGCTGATTTTCGTCAATGTGACATGGAAGAATGTGATTTACGAGGCGCAAATTTAACAGGGGCAAGGCTAAGCCATTCTGTGATGAAGAACGCAAATTGTTCTTCATTGATGTTTGGAACAGGCGGCACACAAAAATTCGCACCCTGTATATTAGATAAATCTATTTTAAGATACGTAGACCTTAGCGGCTCAGATTTGAGAAATGTATCATTTAAAAACGCCGATTTATCACATGCTGATTTGTCTAATTGTGATCTGCGTGGTGCAGATATGTCAGGGGCGAAATTAGATAAAACGAACATGAACGGTGCCAATACTGAAGGCACGAATATGAGTAAGCTCGCCCGTGGCCGGGCGTTCTCGCTTGCATCATTAAAAGAGGAAGAGACTTAAAGCTTTTCTATGAGCTCTGGAACCGCATCAAATAAATCTGCGACTAGGCCGTAATCAGCGATTTGGAAAATCGGGGCTTCTTCGTCTTTGTTAATTGCAACAATAACTTTAGAATCCTTCATACCGGCTAAATGCTGTATAGCTCCTGAAATACCAACTGCCATATACAGATTTGGTGCAACCACTTTTCCTGTTTGGCCAACTTGGTAATCGTTAGGAACATAGCCTGAGTCTACTGCCACACGCGATGCGCCGACAGCGGCTCCTAATTTATCAGCAAGATCTTCGATGAGTTTAAAGTCATCTTTTGATCCCACACCGCGTCCGCCAGAAACAACGATGTTTGCAGAACTGAGCTCTGGACGTTCAGATTTTGATTCTTCAAGAGATACAAATGTTGAAAGTTTGGCGTCATCCTGTGAATCAATGTCCTCAACAGGGGCTGAGCCACCTTCGGCAGCCACTGCGTCAAAACCTGTCGTTCTTACTGTTAAGATTGTTTTTTCATCCGTACTTTCAACCGTTGCGATGGCTTGTCCACCATAAATCGGACGAGTGAATGTCTTTTCGCCTTCAACACTTAGGATGTCAGAGACTTGTTGGACATCAAGAAGTGCTGCGATGCGCGGCATGATGTTTCTTCCAAATGTTGAGCCTGGCGCCATAATGTACGAATAGGCATCCGCATTTGCGACAACTAAATTTGAAATGTTTTCAGCCAAGCCATGTTCGTAGTGAGGGGCATCTGCTCTTAAGACTTTTGCAACATGTTCGATTTGCGAAGCGCCAGTAGCAGCACCTGCGCAGTCTTTTCCTGCGACTAAAACATGAATATCAGCGCCTGTTTTATCGGCAATATCTTTTGCCGCGGCGATTGTGTTTCGTGTTGATGTTCTGACACGATCATTGTTGTGTTCGGCGATAACGAGAATAGTCATTTGTATGATCTCCGTTTTTAAAATTATATTACTTTGGCTTCGTTTTTGAGTTTGTCGATCAATTCATCGACGCTTTCTACCATAACGCCAGCCTCACGTTTTGCTGGTTCTTTAACGCTAAGGATTTTAACGCGGGGTGAAAACTCAACACCAACATCTTCAGGGTTCATTTCCTCAAGAGGCTTCTTCTTGGCTTTCATAATGTTGGGAAGAGATGCGTATCGCGGTTCGTTCAAACGCAAGTCAGTTGTGATAATGGCTGGTGTCGAAACAGAAATTGTCTCCAGACCGCCATCAATTTCACGCGTAACAACAGCCTTGCCATCTTCCAAATCAACCTTAGAGGCAAAAGTGGCTTGTCCCCAGCCTAGAAGGGCTGCCAGCATTTGTCCTGTTTGGTTAGAGTCGTCGTCAATGGATTGCTTACCCATGATCACGAGGTCTGGTTGTTCTTTTTCGACGATCGCTTTTAGTGCCTTTGCAACCGCCAAAGGTTCAACGCCGCCTAGGTCTGTTGGTGCGTCTGTTTTAACCAAAATACCACGGTCTGCGCCGATGGCCATGGCTGTACGGATAGTTTCTTGCGCCTTGTCTGGCCCGATACTTACCGCAACAATTTCAGTTGCCTTACCCGCTTCTTTAAGCTTTGTGGCTTCTTCAACGGCAATTTCGTCAAAGGGGTTCATTGACATTTTAACATTGGAAAGTTCAACGCCTGAATTGTCAGATTTGACGTGCACTTTTACTTTGTAGTCAATTGCACGTTTTACAGGAACAAGTATCTTCATTTTTGTTTGTCTCCGTTTTTATAGCTAAGTTTTTAAGAGGCGCTGTGGCTCATATAAAAAGCCAAGGCGAGGAGGGCGATAGCGATACCTTGAAAGTAAACGCGCATACGCATAAGTTTATTTCCGTAAGTTTCGTTGATTTTTCCGCCCTTTGTCATGACAATAAGCCCTGCAATAAGTGAGAAGAGGGTTATTCCCATGGCGATAACAATAAGTGTAATAATTAAAATATTCATGACATATAAGATAGTGCGTGAAAGGTGATTTGGCTAGTCCAAAAATTTTATCATCCCATCAATAATTTAGGCTTTGGCTGCGCTTAAGATGTAATTGTTTCTTATGTCGTCTTCATCTAGATGAAATGTCTTATTTTTAAGGCTATAATTTAGCCCCATAACTTCTTTAATATCGAAGTTATGATGGTTGAGCATGCGTCTTAGCTCGCTAGGCTTTATAAACTGCTTCCAGTTATGCGTGCCTTTGGGGACCCACTTCAAAATATGTTCTGCTGCAATTATCCCCAGAAGAAAAGAGTGAGGCGTACGGTTCAGCGTCGATAGGATAATTATCCCATCGGGCTTGAGGCATTCAAGGCATGAGGCTACGAAATAGGCGGGATCCTTAACATGTTCAACGATTTCTAAGGCGCATACGACATCATATTTTTTGTCTGTTTTTGCAAGCTCGTCGGATGTTGTGTTTTTGTAATTGATGTCTAAATCCATTATTTGCGCGTGTTGTTTAGCAACGTCAATCGCCTGACCATCGGCATCTATGCCCGTTACATTTGCGCCCAGTCTTGCTAGTGGCTCGCAGACCAAGCCGCCACCACATCCAATATCGCAGATATCCAAACCGTCTAATGTTGAAAGAGGTGTGCCGTTTTTTGAATAGTGTTTGAAAATACTATCTCGAATAAACTTTATGCGTGTGGGGTTGAGTTTGTGGAGGGGGGCGAAGGCGCCTCCTTCATCCCACCAGTGCGCGGAATCTTTTTGAAATTGAGAAATTTCTTTATCAAGGACTGTATTTTTTGAAAACTCTGTCATACTCTTTATCAATCTGTTCGTTTTCTCGAACTTTATTTCATATACTTATTATAGACCAACATGACAAAAGACGAAGACATTTTATTGGTAGCTGGCGATAAAACAGCGGGCGAAATGCTAAAAGAGGCACGCGAGGCAAAAGGTTTAGCCATTGCTGATATCGAACAGGTCTTAAAGATAAAGGCGCGGCATGTTGAGGCGATTGAGTTTGACGATCATGACGAGTTGCCAGGTCGTGTATATGCGATTGGGTTCATAAGGGCATACGCAGAATATATGGGGTTTGACCCAGATCAAATGGTTGAGCTTTTCAAAATGCGCTCGGTGGGGCGGCATACTTCAATTGAGCTGTCTTCACATGGGGAGGTGGTTGCCGTATCTCAAACGCCATCACGATTGATCATTATTATATGCGTTTTATTATTGTGTGGTTTTGGAATATATCTGGGGAAAGTTAACACAGCACACAATGTTTTGGATGTTGCGCCTAAGGTAGAGGTCAGTATACCACAGGTGCCCGAGACTTTAAGTGAGGAGTTGTCTCAAAAAACACCAATTTCTTATACAGACCGCGAATATATCATAAAAAATGAAGATAATTCTTCTGCATCTGCAGGCTTGATGGAGGGCTCAGATACGGTGACTTCGAGTGAAGGTGATGAGACTGTATCTGTTGACGTTGCCGAAAGCCAAGAAGAGGGGGTTGTTATCAAGGCTATATATGATTCTTGGATACAGATTAGAAATTCTAAGGGGCGAAGTGTTTACTCAGGTATTTTGCAGATGGGTAACGTTTACGAGGTTCCTGAAGGGGCTGGGTACCGTCTTATGACTGGGAATGCCGGTGGAACGGAGATTATCGTTGATGGGGTCTCGCAAGGTGTGCTGGGCGCCGTCAGTCAGGTGCGAAAAAACATTATGCTTGATGAGTTGTAATGAACGCCTTTTGTCTTGCGAAGGCCTCTCTTAATGGTTTGCATACCTCTTCGTGACGTATTATGCCTGTAATAATCGAGGTAATGTTAATTGCGTTTGCAATTGTCATAGGCACAGACCCTAAAAAGATAGAAAAAATCAGCCACATTGCGCTTGCTAAAAAATTACAGCTTCTAACAAGAATTACGTGGCGATCCCTAAAAATTGTACCAATGCTCACAAGGGCTGCACCTGATGCGCCAATATAGCCTGTTAGATCATTTGAAATGCACGCAACAACTATAAATGGTGCAATAGCAAAGGCGCTCATGACGCTGTTCATGTATCTGTCATGAATGAAATATCCTACGATGTTACGGAATGTGGCAATTAAAATTACCATTGTTGCTTGGAATGCAGAATTCATAAAATAGTGGAGGGTGCACAAAACATTTCCCACTCCTTGGAAAAGAATAATGTTTTTGCCTGTTTTTTGTTGTGCTGAAGTGACAAGAAAAAATAGGCTTAGCCATCCTAATATCTCAGCTGTAATTTCTAAGTTGAACATTTTACATCTTCCTCATAATGTGTATTGTGCAATCAAATTATGAAGTAATGGTTAAGCTATGAGTCTTTTAGAAAAATTAAATCCAATCGTTGGTCGTCATGAGGAGCTTTCGTCATTGATGTCAGAAGGTAACTTGTCAGGCGATGAGTTCACTAAGATGTCTATGGAGTATGCAGAGTTGTCGCCCGTAGTTGAGGCCATTACAGCCTACAAAGACGCAGTGCAAGAGCGTGAAGATTTGAAAGAGCTTCTTGAAGATCCCGATATGAAGGGGATGGCGCAAGATGAACTTGTCCAGCTAAACAAAGATATTCCAGAGCTTGAATCTAAAATTAAGCTCGCGCTTATCCCTAAAGATGTTGATGATGCAAAAGACGCCATTCTTGAAATTCGGGCTGGTACGGGGGGCGATGAGGCGGCGCTATTTGCTGGTGATTTGTTTACAATGTACAAGACGTTTGCCGCGCAAAAAGGGTGGAGCGTTGAGTTAATGGAGGCTGCCAGTAGTGATGCGGGTGGCTATAAGGAAATTATCGCGCGTATTACAGGGCGAAATGTGTTTTCTGAAATGAAGTTTGAATCTGGTGTGCACCGCGTTCAACGTGTACCAGAAACAGAATCGCAAGGCCGTGTGCATACGTCGGCGGCAACTGTTGCTGTGTTGCCGGAAGTGGATGATGTCGAAGTTGATATTCAAGACAAGGATTTGCGTATCGATGTATATCGTGCCTCTGGATCGGGTGGTCAGCACGTTAACAAAACAGAGTCTGCTGTTCGTATTACCCACTTGCCAACAAATATCGTGGTTGCCATTCAAGATGAATCGTCACAGCACAAGAACAAAGCCAAGGCGTTGAAAATTTTACAGGCGCGGATTTATGATGCAAAGAAGCAAGAAATAGATTCTATGCGCTCAGAGGATAGAAAGTCACAAGTTGGCTCAGGTGATCGTTCCGAGCGTATCCGTACGTATAATTTTCCGCAAGGCCGTGTTACCGACCATCGGATTAACTTGACCCTTTATAAATTGGAAGAGATTTTGCGCGGCGGCGGATTAGAAGAAATGGTGCATGCTCTTATTGCAGAAGACCAAGCCGCAAAGCTTGCCGATTTAGAAAACTAAGGGGTGCCGAATGGTTGGCCCTTCGTCACTGATGCCCATTACAATTGATATGTTGCAAAAGGATATTGCGCAACGTCTTAAGGATGCGGGATGTGGCGAGACATCACAGCTTGATGCGCGGCTTTTAATACGTAATACACTCAATTTATCCGATGTGGAAATGCTTGCGCATGGACGAGATCATGTTGTTGCGATAAGTGATATTGATCGCGTGCTGGAAAATGCGAATAAGCGCATTGATGGCATGCCCATATCAAGAATTTTTTCTAACAGAGAGTTTTGGGGACTGCCATTTTACATTAACGAGCATTGTCTTGATCCGCGTCCAGATACAGAAACACTTATTGAGGCAGCTTTGGCGCTTTTTAAAGGGCGAGAGCATGAGCCTCTAAGGATTATTGATTTTGGAACGGGCAGTGGCTGTATTTTGGTGAGCTTACTGAGCGAGTTTCCTAATGCGTACGGTGTGGGCGTTGATATCAGCGAGGGGGCACTAAAAGTAGCGCAAAGAAATGCGAAAAGTTTAGGTGTTGCCGATAGAATTGATTTTGTTTGTTCTGATTGGGTGAAGGCTCTTTCGTTTTCTGAAGGAGGGCGTTTTGATCTTCTTGTGTCGAATCCTCCCTATATTGAATCGGACGTGATTCCGAATTTACAACGTGAAGTGATTCACTTTGATCCTGCTTTGGCGCTTGATGGTGGTGATAAAGGATTAAATCCCTATGAAATTTTAATTCCGCAACTAAAAAATATTTTATCAAAAGATGGAAAATCGTTGTTTGAGATTGGAAAAGATCAAGAAAGTGACTTGATGCGACTCATTGAAAAAGCTGGTGCGAATCTGAGTCGCGAATATCGCGATCTTGCAGGGATTATAAGGGTTGTGGAAATCTCTTTGTGGGGATAAATAAATAAAATATTATTTGGCGTGTTGATTGCGCTGTGTGAATAACGGTAATGTCAAAATCATTCAGGGACATTGTGTTCCTCTTTTAATTAATTAAGCCGAATCTTTTCTTGATTAGATTTTTTTAATATTAGGGGCTTCCCACACATACACTAATCGTGTATGGTGTACGTATAGCTTTTTTTGAAAAAAAGCGTATGCGTTTTACAAGTAAAACCGTTATTCAGTGAAAATTGACTGAAAATATTGAGAGAGAGATAAAATTATGAGACATGGATCATCAAACAGACGTACACGAGGTCGCGGTGGAAGCGGTGGAAACAACGGGTCACGCGGTAAGGCACCTAACAAAAACAAGGTGTATGATAGTTCAGGTCCAGAAGTTCGTATTCGCGGTACGGCTCATCAAATTACAGAAAAATACCTGGTTCTTGCCAAGGACGCTACGTCTTCAGGCGATCATATTTTGGCGCAAAGTTACATGCAGCATGCAGAGCACTACCAACGCTTGATTAACGAGTGGGCGGAGCAAAATGCGCCTGTTGCAACGCAACAGCATGAGGATGATCAGGAAATCACTGATGAAGACGCCACTGTAGTTGCTAAACAAGCTACACAGTCTAACCAAACGCAGGAAAAAGTATTAGAAGACGCTTAATTTTGCACTCGATCTCTTAAATTTTTAGAAGAAGGGTTTTGCCCTTCTTTTTTTATGCTCTAAATTATATGATAGATTTATATTATCCACGAAAGGCGAATGGAATACCATGTCAATTAACTTTGAATCCTTAACGGAGAAACTTAAAACTTACTTTCAGCATGCGCAAACGCTTGCAATGCGACAAAGCCACCAATCATTAGAGCCTGAGCATCTTTTAAAAGTTATGCTTGATGATAAGGGAGGGTTGATTCCCAAGCTTGTAGAAAAGGCCGGTGGGGATGTATCACGCCTTCATACAAATGTAGATGTGGGAATAACTAAATTTCCGAAAGTATCTGGTAGTGGAGCGCAGGGGCTTCGTGTTTCAACTGATTTATCAAAAATATTGGATAAGTCATCTGAATTAACTAAAGAATCTGGCGATAAGTTTATTACGTCTGAACGTGTTTTACAGGCGATGTCGTTATCTCGTGCTATGGATGTATGCGAATTTTTAGAGGATTGTGGCATTGAGGCAAAGGCCCTCAATAAGGCGATAAATGATATTCGCAAAGGGCGTACGGCCGATTCTGCTGGTGCGGAAGATCAATTTGATGTCTTAAACAAATATGCGCAGGATTTAACCGAGATTGCACGGACAGGTAAGCTTGACCCTGTGATTGGACGTGACGAAGAAATTCGCCGTACGATTCAAGTGTTGTCACGACGGACAAAAAATAACCCTGTCCTTATTGGTGAGCCAGGTGTTGGTAAAACCGCCATTATTGAAGGCTTGGCGCAACGTATCATTAAAGGCGATGTTCCCGAGAGTTTGAAAAATCAACGTCTGATGGCGCTTGATCTTGGGGCGTTACTTGCGGGTGCTAAGTTTCGTGGAGAGTTTGAAGAGCGTCTAAAGGCCGTTTTAGACGAAGTGAGATCTGCAGATGGCGAGATTATCCTCTTTTTGGATGAGCTTCACACAATTGTGGGGGCTGGTAAGTCTGACGGGGCGCTAGATGCTGGGAATATGTTGAAACCTGCATTGGCGCGGGGAGAGCTTCACATGGTTGGGGCAACGACATTGGATGAATATAAGCAATATATTGAAAAAGATCCTGCGTTAGCACGCCGTTTTCAATCTGTTTTTGTTGGCGAGCCTACGGTCGAGGATACAATTTCGATTTTACGTGGCTTGAAGGAAAAATACGAAATGCACCACGGTGTACGCATTACGGATGCGGCAATTGTTGCGGCGGCGAATTTGTCAAATCGCTATATTTCTGATCGTTTCTTGCCTGATAAGGCGATTGATTTGATTGATGAGGCGTCCTCAAGACTTCGTATGCAGGTTGATAGTAAGCCTGAAGAAATTGATGAGCTTGACCGTCGTATTGTGCAATTAAAAATCGAGCGCGAGGCCTTGAAGAAGGAAAAGGACAAGGGCTCTAAGATGCGTCTCAAAGATTTGGACGCCGAGCTTGCGGAGTTAGAAAGCAAATCAGAGAAACTGACATCACAATGGTCATCTGAAAAAGAAAAGCTCAATGAAGGGCAGAAGTTTACTGAAGCGCTTGATCAGGCCCGTATTGCGCTTGAAATGGCAGAGCGTGACGGTGATTGGGCAAAGGCGGGTGAGCTGAAATACGGCGCAATTCCAAAGCTTGAGGAAAAAATCGCTGCGGTTCAGGCGCAAGCTGAAAGCGAAGATGATGACCATCACATGATTGATGAGGAAGTCTCTGCTGATGATGTCGCAGGCATCGTGAGCCGTTGGACGGGTATCCCCATCGACAAGATGATGGAGGGTGAGCGCGAGAAATTATTGCAGATGGAGGACAATCTTCAAGATCGCGTTGTTGGACAGGAAGAGGCGGTCGTTGCGGTTTCAAACGCTATACGACGTTCGCGTGCCGGTTTGCAATCTACCAGTCGGCCTATTGGGTCATTTTTGTTTTTGGGGCCTACAGGGGTTGGTAAAACAGAGCTGACGAAAGCTTTGGCTGAGTTTCTTTTTGATGACGAAAGCGCCATGGTGCGCATTGATATGTCTGAATACATGGAAAAACACTCAGTTGCGCGTCTTATTGGTGCACCTCCAGGCTATGTGGGCTATGAAGAAGGTGGGGCGCTAACTGAATCTGTACGTCGTCGTCCTTATCAAGTGATTTTATTTGATGAGATAGAAAAAGCACATCCGGATGTGTTTAATATATTGTTGCAGGTCCTTGATGATGGGCGCTTGACCGATGGTCAGGGGCGTACCGTTGATTTTACAAATACATTATTGATTATGACATCCAACCTTGGGGCCGAGCATTTGGTGGCACTTGCCGAAGATGCAAACATTGATGAGGCGCGTCCTTTGGTTATGGATGTTGTGCAGTCTCACTTTAGACCAGAATTTTTGAATCGATTGGATGAAATACTTCTGTTCAAACGCTTGGGACGAGCGCATATGCGTGGAATTGTAGATATTCAGATGCGAGAGCTGGAAGGGTTGCTGTCTGATCGCCGTATTGTTCTAAGTCTTGATGATGAGGCGAAGTCGTGGATTGCTGAGGCGGGCTATAATCCCGCATATGGGGCAAGACCACTAAAGCGCACCATACAAACAGAAATTCAAAATGTAATGGCTGAGATGATATTGAGGGGCGAAATTCTTGATGGCGCTAAAGTCAATGTGGGGGTTAAAGATGATGCTCTTGTTTTCAATGTCGAAAATGACGAGGGGCATAAGGGATCCAAAAGTAAGCGCTCCGTTGCTTGAACGTATAATCTCGTGTAGGCTAGTTTTATAAAAATGAATCTATAAAGGCTTATCAATGTCATCATCTCGTTTATTTCTATCTATATCATCATTTGCCGTGCTTGCTTTGTCGGCGTGCGCATCGGTCGTTGAGACGCCAAACCAGCGGTTGGAAATTTTGACATTGGGGGCGAAAGACGCACGTTGTGATGTCAGAATTGGAGAAGCATTGTACCAAGCGGTGCCACCGCAAACGATCACTGTTAGAAACACTCACAGCCCGGTGGAGTTATTTTGTTTAGCGCCCGGAAACCGTGAGGCAACGGCCGTGTATGATCCAAAAGTATCTAAATTTGTGGCTGGAAATGTTTTAACGGGAGTTGTAACGGCTGCTTATGATGTAGCAAGCGGTGCAGCGTTTAAATATCCTGAACAGATTATCGTTGATTTTACAAAGGTACCGCCTAAGCGTTACAAGCTACCTGAATATTCCTATGTCGATGAGCAAATTGGTTATACATCTCGCGAAGTTGAAAATATGGGGCACAGAGAGCTTGAAACAGATTTGACAATTGAGCGTAGAGAGCGTGAACAATGGGTGAGCGAAAAAAGAAATCGCCAGTCAAAAGTTGATGTAGGAAATGGCAAAGAGGGCGGGTCTTATAACGACATGTCTCCTGATGCGGGCGGCACATCGGCTGCTGATGCTATGTCTCCGTACTTTCCAAGTGCAAACTTTCCTGGCTCGACGTCTTTTTAATTTTATCTTATGGCTTTAAATAAAGAAAAAACTGTCTTTTTCTGCGGGATAGGTGGCAGTGGTATGATGCCCTTAGCTTTAATTATGCTGAAGAAAGGGTTTCGCGTCGCAGGTTCCGACAGAGGGTATGATCAGGGATTATCTCCTGAGAAATTTAATAATTTAACCCAGATGGGCGTTTGCCTTCATCCTCAAGATGGTAGCGGGCTTAACAATGATGTTGGTGTACTTGTTGTTTCTAGTGCCATAGAGCCGTCTATTCCTGATGTTAAAATTTCAATAGAAAAAGGTATATCAATTCGCAAAAGAGCTGATGTTCTTTCTGAGGTGTTTCATTTAAGTAATTGTTCTATTGGAGTTTCTGGTACTAGTGGGAAGTCTACCGTTACGGGGATGATCGCAACTATATTACAAGAATGTGACTTTAATCCTTCTATGATGAATGGGGGACGCGTTGCAAATTTAGAAGATGATGGGCATACACCAGTTGGAAATTACCTTGTCGGTGGGGGTGATTCATTCGTATCCGAAATGGATGAAAGCGATGGCACCATAGATTTATTTTCACCTGATATTGCTGTCATCAATAATATTGCACTTGACCACACGTCGCTTGATATTTTAGAAAATCATTTCAATCAATTTATAGCGCGTAGCCAAAAGGCGGTTGTTGCCAATGCCGATAATAAGCGCGTCATGAGCTTGGATTTGCCTGAAAATTGCATGCGGTTTTCATTAAATGAACAAAATGCACAGTATTTCGGATATGATTTAAATCCTACGCCTAGGGGTATAAGCTTTCATATAAAGGGGAAAATTGTACGTTTGTCTGTGCCTGGCGAGCATAATGTTTACAATGCGCTAGCTGCCTTGTGTGTTGCAGATAATATGGGGATTGCGGTTGATAGCGCGATTGCCGGACTAGAAAAATTCACAGGCATTCATAGACGTCTGCAATTTTTAGGCTGTACGCAAAATAACGTGACAATTATTGATGATTTCGCACATAACCCTGATAAGCTAGCGGCAAGCCTTCAGACTCTCAAAAACTTTGAAGGGCGACTAGTCATTTTGTTTCAGCCGCATGGTTTTGCTCCGTTGCAATTAATGGGTAAAGAAATGGCGCAAGTATTTGGACGTTTTTTAGGTAAGGATGATGTGCTTTGCATTCCTGAAGTTTATTATGCGGGAGGCACTGTCGATCGGTCTGTAACATCTAAGGATTTTGTTGAGATGATCAAACACGAGGGTGTACGTCACGCCAGCTGGTTTGAAACGCGACTAAGCATAAAGCCCTATATTGATGACATATTGCGCTCGGGCGATCGTTTGGTTGTGATGGGCGCCCGAGATGATACGTTAACTGACTTTGCTAAGTCATTCTTATAAATAATCTTTTATTCACTATAGCGTTTCTCCAAATATTTGAACAAGGCTCTCATTCCACAATCAGCACCGCCAGAAGGGCGTCCTGATACACCACGGTCGTTCCATGCGTTCATATCAATATGAACCCAGTTTGGTGTGCTGCCATCTTCTTTATCATTTAAGAATGTTTTTAAGAATAGGGCGCTAAATATAAGGTCGCCTGGTACACCAACGCTATTTACGATATCGGCAATACTGCTTTCTATGAACTTATTATAGTGCTGTATAAGTGGCATTGGCCAAAGGGGATCTTGGCCTTCAAAAGAAGTTGTTTTTATATCTTGCGCTATCTGGTCATCTGTTGAAAAGAAAGCAGGGACGTCAGGCCCCATCGCTGCGCGAGCAGAACCTGTAAGTGTGGCGCAATCAATAATGAGGTCTGTGTCTTCTTCCGTGGCCAGACAGAGTGCATCAGCAAGTATTAAACGACCTTCTGCATCAGTATTTGTGTTTTCGACTGTCACGCCTTTGCGAGAGTTTAAAATATCACCAGGGCGGAATGCTGGACCTGAAACAGAGTTTTCTACAGCAGGGATAATGACACGCAAGCGAACAGGCAATCTCATCGCCATAACGAGGTTTGCAAGGCCTAAGACGTGGGCCGCGCCCCCCATGTCCTTTTTCATGTTTTTCATAGGGCCGCCTGGTTTTAAGTTCAGGCCGCCAGTATCATATATGACCCCCTTCCCAACGAGTGTAAGTTTTGGGTGGCTTGCATGACCCCATGTAAGGTCAATAAGACGCGGTGTGCGGTCACTGGCCTTTCCAACTGTGTGTACGAGTGGAAAGTTTTTTTCTAATGTTTTTTGGTTATCAATGACGCGGACTTTTGCTTTATGTTGCTTTGCTACCTCAAGTACGGCATGACCTAGCTCTTGTGGGCCCAAATCATTAGCGGGTGTATTGATTAAGTCGCGTACAAGACAAATGGATTGTAGCAATGTCTTAATTCTAGCTTCGTCGGCTTTTTTAGGAAGCAGAAGCAATGGGTTTTTATCTTTTGATTTCTCGCTTTTGTAGCGGTCTTTTGCATGACACGCGAGCCCCCACGCTACACAAGCCGTTTCTATTTCATCGTCATCAATATTTGTAAGTTCAAAACAAACATCAATGTCTTGAGACAATGATTTTGCTTTGTCCGCGGCATGTGACATGTCGTATAAGCCCATAGGAGCAGACGCGCCCACATATACCTTTTTCAAGGTACCTTGAGATGAAAAGACAGGTATAACCTGACCAGACGTACCCGAAAACTTTTGTGCGTCTAGCAGTGTTTTGTCTGATTTGGCTTTCAAGTTTTTGAAATTTTGTGACGTGCAAACGACAACGGGAATGATCGTTTTTTCTGTGTTGGTAACGAAAATATCAGGGAATGTGAAATCTAGGGGAGAGGCTATTTTTTGTGACATGTGTTATTTTTCATTTTAAGGGTTTTGAATTGCTCATTCGACGGCTCACTTGTTAGCGAGGCGCGTATATATTGGATATTGTGCCTGAATTAGAAATGGTCAGCAAGCATCTACGTAATAAAAACGCGCTAAAACCAAAAAGGCTTAGCGCGCATAAATTTATTATATTAAGGGTGTGCTTTTATGCCATGCCGATAGCTGACATATAGATATCGAGAAGGTCTTCTGCTTCACGACGTTTTTCAGTGTCCATTTTTCTAAGCGCAATAATTTTGCGAATTGTCTTAGTGTCAAAGCCTGTTGATTTTGCTTCGGCATAAATTTCTTTGATGTCTTCTGCGAGTGCTGATTTTTCTTCTTCTAAGCGCTCAATACGTTCAATGAATGTTTTTAGGCGCTGACCACCAATGCCTTCAACATCTTTTACTTGCGTGCTGTCGTCTTGTGATGTGTCTGTGTCATTTGAAAATGATGTTGCTGCGGCCGTATTGTCCATATCGAAAAATCCTTCTGGTCTATTAACAAAATTTTATTTGTTAATACGTTTAGCAGATAATGCGCTAATTTGAAGCCCCTCAGGATGTTTTTTTACATTATCGGTTCTTTGCACTTTTAAGCGTAACAGATAATTCTGATTAATTGGCGCAACGCCATCGCGTGGTGGCTTGCTGTTGTCAAGGTAACTCATCATCACAGGAACATCGTAGACCCAGGTATAAAGCCCTTTGTCGCTTCCTTCTTTTTTCAACATCGGAGTTTGTTCAACATAAGAGCCGACTTTTTTGTTGTTCGCCTGCATGATGGAGATGGCGTTAATGCCAATAAGAAATCTCTTAAAACTCGCAAGGCCAGTGTCTGAATAAAATGGCGCCACCATGCCTTTAAACTTTTTCATATCGCTCATTTCGAAGTTGAGAGATCTTGAGACGGCCGCCGACACCCATTCTTCAATTTGCTCATGGCTTCTATGAGGCGTATTTAAGTCATTGGGGTCGCCACCAGCCGCTATAATACGTGCTTCGTCATAGATGCTTGTGAGTTCATTACGCTTTATATCATTATGACTTGCGGCAAAAGGAGCCTGCAATGTGTCACTTGGCGATGGGCCAGTTTCTTGCTTTGGAGGAACCAACCAATAAAGATATTTTTCTATAAAATTTGGTTTTTTATCAAACTCTGATGTTTGTGCAAATGTAAATTGACTGAATAAGGTTACGCTTATCAGAAGACTTATCGCAGCAATGAGGCTGGTTTTTAAGCTTGTTTTTTGCATTTTGAAGAGTGCCTATTAGGAATTTTTTTTGTAACTGATCCGATGAATCTTCCAATTTTAACAGTATTTTCAATGCGACGCGATAAAAAATCTTTAGTTTTAGTATTATTTTCATCGCTACCTTGTAACCAATAAATGTATGTGGCCCCCAGAATACCCGTCAATAACCCACGTTTTGTATAGCGGTTATAATCGGTCGCTGTATCACCTGCCCATGACCAGATCTTGTCTGCGGTTTGCCACAAGATCTTATTGGTTAAAACAACATTTGTTGGCCTTGCTAAATAGGCGCTAATCAGCCTGTAGCTTTCTTTATTAGGTTGCATAAGTGAAAGACGCGTCATAACGGCATCGCCTACCATTTCGCGTATACTTTCATAGTCTTTATTATTTTCTTCCAGCATTTCAATCATGTGTAAGTCACAATTATAAGCAATATTTGTTAAGGCAGTGTTTAGCTTATGCGGGAAAAGTGCGGCAGCCGTGTCTTTTGTGCCTGTAATGCGCTCTGCTGTGTTTTGAAGTGATGACCATGTTAATCCATCAAAAGCAATATCTTGTAGCCACTGCGTGAGTATTTCATCTTTTAAATCTGTTTTCATATATATATTAAAACAACATTGAGCAGTTATTCCTAGACTTTTTTGCATTTTCACCCCACTTTAAAGTCATGGAATCTGAGAATAATAATAACCCGATACGGGACAAAGAAAATGAGAGCCACCTTGGAAAGCGTATCGGACGTTATGGTCGTGTGTCTGGTAACGTTGCGGGGCTAGCTGCAAAGCTAGCAGGGCAAAAATTATTTGGTCTAAATATTGAATCTGGAGCGCACGCGCAACAATTGACGCAGGCGCTTGGTAATTTAAAAGGCCCTCTTATGAAAGTGGGACAGATACTTTCAACAATTCCAGAGGCGCTACCACCTGAGTATGCGGAAGCCTTTCAACAGTTGCAGTCGAATGCACCATCTATGGGGTGGATGTTTGTGAAACGCCGTATGAAGGCTGAGCTGGGCGCTGATTGGCAATCAAAATTCAATTCATTTGAGCAGGAGGCCTGCGCGGCTGCGAGTTTAGGGCAGGTTCATAGAGCTATGACACTGGATGGTTTAGACGTTGCATGTAAGCTGCAATATCCTGACATGCGCTCTGCTATTGATGCTGACATCAAACAATTGAAGTTTATTTTTTCGATGTATGAAAAATACGATAAATCAATTTCTACGAAGTTGGTTCATGAGGAACTAAGCGCACGTCTTTATGAGGAGTTGGATTATAAACGTGAGGCAAAGCATACCCGCCTTTATGAATATATGCTTCGTAATGAGGAGGGGGTTCATGTCCCACACATCATTGATGACTATTCAACCGATCGTCTCCTTACAAGCCAATGGCTTGAGGGGCGTAAAATTCTTGATTTTAAAGACGCGTCTTTAGAAGAGCGTAACACCATTGCGATGAATATGTTTAGGGCGTGGTATATTCCATTTTATCACTATGGAACAATTCATGGCGATCCACATTTAGGCAATTACACCGTGCGTGATGATTTGTCTTTAAACCTTCTGGATTTTGGTTGCGTGCGCGTATTTCCACCGCAATTTATTCAAGGTGTCATAAATTTGTATCACGCACTTTTGGAAAATGACAATGAAAGGGCTGTTCATGCCTTTGAATCGTGGGGGTTCAAAGGTTTAAGCAAAGAGCAGCTGGAAACACTCATTATCTGGGCGCGTTTTTTATATGCTCCGGTCATGGATGATAAGGTGCGAAAAATTGGTGAAGTCACAAATGGTGTCTTTGGACGCGAAATTGCACAAGAGGTTCATGAGAAGCTAAAAGCTCAAGGCGGCAGCATATCAATCCCTAGGGAGTTTGTATTTATGGATCGCGCGGCGCTTGGCCTTGGGTCTGTTTTCCTTCATTTGAAGGCAGAAATTAATTGGTACCGCGTATTTAATGAGCTTATTGAAGGCTTTGATACAAAAAAACTTGAGACACAGCAGTCTCAAGCTCTTTCAAAGTTTGGTATCGACAAAGCCGATTAGGCGCCGATTAGGCTTTGTCTTTATGAATAATTCGTCACTATTTACGTTTTTTAAGGGGAACGTATTTACGCTCTGTCTCACCAATATATAGCTGGCGTGGGCGTCCAATGCGCAACGCTGGCTCTTCAATCATTTCTTTCCATTGTGAAATCCAGCCAACTGTACGTGAAACGGCAAACAGAACAGTAAACATTTCCGTTGGGAAGCCCATTGCGCGTAAGATTATGCCAGAGTAGAAATCAACATTCGGGAAGAGTTTTCTGTCTGCAAAATAAGGGTCGCTCAAAGCAATTTTTTCAAGCTCCATAGCCAATTCCAATGTTGGATCATTTTCAACACCAAGCTCAGCCAGAACTTTGTGACATGAATCACGTAAAACATTGGCGCGTGGATCGAAGTTTTTATAAACACGGTGTCCAAAGCCCATTAATCTAAATGGATCGTCTTTATCTTTGGCGCGCTCTAAAAATTCCGGGATACGATCTTTCGTGCCAATTTCTTCTAACATTTCAAGTACCGCTTGGTTTGCGCCGCCGTGTGCAGGGCCCCAAAGTGATGCAATACCTGATGCAATACATGCAAATGGGTTGGCTTGTGATGATCCTGCAATACGCACTGTTGACGTTGATGCGTTTTGCTCGTGATCTGCGTGAAGGATAAGGATACGATCCATGGCTTCTGCAAGCACAGGGCTGACCTTATAGTCTTCAACAGGAAGAGAAAAACACATATGCAGGAAGTTTTCAGCATAGCTGAGATCATTTTTAGGGTAAACGAACGGTTGCCCTTGTGAATATTTATAACTCATAGCCGCAATTGTTGGTATTTTTGCAATGAGGCGGTGTGCAGAAATTGTGCGCTGCTGCTCATCCCAAATATCAAGTGAGTCATGATAGAAGGCAGACATGGCGCCCACAACAGCAACCATAACCGCCATAGGGTGTGCATCGCGTCTAAATCCTCTAAAGAAATGGTGCATTTGTTCATGAACCATTGTGTGGTTTGTGATCGTGTGGTCAAACTCTTCCATTTGTTTTTTTGTTGGAAGTTCGCCATTAAGGAGAAGATAGGCGACCTCTAATGCGTTACTTTTTTCTGTAAGCTCTTCAATAGAGTATCCGCGGTGTCTTAATATTCCTTTTTCACCATCAATAAATGTGATTTTGGAATCACAGCTAGCTGTAGATGTGAAGCTTGGGTCGTAGGTAAAGTAACCTGTTGTGCTGTAAAGCTTGCGAACATCGATCGTTGAAGGGCCTGTTGTGCCATCAATTACAGGGAGTTTAAAGCTCTCTCCCGTTTCGTCGTTTGTTAATGTAAATGTTTTTTCTGGGGTATCGCTCATGAATGTCTCGCTTTAGATATTTGATTTTACTTTAATATTATATAGTGTGTGGCAGGGGCTTGAAAAGACTTAAATGAATAATCTTAATAAAATCAATTTACAGGCAATTATTGCTTATTGTGAGGCGTTTTACGGCCGGCAAAAAGAATATTTGATATTGTGGTGGCCTATTTGTCTTGGTCTTGGCATTTCTATTTATTTTTCACTACCACATGAGCCATCTTTAACCATTCTTACTATATGTGCTGCTTTGTTTTTAGGGGCTACTTATAAATATAAACAAATCGGTGACAGCCGTTTTATCTTTTTGTTTTTTGTTGCACTGATTTTACTTGGTATGGTTGTGGGGGTATTGCGAACACACAGCGTCGATGCGCCTGTTTTGGAAAAAGAGCTACGCTTTACCAATGTTGAGGGCGTGATTGAAAAGGTTGAGGATCGAGGAACAAGTAAGCGTATTTTGCTTCGCGATGTTAATGTCGAAGGCTTACAAAATAGTGATACGCCTAAATTCATTCAGCTTACCATGCGCCAAAAACAAGACCTTAATAGGGGGCAAATGATCTCTGTTTTGGCGTCAATACGGCCGCCATCAGAACCTGTTATGCTAAGAGGATTTGATTTTCAACGTTATTTTTATTTTAAGCAAATCGGCGCCACGGGGTTTACGTTATCAAAGTTTGAAATTATCGGCGATGGTGATCCTTCAAAAGAGTATATATATGATTTTTTATACAGCACAGCCTCTTCAATGAAGGACAAAGTTGTCCGTGAGGACTCTTATGCCAATCCAATTGTCAAAGCGTTGTTAACGGGAGATCGGGCGATGATTGATGATTACACATGGTCGCACCTTAAAGATTCCGGGCTATCGCATATGCTTGCAATCTCTGGTCTTCATGTCGGCTTGTTTTCCGCAACCGTGTTTTTTACAATACGCCTGCTTCTGTCTTTTTTCCCTATTTTTGCGCTTCGGTTTCAGACAAAAAAAATTGCAGCCGTTGCGGCATTTATGGCGGCATTGTTTTACACATTGCTTGTCGGTGCGTCGGTTCCCACAACGCGGGCATGTTTGATGACGGGTATGTTCTTTCTTGCGATCTTAATGGATAGATCACCATTTTCGGTTCATTTGCTGGCATTTGCAGCGTTTCTAGTTATGGTGTTGCGCCCTGAAAGCTTGTTAAGTGCAAGTTTTCAAATGTCTTTTGCCGCAGTTATGGGGTTGATTATTTTTTATACATCAACAAGATCATTTTGGGTTCGTCACTATGCCAACAGTAACCCGCTATATAAAGTGTGGCTTTATTTGCTCAGTATATGTGCTACCACTGTTATCGCAACGATCGTGACAATGCCATTTACCCTATATCATTTCCAGCATATTTCAGTATATGGCATATTGGGCAACTTAATGGCTGTACCGATTATGGGGTTTGTCGTGATGCCGATGGCTGTGTTTTCTTATGTCATGCTTCCTTTTGATCTTACGGCCTTGCCATTGGCGATTATGAGGTGGGGCGTTGAGCGCATAATTGATGTTTCAGAATTTGTGGGGTCTCTTGAGGGGGTAAGTGCGACGATGCCCACAATGCCTTTTTACGCATTTTGTCTTTGGGTTTTAGGTGGTTTGCTATTCATGAGTATCCGAGGATATGAAAAAATCTTTGGTGTTGTTTTGGTGGGTATCGCCATCGTGTCTATTACATTGGCAAGCCCTGCGGATATTTTAGTATCTGATGACGGGCGTTTATGGGCGATACATGAAGCAGAAACCACAATTGTCTCAGATGGTCGTAAGGGTAGGTTTATAAAAAACACATGGCTAGATTATCTGGGAGAACATAAAGAAAAACCCCTGACAGCACCAAAATCGGGCTGTGAAGGCCAATTATGCTGTGATACTGATATGTGCTTTTATGATCGTGCAGACGTAAAAGTCTCCTTTCTAAAGGAAAAATATGCAGCAGCTCAGGCATGTAATATGTCTGATTTAGTTATTGCACCATTTTCAATCAAAGGTCGTGAATGCGGGGCGCGTGACATAGACTGGTACAGTTTTAAACATGATGGTGCGCACGCCATATGGATTGATAAGGGCGGAGACTACAAGATTAAAACTGTTGCGGATACGCGCGGCGATCGACCGTGGGTGAAGTAATCGCCATTTATTAGTAACGCCTAATGATTGAAGAGAGAACGCCTTGCACAGTGACTTGATCGGGCAAGTAATATTGTGGTTCAAAGCGCTCGTTTTCAGGTTGCAAAACAATATGATCTTTATCTTTTGCTAACGTCTTAAGTGTGACTTCTTCACCATCAACAAGAGCCACGACAATGTCGCCCATGTTGGCTTGGGATGTACGTTTGATAATCGCTGTGTCACCGTCGTGAATACCGGCGTTGAGCATTGATTCACCATCAACTTCCAAGGCGTAATAATCGCCAGATCCCATAAGGCTAAGTGGCGCGTCAAAATAGTTGCCTTCGTGACGAATGGCTTCAATAGGCGTTCCTGCGGAAATTTTGCCATACATGGGAATAGGGCGCACGCCAGACAGCTCGCTTTTGAATATATCATTTGATGGAGGAGGCACTTCATTTTCAGCGGGAAGTGCGCTTTTTTCGGATTCACTGAAACTATCAGGGAGTTTTTTAATTGATAAAGCACGTGCGCGGTTAGGCAGGCGCTCTAGATAGCCTCTTTCAACGAGCGCTGTTATGAGGCGGTGAATACCTGATTTTGATTTTAAATCAAGGGCGTCTTTCATTTCATCGAAAGAGGGGGCTACGTCGCCTTCTTTCATATGTGTGTGAATGTATAAGAGCAAATCATGCTGTTTTTTTGTAAGCATATTTATGCCTTCCCTTTATTATTTAATAATAATATTCTTGTTATGTCCTATTATGTTCTACATTAGTTCTCTCAGCTCGTCAAGTCTAGCGGTCAGGGAATTATTTTAGAAAGTCAGATAACGTACCAGATTCATCTTGTTTATTCATAAGGCTTTCACCGATGAGAAAGCCATCAAAGCCTTTTGATTTCAAATCGTTAATCTCACCGTATGTGGAGATGCCACTTTCTGATATTTTGATGACGTCGTCTGGCATATCATTAATCAGCGTGTATGAAGTTGATAATGAAACATCTAACGTTTTAAGGTTTCTATTGTTAACACCAACGATTTTAGGAGACAATTGAAGAGCCCGATCGAGCTCTTGCGAATCATGAACCTCAAATAATGCACTCATACCAAGCTCTGTTGCGAGCTGAAACATGTCATAGGCAAGCTTGTCATCTAACGCTGCCATAATAATAAGAATGGCGTCCGCGCCAAGTGCACGGCTTTCATATATCTGGTAAAGATCGACCATAAAATCCTTACGTAAGACAGGCGTGTGTATTGTCGATTTAACTTGTTTTAGATACTCGTCGCGCCCTTGGAAATAGGGTTCATCAGTGAGGCATGAAATGCATGTCGTGCCTGCCTGTTCATAATTTTTTGCAATCTCTACAGGATTAAAATCAGCTCTTATGATACCCTTGCTAGGAGAGGCTTTTTTAATTTCTGCGATGATGGCGTGTATATTTGCGTCTTTACAATTTTGAAGGGCTTTTTCAAAATTAAAGCGCGGTAATGACTTATCGATAGCATCAATAAGCGATTGCTCACTTTTTTGACCTTTCATAAGTTTTACGTGTTCGCGTTTTTTATCGCATATTTGCTCAAGTATTGTCATTATTTCTTATAAGCCTTGTAAGCGTTTAGTTTATTGAGGGCGTGTCCGTTATCAATGGCGTTTGATGCAAAAACGACACCTTCTTTGAGGTCACTTACTTTTTGCGCAATGACCAAAATTGCTGCGGTATTGGCAAGGACAATATCACGATATGCGTTTTTTTCACCTTTAAGTAACGCTTTTAAGGCTGCGGCATTGGTGTATGGGTCACCACCTTTTAAATCATTGAGTTCATGGTAGGGCAGGCCAAAATCCTCAGGCGTTAATGTTTTTTGCGTGATTGTGCCATTGTCTAAAACAGATACATATGTGTTCCCAGTGACGGTGATTTCATCCATGCCGTCTTCTCCATGTACTATCCACGCGTGCTGTGTGCCCATTTCTTTTAACGCGTGAGACAAAGGCTCGAGATATTTTTTATCCGATACGCCGATGAGCTGACGTTTTGTTTGGGCTGGATTGGCAAGCGGCCCTAAAATGTTGAAGATGGTGCGAAACCCTAGCTCTTTTCTAACATGTGCGACGTGGCGCAATGCTTGATGATGAAGAGGTGCCATCAAAAAGCCAAAACCTATTTCAGATAATGATTTTTCAATTGTTTCTTTTGAGTAATCTAATGGAACGCCCAAAGCTTCTAAGGTGTCTGCGGTGCCTGATTTTGATGTGGCGGCTCGGTTGCCGTGCTTTGCCATGGGAACACCACATGCAGACGCCACAATGGCAACGGCAGTTGAGACGCTGTAGGTAGATAACCCTGTTCCTCCTGTGCCGCAACAATCAACAGCATCGCTTGGTGCGTTAATTTTAAGGGCACGATCTCGCATGGCTGTGGCGGCGCCTATGATTTCTTCGATTGTTTCGCCTCTGGCGGCAATCAATGATAGGAATGATGAGATTTGGATGTCTGGGACATCGCCGTTCATAATTGTTTTCACAACACAATTCATCTGGTGGCGGTCAAGTAAACTACCAGATTGAAGTGTTTTTAGGGTCATTTTTATATCAACATTGCTCATTTTTGTGTCATCTTTACAAAATTCTCAATTAGCTTAAGGCCGTCGTTTGTTGCAATGCTCTCAGGATGGTATTGCACACCGTAAATTGGTTTGGATTTATGTTGTATACCCATAATCATACCGTCTTCCAGTCGTGCTGTGATCTCTAATTCATCCGGACAATTTGAGCTGTCAATAATAAGAGAGTGGTAACGCGTCACAGTAAGCGGAGAGGGGATGTCTTCGTATATGCCGCATTCGTTATGAATTACATCAGCTGTTTTACCGTGAATCGGTTCGGGCGCGCGAATAATGTTGCCACCAAAAGCTTGTCCGATGGCTTGATGCCCGAGGCACACACCAAGTAGCGGTATGTTGGTGCGAGCGACGTGCTTTATAAGCTCAACACATATGCCAGCTTTGTCTGGATCACAAGGGCCAGGAGAAATAACAATACCATCTGGATTTTTATCCATGACCTCTTGGGCGCTTACCTCATTATTTCTAAGCACACATATTTCATCTTCATATGTGCCAAGATATTGCACAAGGTTGTAGGTAAAGCTGTCGTAATTGTCGATAAGTATAATCATTGTTTAAAACTTATCGCTTATAATTATGGGTGATTGCAAGATAAAATGAAAATGCGTAATGTCTGCGCATGGAAAAACTCAAATCTGTTTTGAAATCGATCGCAAAATTTATTCTTAGCCCTCATCGTCTTGTTGCGTTGATGCTAGGGATTGGTTTGCTTGCATTTACGCAGTTTGTCGTCTTAAAACCAGTCGAGCGCGTGCCCGCTGTTAAGCCTATCATACAAACGCCTATCCAATACAATGATATGGCAATGCAGCAAAGTATCTCTAAAGAGGAACCGGCTCTAAACACTGTGGGTGATACTATTGACTATGATGACATGAGTGATGATGACATTGATGATTTGTATTTTGGCGATTTGATCAATGATTTGGGGGCTATGTTGTCTGATGATGTCGAGTTTTCAGATATGAAACAGCTGAACGTGTCTGATGATCGATCGGCCGCATATAAAGGCAAGGCGAAAGTGGCCATTGTTATTGATGATTTAGGTATGAACCGCCAGCTATCTTGGGATGTAATAGAGCTGGATTTTCCGATAACTCTTGCGTTTCTACCGTATGCGACAGGGGTAGAAGAGATGGCGAAGAAGGGGGCGTTATTGGGTCATGAGGTCATTTTGCATGTGCCCATGCAGCCACAAAACGATGAAATAGACGCAGGATCTAATGCTTTGCGTGTTGATGATACTGAAGAGGGGGTTGTAGATGCCATTGCTAAAAATCTCTCAACTCTTCCTACCAACATGTATTCAGGTATTAACAATCATATGGGTAGTGCATTTACGCAAGATACGCTTGGCATGAATTTATTAATGGCTCAGTTGAAATCAAAAAATTTATATTACCTCGATTCAAGAACGACAGCAGACAGTGTGGCGCGTGTAACGGCGCAGGCTCATGATGTGCCTTTTGCAGAGCGCGATGTATTTTTGGATCATGAAGAAACAAGCGAGTATACAAAATCTGCATTTGGGGAGCTAGAGCGTATCGCGCTCGAAAATGGTCAGGCCATTGCCATTGGTCATCCAAAGCAAATTACGATTGATGGCTTGATGGCGTGGCAGAAAACATTGTCTGATAAGAATATTGAGCTTGTTCTTTTACGTGATTTGGTAAAGTAAGCTTTACAGTCTAGTTACGGTTTAGACGCTGCCTTGCAAGCTCTAAAGCATCTTTTGCAGCGGTGACAATGGCGCCGGCTTTGTTGATGGTTTCTTCGTATTCTGATTGTGGATCGCTGTCTGCGACAATGCCAGCTCCTGATTGCACCATAATTTTTCCCTCTTTAATGATGGCGGTACGAAGTGCAATACAATTATCGACATTACCTGATGCATCAAGATATCCAATGCACCCGGCATAGTGGTTTCGTGCCTCTGGTTCCAGCTCGTTTATAATTTCCATTGCACGAATTTTAGGTGCGCCGCTGACTGTGCCGGCAGGGAAACCAGATAGAAGCGCATCGAGTGGGTGAAGCGCTTTTTTCAGTCGTCCTTCAACGTTAGACACAATATGCATGACATGCGAATATAGTTCGACCTTATATTTTTCTGTGACATTGACGCTTCCAATTTCCGAAACTTTTCCAACGTCATTACGCCCCAGATCGAGAAGCATTAAATGTTCTGCGCATTCTTTTTTGTCGGCAAGAAGCTCTTGCTCAAGTTCTAAATCTTGCGCTGCATTTTCGCCTCTTTTACGTGTGCCTGCAATCGGGCGAATGGTAACTGTGCCGTCACGAACTCTCACCATAAGTTCGGGGCTTGAGCCTACAAGAGAAAAATTGTCCATTTTCACATAGAATAAGAACGGCGATGGGTTAATGCGTCTTAGTGATCTGTAAAAATCAAAGGCTGGCAGTTTAAAATCAGCGGTAAAACGTTGAGACAAAACAACCTGAAAAATATCACCGCTTAGAATATAATCTTTGGCTTTTTTAACCATAGACTTGAAATCAGACTCTTCCATATTAGCCTTAAAATTAAGGTCATGTTCAACATCCTGCTTACTAATCATGTCATTATGAGGCACTGCATGGCGAAGTTTCATGAGTGCATCGTGGATGTTGGCCTCGCACTGTTCATAAACGCTCTCTGGCGCGCCCTTATAGGTTTTATAGGCGGGCGCAGCGATCCATAATTTGTGATATATGTTATCAAATACAAGGATGGTGCGTGGGCGTATCATCACTGTGTCGGGTATGTCGAGTGTATTTGTTGTATGAGTTGGAATGTCTTCGACCAGTTTTATTGTGTCGTACCCCATATATCCGAATAGTCCAGATGTAAGCATGGGGGGAAGTGCGCTTTCATCTTTTGTTGTCACGCGGCTTTGCTCGAGACGTGCTTTAAGATCGCTTAGCGGTTCGTCACTCGTTTCTTGTTCACCTGTTACAAGATTTTTATTAAAGCTTTTGCGGCCCTCAATGGTCCACGTCATGTCAGGGTTAAATCCTATGGCTGAATACCGACCCACAGTTTTTGCGCCCTCAACGGACTCATACAAAAACGCATGAGGCTCGCCTTCACAAAGTTTCAAATATGCTGACACAGGTGTGTCCGTATCAATGGGAACACAAGTGTAGAGAAGGGGCTGTTTACCTGCCTCAATATCTTTTGTGAACTCTTTAATAGAGGGGCTTAACTGCATGAGGTCTTAATACTGACTTTGTTCGCCATAAAATTTTGTCAGCAATGGTTCGTTGACTTTTGCATGACGCTCTGTTTGTAAGACATTGATATAGGCAGAAAGCATTTCTTGCTCGGCTTGCGCGTTAAGGGCATCCTTAGCGTTTGCGAGTTTTCCTGCGTCTAGCTTGTCAGTATCTGGAATCACTATGTCTTGAACTTGACCCATCACGATACCATTTGGAGTTGTTACAATTTTAGTGTCTCCTTTTTGTGCCGTGAAAAATGTATTCAATGAATGAGATGTTAAGCCAAATGGCGCTTCGTCTGAGTTGCTCATGATTGTGATTTGTGGAGACAGCGTTAAAATGTCTTTGTCTCCGCTTTGGATTTGCGTCAAGGCCGTATTGGCATCAACAAAGTTTTTCATCTGCTGCTTCGTTTTGATCCACTCATTCGTAAGCTCTGTCTTAACATCGTTAATGTCTGGCAAAACAGAAGGGGTTACAGAATGCACATATACTGAAAAGAAGCGTCCATCTGAAAGCTGTTCTATAGGTGTGTTCTCGCCCTCATAAATAGCAAAAGCACCTTCTACAACTTGGTTTTGATCTTCCTCAGAAAGCTTTGATAGGCGTGTCCCGTCATAACGTGTCATGTTATCAAGCTTGATTTCTTTAATAGGAAGTTGCTCGACAAGAACGCTAATTTTTTCTCCTTCAACTAAACGCTCATCCATTTCATCAGCAAGAGTATATAAATCTTCGGCCATTTGCTCTTGTTTTAATGTGGATTTTATTTCGTCGGATACATCTTCTAATGCTGTGACCTCAGGTTTCAAAATGGCCGTGACTTGGAAAACGTGCCAGCCAAGTGCTGTTTTGACAGGACCAACGACATCTTCATTGGCGGCGTCAAAAACATCGTCTGCAATTTCGGTTAAAAGTTCGTCTTGGGTAAATGTTTGAACACCCACAAAGGCGTCTTCATTACCAGTTATGTTTACAACTGTTGATTTCAAGTCACCTTTGAATTGTTCGGCGGCCTTTTTTGCGCTTGATTCATCTTCAAAGATAGCTTGGTGAAGCTCACGGCGTTCTGGGTTTTGAAACTGTGAAACATTATCATCGTAGAATGTTTTGATTTGTTCATCAGAAATGACGACTGTATCTTCCAAGCGCTGTGCATCAATAACAAGAAGCGATAGGTCGCGCAGCTCGTCAGTCATGTATCTAGATTTTACACTTTCATAATATTTTGCAAGTTCATCGTCGCTTGGTGATTTTATGCCTGATACATCATTGTTAGGAAAATTTACGAACGCGATTTTTCTTTTATGTGTTTGATACTGCGTTAATGCTTCGGCAAGTGCTTCAGACGGCTGAGGCGTGGCTTGAGAAATAACATCGAACAAAATTTGTGAAGTTTTATCCTCGCGAATTTCTTGTAAGAAGTCTTTTTCACTCATGTTGCTAACCTGAAGCATACGGTTGAAAGCGTCTTGCTTGCTCATACCTGATGCCATTAATGGGTTAATAATCTGTGCAATGGCTGAGGCAAGCTCTTTATCGGACAGTTCAATTCCAATGTCATGGGCTTCTTGTCTAAGCGCTGCGCGATTAAGCTCTTGGGCTAAAAACTGATGGATAAGGCCTGCTTTGAAGGCGTCTTGTGTAGAAACACCTTGCTGCCTCAGCGCGACACGGAGTGATCTATCAAATTCTGCAATGTGAATATCGTTCGAGCCTATCGTTGCAATGTTTGTACTACCGATTCCATCTCTGAAAAATCCGCCACCGTCTGACAGGACAAGACCCAGGCCTCCCAAGAACAAAATAATGAGGAAAACCCCTGATAAAACACCATTACGCATGGATTGTAGCATTGTAAAAAACTCCTTAAAGGTGACGCGTCACCTTCCTTTATATGTCGATTTCAGTGATGCACTATAGAAGTTGTTAAAAACGAGAGCAATAGTGTTTGCAAATTCATTCAAGAAAAGATAGAACAGAACTCCATGAGCGATATACATTATAATAAGCTGCTTGTGGCAGGAAACTGGAAAATGAATAACAGTCTTGAAGAGGCTGTGACGTTGGTCCTAAACTTACAATCTAAAATTGATGAACAAAGTGATGTCTTGGAAAGGGCTGACTTTTTAGTATGCCCATCAAGTGCGCATATTGCACCTGTTTTACAGGCGGGAACATCTGTGCCTGTTGGAGGGCAAGATTGTTCAGCACATGACAATGGGGCGCATACAGGCGATATATCAGCCGCTATGCTCTCAGACCTTGGGTGCTCAAGCGTTATTTTAGGGCATTCAGAGCGCCGTCAGGATCACCTCGAGGCAAGCGCGCTTATAAGAGCGAAGGCAGAACGGGCCATTTCTGAGGGGCTCAATATTATTATATGTGTAGGAGAAACTTTAGAGGAGCGCGAGAATGGGCTTGCGAATGAAGTGGTCTCTCAGCAGTTGCTTGAAAGTATACCTTTTGAAATTGTAAACGCTCAAAATTTAGTTGTGGCTTACGAGCCTGTATGGGCGATTGGTACAGGTAAGGTTGCATCGCCAGAGGATGTTCAATCTATGCACGCACATATTGCATCCTTTTTGAAAGAAAAGCTGGACATGGGACCATCTATACGTATTTTGTACGGTGGTTCCGTCAAGCCTAATAATGCTGGTGCTTTATCACAGATAGAGCATGTTGATGGTTTTTTGGTTGGTGGCGCAAGTTTGGATGCTGAATCATTTTTTGGAATTGCAGACGCTATTAAATAATTAAAAGGAATAATATTATGGAAGCGGTAATACTCGTTATACATTTAATCGTAACATTGGCTTTGATCGGCATGGTTCTTCTGCAACGCTCAGAAGGTGGCGGACTTGGTATTGGCGGTGGTTCTGGCGGATTGGGTGCCTTGGCAGGCGCGCACACTACGGCAAACGTTATGACTCGTACAACGGCGATTTTGGCCACAATGTTTTTTGTGACAAACTTATCGCTGGCTTATATTGCAAAATCTAAAACATCAGCTGATTCTGTTATTAATCAGGTGGGTGTTGAAGAGACAATTGAAGGCAGTGAAATGCCATCAGTACCTGCAGACGGTGAAAGCACAGCGGCAGAACAGCCGGCTCCTGTTGTTCCAATTGCAGAATAATTATACACAAATAAGTGATTAGAAGGTTTAAAAGCATATAGCATGGAAACTAAGTTTATATTCATTACGGGTGGGGTTGTGTCTTCTTTAGGGAAGGGGCTTGGCTCTGCTGCACTTGGTGCGTTACTTCAAGCCCGAGGATACTCGGTTCGCTTATGTAAGCTTGACCCTTATTTGAATATTGATCCAGGCACAATGTCACCGTTTCAACATGGTGAGGTTTATGTAACTGATGATGGTGCGGAGACAGATTTGGATCTGGGGCACTATGAACGCTTTACTGGGCGTCCAGCATCACAAATGGATAACATTACAACGGGGCGTATTTATCAAAATGTCTTGAATAAAGAGCGCCGCGGCGAATATCTAGGCGCAACGGTTCAAGTTGTGCCTCACATTACGAATGAGATTAAAGATTTCATCGCAGAAAAAGATGGGACTGCTGATTTTGTTATGTGCGAAATTGGAGGAACTGTTGGTGATATTGAAAGTCTTCCGTTTTTGGAAGCCATTCGTCAATACGGAAACGAAGTGGGTGTTAAGCGCGCACTATTTTTACATGTAACTTTATTGCCTTACATTCCAGCGGCTGGTGAGCTTAAGACAAAACCAACACAGCATTCAGTGAAAGAACTAATGAGCGTGGGGATACGTCCTCGTATGTTGCTTTGTCGTTCTGACCGTCCAATCGAAGAAGAAGAGCTCAATAAGATAGCTCTCTTTTGTAATATTGAAGAAAGCAAGGTTATTCCAGCGTTAGATGCTAAATCAATATATGATGTGCCTTTGACATACCATAAAGAAGGTTTGGACACGGAAGTATTGGATTACTTCAATATTGATGTAGAAGGCGGTCTTGATTTAACGGCGTGGCATGATGTTTCAAAAGCCATTCATGAGCCTGAGGGCGAAGTCACGATAGGTGTGGTTGGAAAATACACAAATCTTGCCGATAGCTATAAATCTTTGAACGAGGCGCTTGCCCATGGTGGTATTGCCAACAATGTAAAGGTTCATATCAAGTTCATTGAAGCCTCTATTTTTGATGAGGGCGATGATGCGGCGATCGTAAAAGAGCTTGATGGGGTTGACGGCATTCTTGTTCCTGGTGCGTTCGGAACGCGCGGGGCAGAGGGTAAGATCAAGGCTGTTAAATTTGCACGTGAACGCAAGATCCCGTATTTCGGAATATGCTTTGGTTTGCAAATGGCCGTACTTGAGGCGGCTCGTCATTTGGCGGGTATTAAAGATGCAACATCGTCAGAGTTTGAAAATGAAGGTACGCATCTGGTCGGACTTATGACTGAGTGGGTAAAAGGAAATGAAACCGAGGCGCGTGATAGTTCTACTGACTTAGGCGGTACGATGCGTTTAGGGGCATATCCAGCCTCTCTCGAAAAAGGGTCTAAGATTGCAGATATTTATGGCACAGAGTCTATTGAAGAGCGTCACCGTCACCGTTACGAAGTGAATATCAATTACAAGGACAAGCTTGAAGAGGCGGGGCTTTATTTTTCTGGTCTTTCTCCTGATGGAAAATTGCCTGAAATATGCGAGCGTCGTGACCATCCTTGGTTTGTGGCGGGGCAGTACCACCCAGAGCTTAAGTCAAAACCATTTGACCCTCATCCTCTATTTGTTTCATTTGTCGAGGCTGCGATTAAACAAAGTCGTTTAGTTTAACTTCTGTAAGCAATTGTTATATTTGTGAAAACTGACTGTTTTTGTCTTTTTTCTTGCCGCTTTTTTTGTCTTATGTTAATTTCTGCGCATTAGAAATACTCATAAATAATATAAGGTGTGAAATGAGAAAATTAGTTTTAGATACAATGTCAGCATTAGGCGATGTCGAGCGTCACTTAGATAGTTCTACTCACGAAAAAGTTTCTGGATTGTTTAATGTGGAGGCGAGCGTATTTAAAGATCAGGCCGGAAGAACCTGTGATGTTGCAAAAGTTCGTAACTATGACCAAGATGTTTGTATGGTTATGCCGCGTAAAGACGGATTTGTTGATGTGTCGGACATAAATGGTTCTTACGTTGTTGAAGGAATTGATGCAGAAGATAAGTTTACGTTTGGACGCGCTATTGCTGCGGTTGTCTCAAATAAAAACGGTGTTGAGCCGGTTGTAGCCTCAGAAGTTAAGACTGATAATATCCTGCCTTTGCGTCTTGCATAAGTTTTAAGGGCGTTTATATTGTTTCTCGAAAGAGAGGCTCCTAAATGTCAGCTATACAATCGCAAAGCGTAAAAATTCAAAATTTTGAAGTATCAAACAACAAGCCCTTTGTATTGTTCGGAGGGCTTAATGTTTTAGAAAATCAAGATATCACATTAAAGGCCGTCGAGGTTTATAAAACGATCACAGACAAGCTGGGCATACCGTTTGTTTTTAAGGCGAGTTTTGATAAAGCCAATAGATCTTCTATCCATAGTTACCGTGGCGTTGGTATGGATGAGGGGCTTAAAATTTTTCAAAAAGTAAAATCTGAATTTGATAATGTGCCGGTCATTACTGATGTGCATGAAATTGATCAATGTGAGCCTGTGGCAGAAATTGTCGATGTTTTACAAATTCCGGCCTTCTTGGCACGTCAAACAGACCTTGTTATGGCCATGGCAAAAGCGGCAACGAAACACGGTCGCGCCATCAATATTAAAAAACCACAATATATGTCACCTTATCAGGTTGGAAATATTGTCGATAAATTCAAAGAATGCGGAAATGATGATCTGATCTTGTGTGAGCGAGGGCATTCATTAGGCTATGACAATCTTGTTGTTGATCCGATGGGCTTTGGCGTTATGAAAGATATCACAAACGGCGTACCGATTATTTGTGACACTGTTCATGCCTCACAAATGAGATTGCCTGGGAGCGAGGCATCCGGCGGTCGTCGCGCACTGGTTCCAGATTTATCGCGAGCCTGTATGGCCATTGGTATGGCGGGCTTGTTCATTGAGGCATACGAAGATCCTGATAAGGCAAAATGTGATGGACCATCTGCGTTGCCGTACGACAAGCTAGAGGCCTTCCTCACGGAGTGTAAGGCGATTGATGATGTCGTCAAAAATATGAATTTAGTAGAAATCAAATAGTTAAAATAAGGAAATAATCAATGTCAGCAATTATAGACGTAAGAGCCCGCCAAATATTGGATAGCCGTGGAAACCCAACGGTTGAAGTCGATGTAACACTTGAAAGCGGCATTATGGGCCGTGCAGCGGTTCCATCTGGTGCATCAACGGGTGTTCATGAGGCGGTTGAGCTACGTGATGGTGATAAATCTGTTTACAATGGCAAGGGCGTAACGCAGGCTGTTGAATTTGTAAATGGTGAGTTGGCGGATGCGGTTCTTGGCTATGATGCTGAGGCGCAAATGATGATTGATCAGGCTATGTTGGATGTTGATGGAACGGAAAACAAAGGACGTGTTGGTGCCAATGCTATTTTGGGTGTGTCGCTCGCGGTTGCGCGTGCGCAGGCAGCTGATTTGAACATGCCGTTATCAAAATATATTGGCGGAATGTATGCACATGTCCTGCCGACACCTATGATGAATATTTTAAATGGTGGTGAGCATGCTGACAACGCCGTTGATATTCAAGAGTTCATGGTGATGCCTGTGTCTGCAACATCTATTGCGCAAGCCGTGCAAATGGGAAGTGAAATTTTTCATGCTTTGAAAAAACAATTATCGGATGCTGGTTTAAATACGAATGTTGGAGACGAGGGTGGGTTTGCCCCTAATGTTAGCTCGTCTCGTGAGGCTCTAGACTACATCATGAAGGCGATTGAGGTTGCTGGCTATGAAGCAGGTGAAGATGTTGTCTTAGCGCTTGATAGTGCGTCTACTGAGTTTTATGAAGATGGGAAATACAACCTCAAGGGTGAGGGGGTCAGTTACACCTCGGCTGAGATGGTGGCTTACTATGAAAAGCTTGTGTCTGATTATCCGATTAAATCAATTGAAGATGGTATGGCCGAAGATGATTGGGAAGGCTGGGCTGCACTTACGGCTGCAATTGGTGACAAGGTTCAGCTGGTCGGTGATGATTTATTTGTAACCAACGCAAAACGTTTGAAGCGTGGTATTGAGGAAAAGTCTGCAAATGCCATTTTGGTTAAAGTGAACCAGATTGGATCGCTTACTGAGACATTGGAAACAATTGAAATGGCAAAAAAAGCAGGGTTTGGCATAGTCTTATCTCACCGTTCAGGTGAAACAGAGGATTCAACGATTGCTGATTTGGCTGTGGCCACGAATGCAGGCCAGATCAAGACGGGATCATTGTCACGCTCTGACCGTACAGCAAAATACAATCAGCTTATACGCATTGAAGAAGAGCTTGGTGAGACAGCTGTTTACGCGGGCTGGTCTGATCTTAAAAAATAAGTATTTTTTTATATTTAACAAAAACTGAATCATTCGAGTCGTTTAGGCGTGGTGATTCTGTTTTTGTTCTCATTAAGTGGCTGACTCTCAACAAAAAAATGTCTTGCTTGGGTGATTCGTTTGTGATTCTATACTTATATGAGTAATCAATACCGAAGCCCTAATAAACGTAAATCATTTCTTTGCCTGATTGTAGGCTTGTGTATCTGTGTTTACTTTTCGTTTCACCTTGTGTTTGGTGAGCGGGGCTATCTTAATCTCGTAAGTCTTGATCACGAGTACGCTCTTGCGAAGTTGGAGTACGAGCAATTAAAGGCTGAGCGCGAAGCTTTAGAGGTTAAGGTCGTGGGCATGAGGGCTGATACCATTGATGTTGATCTGTTTGAAGAGCGTGTCCAAGTCATGCTTGGCGTTCTTCCTGAAAACGCGTTTGTTCTTACAAATTAAGTTTGTAATTTACTAATATTGAACAAATATCCCTGTATTTCCTTCTAAAATGTTTGTATTTTATCTGGTCACGCTATCCAAAATGGGGTAGTCAATATGTCTTGCCAATTATCTTTCAAGGAGGTCTTTTGTGGCGAAAGCAAAAAAATCAGCTGAGAAAAAAAGCAGTCAATCTGATAGCCAGTCTAGCGGTAAATCAAAAAAGATTAGCAATAGTAAGGTTACGTTGAGTGTCGAAGATGCAAAGCGTCTTTATCGTGAGATGGTGCTTATCCGTCGTTTTGAAGAAAAGGCAGGCCAGCTTTATGGTATGGGCCTTATTGGTGGTTTTTGTCACCTCTATATTGGTCAAGAAGCCGTTGCAACAGGCGTAAAAGCTGTTCAGCAGCCACAAGACACCGTCGTTACGGCGTATCGTAACCATGGTCATGTTTTGTTATATGGTGTTGATGCAAAAGACGTGATGTCAGAGCTGACAGGTCGTGAGGCGGGATGTTCTCGTGGTAAAGGGGGCTCTATGCACATGTTTGGTCAGGCTGATGGCTTTTATGGTGGACATGGAATCGTGGGTGCGCAGGTGTCTTTAGGGACAGGGCTTGGGTTTGCACATAAATATAATAATGATAATGGTGTTTGCATTGCCTACATGGGTGATGGCGCTGCTGACCAAGGTCAGGTGGCTGAAAGCTATAACATGGCATCTCTTTGGAAGTTGCCAGTGCTTTATATTATTGAAAACAACCAATATAGTATGGGAACAAGCACGAAGCGTCATGCCGCGGGTGAATTTTATTGCCGCGGTGAAGGGTTCAATGTGCCAGGTGAACAAGTTGATGGTATGGACGTTGAGGCTGTGATGGCTGCAACGGAACAAGCATTGAGCTTTGTAAGAGATGGCAATGGCCCATACATTCTAGAAATCAATACATATCGCTACCGTGGGCATTCAATGTCTGATCCTGCGAAATATCGTACAAAAGATGAAGTGTCTTCATTTAAAGATGGTCGCGATCCTATCACGAAGATGAAAAATATTCTTATCAATGACTTAAACGTCAAAGAAGAGGATGTGAAGGCGATTGACAAAGAGATTAAAGGAATTGTGAACGAAGCGGCGCAATTTGCGCAGGATGCTCCTGAGCCTGATGATAGTGAGCTTTGGACAGATGTTCTTGTTCCTGTTGAAGAAAACGCATAAGTCATAAATAAAAAGGAAACATGAGATATGCCTATTGAAGTATTAATGCCAGCATTAAGCCCAACAATGACTGAAGGTACGCTTGCCAAGTGGTTGAAGTCAGAAGGTGATAGCGTTGAAGCCGGTGATGTGATTGCCGAGATTGAAACGGACAAAGCAACTATGGAAGTTGAGGCCGTTGATGAAGGTGTGATTGGAAAGATAATTGTTTCCGAAGGGACTGAGAATGTTGCCGTGAACTCTGCAATTGCTATCTTATTAGAAGATGGTGAAAGCGAAGATGCGATCGATGACATGAAATCAAGCTCTTCAAACGAAAATAAGCAGAGCGAAGATAATGCGTCTCAAGATGAACCGAGTGAAACGGTTCAAAAACAGGATCATCAGGTCTCACAACCTGAGGGGGCTGTGGTTGAAAACCGTGATGTTTTATATGCTAAGGGTGAGGTGTTTGAACCCCCAATGTTTGATGAAGCATCATTTATGAATGATACGGTCAATCAAACTGTACGTGAATCTTTGCGTGATGCAATGTCTGAGGAAATGCGTGCGGATGAGCGCGTCTTTTTACTTGGTGAAGAAGTAGCTGAATATAATGGTGCCTATAAGGTTTCACAGGGTATGTTAGATGAATTTGGCGACAAGCGTGTTGTTGACTCTCCGATTACTGAGCATGGCTTTGCTGGCTTGGGTGTTGGGGCTGCGATGGCTGGTCTTCGCCCGATTATTGAGTTTATGAGTATGGATTTTGCCATGCAGGCCATTGATCAAATTATCAACTCTGCTGCAAAAACATTGTATATGGCCGGTGGTAAGCTTGGTTGTCCAATTGTGTTCCGTGGTCAAAACGGCGCGCCTGGTAAGGTTGCGGCACAACATTCTCAGTGTTTTGCGTCTTGGTATGGGCATGTGCCGGGTCTTAAAGTTGTAGCGCCATGGTCAGGTGCTGATGCAAAAGGTTTGATGAAGGCTGCGATCCGTGATCCAAACCCTGTTGTTGTGCTTGAGCATGAGCTGATGTACGGGCAGAGCTTTGATGTGCCTGCATCAGACGAGTTTGTTTTGCCGATCGGTAAGGCTAAAATTGAGCGCGAAGGTCATGATGTTACAATTACTGCGTTTTCAATCATGGTTGGTAAGGCGTTAGAAGCTGCTGAGAGGTTAGCAGAAGAGGGCATCAGTGCAGAAGTTATTAACTTACGCACAATTCGCCCGCTTGACCGTCATACAATTATTGAAAGTGTTAAGAAAACAAACCGTATTGTGAGCGTTGAAGAAGGGTGGCCATATGCCGGTATTGGTTCAGAGATTGCGGCATTGGTTCAAGAGCATGCGTTTGATTATCTAGATGCACCCATTGGGCGTGTTCACGCAGCAGATGTTCCGATGCCATATGCGGCAAATCTTGAAGCGCTTGCGACACCACAAGTCGAAGATATTATTGAAAAGGTTAAAAAGACCGTCGCCTAGTTTTTAAGACGGCGTCAGGTCTTTTTCTTTCTCTTTTTCTTCATAGCGTTCTAAGAGGTGATCGCCTCTTATTTTGCGCGGAATATGTTTGTATTTTTCTGTCTCTAATTCATGGCCATGCTCTTGGGCGTGGTTTTCGTGACAGGTTTCTTCATCTATCAAGTGGTTGGCCTCTAGGTCTTGTGCAATTATTTTAAATGCGTAGGCGAGGCGTTTTTTCTCTGATGATGAGAAATTGAATTTATGTGATATTTTTTCCATACCCATGATGTTTTTCAATGTTTTTTTCATTGTAAAATCATGGTGGGTATCTGGTTTGTATTTTTTGTCAAATTTGGCAACTTGTTGAAGTGTGCGTTCGATGTCTTCTTTTTTACCTGACGTGCCGGTTATAAGGGCTTTATGTAGTTTTGCTATATGAGGCGCGTCGGCAAGTTTTTTGCGTCTTTTTGACTGGCTGCGCATGCACTGTTTACGAACAGGTTGTTCTTCCTGTTGTGCCATTTCAATGTAGTTTTCTGCTTTTTCTACAATGTATAATAAGCGCTCATCTTCAGCCTCTCTTTTAAGGCGTATGTGAAGAGGCCTAAGCAGCTCCTTTATTTCGTCGGGTGTGTGTGCAACGTTTTTTTGCTTATTTTTTCCCATATTAGCCCCTCTTTGCCCCTTAATACTGTGCTTAGTATTCGTTATAACCTTTTCTTTTTATTCGAATTTGCTATTGTCTTTTATACATAGGATACAGGGTATCTTTATGTCAATGATTAATCGAAAATTGTAAGACTATAATTGAAGAAAGAATGTTATGCCGACAAATATTACAATGCCCGCGTTAAGCCCAACAATGGAAGAGGGGACGCTCGCAAATTGGTTGAAATCTGAAGGTGATATGGTGGAAGCCGGTGATGTGATTGCTGAAATCGAAACGGATAAAGCAACCATGGAAGTTGAAGCGGTTGATGAAGGAAAGCTTGCTAAAATCGTGGTGCCAGCTGGTACTGAAGGGGTTAAGGTCAACGCTGTTATTGCTGTGTTGCTAGATGAGGGCGAGGATGAGTCTGATATCGATTTAAGTGATGTTGAGAAAAAAACATCTGAGAATAAATCAGAGCCTGCCAAAGAGCCTGAAAATGAGCCTAAAAAAGAGGATGACAGCAAAAAAGCTAAATCGGAAGAAGCGCCTTCTGACACGAAAAAGGCAGCGTCTCAAGCGCAAACACAACAAACATCATCTCGTGATAGTGGTGAGCGTATTTTTGCAACGCCTTTGGCAAAACGTTTAGCTAAAGATAAGGGCATTGATCTGGCTGATGTTAGTGGAACAGGGCCAAAAGGACGTATCAAAAAAGCAGATATTGAAAACTTCAAAGGTGGTTCAAAAGCAAACGCTATAAACACACAGGATGCAAATATACATTCTGGATCAGTGTCTGCACAATCATCAGGACCTGATGCGAAGGCGTTGTCTGACATGTTAGGTATGGAGTATACAGAGCTTCCGAACAATAACATGCGTAAAGTTGTTGCGCGTCGTTTGGTTGAGTCAAAACAAACAGTCCCTCATTTCTACTTAACTGTAGAATGCCAACTTGACGCGTTGATGGCGGCCCGTAAAGACATCAATGATGCGGCAAATGGTGAATATAAGCTGTCTGTGAATGACTTTATCATCAAGGCCGCAGCGCAAGCATTGAAAGCATATCCTGCGGCGAATGTTGCATGGACGGATGAAGCCGTGTTGCAATATAAACATGCCGATATTTCAGTTGCTGTTGCGACGCCAAATGGACTGATCACACCTATTGTTAAGGCTGCTGAGACAAAGGGGTTGAAGGAAATCTCTGCCGAGGTTAAGGACCTTGCCACACGTGCTCGTGATGGAAAGCTCAAGCCAGAGGAGTTTCAGGGCGGTACATTTTCTGTATCAAATTTAGGGATGTATGGTATCAAGGAATTTGATGCCATAATTAACCCTCCACAGGCGTGTATTTTGGCTGTTGGTGCGGGATCAAAACAACCCTATGTGTCAGGGAATGATGTGAAAATTGGTACATTTATGAATTGTACGTTATCTGTTGATCACCGCGCGGTTGATGGCGCAGTGGGTGCAGAATTCCTACAATTCTTTAAACGTTATATCGAAAACCCAGTTAATATGCTGGTTTAATTACACATAAAAATAAGAGAAAAAAATGTCTGATAAAAAATTTGATTTTGTGATCATCGGTGGTGGTCCCGGTGGATATGTTGCGGCTATTCGTGCGGCGCAGCTTGGATATAAAACAGCTGTGGTTGAGGCAAACCATTTGGGTGGGATTTGTTTGAACTGGGGATGTATCCCAACAAAGGCGTTGTTGCGCTCTGCTGAGGTTTATCATCTCGCAAAACATGCAGATCAGTTTGGTCTTAAAGTAAGCGGTTTGGAATTTGACCTTAAAAAGATCGTTGAAAGATCACGTAAAGTTGCCAAACAGCTTTCTGGTGGTATTGGTCACTTGTTAAAAAAGAACAAAGTAAGTGTTTTTGATGCTTATGGTCGTTTGCAAGGCAAGGGCGTTATAGGTCTGGAAAAAGATGGTAAGGACCTTGGGACAATTGAGGGCAAACATATTATTTTGGCAACAGGGGCCAGAGCACGAGTATTACCCGGGCTTGAACCTGATGGGAAGTTTATTTTATCTTATAAGGAGGCAATGGTTCCTGAAGATATGCCTAAAAAGCTTCTTGTGATTGGCTCGGGCGCAATTGGTATCGAGTTTGCGAGTTTTTACAATACACTCGGTGTTGATGTCACGGTTGTTGAGATGATGGACCGTGTTATGCCAGTGGAAGACGCCGAGATTTCAAAAATGGCGCAAAGCTCATTTGAAAAGCAAGGTATGAAAATCATTACAGAGGCAAAAGTCTCTAAAGTTGAAAAACATGAACATGACGTTACCGCCCACATTGAAATAAAAGGTAAGGTTGAAAAACATAAATTTGACCGCGTAATTTCAGCCGTGGGTATTGTTGGAAACACGGAAGATATTGGATTAGACGCAACCAAGGTTAAGGTTGATCGCGGACACATTGTCGTCGATGATTATCTTAAAACAGTAGAACCTAATGTATATGCCATAGGTGACGTTGTGGCGGGGCCATGGCTT
>DDIM01000003.1:0-17924 GCA_002338525.1 Micavibrio sp. UBA1850 | reverse complement strand
TGCGCATAAGGCATCACATGAGGCTATCATATGCGTTGAAAAGATTGCTGGTGAAGCCGATGTTCATCCGCTTGCTCTTGGGAATATACCGGGATGTACGTATTGTCATCCGCAGGTGGCCTCTGTTGGTCTTACAGAAGCAAAAGCCAAAGAGCAGGGCTACAACATCAAAGTGGGGCGCTTCCCGTTCGTTGGAAATGGTAAAGCGATTGCACTTGGTGAGCCTGAGGGTATGGTAAAAACCATTTTTGATGAGAAAACGGGTGAGTTACTTGGCGCGCATATGATTGGTGCAGAAGTGACGGAGCTTATTCAGGGGTATGTTGTTGGAAAAACGCTTGAGGCGACAGAGGCTGAGTTCATGCATACAATTTTCCCACACCCGACATTGTCAGAAATGATGCACGAAAGTGTGTTGGATGCTTACGGAAAAGCTATACATTTTTAAAGATAAGGTTATATAAGGTTTCATGACTTATAATCAAGATTTACTAATACGTGAAAAGCGCCATCCGGAAAAACAAAAAAATCCGGATCGCCCAATGGGTAAAAAACCCGCTTGGATACGTGCAAAAGCTCCCGTTGGTGATACTTACAAGGAAACAAAAAGTATCGTTAGTGACATGAAGCTGACGACCGTATGTGAGGAGGCTGGGTGCCCCAATATTGGTGAATGTTGGGAAAAAAAGCATGCCACATTCATGATTATGGGCGAAATTTGTACGCGGGCATGTTCTTTTTGTAATGTGGCAACGGGTAAGCCTGATGAGCTTGATAAATATGAACCATTGCGTGTCGGGGTTGCGGTTGAGAAAATGGGACTTGACCATGTTGTCATTACAGCGGTGGATCGTGATGACCTTGCCGATGGTGGCGCGCGTCACTGGGTGAAGACGATCGAGGCGATACGGTTTAAGGCGCCTGAGACAACCGTAGAAATTCTACCAGGGGATTTTAAAGGTGATATGGCGGCCATCGACGAGGTCGCAGAGGCAAAACCTGATGTGTTTAATCATAACCTTGAAACTGTGCCTCGTTTGTATCCTACCATTCGTCCTGGGGCGCGTTTTTTCCGCTCGCTGCGTTTGCTTGAACGTGTCAAAGACATAGACCCGAACATATTCACTAAATCGGGTTTGATGGTTGGCCTCGGAGAGACAAAGGAAGAAATAGGGCAGGTCATGGATGATTTGCGTGCGGCAAAGGTTGATTTTATTACAATCGGTCAATATTTACAGCCAACACCAAAACATGCCCCCGTGGATCGATTCTGGACACCGGAAGAGTTTAAATCTCTTGAAAAAATGGCACGTGCAAAGGGCTTTTTGATGGTGTCTGCAACGCCATTAACGCGCTCATCATACCATGCGGGGGATGACTTTAAACGCTTGCGTGAGGCGCGCTTAAAACAGCTTAATAAATTAGGTTAAGCTTATGCTCCAACATATTGAGCAAAAAACACTTCCCTACACTCAAGAGCAAATGTTTGATTTGGTTGCGGCCGTTGATGAATATCATAAATTTGCCCCATGGTGTGTGGCCTCCCGTATTAACAAATGGGAGGGTGATGCGGTGTTTTATGCAGATCTTGTGGTTGGATATAACATGTTTCGCGAGCGGTTCACATCTAAGGTCATTTTAGAACCTCACAAGCGTCTTTGTATTGAATATTTAAGCGGACCTTTAAAGCATTTAAAAAACGAATGGGCATTCCATCAAAACGATGATGGGACGTGCACGATTGATTTTTTAGTAGAGTTTGAGTTCAAGAATATGTTTTTACAAGCGCTCGCCAAAAAGTTTTTCAATGAAGTCGTTAAGCGGATGGTGTCGTCTTTTGAGGCGCGCGCTGCTGAGATCTACGCTCCAAAATAGACAGTCCTACGGCCCATCCGATGGGCATCCATATTATAAACCACATTGGACTTGGTGATTTTACAGGCTGGCTGAATTCGGTCAGGCCAGACAGCAAACATATATACAACAACGACAGTGTTAGAAAAGAATTGTTCAGTCGCTTAATTGCGATCCTAAGGGTGTTAATCCCTGTACAGGCAATACAAACAAGAAAGGCTATGAGGCCATAGAAACCCATATGATAGGCGTGGGAAAGGTATAAATTGTGGACGCTGTGAGATTCGGAGTGGTTAAGTTTTGCATACATGCCGTTGCCAAAAATGGGTGCTTTTTGAATTTCAGAAATGGTTAAAGACCATAGCTCGTTTCTGTAGGCTGTTCCTCTCGAGGCTAAGCCATCAAAATAGCTGCTCATTTCTTTAATAAACGCATTTGATGATTCTGGTAGCAACGCATAAAAAGACAGGCAAAGTGAAGCCATAATTACTGTTGCTGTGAAGATAAGGTGGCGTGGTTGTGTCCATAAAATCACAATGGGAACATATGAGAAGAATAAAATCATTGGCATGCGGCTTCTTGTTAGCACGACCATCGTGCCTATTAGCAGCACCGCAATGTAGACGCTGAGGCGTTTATATCTGTTCACAGCGTTTGTTTTGTTTATGGAGTAAAGCCCAAGCATGGCAGCAATAGTATATAAAAGCGAGCCTAATGTTTCGTGGTTGGCGCGTCCTATCGGCTTTAGACGATTATTAAAGTCTTGGTACAAATTGTAGTGAATTAAAATAGAAATAAGTGCCGAGATACCCGCAATAATGCCGATGGCATAAAAAAGTTTCATAAGGGTGTCGCGTGGCATTTTTACAAAAAACACAGTCGAAGACAGGAAGAAGATAAATGTGAAGAGTGTCTGTTTTAAAATTTTAAATGTTGGCTGTGAGGGCTGTGAAAAAAAGAATGTGTGAATAATGATGGCGGCAAAGTATATGCACCATATCGCCAAAAGTTTATTCTCTTTAATAGTACCAAAAGTATTTTTTCTTTTATAAAAAAGGAAAACAATCAAACTAGGCGCAATTGCAATATAGAAAATCAGTGTTGTTACAACAGGTGCAGATATTGGAAACTGCACGAGTAGCAGAATTGAAAAGCTTAAGAGAAAAAATTTTAACGCAGCTGTTTCAGTAAAGTTTTGTTGGCCAAATGTAGTCATGCGTAAATTCTAATTTAAATGTTTGTTCAATCATATATTGTGAAACAAGTGTCGCGTTTAGTTTCTCGTGCGATTTTTCCCAACCCGACTTTGCGATATTTTGACGTGCTTCATCATTATTTTGAAAGTATTTAACCTTTTCGAGAAGGTCATGTTGGTTTTCAAACGTTATAATCTCCTTATCAGCGGTGAATATTTCATCAATTTTGTTGAAATTGGGGGTAAAGGTCAAAAGGCCATTCCCCATATAGTGGGATATACGGTCGCTAGAATATAAAAACAGATCTTTATTTGGTGCTACTGGGCTTGCCTTACAATTTTTATTTACGCTTAAGTTAAGACCCATTTTTGCATTCGAAATGGCGTCAAAATAATCAGCTCCAAATATTTCTGATTTTGGAGTGACGCCGTGATGTTGAATATTGATGCCATTATCTTTTAGAAATAATGGGTATGTTATTCTTGGGTCGTTATCATCGTGATATTTTGAAAAACGCATAGCCCAAAATACGTCATGTTTTTGATCTGTTTTTTGGTGTTGTTTTAATGTTTCAATTGAGGGGTCAATCGGGTTTGGGATATAAGCCGTTTTACAATCATTACCACTGAATTGCGCCAAGGTTTCGCCTGCTGTTGTGACAAAAGTCATATCTACGCAATCCGCTTTACTTAAAATGTTTGCTACGTTTTTGGGTCTAAATACCGGGTCAACATTCCATTGAAGAATTTTTACATCTTTTAATATTTTCTTAGCCTCGATAAGGCTATCAGGGGTTATAAAGTCGGCATGACCAAGAACGATAAGATCGGGTTTATAATTAATGCAGCACTCTATAAAGTAACGATTGCAATGTCTTTGACCTGAGGCTTTGGACTTTAAAACACTAAGGGCACGTGTAATGTCACGATCGCTCATGAATAAGACGTGATGGCCTGCGCGAATAAAACCGTTACTTATTTTTGTCCCAACATCGTAAAATTTTGCGCCCCGATGCTTTTGGTTGCCGTTTCCAACATGTAATATTTTCATGTCTAACCTATGCCCCCGTAATAACGCAAGAGCACAAGGCAAATACCTGCGGCAAGACCTGCAAAAATGTCGTCAATCATGACCCCCAATGCACCGTCAATGCGTCGGTCGATCCACGAGATGGGCCATGGTTTTATGCTGTCAAAAATACGAAAGAGTATGAATGCCAGTGTAACTGACAGTGCGTTTGGTAGTGCAAACATAAGTGTTAGAAGAATGCCTGCTGTCTCGTCTATGACGATCATACTAGAGTCGTGGGTTTTGGATTGCATTTCAAATTTTTTCGCAGCCCATAGCCCAATAAAAAAGATTATAAATGTTGCGATAGGAAGTGCGATGAAAGGTGATGTTACCAGTAGGGCGACACCTAATGGCATAGAGCCTAATGTTCCCCAAAAACCGGGAGCAGGGAAAATATACCCGCAGCCAAACCACGTTGACAATATGATTGCTGGCTCGTTCTTCTTAATATTTTTTAGCGTTTCCGCGCGCTCAGCGGCTTTGCGTGTGAGTGTGTTTTTTATTTTTTGCATGGTTTTAAGTGCTTGTTAAAAGGCTTGTAAACGCCTTGAATCTCTTTCTTTTTAACGAAAGATGTTGTATCGATATACCATAATGAATAATTCTTCAATAGCGCACAATGCTTTTCAGCGTTTCTCAAGGCCTACGAAGGGGATTACTGTTGTCTCAGTGCTCTCCATTCTTTTGCTACTTGTGGTTGTTCTTACATATGTATCTTTCCTTGGGTATTTTTCCTTTATACCAACGCCTACCTTGTTAAAAGTGGCCATTGGGCTGTTTGCAATAATTATTGTTTTAATTGCGCGGCGCCTTTTTTCAGTATTTCTCGCGCATAAAAAAGGCATGATTGCCACGGGGCTTCATATGAAGCTGGTGATTTTGTTTACCTTAGTAAGTTTAGTGCCTGCTGCTTTTATGGCGTTTTTCTCACTGTTCTTTTTTCACTATGGTGTTGAAAGCTGGTTTAGCGAACAAATTAAAACATCTGTTGTTGAGTCTAACAACATTGCCGAATCGTATTTAGAGGAGCATCAAAACACTATTCGAGCCGATATTTTAGCAATGGCGAGTGATTTGGATCGTCAATATGGCGTGTTTGCGGACAATCGCGACGCGTTGACCAAGATGGTGAATACGCAAGCCTTTTATAGGAATTTATCTGAAGTTGTAATCTTTGATAAAAATAAAAACATCTATGTTCACTCGGGCGTGAGCGCTATTGATGTAAAAACTGTTAGCCCATTTTCTTTAGATGCCGCGTCACGTGGTGATGTCGTTGTACTAAGCCAGCCTGATGATGATCGGGTGCAGGCGCTTGTTAAGTTAACGCAATTTGGGAGCCAATTCCTTTTGGTTCAAAGGCCTGTTGATGCCACTGTTTTGTCACGCGTTCAGCAAACGCGCGCAGCGTCTGAACAATATTTGTCATTAGAGGACCAATCGGCAAATTTGCGAGGGTTTCTAGTTCTGGTTTATATTGGGCTTACTTTATTTTTGGTTGTTGTCTCAATTTGGTTTGCTTTGTTAATTGCAAAGAGCTTTATACAACCAATTGAATCTCTTGTTGATGCCTCTAACCGTGTTAGGGCAGGGGACCTTGATGTTGTGTTGGCGGATGAAACAGGTGTTGCAGAGCTGAGCCAGTTAAATCAGGCCTACAACCGTATGACGTTGAGGTTATCAAAACAGCGAAAAGAGCTTGTGTCTGCAAATAGACAACTTGATGAGCGGCGTATTTTCACAGAAGCGGTATTGGGGGGCGTAAGTTCCGGTGTGATTAGTATTGATAAGGGCGGTGTTATAAAACTATACAACGCTGCTGCGTATAAGGTTTTAAGCGCCATTCTTAAAAACGAAAAAGATGATTTTAATGGGGAGTCTTTAGATGAAATCTTCCCTGAAATCAAAGGCGTGCTTACAACGGTTCTGTCTTCTGATGCTCAACCTCAGCAGGTCAAACAACTTGAGGTTCCTTATGTAGATAGTGATGGTGCAAAACGCGACCTGCTCCTGCGTGCTGTGCCTGAGATGTTGGGGGATAACATTATCGGCGCTATCATTACATTTGACGATATTACGCAGTTAAAATCAGCGCAAAGAAGTGCTGCATGGTCAGACGTGGCACGACGAATTGCCCACGAGATTAAAAATCCTTTGACGCCAATTCAGCTTTCGGCAGATCGATTGAATAAGAAGTTTTTATCTTATATTCCAGATCAGGATAAGAAAATATTTGAAACATGTATTGAAACTATTTCTCGTCATGTTCAAGACATTGGCTCGATGGTCACTGAATTTTCTTCATTTGCGCGTATGCCTGAACCGAAAATGAAGCCCGTTGATTTGGTTTCACTAGTGCGTCAGGTTTGTGTCCTTCATAATGAGGGGCATGATGATGTGGCTATTGACCTTATGGGGATGTTAGCAACGGACACTAAGATCGTTTTGAATGTTGATGAACAGATGATCCGCCAAGCATTCATGAATGTTTTACAAAACGCCATTGATGCTGTGAAGGATCGTGATTCACAGTATAGCGGTGTTGATATATGGGGGATTTTAAGGCAGGACAAAATATACCTTATCTCAAGAGATACTGGTGCCGGGTTTACGCAAGGTAACGACAAATCAAAGCTTTTAGAGCCGTATATTACTCATAAAAAACATGGAACGGGTTTGGGGCTTTCAATAGTGAAAAAGATCATGAACGATCACAACGGCGAGATATTCTTGGGTGAGATGGCGTGGATGAAAGATATTGAAGGATGGGAAGAGCGCACTAAAAAAGGTGTTGATGGGGCAATTGTCAGTTTGATTTTTCCCGCTACATATAACAATAATAACCAAAATAATGAGTAAAAGTACATGAATCAGCCTTCCCTTAAAAATAACCGTATTTTAATTGTCGATGATGAGATCGATATTTGTAGGCTTGTACAGGGTATTTTAGAGGATGAGGGATATAGCGTTTCTTATGAAACCTCTTACGATGCGGCTGTGAAGTCCATGTCTACCCAAGAGTTTGATTTATGTATCTTTGACGTATGGCTTCACGATAGTTCAGAGGACGGCATACTTTTAATGCAAAAAAGCCTTGAAGTATCACCATATACACCCGTCATTATGATGAGTGGGCACTCAACTGTTGAAACAGCGGTGCAAGCCATCAAGAAAGGGGCTTACGACTTTATTGAAAAGCCGTTTAAAACAGACCGCTTGCTTGTTATGGTCAAGCGCGCTATCGAATTTTTCAATCTTAAAAATGAAAATCAAAAACTGAAAAAATCGGGAGATGATACAGGAAAATCTCTACTGTCTGGCTTCGGGTTGGTATCAAAAGAGTTTCGTGATCTTTTGCAAAAGGCAGCACTGGCTAAAAATGCGGTTCTCATTTACGGTGAGTTAGGAACAGGCAAGAAAACGGCCGCGCGCTATATTCACCAGAACTCTGTACGTAAAGAGGGGCCTTGTATTGTTCATCACTGTCATTACTACAATGACGAAAGTGATATTGAGGTTTTGTTTAAACCGGGTGGGGACATAGAGCAAGCCCACGGAGGCACACTCATTTTTGACCGTGTGTCTCATATGTCATTAACGGCGCAAAAAAAGCTTTTAAGGCTGATTGAAAGCGGTGGTGTTTTGGGTGATAACCGCATGGTTGATGTGCGGATTATTGGAACTTATGATCTTGATATTATGAGTTTGGTTGAGCAGGGGCGCTTTTTAAAAGATCTTTACTATCTTATGAACGTCGTGCCGATTAAAATACCTTTACTGAGGCAAAAAACTAAGAATATAGATGTTTTGCTTGATGGCTTCTATAAGGAAATCAGTGGTCTAGACAAAAGTATTTCTGGCTTGTTTTCTGAGGATGCAATGCATGCATTAAAGGGCTATGCGTGGCCAGGGAATCTCAAGCAATTGAAGAATTTTGTGGAGTGGTGTCACATAATGGGATTGGCGGGGCTTCAATCAATCGAAATGAGTGATTTACCACCTTACCTTTTTGAGGGTGATCTTAGAGGGGGAAACGGTATTTCAAATATGGATCCTAATACAAGCACATATAATGCATTCTTTGATGATTGTGCTTTGCTTCCGTTAAAAGAGGCGCGTGAGAAATTTGAAAAAGAATACCTTGAAGGCCAACTTATTCGTTTTGGTTTTAATATTTCAAAAGCGTCTTCTCATATTGGAATGGAGCGTTCTGCGCTACACAGAAAATTAAAATCGTTAAATGTGGGCACGTCCCCACAAACGGTGGCAGCAAATAAGGATGACCATCTAGGCCTTGAGCCTGAGCTTGGTATGAAGCAAGAGCATGGTCTTTCTAAAATTTCTACAGTGAAAGGGTAGTGGTATGAGAGTTGTAATTTGTGGAGCTGGTCAAGTAGGCTACAATGTTGCCTCATACTTAGCCCGTGATGGCAATGATGTTACAATTGTTGATCCTGAGGCCCGCATGATAGAAAGTGCAATGCACGAGCTGGATGTGAACGGGATGATTGGGCATTATTCCAGCCCGGAAGTTTTATCTAAGGCAGGTCTTGCGGATGCAGATATGATTATTGCTGTGGGGCCAAATGATGATACGAACATGGTGGCATGCCAAGTCGCTCACTCGCTTTTTGATACGCCTAAGAAAATCGCACGTATTCGTAATCAGGATTATCTTGATCCCTCTTGGAATAATCTATTTAGCCGTGATCATATGCCAATTGATTTGGTTATTTCGCCTGAGATTGAAGTGGCTCAGTCGATATATGAGCGTTTGTCTGTTACGGGTGCAACTGAAGCCATTCCAGTAAGTCAAAAAAGTGTGTATTTTATTGGGGTCATTTGTGATGAAAACTGCCCAATACTCCATACACAGCTTAAACAATTAAAGACATTGTTTCCTAATTTCTTTGTGAATATTGTCTCTATACTACGCGATAATGAGGCGCTCGTGTTAGATGCCAATAGTCAGGTCCTTGCCGGCGATGAGGTTTTCTTTATGGTCGAGCCTCAGAACCTGCGGGCTGTAATGTCTTATCTTGGGATTCAATGTGAGGATAGTCGAAATATCGTCATACTTGGTGGAGGCCGTGTGGGCGCATCTCTTGCAAAGCTTATTGATAAAGAGGATGGGCGTTCGCATGTGAAGATCATTGAAACAAGCGCAAAACGTGCAGAATATTTAGCCTCTGTCTCGCCTAACAATCTTGTAATTCATGGTGATGGGTTAAAGATGTCTATATTGCGCGAGGCGGAAGTTAACCGCGCCGATACAATTGTTACAGTTTCAAACGAGGATGAAACCAATGTTTTATGCTCCTTGCAGGCGAAATATATGGGCGCAAAACGTGCCATTGCCCTCATCAAACGTTCGGCGTATACGCCATTATTATTATCTTCAAATATAGACACAATTGTATCGCCGCAAGATGTTACTGTATCATCAATTATGCATTATGTGCGCCGTGGTCGGGTCAAAGCGGTTCATAAAATTAGAGGCGGAAATTTTGAATTAATAGAGGCAATTACATCCGAGACATGTCGGATTATTAATCAGCCGATTAGAGATTTGCGCCTTCCAAACGAAATTAAAATTGCGTCTATTCAAAGGGACGGAAAATTTATATTCCCCTCTGGTGATTCTATCATTCGCTCGGGTGACTATGTGGTCTTATTTGCCTCAAGTGATTATGCTCGTAAGGTTGATGGGTATTTCAGCTCTGATGTTGAGTTATTTTAGAGGTTTTTTTGTCAGGCACTGAAGAAATGGAAAATACCTTAAAACGCCCAGACCTTATTATTTGGGACTGGGACGGCACGCTTGTCGATAGTTTGCCGCTTATTTTTATGGCGCATAACCATGTTCGTGAAATGATGAGTTTGCCGTTATGGACGCGTGAAGAGTTCCAAGTCATTGCCCACAATTCTACCAGAGATGCTTATCGTGCAGAATATGGCGCGCGTGCAGATGAGGCAATTGTAACGCTTTATGAATATATACAAGAGCATCATTTGAACCAGTTTCGCTTTATTGATGGTGCCAAAGATGTCGTTAAGGCTTGCAAGGCTTTGAATGTGCCTATGATTATAGTGAGCAATAAACGTCACCATTTTCTGGTTAAAGAAGTGTCGTTTTCAGGTCTGGAAAAAAACTTCATAAGTATTGTGGGAGCCGGGGAGGCCGCTCACGATAAACCGCACGCCGATCATGTCCGTCTCGCATTAAACCAGGCTGATATCGATATTAATAGTATAAGCACGGCTTGGTTTATAGGCGATTCTCAAGCTGATATTGATTGTGCAAAGGCGGCGCCAATTATGTGCCAGTCTATTTTGATTGGGAGTGCAAATGCACAAGGTTATGACGTGCGTTATAGAGATTTAGACATGTTCATGAGGGCTGTTCAGTGTCACTGTGATGTGTTATAAATCAAGTATATGATACTATCTTGTGATATTTGTTAACGAGATATTATGTGATCTGCGTTACAATGAATTGAGATAAAAAACTAAGGATTTTAGGTATGGGCGAAAAAAACCAAAATGTACAAGATGTATTCTTGAATGCAATTCGTAAGGAAAAGGCATCTGTCACGGTGTTTTTGGTTAATGGGGTTAAGCTTCAAGGGATTGTAACGTGGTTTGATAATTTTTCTCTTTTGTTAAAAAGAGATAATACTTGCCAGCTTGTATATAAGCATGCCATTTCTACGATCATGCCAATGGGGCCTTTATCGCTCTATAATGAAGATAAAACACCGTCTGAAGAATAATAAAAATAAAACATGTCTGATCGTGCGCTGATTGTTCAGCCTGTCTCAACTGATAGATCGTTGGCTGAGGCTTTACAACTTAATGATAATATAGAAGAAACTGAAGGTCTGGCGCACGCCATTGATCTTGAGGTTTGTTATACGCATGTTCAAAAACTTTCACGCGCCTTACCGTCACATCTTTTTGGTAAGGGGATGAGAGAGCGTGTCAGTGGTTTGATTGAAGAGCATGAACCCGATGTGATCATCGTGAATGCTGATTTATCACCCATCCAGCATCGAAACCTGGAGAAGGCTTGGAAATCAAAAGTCATTGATCGTACGGCTCTTATCCTTGAGATTTTTGGCGCGCGTGCGCAGACTAAAGAGGGGCGTATTCAAGTTGAGCTTGCGGCGCTTTCATATCAGCGCTCACGATTGGTTCGTTCATGGACGCACCTTGAGCGTCAAAGAGGGGGCGCGGGATTTATGGGTGGACCAGGAGAAACCCAAATCGAGATCGACCGTCGCTTGATTGCCGATAAGATATCAAGGCTGAAGAAAGACTTGAAGAAAATCAGGCAAAACCGTGATTTACAAAGAAAAAGTCGATCTAAGGTTCCGTATCCTATTGTTGCTCTTGTGGGGTATACTAACGCAGGGAAATCAACTTTATTTAACATGTTAACGGGCGCCAATGTCTTTGCCGAAGATTTGCCTTTCGCAACACTTGACCCGACGATGCGGGCGTTAAAATTACCATCTGATGATGAAATTATATTATCAGATACTGTTGGGTTTATCTCTAATTTGCCAACACAGTTGATTGAGGCTTTTCGTGCTACTCTTGAGCAAGTTTCATATGCGGATATTATTTTGCATGTTCGCGATATTTCTAGTGAACATACAGACAGCCAAAAGCAGGATGTTATTCATGTTTTAAAAGAAATGAACATTGACTATGATCACGACGATAGAATTATAGAGGTGTGGAATAAAATCGACCGTTTAGACGATGGTGGACAAAGAGACTTTCCAGAACACGTATTGCCTATCTCTGCCATTACAGGCGAGGGGGTGGAAAAGCTGTTGTCGAGTGTGTCAGAGTTTTTGGGGCGCAATAAGAAGTCAGTAACGCTTCAGCTTAATCCTTCAGAAGGGCAGGCTATCTCATGGCTGCACGAAAATGCGGATGTCATAGAAGAAAAATACGACGAAGAGACCGGTCAAATTGTCATGCATATGAGAATTAGTGATAAGGATCTTGGCCAGTATAACTCAAAGTTTGCCTAAGCTGTCGTTTGCAAAAAATTATTTAGATTTTTCAATCTGCTTTTGCATTGCCCATAGCTCGTCCCATTGTGCGAGCGTTAAGTCGCGAGAGGTTTTTTCTGGGTATTGTTTTTCAAATAATTTGAACATGCCTTCATATCGCCGCGAGAATTTTTTGTTTGCTTTCTCTAGTGCCGTTTCAGCATCCAAATTTAAATTTTTTGCTATATTTGCAATGACAAAGAGAAGGTCGCCTAGTTCTTCTTCAGTATTTTCGGGGTCTTGATTTGAAATGGCTTGTTGAAGCTCTTGCGATTCCTCGCTGAGTTTTTCAAATAGTTGACCTATATTATCCCATTCAAAACCTTTTTTTGCGGCTTCTACTTGAAACTGCTGTGCCTTTTGTAGAGATGTTAGATCCGCCATTTGTGCCTCGTGTTTTTAAATGTGATTTCAAACGTTACTCTTCTTTAAAGAGGTCAACATACTCTCCATAGCCTTCTTCTTCAAGTTTGTCTTTTGGTACAAATCGTAATGCGGCTGAATTGATACAATATCTATAACCACCGGCTTCCTTAGGCCCGTCATTAAATACGTGTCCCAAATGTGAATTGGCTGTGTTTGAGCGCACTTCGGTTCTTGGTAGGCCAAGTTTCAAATCAAGTTTTGTGTCTATATTTGTTTGGTTGATCGGCTTGGTAAAGCTGGGCCAGCCTGAGCCTGAGTCAAATTTATCCTTTGAGGAGAAGAGGGGCTCTCCACTCACGACATCAACGTATATTCCTTCTTCCTTGTGATCCCAAAACTCGTTTTCAAATGGCGGCTCTGTACCGTCATGCTGCGTAACGTATTTTTGTAAATCTGTGAGAGTTTTTGTTTTATCGATGGGTTCCAAGCTTTGGGCTCCTACGTTTGAAATTGATAATAAAATTAGCGATGCTGTTACATATAATATTTTCATATAGGCTTATTCGCAAGCCTTTCAAAACAAGTTACAAAATTGGGCGATTTTTATATTCGCTTTTTATATTCTATGACTTGTTTGTCGGGCACGACACATATATTATTGCAAAAAAGGAGCCCTATATGACACAAGACACAATCACAGAAGTTGCAGGTATTTTTAAAAGCAAAGAGCATCTTGGCGATGCTATTCGAGAATTGGAAATGAAATTTCCGCAAACATCTATAACTGTAATGGCATCTCAAAGCGTGCTTGAAGACGAACTAGGCCAAAGCACTGTTGATCCAAAAGCTGCAATTGATGACGAAGATGTTCCTCGCCGTTCTACTGTAAAGCCCGAAGAAAGCACCATATTGAAGGGTGCGGTTACTGGTGGCGGACATATGCTGGCGGTGTCATTACAGCAATGGCTTTAAGTGCCGGGGCTGTGTCAATTCCTGTCACTTTTGCTGCTGCATCTGCTGTGGGGCTCGCCTCAGGTGGTGCTGCGGCTGTGCTTACAAATCTCATTGGTGATAAATTTACTGACGAAATGGATGAGCAAATTGATGCTGGAGGATTGCTTCTGTGGGTTAATACACCTAGCCAAGAAGATCAAAAGATTGCCCTTAATATCATGACAGAGCAGGGCGCTAAGTACGTAGAAGTACATGAAGTTAAGGCATAAAGCCTTACTTCTTACACTTTTCTTGGTCTACGATTTTAATATCTGATAACCAATTACCACCGCCAAAATCATCTGCAAAAAATCTAGTTTTTGCGTGAATGCATTTAGCTGTGTAAGCGTTGGGCAGTTGACCATCGTGCATCATATTTTCTGTTGGCTCGCTGGTTAATTGATAGGTCTGTACAGGGTTATTGTTATCTAACTTACAGTTATTTTGATCGTCTGGAACATCTATAAATATTTCTTTGGATGAGACATCTATCGCAACATCGTGATATCTGGTTCTTGACCCTAAGATTGTATTTTCTTCTACCTTACGATAGGATTCTGATATGACCACACCATAAATGGTACATTCATCTGAGGGCATGCTCGGCGCTGCGCGTGACGATGTAGCACTCATGAATAAAATAATGGCCATTAGTAATGGTATGGCCGCGTTCTTAATATTTTTAAATATCATATCGCTTTGCTTTCGTTATCGCTCATATTTATAAAGTAGGGACTTTGTATCATATCAATCATAAAACAATATCAGATAATGTGATAATATATATTATGTAAAATAAAGTGTATATTTATTTAAGGGGAATTTCCTTACTTTCTTTCACTATTATATCATCATGATACAAATTAGTATTTTAGTAGATCCATATTAGGTTCAAATAAGATATTACAAGTACTCAAGATTGTTTTGGTCCGACTTTTAGAGGACATTCATAAACATCGTGTTCTACAAATCTTTCTTCTATTTCAGGGTGTGGGTTTGGTGTATGAGTTTGTCTTTGTTTTGACGCATCATTTAAATTCTTGCGCGGTGCTAATTCGAGGGCTCGCTCTACATTTTTCATCATAGACATATGTGGTCTTTCTTTTTTAAATATCTATAGCATATAATCATAATTCACATAATGCCACAATCGTTATTTTAGAAAGTGTTTTGAACATTACTTAGAATGGGCTTTAAAAAGTTATAAATTTTTTTTGATTATGGAACCTATTTAGGTTTGTAATGTTTGTGTAATAACAGAGATTGCAACGCTTATAAGGGATTATGCTTACTACTTACGCTAAGGGATTGAAAAGACATGTTTTGCACAACCAAGACATCTCTATGGAAGACGTCGTCGAAATTACGGGGCGCGATTCTTCGCTTGTGTGTTTGTGCCTATTATCTGTGTTGAATATCACGCTGTCTGCGTTGCCTATCAACTCGTTACTGCTTGGCGTTCCTCTTGTCCTGTTTTCTGTGCTATATCTTTTTAAAATGAGCATAAAAAGCCTCGATTTTAAACTCATTCGCAAAAAGATTTCGTGTGAATCTTGGGATCAATATATTGGGAAGCTTATTCCCTTTATTTACAAGTTTGAGTCATTTTCATGCAAAAGGTTAGAAGGATTGTTTCTATTTGAAAATAGGATTCTTTCAGGTCTTTCCTTATTCATAATGTCATTTATTGTCTTATTGCCAATTCCGTTTGCAAATGTTCCAGGAAGCGTTGGCGTTATATTAATTTCTTTGGCCATTTTGAGGCGCGACGGGCTGTTTTTGGCCATCGGATATACAATTAGCTTTGCACACGTACTTGGGGCGATCTTTGGATCGATTTATTTAGCACAAGCGCTTTAATGAATTAGAGGACTTGCCCATCGTAGGCAAGCTCGTAACCATCGGGTAGTTGTGCGCTGATTGTGTCGTAATCAATATGATTTGTATGAGATGTGAATATAACACGTTTCGCTTTTATGCGTTTATTCAAATTCATTATGTGTTCAAATGACGCGTGAACTGGATTTTCTGAGCTTTCAAAGCCACCAGCATCTACGATCCACGCACCTATACCTTCTAGGGCCGTAAACGTACGCTCGTCATGAATATCCTTCATATCAAGTGAATAGGCAACATCACCAAATCTAAAGCCAGTAGAGTTAATTGTTCCGTGATCAAGAATATGTGTGCTGACATCAATGTCACCGACGCTGAATGTTTCATAGCCCGACAAGATATGCGGTGTGATAATTGGTGGGTATGCAATATTTTCTTGTTTGATTAAATAATCTTTAGCACGTGCTAAATACTCATATGTCGTGTCATCCATATAAGCGGGAATTGTGTTTTGCACCCGTATGGCAAACATGCGCATGTCGTCAATGCCTGCTGTATGGTCTGGATGTTTATGAGAATACAAGACGGCATCAATATATTTAATTTCATTGATATTTGTTTGCTCTCTAAAGTCTTGCCCTGTGTCGACTACAATATTTGTTGTGTCAGATTGCACAAGTAATGAACATCGCATACGGCGATTTTTAGGGTTTGACGGGTCACATTTGCCCCAATGATTGCCAGGGTATGGTACGCCAAACGAGCATCCTGATCCTAATATTGTAAATTTAAGATTGTTCATGAGCCCCCTTCCCTTGTGTTTTTATGGCTAACGGCTGCCATGTCTCTTTGGCTTTTGTAAAAAGGTTGAAGAAATTGTCTTTTGATGTTTGTGCGCAAAGCTGTGGTGTTATTCCTTTTAGCTCTGCTACAAATGTGCCTGTGTGCCCCACAAAAGCAGGTGTATTTGTTTTTCCTCTGTGTGGAACGGGTGCCAGGAAGGGGGCGTCAGTTTCGACCAAGAAACGGTCCAGAGGAATTGTTTTGGCTGTTTCTTGCAAGTCTTTTGAATTTTTAAATGTTACAATGCCTGAAAATGAAATATAAAGCCCCATATCTAAGGCTTTATCAGCTAGCCACTGTGTGCCTGTGAAGCAATGCAAAACCGCATTAATCTTACCGTTTGCCCCCTCTTCTTTTAATATATCTACGGTATCTTGTTCTGCATCACGTGTATGAATGATTAGAGGCAGGCCCGTTTCAATGCTTGCACGAATGTGTTTTCTAAAAGACGCTTTTTGCTTTTCTCTTGGTGCATTATCATAGAAATAATCAAGGCCAGTTTCACCAATGGCGACAATCTTTTCATCTGTTTGCACAAGGTTTACTAACTCCTCTTGTGACATTTCAGAGTCGTAAATTTCTGCTGCGTCGTGTGGATGTGTTCCAATACTATACCAGACATTTTCGTGGCGGGCTGCGATGGCACGCAATTCGTCCTTTTCTTGCTCTATATTGCAACAAACTGTCAACATACCATCAACAGAGTTATCCTTTGCGTTTTCCACAATATTATCAACAGAGCCCAATCCTTGGGCGCGCTCATGGTTCAAATGACAGTGTGAGTCGATCCACATGATTTACGCAGCCTCTTCATTTTCGGTGATACGTGGGAAAACGCCCTCGGGCTTATCGATTGTTGTCCCCTCTTCTAACGCAAACTCAGCACTTAGATGCATAAATTGACGTTTGTCATCAGGCACTTTTAGTTGTGAAAGCAGCTTATCGGCTGATTGTGGCATAACGGGTTGAATGAGAATACCGAGGCAGCGCACAGTTTCTGCGATAACTGACAATACAACGCCCATACGCTCTGGATCTGTTTTTTTCAGTCCCCATGGTGCTTGCTCATCAACATAAGTGTTTGCAGCAGATACAAGCTTCCAAACCTCTTCTAACGCACGGTTGAATTGGAATTTTTCAGCAAACGGCTTTACCGCATCGATGGTGCTGTAGGCCTGTGTTAAAAGTGCGTTATCGTCTTGTGTTAAATTGTCGTGCGCAGGGAGTGCGCCTTCACAGTTTTTAAACACCATAGATAGCGCACGTTGCGCCAAATTTCCTAATCCATTTGCAAGGTCTGCATTGATGCGCAGTAACGCTTGATCGTGGGCATAATTACCATCTTCACCATGAGAGATTGAACGCATAAGCAAATAGCGCGTTTGATCTACACCATAGCGGTCAATCAAATCTTGTGGTGCAATAACATTGCCTAAAGATTTTGACATTTTTTGACCATCAATATTGATGAATCCGTGCGCAAAAACCTGTTTTGGTAAGGGTAGGTTTGCAGCCATTAAAAAAGCAGGCCAATAAACACAGTGGAAGCGAATGATGTCCTTTCCAACCACATGAGCATTTGCCGGCCAGAATTTTTTGTACATTTCGTCGTTTAAATCAGGATAGCCAACGGCTGTAAGATAATTAGTAAGGGCATCAAGCCAAACATACATTACGTGTTTTTGGTCATTTGGTGCCT
>DDIM01000017.1 GCA_002338525.1 Micavibrio sp. UBA1850 | reverse complement strand
TTTCATTGCCAATTACAATCATGGCAGCGCGAAAAATCTTTTTCTTGATTGACGCTTCCACTCAAACATTGGTACGACACAATTATTCAAATAAACAAATCGCGTGGGTACGTTTCAAAAAATTTCTACGTTGTATATCCGCTAAATAAATTTTGCAGTGGTCACAGGGAGCATATGAAGAAAAATATGAACAAAAGAAATAAAATTAGGATTGCTGTACTGGCTTGTTGTCTATCGCTTCTGACAGCGTGTAAGGATGAGAGAAGAGAAGTAGATAAAGATAAAGTTTATAAAACAGGCGTTGCCGGACGATTTTATTGTGTTCCTAAAGGATACCTTTCGATAGGAAACGTTCCAAATCAGGGTGGTTTAGGCGTTAATATGATGTATCCTGATTTTGATTATGTCCGAGAGCGTCCGATAGATCTACATAAACGTGGGGAATGGAACAGAAATATGCGCCTGTATATAGATACAAACCATGATGATCTTGCTAACCACCAAGCGGTATCAAAAATTATTGAACGAGAAGAAATTAATAATCGCATTGGAGATGCATATGATTTGGAGCATTGGCAACGCTGGCACTCTGACTTTGGGGATTATTACTTTCATAAGGTTGACGGACAATATCAGAACTATATTCACTGTTCAGCTATAATTTTAGAAAATGATCAATCTTTATGCCAACACTATGTTCGCACGGATCGACTACGGATTGAGTTAACCTACCACAAAGATTACCTCCCTAAATGGCAAGAATTACAGAATAGATTTATGCAATTCTTGGATGATCATCGTTGTCATCCCGATATGGTGCCGACCCATACATTAAAACATCAATCAACACAGAAGGGGGAGTAAGATGCCAACCGAATTGGATTACGAAGAACTATACCAAAAAATCTAGTAAATTGAGCGTTTTGATTGACTCTCGCATTCAAACATTGTTACGCATCAAATAAGCAAATCGCGTGGGGCATTTCAAAAAATTTTCTACGCCATATATCCGCTAAATAACTATTGCAGTGATCATAGGGAACATATGAAGAGAAGTATGAGTAAAAAGAAAAAATTTGGATTGCTTATTGCAATTGTAGCCGTATTTGGCGCTGTGGTATTTGATCAATATATGAAGGCCACATGGGACCATCATATAACAGGACAGATGTGGCCCCATGAATCTGTGGAAGGTGCCGGTTCATTTTTTTCAATAAAGAAAAACCAATCAAAAAAATGGTTGAAAATGCCTTTGGAAGATCGTGTAAAATATGCACATTTATATCCCGAAAAATTTGAAATTAAAAAACAGGGTAAAGAGTATGTTTGGACAACAAATGATAATAAAAAATTGATTAAAAGATTTGAAATGGATGGATATGTGCGAAATATTATTTTTGTAGAACCAAAAGAGAATACTGTTATAAAAATATTTGAAAACGAATATGAGTTAATGGGATGCAGAAGCTCAGGAGGTGCGTCCAGGTGGACTGGAAATGCCAATTTAATATGGACACTAGAAAACGGAGATAAGATCAACTACCCGTTTTTTGTAAACGTTTATGAAAGCCTGCCACGTTATTTGTTTTGTGATAAATAATTAGAAAAGTTAGATGTAAGAGGAATTACAATGCAAACACAAACAATCGCTATTGGCGGGATTACATACCCATTCACATATAATAATTCCTGAGCGCATATAGGCATGTACAAGTGCGATGATTTTACTTTTGGCTTACCTGCCAATGCATACAATTACAACCTTTATACAAGGCTCTAAACTCCACAAACATTTTTTTAACGTAGAATTGATAGGTGAGACATAAATATAGGATAATAGGCATAGGTATACTGCTGAAGGCCAGAGTTTATAAGCAACTTGTTTTATGGTGGCATATCCCCCCGGGCGCACCACTTGCCATAGGCTATTGAGAAGCCACGCCCCTCCCCCTTATGTTAAAATCATTATATCGACGCTATGAAGGCCTCAACATCTTGCGCGGCACGATCAAGCTGTGATTGATCTATTCCTCGCAACACGACGCTGACGCTGCTTTTAGTCGGGCCATATCCCGGATAGCTTCCGATATCCAAATCAGGATATTGATCTTGGATCGCCCCCAACCCTTCGGCCAGCTCGCTTTCATATAAAGACGTTTCAACTGTGCGGGTTAACAAAGGGGCTCCAGCAACAAGGCTTGGCACGATATAATCAACCATTGATTGCATGATTTTTGGCACGCCCGCCATCACATACACATTTTCAATATTAAACCCTGGTGCAGCACTTACAGGGTTAGGGATAAGGCTTGCTCCCACAGGAATACGCGCCATGCGCAAGCGCGCATCCGTTAGCTCGCCTTCCCCATAGTAATCAAGCAGGATTTTATACGCCTCTTCATTTTGCGAAATCCCCACATTGAAGGCGCGTGCGACGTTATCTGCCGTAATGTCATCATGTGTGGGGCCTATACCGCCGCTTGTAAACACATAATCATACTTTTCACTAAGCGCTTGTACCGCATGCACAATCTCATCATCTATATCAGGCACAACGCGAACCTCTGATAAACGAATGCCCTTATCGTTCAGCTTCTGCGCCACATATTGAATATTTTTATCCTGCGTTCTGCCCGATAAAATTTCATTGCCAATTACAATCATGGCGGCGCGAAAAATCTTTTGCTCACTCATTTCTGGACATCTCTTTCTATTTCCTGTTATTTAAGACGTAACAAACATATATTTCATTAAGAGAACAAGCACAATGACAACGGCACTAAATACAAACGAAGAAGGAATCATTATCAACACCGAAGTTGGTTTTGAAGGCATGCGCAAAGCAGGACAACTCGCCGCTCGCACCCTCGACATGATTACAGAGCACGTTCAGCCGGGGGTCACCACGGATGAGCTAGACAAACTATGCTTTGATTTCATCACAAAAAATGGCGCCATACCTGCCCCGTTGAATTATAAAGGCTTTCCTAAATCAATTTGTACATCCATCAACCATGTTGTCTGCCATGGTATTCCTGGCGATAAAAAGCTGCTCAATGGCGACATCATGAATATTGACGTGACCGTTATCCTTGATGGATGGCACGGCGACACAAGCCGTATGTTTTTCGTTGGTGACAAAATATCGGTCATGGCAAAACGCCTCGTTAACACAACATATGACTGCATGATGGCAGGTATTGATCAAGTTAAACCTGGCGCGCCACTTCGCAACGTCGGAAAAGCCATTCAGGAAATGGCGGAAAAAGAGCGCTTTGGCGTTGTTCGTGACTTTTGTGGTCACGGCCTTGGAAAAGTATTCCACACCGCGCCCTCTGTTGTGCATTATGATGACCCATACACCACAACAATATTAGAACCCGGTATGTTTTTCACTATCGAGCCTATGATTAATGTTGGTACCTACAAAACAAAAGTCCTAAGCGATGGCTGGACAGCCGTTACAAAAGATAAAAAGCTCTCAGCCCAGTTTGAACATTCTCTTGCCGTTACAGATGACGGGTTTGAAATCTTCACACTTTCTCCTAAAGGATGGCTCAAACCGCCTTATGACTGAGCCAAAGGAAAAGCCTCACTATAGCGGCCATCGCGACCGCCTAAGGTCACGCTTTGCGCAAGGGGGCGTCGATGCGCTTCAAGACTATGAGCTTCTCGAGCTTATTTTATTTATGGCCATACCGCGCCGTGATGTGAAACCGCTCGCAAAAGATTTAATCGCACATTTCGGGAGTTTTGCAGCCGTAGCACACGCTAACATACAAGATCTAACCGCATTTGGACTATCAGAAAACTGCGCCATCGCCCTCAAGACAATTGAGGCAAGCGCATTAAAGATGATGAAACAAGACATCGCGAATAAACCGATCCTCAATTCTTGGTCAAAACTACTTAATTACCTGCATGCCTCGATGGCGCTTGAAACGAACGAGCAGTTCCGCCTTTTATTTTTGAACAAAAAAAATGAGCTTATCGCCGACGAAGTGCAACAAACAGGAACAGTTGACCACACCCCCGCCTATCCGCGCGAAATCATAAAACGCGCCCTCAACCTAGGGGCAACGGCCATCATTCTGGTTCACAATCACCCCAGCGGCGACCATCGCCCAAGTCAACCAGATATAACGCTTACACAAAATATTGTTGGCGCGGCCCTACCCTTTGATATTGTTATTCACGATCACATCATTATTTCAAAAAACGGCCATACAAGCTTCAAAGCAGAGGGGCTCATTTAAGTGCCCTTCTAACTGCCGCCTTCAGGCACGCGTACCCTAAATAAAATTTTACGATTGAGCGCACTTGCGTCTTCAAAATAAATAGCCTTAAGGTCACGATCCCATTGGTATAAATATCTTTCTCGCCCCTGTTTGGCATTTTCTTGTGCTAGATAACTAACAATTTGTGTCTCTGACATGCCTTCACTTACGATGCGAAGGGCTGTGCGCGCAAGATCAAACTCAATTTCTCGAATTTCCATAGACCATAATAAATTATCTTCGCCCATAAACCGCGAAAAGATGCTCTGGTAGACAATGTTTATCGATAACGCCCCAGCGCGAAAAATATCATAAGGAATTGAAACACCTAAAATAGTTGTGCCAAGAGACGATTGGCACGCCTCATCAACATTAAAATCTTGCGTTGGCATTTTATAGTAAGGGTATATGGCTCTTGCGTAATACGCCGTGTGACAGTCTAAAAACTCGTTTCTATATAAATTGGCGTTTCCAAATAGCCCTGTAAAAACGGGCTCATTACTCGACATACTATCGAGGAGGAGAAACTCGTTCCTAAATAGATTTTGATCATAGGACAATACGCTTCGAAGCTTTTGATCATAGGCCTTAATTTTTTCTGGAGAGGCAAGAAATAAACTTCTCAAGGCGTTCATGTGAACACCAAAAATAGAAACGACCACGGCCTTTTGAATGTTCCCGCTTCTGTCTTGTCCCATCATGCGGTAGAGCTTCATATACTTAATCCACTCTTCCGTCGCCTCTTTTCCTTTACCCATGCGCGCGCGCAGCACAATGTCAGTCGCTTTTAGTTCAACCAGTTTTAATAAACCCTGCGATCGAATACGCATAGATTGCGGCGGGGCATCATATTGAAACCCGTCATCATAAACATTGTTGAACCTGTCCCATACGATGCGGTTTTGATCGATGTAAGTTTGGAACTCTTCAACGCTTGCACACGACCGGTGCGACACTGAGTCCAGCTTGTACAAACATCTAAGCTCGGCCCATTGATCAGAATTAATCCGCAGCTCCTCACGCGGGCGAACAATCTCAGTATCAAACCGCTCCCGCGGGGCATCATATGTATACGGTATTCCGGACAGCTGCTTCAGGTCCTCATAAAACATGAAGCGCGCCAATGCCTTTTGAAACCCGTAATTCCTGAAGTCTTCGACATCAGCGGGGGCAAACACACCTTCCAGCGCAAAATACATGTTATCGCTCCAAACAGGTGCCGCCTCTTCATAAACAAGAGGAAGATAGCGATCATCCAAGGCAGGAAGTCGTAAGAGCTGAACCGATAAAAATGAATAAATACCAAGTATAAGCAAAAAGACGGTATAGCTCATAAAATATGTGAAGCGCATTGCACCGCGGCGCAAGGGCGTTTTTTCAAATTTTTCAAAACGGCGAACGGCCTTTTCTTGCGCAACCAGCTCTATATCCACCAATGCTTCAAAAATGTTTTTATCTTTGTATCTTAATATATGAGGGGCAAGCCATATAATTTGAGCCGTCATCATAAAGGATGAAATTGCCGTCATAGTAAACATGTTCAAATTGATGGGCCATACCAACACATAAATGACAGATATGTGTATAGGAAGCCACTCAAGCAAATGGTAGTACGCGGCATCCTTATAAGACAGCGCCACCTTGTTTGGCTTTTTAAAGGCGATGCCTTCAAATTTTAGAAAAAAATCAGTCTGATATTTTTGAATAAACCATATTCGTAGCGCCCCAAATACAACCCAATACCACCCAAATATATTTGCTGCGATGTCTTGTGCGCATAAAATACGAAGTGAGCGCCGAAATCCTCCCTCATATAATCCAGAGCCTAACGTCAAATTTTGACACGCATTAAAAACATTCAGATATGAGGCGGTCAGAATAAATGCACTGATACCAAATAAAACCAACAGAACGGCCTGCGAATACGTTTTTGTTTGCTTAATTTGATTTTTATACTTCAAGTGGCGCTTTCTAAATAACAATGACTTTACATCATTTCATATAATCCTAATATCAACCATGTAAACGAATAAAACATTATAATATAAAAGAAACCATGCCCACAAATTTGATAAAGCTTGTTGTTGGTGTCGAAAGCCTCAAAGATTTCTATGATTTGCAACAACGACAAACCGTTGACTATCATGGCGAGAAAGCCGTTCCCTGCTGGACGCGTTACGCGCCAAAACAAGCCGATGAGATATTAAAAGCCGAAGGGTCAATATATCGCGTTATAAAGGGGCGCATAGAATGTCGTGCCAAAATATTGGGATTCGAAATGGTAGACATCGAAGGTGTTGGCAAAAAATGTATGATCATGCAATCTACCGAAATGATCCAAACAATTGCAACACCGCATCGCCCCTTTCAAGGGTGGCGTTATCTGAAAGACGCTGACATTCCAAAAGACCGTGGGCTTTACACTGGGCACGATCTTGACGACGAGCCGCCAGCAGATATGGCCGACGAGCTCAAAGAACTAGGTTTATTATAGGATACCTTTTATTTTAGGTGATCAGGCACGATATCCTTATCAAGGATTTCATCGACACTTTGGCGTTTGCGGATCACATGAAATGCGCCATCTTGAACAAGCACCTCGGCAGGCAGACCGCGTGTGTTATAATTTGACGCCATACACATCCCGTAGGCGCCTGCTTCCTTTATCACAACCAAGTCCCCCGTTTTCATAACAGGCAACGCACGGTCCTTAGAAAACGTATCACCTGTTTCACAGATCGGGCCAACCACATCATAAAATGTTTCCTCGTCCTCACCATCTTTAGACACTTTTTCAATGCCGTGATAGGCATCATATAGTGTTGGGCGAATAAGATCGTTCATCGCAGCATCAAGAATTAAAAAATCACGCTCTCGTGTATGCTTGGTGTACAGCGTCTTGGTAAGTAAAACCCCGGCATTTCCAACCAGATAACGCCCCGGCTCCATAATAATGTCCGTTCCTAATGGGGCAATAATTTGTCCGACCCACTCGGCGTAAGCATCCAAATCCAAAAGCTCTTCATCATTATACTGGATTGGAAACCCACCACCAATATCCAGGCTCGATACATTATATCCTTTATCGCGCAGACCTTTAACGATGTCAGGAAGGGTTTCAAAAGCTTTTCTAAAGCTGAGAACCTGAAACACCTGCGAGCCTATGTGCATAGACAATCCAATCGCCTCTACATGTGACATATCCTGTGCCATGGCATATGCATTATGAACATTTTCAAGATTTAAACCAAACTTATCACGCTCACGTCCTGTTGAGATTTTATCATGCCCACCGCCTGATACATTCGGATTTAGACGAAACACAACTGTTGCTTTTTTTCCTATATCTGATGCAACATTTTGTATGTGTTCCAACTCAGGTAATGACTCAACATTGAACTGTTTAATGCCCGCTTCAAGACAATCAATGATTTCTTGGCGTTGCTTACCAACACCCGTCATCACAATATGCTTAGGATTAAACCCAGCGCGCAAACCGCGGTGAAGCTCTCCTCCAGAAACAATTTCAAGTCCACTACCTAAAGATCGCAACAATGACAAAACGGCGATATTGCTGTTGGCTTTACAAGCATAACATAATAATGGCTGCTGATCGGCGGGTAAATTTCTAACCATTGCGTTTTCAAGGTTGTGATATTGTGTTGTCATCACATCCGCAGAATACACATAAGTCGGTGTTGCGACCGCGTCTGCGATATCGCTTAATGCCACCCCATCCACACATAATTGATTTTTATCTACCGTATAAGCCATTGTATTTTAACTCCATAAATTTCACAGTCCAAAGAACATGAAATGCCGCTCAAATCAAGCCGCATGCCCTTTTTTCATAGCAATTCTTGTAGCAATTTCTAAGTAAAAAAGACCGCCTCACGAGTAAAACCTTTACACACCCCCTTCAAATCTATATGAAAAGCCTCATAAAATTTAATATATACAAGGCTCTATTTTACCATGATCCGATTAGTTCGACGTTTTAAACTTACTGAAAACCCAAAAGCCGATATCCTCTCAGGTATCACCGTAGCACTTGCACTTGTGCCAGAGGCCATTGCATTTGCCTTTGTTGCAGGCGTTGAACCTCTCGTAGGGTTATACGCAGCCTTTATGGTGGGATTAATCACATCTATCTTTGGTGGACGCTCAGGAATGATCTCTGGCGCAACAGGGGCTTTGGCGGTTGTCATGGTGTCACTTGTTGCCGAGCACGGCGTCGAATATTTATTTGCAACCGTGGTTCTCATGGGGATTTTACAATTCCTTGCCGGTGTTTTCTCGCTTGGTAAATTTATACGTCTTGTCCCCTATCCTGTCATGCTAGGCTTTGTAAATGGCCTTGCAATCGTGATTTTCTTGGCACAAATGGGGCAATTTAAAATTGATGGAGACTGGATGAACGGCATGACCATGAATATTATGCTGGCACTCACGATCCTGACTATGGCGATTATTTGGATTTTTCCAAAGATTACAAAGGCGCTTCCCTCTCCTTTGATTGCCATTATTGCCGTGTCTGCGATTGCCATTGGCTTCAATCTCGACACACGCACAGTCGGTGACATGGCCTCTGTAGCGGGGAGCTTGCCAAGCTTTCACATCCCTATGGTGCCTTTTAATTTAGAAACGCTTCAAATTATCTTCCCATATGCGTTAATACTTGCAGCCATTGGCTTGATTGAATCTCTTCTCACACTTCGCCTTATTGATGAGATGACAGAAACTCGTGGCCGTACAGCTCAAGAATGTATGGGCCAAGGCTTTGCCAATATTGCCACAGGCTTTTTTGGTGGTATGGGCGGTTGTGCGATGATTGGTCAATCCATGATCAACATCAAATCAGGCGGGCTTGGACGTTTATCTGGTATTACCGCAGCCCTTGCCTTGCTTGGGTTTATCTTATTTGCCTCTGGCCTGATTGAGATGATTCCACTGGCCGCTTTGACAGGTGTTATGATGATGGTTGTGATTGGCACATTTGCATGGGGGAGCATTCGTTTATGGGGCAAAATCCCTAAAGAAGATTTCTTCACGATCGTAATCGTTACCACGGTGACTGTATTTACAGACTTGGCCGTGGCGGTCGTAGTCGGCGTTATTATCTCAGCCCTCGTGTATGCATGGAAATCGGCCTACCATATTTGGACATCAAAAAGCATCGATCATAACGGAACATTGGTCTATACGCTTCATGGCGCAATCTTTTTTGCCTCTGTTGAAAGTTTCAAAGAATTGTTCGATCCTAAAAACGATCCAGATCACGTGATTATTGATTTCAAAAACACGCGCGTATGGGATCACTCTGCATTACAAGCCATTGACGAGATCGCAGAAAAATACATTGAAAACAACAAGCGTCTACAGCTTGTACATCTAAGTTCAGACTGCAAACTGCTTCTTAAAAAAGCATCTCACATGGTTGATTCAGATGATATAGAAGATCCACATTACGGAATTGTCGTGGACTACGAAACTGAATTAGAAAGATCATAACCTCATGGGCACCGCATTCGATACCATCATTATCGGGGCTGGTGCCGCAGGTCTTATGTGTGCCATTGAAGCCGGCAAACGCGGACGATCCGTATGCGTTCTCGACCACAGCAAAAAAATTGCCGAAAAAATACGTATCTCTGGTGGGGGGCGGTGTAATTTTACAAATATTCACACAGCCCCTGAAAATTTCCTTTCTGAAAACAGGCATTTTTGTAAAAGCGCATTAAGCAACTTCACGCCTCAAGATTTTATAGATATGGTTGAGGCCCATGACATCGCCTATCACGAAAAAACCCTCGGGCAACTTTTTTGTGATGACAGCGCCCAAAACATTATTGATATGCTGGTCAAAGAATGCCGCATCAATCACGTCGATATACAGATGCAAGTCAGCATTGAAAAAATTAACCACGCACACGACGCCTACACGCTTGCAACATCAAACGGTACATACACAAGCCAAAGCCTAGTTATCGCAAGCGGAGGGCTTTCCATTCCTAAAATTGGCGCAAGCCCCTTTGGCTATAAGGTCGCAGAACAATTTGGTCATTCTATAATTCCCACACGTGCAGGGCTTGTTCCCTTTACATTTGAAGGCGCCATCAAAGACCAGTGTAAAACACTTACTGGCCTGTCCCTTGATGCCACAATTAAAACAGATAAAACAACATTTCGCGAAGGCATGCTCTTTACGCATCGCGGATTGAGCGGCCCATCAATTTTACAAGCCTCGTCCTATTGGAATGAGGGCAAAGACATCTATGTAAACATGGCACCAGACACAAACGCCCTTACATTTTTGAAAGACCGCAAAGCGCAAACCCCAAAACAAGACATTGTTAATATTGTAAGTGATCTATTCCCTAAACGCCTTGCTGAACACATATGTGAAAATAGTGAGATAACAGGGCGCATTGCCGACCTGCCAAATAAAAAACTTGAATCACTTGCGGGCCATATCAATCAATGGACAATCAAACCCAGTGGCACCGAGGGGTATCGGACAGCCGAAGTCACCCTTGGGGGCGTTAACACCAATGAAGTCTCTTCAAAAACATTTGAATCTAAAAAACAAGACAACCTGTTTTTCATTGGGGAGGTTTTGGATGTTACAGGACATCTTGGCGGGTTTAACTTTCAATGGGCATGGGCCTCGGGCTTTACCGCAGGGCAATATTGCTAATATTACCCACCACAACGTTTGAATTATTTTCATATTTAAACTTGCCATACCATCAAAAACAATATTATATGTTAAATTATTCATCTATAGGGTCATAAAATAACCTTGATAATAAGGAGCGTGTGCATGTTGAATATAAGCAAAGTTGTGAAACTTTCTGAGAAATTTCCAAACAACAAACTTAAAGCAAGCACATGTGAAGAAAACTTTTCCTCTCCCTTCTTGCTTGATCAAGACGGTGATGATTTTAACACAGAGATACAATCAATCCGCGAGTTCCGAGAGCTTTTCACCCTTATCAGCACACAATGCAGCACACATAACACGCTTAAAACTGCCGTAAAACGAGGCGCGGCCCTTGTGGCGCCCTACCTTCTTCCAAAAGGGGAAAAATACAGCCAGCAAAATCAACAAGCCTTAAACAAGTTAAATCAAAGATATATAAGCGCCCTTAATTGCCAGGATGAGATGGGGCCGCTCTCACCAGAAGTATATACACTCATTGCTATGGGCCCGGAATTTTGCAAATTTACTAGCGGCACAACACAAGGTTATGTCAGTGCATTTCCAGAAATAGAAAAGCACCTCACAGTTGCAGAGCGCGAGCTTCTGATCAATCTGCACATCGCCAATAAACAAGGCGTCATAGATGGTGAATTTGAGCATTCACACGTCATGTTTTACCATATGCTAGAAAATCTAAGCGATATTAAACAAGGCCTCCTTGTAGGTGATATTGATAGCGCAGACGTATCGTCACAAGGTCAGATGATTGCCGATGTATTATCTGAATATGAAATGCCTGCTGTAGCTGATATGGTTGAGCACGAAATTTGTCAGCTTCTTAGAGATATTGAAACACTCAAAACTATTACCCCCGTCGAACATGATCATGAGCTGTACCAAATCTTCAAACAAGGTAAATTCGACCCGGATCATTTAGATGTAACGGTACAAGAGCTGGGCATTCCTGACAGTCCGCTAAACCTTAAAATCATATATACAATATTAGAACAACTTGACCTCTCGCCCCTTTCCTCGACAAAGCAAGGATTTGAAATATTCAAACACAACACGCTTTCCCCCTTGCTCACATTCCTAGATTACTACCCCGATGCCGATCCATTGGTCGTAACATACGCGCTTGCAGAAGATTTCTTACTTTATGACGAGTGTGATGAATATGAAGATGAGGCAAAGCTTAATATTGGTGACGTTTTGATGTCGACAATTGTCCATAACGCGACACCTGAAGAGGCAAAAAAGCTTATTGCTTATAAGCAAGCAAGCATTGTCGAGGGTGATTTCCAAAGAGAATGCCCTGAACTTGCACAAGAACTTCAAGCCTTCCATACGTGTAAAAAGCTTGTCCAAATATACCAAGTTAATAGACATCTAGAGCTGAGCGCATATAAAAATCTACTCATTCATGAAGACATAGAAGAGGCGGAAAAACTCATCACTGAAGGACGCCCTAGATTTTTTGAAAACGCTGATCTGATTGAGGAAGTCGTCAATAATATTGAGCAGCTTAAACTCAATATAGAAAATGCGTACGAGTACCCACCACTAACGATTGAGGAACAAGACGAACTTGAGACCATTAAACAAGATCAAAGTGGTACTCATGAAGAGCTTGCAGATATTGACGTTGAGGGCGCCGTTCAAAAAACCAGACATCTGAGATTAGTCACCAAAGACTGGACACCTGAGTGATAATCCTCTAAACCTCTAATCCATGAATTCACGTCTACTTCTTTCAGTTAAAGAGGCGCTTGTCCAATATGACAAAGAGCCCCTGTTCAAGGATTTATCCTTTAACATTCATGAAGGCGCGCGTATTGCCTTGGTTGGTAAAAACGGTGCTGGAAAATCAACATTGATGAACATCATCACAGGTCGAAAAGAGCTTGATGGCGGGGAACGCTGGGAAGAAAACGGCGTCTCAATTGGTTATTTGCACCAAGACATCACGCCGCAGGAGGGAGAGACAGTCTTTGACTACATCTTCACTGAAATAAAAGAAGAAGACAAAGACTTGCACGCCTACAAGGTTGAGATGATCACCGATAGCTTGCAAATTGACCCGAAAGCACAAATGACCGTTTTGTCTGGTGGGCAATTACGGCGCGCAGGATTAGCACGCGCCCTCGTCGAAGAGCCTGACATTCTCCTCCTTGACGAGCCAACAAACCATTTGGATTTAGAAATCATTCAATGGCTTGAAAACTATCTAAAAAATTATCGCGGCACATTACTTTGCGTCAGCCACGATAGAACCTTTCTTGCAAACATCACCAACCAGATATTCTGGCTTGATCGCGGAAAAATTAAAACATGCCCTAAAGGTTTTGGCTATTTTGAGGAATGGTCAACGATGTTGCTAGAGCAAGAAGAACGCGAGCTTAAAAACCGCAAATCAATCGTTGCACAAGAAGTTGAATGGGCCAATCGAGGCGTCAAAGCCCGCCGAAAAAGAAATGTTCGTCGTGTCGAGCAAATGAAGATCATGCGCGATCAGCTTAAGGCCGATCAGTCCGCTTATCGTCGCGCGGTTCAAAAAATTGAAATCAAACCACTGGAGGGAACCGAAGAAAACGCTAAAATAGTTGCAGAATTTTATAATGTCTCCAAAACATTTGAGGACGAACACGGCACTGTTAAAAATATTCTCGACAAGTTTTCTTACCGTATTCAACGTGGCGATCGCATCGGTATACTAGGCCGTAACGGATCTGGTAAAACGACATTCCTCAAACTCCTGATTGATACGTTACAGCCTGACTCAGGGTCTATAAAACGTAAAAAAGAGCTGGAATTTTCATACTTTGACCAAAAGCGAAGTGATTTAAACCCCAAACACAGTTTGAAAAAGGTTCTGTCCCCCACTGGAAATGATTACATTGATGTCATGGGAAAACAGCGCCACATCTGCGGCTACCTCAAAGACTTTATGTTTGATCCAGCGCGTGTAGACGACAAGGTGTGTAATTTATCAGGGGGACAAAAAAACCGCCTGATGCTTGCCAAAATTTTAGCCAATCCAAAATCATGTCTTATTCTGGATGAGCCTACAAATGACTTGGACATGGAAACCCTCGACATGCTCGAAGAAATTCTATCCCAATATAAAGGCACATTAATCGTTGTTTCTCACGATCGTGATTTTCTTGATCAGACAGTTACTAAAATTCTTGCTTTTGAAGGAAATGCCGAAATAGACCACTGTATTGGAGGATATAGCGACTATATAGCCCTTAAAGATGCTGAAAAAGCCGAGAAAAAAGCAAAAAACAGTAAGAAAAAGAGCAAAAAACAACCTAAACAGGATGAAACACCTCAAAAGAGCGAGAATAACGCACCTAAAAAGGAAAAAAAGCTCTCTTACAAGCTAGAATACGAACTTAAAGAGCTTCCAACAAAGATTGAGACAACCTCAAAATTGATAAAAGAGTTAAACGATACGTTGAAAGACCCTGACTTTTACCAAAAAGATCCAAGCGCCTTTCATCAAGCCACAAAAGATCTCTCTGATGCGCAAGCAAAGCTTGATCGTTACGAAACACGCTGGCTTGAACTAGAAGAGATGAAATCAGCCAACTAAGGTATTTGACATATAGACAAAATAAAGCTAGAACATTTCTATAAAAAATAAAATATAGAGTGTGTACAATGAATAACCAAAATGTCTTTTGCCAATCAAGCCTTCGTACCCCTTCAGCATTACAATCAATCAGATCACACAAAGCCGTAATTATTACGGATAAAAGCCAACCCAAAGGTATTGCAACAGATTCTGAGACTGCACGGCTATTAGTAGGCGATCGCATATGGGATTTAACCCGCAATGGACTATGTACAAATCAAATGTGCGGCAGCTCCTTTACAGACAACGATTTCTTCATCGTCAAAAAGAAGGATGTCTCTATGAATGTCGTCTTTTTTGGCGAAAACTTTATTAATGAAAATTGGCAAGATATTCAGCTAGCACTACCTGCCAAATTTGTGACACAAATGGCCGATACTTTTAACAAACCTGTTTTCCCACACATTGCCCTGGAGACACTGAACACGCAGTTTTTAAAAGTCTCAAGCAATGCGCAAACACCTTATGTATCCCTATCTGACATTAGAAAAGATTTGGATTATAATGGCGTGTCCAATGATCTCAACGCGTATGGCAGCCCGCTTAAATTGGTCACCAAATGTGGTTTTTCCAACCCATTACAAGTCAGAGACTACGCCACATTAGTTCCTGTCAAATTGACCGAACATTTCGAAAATGCTGGCGTCGAAATTATTGAACGGTCGGCAAATGCGTATTTTGCAAAAACTAAAACAGACATCCCGAATAACGCCGTCTTATCTATACGTGAGTTGTTGCCCGCCAATAGCGAGGCCTTAACCCTTATTGCTCCAAAAGATGCATCTCCCACTATCCAATCTATTATTGATGCGCACAGCCCCACATATCACACACTCGACACCTCACCACTTCGTGCCCCCACACAAGAGGAGAGTAACGAACGCCGCTTGAAAAACCTGCAAGTTGCCGCCGTAATTTCTGCCCACATCACAGAATCTGAGGCGCGTAATAGAACAATCGGAAGCTGGGTGACATGCCCATCCGGAAAGCAAGAATTTATCGCAGTCACAGCAAACAAACAAAGTATTGACCTTGTCCAGAAGCTGGCTTTGAACAACTCTACTTACCCAAGAACAGCCGGGGAAGAATCCGTCATACAATATGCATTTGACAATAGAGATTGGTTTAGAGATCAAAATCTACAATACACAGTCTTCGAGGAAGGCTCGAAAAAACGCGATCACTTTAGCAAAATTGCCTCAGCCAACATCAAAGCATTATTCAAACATGAAAATAGCTACACGTTACTTGAGGAAAAATCTTCTGGAGACCAATGCTTGGTTACAGGAAGCCAAGACATCGCACGCGCCCTTTATACCATTGAAAGAGCGATAAACATTAAATAGGTCTCAAATCAAACCTTATAATCAGGAAATTGTTCGTTCCACACGCGCTTGGGAACCACTTGAACCATGCTTCCGACATCACGCACAGCGTGGCTGTATTTTCTAACCACATATTGTGTGTCATTGATCGCATCGGCAAGATGAGGTCTGTATGTTCGCACTTGGTTTATTGGCACACTGATATGCGACGTAACAAGAGGGTTAAAATTGGCGCTTAGCAAGCTTAGGTGGTTCGTTGCACCGTAATCTTTGTCATAGGGATGAGACCCGATACCAATTTTGTTGTTGTGTAAGTAAGAGCGAAGGCGAAGCTCATCGGCAACCAAAAAGCCCGTATCTACACTGGTAAACACAGAGCATAAATCAACATTTTCATATAGCCCGCTTATGGTTTCTTGATACCCTTTTAGATGATCGTGGATTGGCGCAGGCAACACCAATTTATTGGTTTGATCTACCTCACATATATACAGGTCTTGTCCTAAAGCATCTTTCATACCCCGAACTATAAACAATTATTAAATATATGTAAAACTTTAGTGCGTTAATATAATTAAAACATTGATAGTAAATAGAAAAGTAGCCACTAATAATAATCGAGCAGATTGCTTTTTCTTAGGGGCGCATGGCTCGTGAGAGCAGCTTGCTGTTTTCGTACAATCTAGTTTACGACTATACATATGTAACGCCCACCCGATAATGAGCACAGCACCAGACATGAATAAAATAGGACGCTCCCACTCATGCATAGATTCGTGTACATGCTCCATTGAGCTTGGCATAACACCGACAAGGCCCAAGCCAGACAACAAGCTCAAAACACTAAACAGCGCAGGAAGCCCGCAACAAAATATGTGCGTCATTTGCGACAATATAACAGCGTAGCTCAAATGCTTGCTTACGTTTTGCATAAATTCAATCAATCCGTTTAATATTAGATAAGCATGGTTTTAATACTATGCTCAAAAAAATACAAACAAATTATTTAACAGTAAGAATTGATGGACCGTGCGGCCAGTTCGGGTGAAGCTTTGCTGTAGGGCGTGGCTCGACCGTTTCAAGACGTCCCAATAATGCCTGCACAGCCATTGGGTATGTTGCCGTCAACGTGATTGACTTTTCAACGGGGAAATCATAAGGCGTCTCCCAAAAGATCTGTACATTTGCCTCATCAGACCAGCGCTCCAGTGTATCACGCACAGTTTGGCCGGCTTTCGCACGGAATGTTGTGATACGTTTTGTGTCCAGTACATATGCCGCTTCAGTTTGTGACATCACAACTTCGAAAACATTTTCATCAGAAGCCGGGCTTACATATGCCTCAATTTCTGCTGGCATATCCGGATTAATACGCGGCACATATACCTCTTCAACAGGCATCTCTTCAACAGGTGTGGCTTGCGATGTAGCCTCTGTGCTTTCTAATGAACCTTCTTCAGAAACGGCGGCTTCAGGTAAAACCTCTTCTGACGATATCTCATCCATACTATCGCCCGCCATTAAATCAATCGGTGCATTTTCAGATGAATGAGTGTTCCAAATAACGTCTTCTTTGTTTGATGTCTTAGCCGCAGTAACGTCTTTTGCGGCATCGCCACCTTGTGATGGTGCCTCAACCTGACCCGTTTCGCGGCGGACGAATACTTCACGCATTTCTGATTGAGAAGCTTGTTGTGTGTTTGAGGTAACAGCAGCCTCAGCCATTGGCTGGTTAACAGGTACATTTGCTGGTGCGTTTGAAACTTTTGCATCTGTAGCTTTATTTTCTTTTACAGGAGGGACAGATTGGATTGATACCTTCTGCTGACCGACATGCACAAACAAGCCTTCCGGCGCAACGGCATCAGACAGCACTTCATCCCATGGCTTTCCGCCCTGCCATGTTACAGGCAAAGCAGGGTTTACGTCAGCACCAAATGCATACCCAAACTTTGAAGGTACGATTGTTGCAATGGCATAGCTTAGCGGTACATCACGACCAAATCCCTCGATCACACTCATACGTGCCGTTTCCGCGCGTGGCGCAGCGGCAAGAGCAGGCATTGTCTCTACAACAGGTTCTGGTTCAACAGTGCTAAGCGCGGCCACTTCCTCAATGTCTTGCTCAACGCTTGGCTTAGCGCTTGTCTGTTCATTTAGAGACGTATCATCTGCTGCGCTTTCATTAATACTGTTTGGCACGGGCGTTAAAACGTCTTTATCGACACTTAATACCTCAACAGGGATCGCCTTTTCAGGCGCAACTGACGGCTGCCAATTAAACCCGGCAAACGCCGTTGTATTCAAAAGAACAGTACTTAGCGCAACGCCTGCACCCAGCACCAAATGAGATTTCAATTTTGTAGATCGCACGTCTAACCTCTTTGTATCTATTCATAAACTAATGAGATGAATAAAGACGATTTTACAGTAAAAAGCAAATTTCTAATGCAAAAAAGGTGACTTTAAACACTCTTTTTTATAAGCCCACGCTTAACCTTCTCGTAAAAACACAAAATCTGTATCACTTGAAAGCGACGCTTCATAAGAATAACCATCACTATCAAATGCTTTTAACCCTTGTGCCGTATCAATTTTATGCTCGATCATATAACGCGCCATCATACCTCGAGCGCGCTTGGCGAATAATCCGACAACCTTAGGCGTACCGTCCTTCACTTCCTTAAAATGGCACGTAACAAAAGGCACATTCAAGCTCTTAACATCGACCGCCTTGATATATTCATTCGACGCCAAACAAATAATTGTTTTGTCCTTATGGTCTGCCACCATATCTTCTATTTGTTTTGTTAAGCGCTCTTTCCAAAAATCATAAAGCGTCTCACCCTTATCATTTGCAAGCTTTGTTCCCATCTCCAAACGATAGGGCTGCATTAAATCAAGCGGTCGCAACACGCCATAAAGACCTGACAAAATAGCCAAATGATCTTGCGCATAATCAACATCACCACTTTTCAAACTATCAACGTCTAGGCCTACATATGTATCTCCTCGAAATGCATACACCGCTTGTTTTGCATTGCTTAAATCAAATGGCTGGCTATAGCGTTGAAAACGCTTGTAATTCAATTCTGCTAAATTATCAGATAAACTCATCAAAGCCTTAATGCGCGATTGCGGCATATCTTTTAAGATCGATACAAGCTCTTGGCTTTCTTTGGGAAATACGGGCTGTGTAAATTCTTCAATTGGCGCATCTTCATTAAAATCCAGCTTTTTTGCGGGAGAGACTAATGCAAGCATGTGTTGACCTTCTTTCTGTGTATAGGGTGCTCATCGCGAGGTTCGTATCGCGTAGCGTGTTCTTGTGTAAATAATAAATATATTCCTACTCGACATGCAAGCTGTCTGCTAAAAATAAACTCATGTACACACACGCCTTTATTTTATCTGCGGGTATGGGATCGAGACTACGTCCCTATACTGACACAGCGCCAAAACCCATGGTCCCCGTTGCGGGAAAGCCCATTATTGACCACATAATCGACAAACTTGTCGATGCGGGCGTAACACATGTGACAGTAAACACCCATTATCTAGGCGATATTATTAAAAACCATCTTAAAGATCGCAATGATATTCAAATCATAATATCTGAAGAAAAAGACCTTTTAGAAACAGGTGGCGGGCTCAAACATGGCCTTCCAACCGTTACAAGCGACCCCTTTTTCATCATAAATGGTGACGCATTTTGGGTAGAAGAGGGCAATATTTTTAAAAAGCTTTATGAACAGTGGCAGCCGGATAATTGCGATATATTATTGGCGCTGCAACCCGTCGAAAAAATGGTTCTTACAAAAGGCGTCGGCGATTATAACATCACATCTGATGGTAAAGCCGTACGTATGAAAGACCAATCGGGATCTCACATGTTTGCAGGCATTCGCCTTTGCAAAAAAAGCGTTTTTGACAACAGCCCTGACGGATTCTTTTCCTTTTTAACTATGATGGACCGCGCACAAGACAATGATCGTTTGTCCGCCATCGAATTTGAAGGGGATTGGCACCATATTAGTACACCAGAAGAATTAGACCGCGTAAATGAGGCCCTAAAATAGAGAATAGACAGCCCAAATTATATAACATGCCCGCAGGCGTTTCGTTTCTAGACACACTGGCAAAAGGCTTGTACGAGCGGGTCGGCACAAACAAAGACGCACTTGCCGATATGCGCATCCTCCTTCCCACCAGACGGGGGTGCAGAGGGTTACGCGAAGCCTTTTTGCGTCAAACAAATGGCGCGCCCATTATATTGCCGCATATGCAACCCATCGGCGATATAGACCAAGACGAAATCAGCATCAAGGCCGGCGCACAGGCACAAGATATACTGGACATAAAGCCTGCTATTTCACAGATGCACCGCACAATTTTGCTGGCACGCCTCGTTCAAAAGGTTGAGGGTTTTGTATTCTCAGATGATCAAGCCTTTGGCCTATCCGCAGCCCTAGGGCAGTTCATAGACCAAGTCCACACAGAAGGCTTGAGCCTAACCGCACTAGACCAATTAGTGCCCGAAAGCCTCGCCACACATTGGAACATTAATTTACAATTCCTCAATATTTTAAAAACGGCATGGCCAATGCTACTTGAAAGTTACGGCATGATAGATCCAGGATTACGCCGTCGGCTACTCATGGAGGCGCAGGCCAATTTCTGGAATGAACACCCCCCACAAAACCCTGTTATTGTTGCAGGCACAACGGGTTCAATTCCTGCCACAGCCAACATACTTAAAACCGTGCTCGACTTGCCGCAAGGCGAAGTTATCTTGCCTGGTCTTGATCAACATCTTGATCAATCTAGTTGGGAGGACGTTTCGGAAGGGCACCCTCAATACACGCTCAAAAAATTAATCGATACGATACGCATTGATAGAGAAAATATTCAACTATGGCCCGATTTGCTCTCCCCTGAATTAAACAGCATTAACCAAGACCGACTGCGCCTTGTAAGCGAGCTGATGCGTCCAGCACCAACCGTTTACAAATGGAACAATATTAAAGGTATTTCGCAAAACGCAACAAATGGTTTGGCGCTGTGTGAATGTGAAACAGCCGACGAAGAAGCCCATGTTGTGGCCCTTATTATGCGCGAGGTGCTTGAAGATAATGATCAGAAAAAGACAGCCGCCCTCATAACCCCTGACCGTTTTTTAGGACGACGCGTTGAAGCCATTTTAAAACGATGGAACATTGATATTGATGATAGTGCGGGTATCCCCCTTCCTGAGTCGAGCATTGGTCGATTTTTTATTGCCCTACTCGATGTCCTTGAAAATGACCAAGCCCCCATTTCTCTCTTAAGCCTCATAAAACATCCTCTTTTTACCGCAGGCGTAAAAAAAGGTTGGGGCAATGCGTTGGCTAAATCATTAGAAACAGATGAATGCATCCGCGGTCTTAAGCCGTCTAACGGCATCATGTCCATTATTGATCGCACGGACAATCCCGACATCAAAGATAAACTGGCACATTTAAACGCATTATTGTCGCCCGCGTTTGAGCGTCTCAAAAATGGCTTGGTCAACACGACAACAGGTGATCATTATTTAAAAGGGTTTCTCATTGAGCTTATCAAAACCTTAGAAACATGCACCGATAAAGACACATTATGGCAGGGGGAGGCAGGCGAAGCAGCCTCAAGTTTTTTTACAGAAATGCTAGAGCTCACCCAAGAAATGCCGCCGCTCTCTTTTGTCGATTTTAAAACAATTCTAATCAATCAAATGTCACAAATTGCGGTGCGCCCTCGCTTTGGTACACATCCAAGACTATCAATCTTTGGACAAATTGAAGCCCGCCTTGTCCAAGCCGACACCGTTATTTTAGGAAGCCTCAACGAAGACAGCTGGCCGGCAAGCCCTAAAAATGATCCGTGGATGTCACGCCCTATGCGAACCGACATGGGGCTTCCCTCTCCTGAACAATCAGTCACCCTTGCCGCGCATGATTTTGCACAAGGCATCAGCGCCCCTGAAGTGTTCATTACACGCGCAAAAAAAGCAGGCGGAACACCTACCGTTCCATCACGATGGTTGCAACGCCTCGACACAGTGGCAAATTCTATTAAACTTCCTGATATTCGTGCCAATGGCCAAAAATACATTATGTGGGCAAAGTCACTCAATAGCTGGGACGGTGTGCCGACATTGATCGAGCGCCCCGCACCAACGCCGCCCTTACATTATCGGCCCGATCGCATATCCGTCACTGATATAGAAAAGCTTATTTGTGACCCTTACCATATCTACGCTAAATATGTGCTTAAGCTTAAACCTCTTAAGCCATTGGAAGAAGATTTATCAAATAAAGAGCGCGGCTCATTTATTCATGACGTCTTTGATCAGTTTAAAAAACAATACCCTCGCACACTTCCTAATAATGCCTTTGACGAATGTTTGCGCATTGGTAAAGACTCGCTCGCCGAGCTGATCGATAACCCCGAGATATGGGCAAGCTGGTGGCCTCGCTTTGAACGCATATCGCAATGGTTCATCAGTAATGAAACAGCATGGGAAAATAATAACTATCGCTATTTAGGAGGAGAAGAAAAAGCCACATTAGAGATTGAAAACATCACAATCGTTGGCCGCTGTGACCGTATAGACCAACATCAAGACGGATCCATTGCCATTATTGATTATAAAACAGGCGGACAATATTCGGCCACGAAGATGAAAATGGGCTACACGCCTCAACTTCCCGTTGAAGGTTTGATGATTGAACAAAACGCATTTGAAAAAATCCCAGCAAACGATGTCAGCTATTTGGGATATTGGGTGATGAAAGGGCTTAAAACTGATGGTGAAATAACCAAAGCCACAGACAAAACACGCACAAAAATTGATGACATTATGCAATGCGCCCGCGACGGTTTGCCAAACCTCATATCCGCCTATCAGGACGAAACCATGCCATATTTATCGCTGCCTATTGCAGGTGAAGAGCCGCGCTTCCAAGATTTTGCGCATCTGGCACGTGTCGCAGAATGGTCAAATGGTACAGATGACGATGAGGAGAGTGCATAAATGAATACATCCATGTCACACGTCCCAATGAACGCGACGTCTGCGCTTGATCCTAATGTAAAACAGCGCATTGCCTCTGATCCTTCCCAATCCGTTTGGGTGGATGCCAGTGCGGGCACAGGTAAAACAAAGATCCTAACAGATCGCGTTTTGCGTCTTTTACTATCCGAAGATGACCGTCCGGCCTCTACACCTGAACGCATTGTGTGTATTACATTTACAAAAGCAGCCGCCGCAGAAATGTCGCTTCGTATTACGAAAAAACTGTCAGAATGGGCAACTGCAAACGATGAGATATTAAATAAAAATTTGACCGATCTTTTGGGTAAATCACCCAACCGTATTCAGATCAAAGAGGCGCGTACATTATTTGCCCGCGTCATAGATGTGCCTGGCGGCCTCAAAATCATGACCATCCATGCGTTTTGCCAATCAATTCTGCAAAAATTCCCACTTGAAGCAGGCCTGTCGCCAAACTTTACTGTTTTCACAGATATTGATGCCAAAGACGCCATTCAAAAAGCCCGACATAGCGTCTTATCCATGGCAAAAAATGAGCCTCACTCTGCCCTCGGGCAGGCGGTTCGCAATTTATCTATTCGCTCTGATGAAGCCTCTCTTCTTAAATTTCTAGAAAGCGGGTTAACGGAAAAAGAGCAAATGCATAGCTTGTTTAAACGTTTTGATAACTTAGACGACATTAAACATGCCATTTATAAAGAATGCGGTTTTGAAAGTGAAATAAGCGTCGAAAAATTGATCGAGCAGTTTTACGACGCCCTCCCCCAAGACGATATCAAAAACATAATTTCAGGCTATGAAAAAGGCACGAATAAAGAACAAGAAAAGGTGCTACGTTTTGTTGATAATTTATATGACGTGAAACGCGACATAGATGATTATTGCGATTTATTTTTAACACAAAAAGATAAAATCAGAAGCCCGGCAGCCACCAAAAAAGTCTTGGAATATATGCCTGAAATCGAGTTTACCTTTATTAAAGAAGCCGAGCGTTGCCTTGATTTCAAACAGGCGCGCGCAAGGCTTATGATGGCACAAGATACATATGATTTTTTATGCGTCAGCCACGCCATATTAGACGCGTATACAGACCAAAAGACAAAACAAAACGCGGTCGATTTTGACGATCTTATCGACTACACACACCAACTTCTAAGCCACTCTCAAACGGCGGCACAATGGGTGTTGTTCAAGCTTGATCAAGGGCTTGATCATTTGCTTGTCGATGAAGCGCAAGACACCAACCCCTCTCAATGGAAAGTTATTGAAGCGTTGAGTAACGAGTTTTTCCACGGCCAAAGCGCCCGAGACGACATCGCGCGCACCATATTTGTGGTGGGAGATGAAAAACAATCAATCTACAGCTTTCAAAAGGCCGATCCTGAAATTTTCCGCAAAATGCAGCTTATGTTTAAGGATAAAATTAAAGATGCATCAAAGGCGTGGGAGGACGTGAGGCTGACGCTGTCTTTCCGTTCAACCGATGCTGTGTTGGCGCTTGTCGACCAAGTTTTCTCCAGCCAAGACATGAAACAGGCCTTAACCGCACAAGCAACAGATATCGAGCACCTTGCCTTCAGAACAGGACAAGCGGGCCATGTAGAATTATGGCCTATTATTGATGGAGAGGAAGCAGAAACGCTTGAGCCGTGGCCCATTCCTCGCACCCCCACAGGACAAAGTAACGCCTCAAACCTCATGGCACAAAAAATTGCTGGTACGATAAAACACTGGTTAGACACGAAAAAACCGCTTGCCTCTCAAGATCGACCGATTGAGGCCGGCGATATCATGATCCTACTCAAACGACGCTCAGCCTTTCAAAAAACGCTTGTGCGCGCGCTCAAAGATTACGGCATTGCCGTTGGTGGACTTGACCGTCTTGTGCTGCAAGATCATATCGCAGTAAAAGATGTTCTCGCACTTCTCACATTCGGATTGCTACCACAAGACAATCTGACATTGGCAACGGTTTTAAAATCTCCGCTCATTGATTGGAGTGAAGATCAATTAATGGACTTTATCCTCGCCAATCAAAAGGCAACATCATTGTGGGTGGCCCTTCGTGAACACGCCCCCAAAATATATAGCTACCTTCTTAACATTCACGACCTTACACTTAAAAAGCGTACATTTGATGTGGTTAGTCATATTCTTAATAGTGCCTGTCCCGTTGATGGCATAAGTGGTTATCAGGCATTTTTGAAACGTCTTGGAGACGATGCGCTTGATCCGCTTCACGAACTTCTCAACAGCGCACTTGATACAGAAAATGAAAAAGGTTTAAGCGTTCAAAGTTTCGTTCACCGTATGCAACGCGACGAAAAAGAAATTAAGCGTGAAATGGAAGACGACACAAACGCCGTACGAATTATGACAGTTCATGGATCAAAAGGTCTCCAAGCTCCTATTGTTTTTCTACCCGATACATTGCGCCATCCAAACAGTAGAGATAACTCCCAACAAGCCCAATCAAAATTGTTATGGCCAAGACGATCAGGCTTAGAGCTTCCGTTTTGGGCGCCGCGCGCCATGCCCGATATGTTTAAAGAGGCAAAAGACGAGGCACTTGCGCGCGATGATCGTGAATATCAACGCCTTTTATATGTGGCCCTCACACGGGCAAGTGACGAGCTTTATATCTGCGGATATCGTAATAAAGAAAACACTAAAACAACCAACGACAGCTGGCACCATGTCGTCACAAACGCTGTTGAGCAAGCCGTAGAGACAGGTGTAAGAGCACCTTGCACTATACAAAACAAAGACGGCACATACATTATTTCAAATCCACAAACTAAAGCCGTTGATCCAAAACATAAAAAAAGAGCTGATAGCACTGATGGGGATATGAAACTACCGGTTTGGGCGTTATCTCCTCCTAAAAAAGAACCAACACCGTCTCGGCCACTACAACCCTCACGACCCTCGGGAGAGATTAAAAGTCTCTCGCCTCTGGCAGGATCCACAGATCATCGCTATAAACGAGGTAACATCATTCATACGATATTAGAGTTTTTGCCAGATATTGCGCCCGAAAAACAATATCAATCATGCGTAAACTTTTTATCTCAACCAGGCCATGGTCTCTCAACTGCCGAGCAAAAAAATATTGCAGGTGAAGTCATCAAAATATTGCAAGATCCTGTGTTTTCCCCTGTGTTTGGAAAACATTCAAAAGCAGAAGTTTCAATCAGCGGTTTAATCAATGAAAATACAATTATAAACGGACAAATTGACCGGTTAATCATTACCGATACTGAAATCTTTATCGTGGATTATAAAACAAATCGACCTGCTGCGAAAACGCGCGAAGATGTGCCAGATCAATATATAAAACAGCTACAAAGTTACGAGGATGTCTTAAGCTCGATTTACCCAAATCATAAGATTAAAAAAGCTTTGTTATGGACGAACATTCCACTGCTTATGGAGCTATAATTTTTTAGCGCAATGCGCTTTCTCTCATCGCAACAACGCATTTATCCTTAGACACATTCATGGCAACGATTTCATCTCCCCCTAACGAACGGTCTTGATTGTGAGCGACATGCCAAGCATGTTGATCATCCACGGCCGCGCCATTATTTTTAAGCCTATCCCATATGTCATGAGAAACCGCACGATCAAATATAACTGTCATCCATTGCGATTTATGCGGATCACATAGTGAAGTCCCCGAGGACACAACGGATTCAAGACTATCAGCCGTTATAATTTCAGGTATTTTTGAAACAGGAAGTGCATTTTCTAAAGCTTGAACCACAATTGAGGCATGTGATTGTATTCTATGTTTATGTTCCGCGGAAAAACATGCCTGAAATCCATCTTTTACTTTTTGTACGCAAAATTCATATGCTGTTGCGACATCATGCCCTTCAAATTCAGTCACATCACGCCATGGCTTCATGAGTGTATTATAATCAGCATCACATAATACATTTGGAGATCCGCTTTCAATACGTTTTTGATACAAAGCCATTAATGCATTTTCATTGAAGGCATTTTTTGCATTCAACGTGGGTTGAATCCCCATTTCTTTAGCAACGATAATTTTGAATGCATTTATAAAATCGGGGTGTCCTATTTCCCATTGTCTACCCAATTCATCACTGAGCGACACTGCGTGAAAAAAGCGCCCCATAGGCAATTCTTTTTTTTGATTATCAATAGGTGCTGGAAAATTTATTATCGTGTCACTATCATGAAATTTAACGCTTTTTTGGCCAGTTTCAAAAAAACTCACACTTACTTTAAAGCGCGCCAGATCAATAGTTTGCGGTTTATCGCATCTAACAGGTGACGTTTCCCCAACTATGTTACCTGAAAAAGAAGCATGTTTATCATATGTTCGGCTGGACTCGTCTTCGATGGTTACTGTCCCGTCTTCTTTTTTTTGAAACAGCAACATTGAGGCCGTTTGTTTGTGCTGAAGACATACGGCATCGCCATTTTTATGTGCTGAATATTCTATACTATCAATTGATGTCGATTGCCATTTGCGACGTGCGTTATTGAAAAAATTGATATCAAATAAATTCGTCCAAGACGAAGAGTTTACAAGATGCTCAACCATATTTAATTTTTGAGAGTAATTGATACTCATAACACGCCCCTCCTTTATAAATTCCAACAATTATAAAAGAACTTTACATGTAGTATGTCAATTAAAAATAAATTCAAACACAAAAAAACGCCCTCGAAAGGACGTTAGAAGTTGTAATCGAAATAAGTATATATTGTTTAATCCATAATGATCTTAGAAGATCTGGCAGCGACCTACTCTCCCGTGGCTTAAGCCAGAGTACCATCGGCGCTAGGGTTTTTCACGATCCTGTTCGGGATGGGAAGGGGTGTTTCACTCCTGCTATAACCACCAGATCATCAAAAATCATTATAGTTTAAACATAGGTTACATATGTAACATTTAGTATCAATCAAAATACTAAGCTTAAGTCTCAAATCACACATTAGTGAATTTATCACTGGATGTGAGATGAATTCAAGCCGATCGAGCAATTAGTAATGGTTAGCTTCACCCCTTACAGGGCTTCCACATCCATCCTATCAACGTGGTAGTCTTCCACGGCTCTGATAGGGAATCCTAGTTTTGAGGGAGGCTTCCCGCTTAGATGCTTTCAGCACTTATCCTTTCCGCACATAGCTACCCAGCTATGCCGCTGGCGCGACAACT
>DDIM01000008.1:112582-137270 GCA_002338525.1 Micavibrio sp. UBA1850 | reverse complement strand
AACCGCGGACCTGATGATTACAAATCAACTGCTCTACCAACTGAGCTATTGCGGCACACCAGCCTAAAAATATATCGTCAATCTTATTATATCCTTATTAAAGGACAGGGTCAGATTAAAAACCCTTTAAACTCAAACTGTTATGCCGCCAGAGCATATAATTACAAATCAACTGCTCTACCAACTGAGCTATTGCGGCACACCAGCCTAAAATATATCGTCAATCTTGTTTATGACATTAAAAATAATGAAGGGCAAGATTGCAACCCATTTTGATAGTTTTTGAGTGGCGAAGATGTAGACTTTACCGCTCTTAAGTATCAAATCATCTAAAATGATGAGACCTTGTAGCAAACAAAAATTATTTTGAAAAGTATAAAATGCAAAAAAATGTAAAAATATAAAAAAACATCATATTATTAAGAGAGTCCTTGGCTTTTTACTACGCTATATTATAAGATGATGGTATTGTTCTAATTAAGATAAACGCAAACAAATAAAGTTAAAAATATAATGTCAGACGGCAATGTAACGGGAAGTGATAATGCAATAGGATGGTTTATCATTATGGCTATAGCGGTCATATGCTTTATCGTTTTTTGGCACTATTTCCAATATGATGTAAGAAGTGTATTTAGATGGATGCGTTATGGCGAAATGTGGCTAGTTGATTGGTTTGTATCCGATTCATATGTTGTGCCGTGGGGTGATAACTTTCTGAATCATAAACAGTGGTTTGACGGCATACCGTCATTAACAAAAGAACAAATTAACGGCGACATCAGCTCTAAAATTGCCACATTGGCGCTCTACCCTTATCGTTGGTTTCTAACAGTTTTGTTTGTCGCGATCGCTCTGTGGTGCATGTTCCGTGGTCCCAACACGCAGTTTAGACGTACGCACGGCCTTGATAGTTTAATAAAAGCACAATCTCAAACCTTCCCTTATATTGCGCCGTTTGTTGAGTTTAACCCATCAAATCAGCCGCCACGCCCTCCCGGCTCACCTGTGCCTGCCGAGCTGCCATCATTTGCAGAGGCGTTAGGACCAGAGGAATGGCTTGCGTATGAAGGTGTTCCTGTGCCTGATGGAAAGCTAGATTTTGGCGCCGCCGAGCGTGCGTTTAAAAAGCAATTAGGAAAACCATGGCGCGGTTGGGCTCACCTACCAGCTTATAAGCAAGTCTTGATTGCCGCCTTTTGTTTGAAGTCTGTAAGAAAAAGAGATGAGTCTGATGAAATTTTAGGAGAGCTATCTCGGTCTTGGACGCATAAAAATGGATTGAAAATTTCAAGCCACCTTTTAAAACGCTCACGTAAAATTCTTAAAAATAGAGATATGGCTGGAAAAGTTATCTCAGCGTGTAATCAGCACGCCTTCGAAAACACAGCTTTACTGCGTGCGCTTCTTGTGGCTCGTGAAGAAGGGGGCGTGTTGTCACCATCTCAATTTGTGTGGTTGCGCGCTCATGATCGCCACGCATGGTACGCCTTGAATAACTTGGGACGCCAAACTTACCACATGGAAGCGCTGGGCTGTATGTCGCATTTCCGTATAGAAAAGCTTACGCAGCGTCCCGTGCTGAAGCCATCAGTTAAAGAAGCCATTGATTCAATAGGCAAGTATATGGTCTCAAGTCGTGCGCGCCCAATACCGCAAATGGATTACAGCAAATCCAAAAATAAGCGCGGTGTCAAAAAGGTCAAAGGGACTTAACCAATAAAAATAAAAACTAAGAATATACAATCTAGGCAAACCAGGCATAACAGGCAAAGTAGGAAAGAAAAATGTTACAGCATCTAACAGGAGGATATAAATCATCAGCAAAGGTTGCGGGGGGGACGCTTGTTCTTTCGTTGCCAGATGCGATACAACCTGTGGTGTGGCGCATGGATCTTAACACGGCCAAATCATCAGCGATTGAAGTGCGCGGGGCAGGTGCAGGACAGTATGATGTGGTCTTAAAAACGCCTAAAGCAGACGCACATGTCATTGCAAGCTATGAAGAAAAATTAAAGGCAACACGTGCCTTAATTGCAATCACCAAAGCGATGAGAAAATATGACGCGCAAGGGCCTATAGTTGTTCCTAATGAAAAAGATGAAAAAGGCAGTAACAGAAATTTACCTGTAGTTGTGAACACAACTAAAAGGCCGATGTCACCTATCCGTTGGGTGTTTCGTATTATTAAATATCTTTTTGCGCTGCTTCTTATTGCGATGTTCATCAGCATCGTTTTTGTCGGTGTTCAAGTATACAAAGGTATAAAAGAGGGCAGCTTACCCGGCCCTGTACAACAACAATCTTTATCTCAATCCCAATCAATAGAGCGCGAAACAAAAACAGGCGAGGTTATGTCTGCGGATGATTTCTTGAAGCGACGTTAATAACTACGGAATTATACATACGATATGGCACTCGATCAGAGAAAATATGGCGCTGAGCATACCAAGTTCCTTCGTGACACGAGGTCCTTTTGGGCGCGTTTGGCCGAATCTTTATCAACGCCGACGGTGTCAATTTCTATATTCATCGTCTTGGCGGCAGCACCTCATTTTCTGCCGTGGATGCTCACGCTATCAGATTTTATCTTGGTGTTTGCTTTGCTTTACTTCTGGTGGCTGACAAAGCGTGACCGCACCATCATTTTCAAAATGCCATATGGCTCGAAATATAAAGATGGTAACAATACAGGCCCTGGCAAAAACATGCGCCCCGAGGGGATCATGTATCTTGGAAACCACAAAGATACTAAAGAAGAGGTTTGGTTTACAAAATCTGATGTAAGTACGCACATCTTGTATCTGGGAACAACAGGGGCGGGTAAAACAGAAGGTCTAAAATCGATTGTCAGTAACGCTCTGACATGGGGATCTGGCTTTGTCTACATTGACGGTAAAGCCGATACCGACCTTTGGTCAGGCCTGTCATCATTGGTTCGTCGTTTTGGCCGTGACGATGATTTGATGGTCTTAAACTATATGACAGGGAATTCGGATACGAAAGCCCCTTCAAATTCAATGAACCCTTTCTCATCAGGATCGGCGTCGTATCTAACGAACATGCTTGTGTCATTGATGCCAGATGCCGAGGGCGATAACGCGATGTGGAAAGAGCGTGCCGTGGCGCTTGTGGGTACAATTATGCCTGCATTGACGTGGAAGCGTGATAATCAGGATGTACCATTGAACGTTACAACCATCCGTCAGTTTTTGCAGTTAAATAATATTATTAAATTGTCTCGTGAAGAGGCATTGCCAGATCATTTGGCGGCTGGGGTAAAAGGATATTTGGAAACGCTTCCAGGATATAATGATGCCGCGTGGGATGACGAAGGTAAAGAAAAGCCAGCATCCCCTGGACAACCACCGATTGATCAAACAACCGCACACCAACAGCACGGCTATTTGTCTATGCAGTTTACACGGTCTTTGCAGTCATTGGGTGACGAATACGGTTATATCTTTGATGCCGAATACGCAGATGTAAACATGGTCGACGTTGTTTTGAATCGTCGTATCATGGTTGTGCTGATTCCCGCTTTGGAAAAATCAAGTGATGAGATTGCAAACCTTGGTAAAATTGTGGCCGCAACTATCAAGGGTATGATGGGGTCATCTTTGGGATCAAGCGTTGAGGGGTCATCTGAAACAGTTATTGAAAACAAACCAACGCACTCGGCAACACCGTTTGTAACAGTGTTTGACGAGGTTGGTTACTATACCGCAGCCGGTATGGCCGTGATGGCTGCGCAAGCGCGATCTCTAGGCTTTAGCCTCGTCTTCTCCGCGCAGGATTTACCGGCCCTTGAAAAGCGCGTGAAAGAAGAAGCGCGCTCAATTACAGCCAACTGTAACATTAAAATATTCGGTAAGCTTGAAGACCCGACACAAACAAAAGAATTCTTTGAAAAAACAGTTGGTGAATCTTTGGTGACAGAGATGTCTGGTTTCCAAACGGATAACTCAGGATTTTCAAAATCGTATTTTGATACGCATCAGGCAAGTATGCAAATCCGTGCCAATGCTTCATATGACGGCTTAAAATCATTTTCAGAAGGCCAAGCCGTTATTTGTTTCGGAAGCACCATTATGGATGCGCAAGTTTACTACTCTAACCCCGGGCACGCTAAAGCCATGCGGGTGACGCGCTTTATGTCATTGGCACCGCATAAGGCCGATACCCTTAAAAACGCAAGTTCAATTGCGCGTCTTCGTGACCGTATGGTTAAGAAAAACTGGACCGCGGCAAAATCAACGGTTGTAGCAGAAACGCCTGATGTTATTGCGAATTTGGCAAAAGGATTTAAGCGCGGCGAGGGAAAAACAGACAATTTTATTGATCGCTCAATCTATAGCATTGTTGATGTATATGCAGCCGATAACGTTATTGATATGAGCACGCCTGCGCCGGCTGTTCCATCTGCAGCAGTTCAAGAAGCAAGCGCGGTACAACAATCGCAACCAACATCTGCGCAAGAAGCTGTAGCCTTAGAAAAGACGCATAATCCTGTTGTTACAGAGGCATCAAACCCTATGGGCTTTTTCTCAAAGGGCAAAAAGAGCGAAGAAGAAAAAGTGCCAGAAGGCACAGTTGAAACGGTGTCTCAAGATGATCAATCGACAGTAAAGCGCGTACAAGACAGCGATGAGGATACGTCAGGGGATGGTCAACAGCCAGAAGCCATGTCACATCCAGAAAATATGGCGCGTAAGACGGCGTCAAAAGAAGCTCTTTCAATTATCAAGAAGGCAGGCGAAGATGCAGCAAAAGTTCTTTTCAAAAGTAAAGAAGATGCGTAATTCAAAATTGACCCAACCTCATACTTCCGAACACGGAAGTGCGATGGTTGTCATTCTTGTGGCTGTGGCCTTGTTTGTTGCTATTGCTTTCACGTTCACACGCACAACAGGAAACTCTTCAAATAGTGTTATGACTTTAGGCCAAGCAAAGCTAGAGGCAAACCAAGTTATAAATTATGCAACGTCTATCGAGCGATCTGTGGCGCGCCTTTTAACAAGAGGCTGTTCAGAGTCAGATATAAGTTTTGAAAACGATGTCGTGTCTGGTTATGAGCACACGCCTGCGGCGGAAGATCGATGCAAAGTGTTTCACCCGGATGGGGGGAATATGACATGGCGCTCACCAGAAAATAATATTAACGACGGTAGTGAATGGATCTTTGTAAGCACCGCTAATATTCAAGATTTAGGAATTGCGGGAGGCGAGCTTATGATGATCCTTCCTAACGTCTCAAGAGAGATGTGTATGGCGGTCAACACCGAAGTAAACGTACCTTTGACTGATGGAGAGCCACCGCAGGATCTCGCCGTCGGCTATACCAATGTCAAATTCACCGGCACGTTTTCAAGCTCATATCAAATACGAGATACCAGCGGAGATAAAAATCTGGATGGAAAGCAAACAGCTTGTTTTGAAGGGGGCGGTACACCAAACACGGGCACCTACCATTTTTACCATGCGGTTTTGGTCCGTTAAGCTAAATTTGCAAAACCTATTATTATAACGTATTTGCGCGTGTTACATGCGCTCAGGAATTTCAATTCCCAATAGCCCCATCGTAACATCTAATTGTTGTGAGACAAGATCACAAAGCGCCAAATGGCTTTCTTTTACGCTAGCATCTTCTTCTGAGAGGATGTGACAGCTATTGTAAAAGCTAGAAAACTCTTGCGCCAAATTATATATATAATCAGCAAGGATATGTGGAGAATAGCTCTTACAAACACCTTTCAAAACATTTGGAAGCTGTCCCATTAGCAAAACGAGCTTTTTATTGTGTTCGCTGATAACAATACGTCCTTCAACATTGACGCCTTGCTCCAGTGCTTTTCTAAGGAGTGATTTAATGCGCACCGCTTGATACAAAATGTAAGGGCCCGTTTTCCCCTCAAATGATGTCATGCGATCTAAATCAAATATATAATCAGTCACGGGATTGTTTTGCAGGTCTGAAAATTTAATCGCAGACAACCCAATCTTTGTCGCAATGTCATGCTTTTCATCATCTGATAGATTATCACCAATATTGGCTTCGTTTAGACGCTCGGTCGCCTTTTCACGTGCCATTTTTATCAAATCTTCCAACTTCATCACACCACCGGCACGCGTTTTGAAAGGCTTGCCGTCTGTGCCGTTCATTGTGCCGTAGCCAACATGTACAAGCTCTGTTGTGTCAGATGTGATCCCAGATAGACGACCTGCACGAAAGACTTGTTCAAAGTGCAAATGCTGCCTTTTGTCAACAATGTAGACAATTTTTGATGGTGCATATAAATCCATACGCTCAACCAGCGTCGCAAGATCGGTAGTACCATACATCACCGCACCGTCCTTTTTATAAAGGATCAGCGGCGGTATCTCTTTTGTATCATCTTCACTTTGAACAGGTACAACAAGCGCACCATCACTATCAACGGCATGAGATGATGCTTTGAGCTTTTCTACCATGGGCGCAATCAAATCATGCACACTGGCTTCACCATTCCATAAATCAAAATGAACATTCAGTGCGCCAAAATTTGTTTTAATGCTGGCAACAGATACATTTACAAAATGTTGCCACAACGCGATGTACCCGGCACGTTTGTTTTGTAGATCAACTGTTGCTTGTTTTGCACGTTCATGACGCTCAGGGTCTTCTTTACATGCCTTTGATGCTGTGGGGTACAGCTCTTCAAAATCTTTGAGTGTTACGGGGCTTTCTTCGGGGTAGGGGCCTGTGAAATCGGCATCAAAATAAGGCCACTCAGGATTGCGAATTTCAAGCTCTGATATAATCATTCCCATTTGTGTGCCCCAATCACCAAGGTGTACGTCGCCAAGGGCTTTATAACCTAGATAATTGAATACACGTCTCAGCGAGTCACCAATAATAGAAGAGCGCAGATGCCCCACATGCATTGGTTTTCCTACATTTGGCCCACCATAATCAAGAACGATGGTGTTTCCCTCTCCTAAATCAGGAATAGAGAAATTATCACCTAGAATTGATGTCTCAAGGTAGTTTTGCAAAAAAGAATCGCTCACATTAAGGTTTATGAACCCAGGGCCTGCAATTTCGACACTATCAAAAATGTCGTTGTCTTTAAGTTTTGAAACTACATCTTCTGCGATCTGGCGAGGGGCTTTTTTTGCAATTTTTGCAGCAGCCATTGCGCCATTACACTGAAACTGCGCAAGGTCAGGACGGTCTGATACATTAACCTTTCCAAGTTCTGCTGGAAGGTCGCTAGAAACAAAAACGGCTGAGACGTGCTCAGTCAATAAATCAGTAAGTGAAGTCATGTAAAACCTTTAATATATTACAGGCTTATATTTAACATGATGAATAAAAAGTTCAAAGGTGAGATTTTATAGAAACTGGATCAGAAGAAAAAAGATTTACAATAGGTCCTGAATTCTCAGTAATGTTTGAATAAAATCGACAATCTTGATCGACTCTTATGCCATTAATAATTGTGCCGAGGGGGCCTTCGCTTGTCTCAGATAAGATTTTAAAAGACTGGCCAGTCTCCATTGCGTTTAGAATTGACATGGTTTCCGGATCTGACGTTGATGCAGGCATCCATATAGCCGTATCGTCACACACGCAATAGATACCGAAAGACATGTCTTTATGCGTCGTGAGGCCATGATCTATCCCCGCATAGATAGCTACATCATAATTTTTGTCTTGAAATGCATTATGCATGCTGTCTAACCCACATACGATAGACTGGAATACGTTAGTAATAACTTGTTTAGCGCCAAGGATAGCCATTCTTATTCTCCATAATTCTTTTCACATTACCCAACTTAATTGATAATAAAGAGTTATGCAAATAATTAATTTTTCAAACGATAGCCTGTTTTGAAGATCCACGCAACGATTGCAACACAGATAAAAAGAAATACGAAGATCATGGCTATACTGGTTGTCACACTCACATCCGCGCTTTCGTAAAAACTCCATCGAAACCCACTAATTAAGTAAACAACAGGGTTGAGGAAAGAGACCTTCTGCCAAAATTCAGGCAACATATGAATGGAGTAAAAGCTTCCGCCCAGAAAAGTTAGGGGAGTAATGACAAGAAGAGGGATAATTTGTAGTTTTTCAAATCCATCAGCCCAAACGCCGATAATAAACCCGAGCAAACTAAATGTAATGCATGTCATAAATAGAAAAAATAGCATCCATACCGGATGAGCAATCTCTAGCGGTACAAAAAAGCTCGATGTTGCAAGGACGATTAGGCCAATCACGAGTGATTTTGTAGCCGCCGCGCCGACATACCCGCAACACACCTCAGTGAATGAAAGGGGCGCTGACAAAATCTCATAGATCGTGCCCGAAAAACGCGGAAAATAAATTCCAAATGAAGCGTTTGAAATGCTTTGGCTGAGTATCGTGAGCATAATCAGACCAGGCACAATAAACGCGCCGTACTCAACACCGTCAATATCGGCAATTTTTGAGCCAATGGCTGAGCCAAAAACAATAAAATATAAAATGGTTGATAAAACCGGTGATGCGATGCTTTGTCCGAGCGTGCGAAACGCGCGTGCCATTTCAAATTGGTAGATGGCAGTTATACCTCTAAAATTCATGTCTCTTCCTCCACCAATTTAACAAAAATATCTTCCAAAGAGCTTTTTTGCGTATCGATATCGTTAACACGAATATCTGCATCTTGAAGGGCTTTTAGTAATTGCACCACACCCAGAGTGTCTTTTGAAGGATCGTATAGTAAAACAAGTGTCCGTTTATCCGGCTCAAGCGTTACATCAAACTTAGAAAGGCTCTTAGGGATTGATGTCATATCATCTTCAAGATGTAAGACGCATTCCTTTTTACCCAACGTTTTCATTAATGTTTGCTTATCTTCTGTGACGATAAGCTTTCCCTTGCGGATAACGGCAATACGGTCGGCCATGTCTTCGGCTTCTTCGATATAATGTGTGGTTAAAATAACTGTCACACCTGTATCGCGCAATTTTCGCACCTGTCGCCACATAGATTTACGAAGCTCTACGTCAACACCGGCACTGGGTTCATCCAAAAACAGAATTGTTGGCTCATGTGATAGGGCCTTTGCGATCATAACCCGACGCTTCATACCGCCTGATAGCGCGCGCAACTCTGTGTCTTTTTTATCCCAAAGAGAAAGCGTATTTAAAAGGTCTTCAAGGTAACTATCGTTTTTAGGTTTACCAAAAAGCTTGCGGCTAAAACGCACGGTATCCCAAACAGTTTCAAATGCATCTGTCGTTAATTCCTGAGGGACGAGACCGATGCTTTGACGTGCAAAACGGTAATCTTCAATATTATCATGACCCAGTACACTTACGTGACCGGCGCTTTTATTTACAATGCCGCAAATAATACTGATCAGTGTGGTTTTACCGGCACCATTAGGCCCTAGCAAAGCAAATATTTCGCCTTGTTGAACCTCAAGATGAATACCATCAAGCGCCTTATGACCGCTTTTATATACCTTGTCTAGATCTTGAACATGTATCGCAGGCGGCTTTAAGGCATTAGACATCAAGGTTAGAGACCTTCAACGCGTTATCTTGAATAAACTCACGACGTGGCGCCACAACATCTCCCATCAATGTTGAGAAAATATCATTAGCATCTGCTGCATCTGCAATTTCAACCTGCAAAAGAGAGCGTACATCAGGATCAAGTGTTGTTTCCCAAAGTTGCTCAGGGTTCATTTCACCAAGACCCTTATAGCGAGAAATTTGCAAGCCCTTACGCGCGTGCGCAATCGCCATTTCATATAATGACGTTGGTCCGCTAACTTGTCCCAAGTCTTTATCTTTTGCATATAAAGTGCCTTTGGCACTGAAATGCTCTTCTAACCATTCTTGCGCCGAGTGAAGGCGCTGTGCGTTTGGAAGCTGAATGTGGTCCATGCTCAGGCGTGCTTGTTCGGTAACGCCACGAATCGTTCTACGGAATACAAACCCACCAACAGGTGTGAATTCACCTTTCCATGTATTTTCTCCCGTTTTTGCAATGCCGTTCATGCGGTTAGCCACGGTATCAACAAGCGCCTCTCCAATTGATGAGTCATTGTCAATTTCTTTGTTTAACGCGCCAGAGATTGCCGCTTGTTCGATCATACCGGGGAATCCTGTACGTTGTACAACTGCCTCAACGGATGCGCGCATGTTACCACTGCGAACAATGATGTCTTTCAGGTCGTTACCAGTATGGGCAACGCCATTAGAATCAGTAAAGACCATGTCGTTCAATGCTGAGTCGATAAGATAGTTATCCATCTCGTCATCATCTTTAAGGTAAAGCTCGGCCTGTCCGCGTTTCACTTTATACAAAGGTGGCTGCGCAATGTACAAATATCCACGCTCGATGATTTCTGGCATGTAGCGATAGAAGAATGTCAAAAGCAATGTTCTGATGTGTGATCCGTCGACGTCCGCATCGGTCATGATGATGATTTTGTGGTAGCGGGTTTTTTCAATATTAAATTCGTCGTGAATACCTGTTCCAAGCGCTGTAATCAAAGTCCCGAGCTCTTGTGAACTCAAAATACGATCAAGTCTTGCACGCTCGACGTTCAAAATCTTACCACGCAAAGGCAATATCGCCATATTTTTACGGTCACGTGCTTGTTTGGCTGATCCACCCGCCGAGTCTCCCTCAACGATGAAAATTTCTGAAAGCGCAGGATCACGTTCTTGGCAGTCTGCAAGTTTTCCTGGCAGATTGGAGATGTCCATAATCCCTTTGCGGCGTGACAGCTCACGTGCGCGGCGGGCTGCATCACGTGCGCTTGCTGCTTCTATAATCTTGCTAACAATCTTTTTGGCCTCGTTTGGATTTTCTTCCAACCATGTAGCCAAACCTTCTGAGATGGCTTGTTCAACAACAGGGCGAACCTCTGAGGATACAAGCTTGTCTTTTGTCTGAGAGCTAAATTTAGGATCAGGGACTTTCACAGATAAAACGCATGTCAAACCTTCACGAATGTCTTCACCTGAAACATTCATGTCTTTTTTCTTAATCAAATTATTATCTTCGGCGTATTTTGTAACAACACGTGTAAGGGCTGAGCGGAAACCGGCTAAGTGTGTTCCTCCGTCACGCTGTGGGATGTTGTTGGTAAAACAAAGCGTTGTTTCGTGGTATGAATCTGTCCAAACCATCGCGGCTTCAACCGTCATGCCATTATTTTCTTTAACAACAGCCAAAGGCTCTTGGAAAATTGAAGTTTTTGCACGATTCAAATATTCAACAAAACTGCGAATACCACCTTCGTAGTAAAGCTGAACTTCCTTTGGCTCTTCTTCACGCTTGTCTGTTAGGTAGATGTTGACGCCAGAGTTTAGAAACGCAAGCTCGCGGAGGCGATCTTGAAGTGTTTCAAACTTGAAGTCTGTCATGGTAAATGTTTCAGGAGACGGCAAGAACGAAATTTCAGTTCCCGTTTGATCTGCAGGGACGTCTTTTACAACTTCTAGCGGCTTGACAGTCTCACCATGCTCAAAACGCATAGAATGCTCTTTACCATCACGCCAAATGCGAAGTGTTAACCATGTGGAAAGGGCGTTTACAACCGAAACCCCCACACCATGAAGACCACCAGACACTTTATATGAGTTCTGGTCAAATTTACCACCGGCGTGAAGCTGCGTCATAATCACTTCAGCCGCACTGACGCCTTCTTCCTCGTGAATACCAACAGGAATACCACGACCGTTGTCTCGCACGGTTATAGAGCCATCAGCATTGATGATAATGTCCGTACGGTCACAATGCCCTGCAAGCGCCTCGTCAATCGAGTTGTCGACAACCTCGTACACCATGTGGTGAAGACCTGAACCATCATCGGTATCACCAATATACATCCCTGGGCGCTTACGAACGGCCTCAAGACCTTTCAAAACTTTAATGGAATCCGCACCATACTCTTCTGGGTTTGCGGCGGCGACGTCTGGTGTTTGGTCGGCTGTGATTTCTGACATAATATTCTTTTCTAAGCTGTTCAAAATAAACGTAATTATTTTTAATATAAATAACCATTATTTATAGCATTTAGGCTTGAAAAATAATAGGGAAAAGCCAGAAAAACCAACAGTTTTCCCATTGTAAATACAGTGGATAAAAGCGGGTTTATTTGTGACTTTTAAGTGTGGGAAGAGGGGTGTTTGTAACAGGTGTTATGGCATTTGATGTTTCATCAAGCTTGCGTGCCTCATCAAGGTCTTTTTCAAGACGTTTGACATCTTTTTTGGCCTGTCTCAAATCTTTGCGGGTTTGGCTACCGTTAAACCAGACCATAACGCCACCCCAAAAAAAGCCAAGAGATAAAGTTGCTAGGATGACTGCATATAATGGTAAGTCATAACCAGGGTGAAAGGGTGTGATTTGCACACCCACAACTTCAAGGTTACTAATGCTAAATAGCAGTGCAAAAATAGAAACGACAAAGGTCACAAACCAGCGAAAAATATTCATGACTATGCTGGCTCCCCTTTATGCGTTCTTACTCTTCGTCGCCGTTTAAACGTTGGCGAAGAAGTTTTCCAGTTTTGAAAAACGGAATTGATTTTGGCTCAACTTGAACGCTTTCGCCTGTGCGTGGATTGCGCCCAACGCGCGCTTCACGTTTTTTGACGGAAAAGGCACCAAATCCTCGAAGCTCAACGCGATCACCACTAACAAGTGCGTCTGTAATCTCGTCAAAGATGGTGTTCACAATTGTCTCAACATCACGCAAGTAAAGGTGAGGGTTGCGGTCGGCCATACGTTGGATGAGTTCAGATTTTGTCATGTGTCAATCTCTCTTCAAAATGTTCCTAATACATTAGTTATATCATTGTTTTACATGGTAATGCAATAGAGATGGTGCGTATATGCGTGGCGTCAAGGTATAAAAAAAGCCAACCCGAAGGCTGGCTTTCTTATAGTTTCTAATCAGCTTGGCTGAATATTATTACTTTTCGTCTTTCAAAGCAGCACCTAGGATATCTCCCAATGATGCGCCAGACTCAGTAGAACCGAACTCTTCAAGAGCTTTCTTGTCTTCGTCGATTTCACGTGCCTTGATTGAAAGTCCAAGCTTACGGTTTTTCCCATCAAGTGAGATAACCTTAGCATCAACTTTTTCACCAACAGCAAAACGGTCTGTACGTTGCTCTGAACGTTCACGTGATAGGTCAACTTTCTTGATTGTACCTGTAACGTTTTCGTTAACGCTCACTTCAACGATTGTCGGTTTGATCTCAGTGATTGTACCAGTTACAACAACACCTTTGGCAATGCCGTCCATGGCACCTTCAAATGGGTCGTTAGCAAGCTGTTTAATACCAAGAGCAACACGCTCGTTTTCGGCATCAATATCTAGAAGCTTCACTTGAACTGTCTGACCTTTTTCATAGGCTTTCAATGCGTCTTCTGATGCATCTTCCCATGAAATATCAGACAAGTGAACCATACCGTCGATATCGTGTCCAACGCCAACAAACATACCAAATTCAGTGATGTTGTTGATTGGTCCTTCAAGAACGTCGCCCGCTTTGTGCGCTGCGGCGAAGCCTGACCATGGGTTTTCTTGTGCTTGTTTAATACCAAGAGAAATACGACGTTTCTCAGTATCAACATCAAGAACAACCACTTCAACTTCTTCTGATTTTGAAACGATTTTGTTCGGGTGAACATTTTTCTTCGTCCAAGACATTTCTGAAACGTGTACAAGACCTTCAATACCGCCTTCTAGTTCCACAAACGCACCGTAGTCAGTGATGTTTGTGATACGGCCAGTAAATTTAGAGCCAACTGTGTATTTCGTTTCAAATCCATCCCATGGATCAGATTCAAGTTGTTTCATACCCAATGAGATACGACCTGTTTCTGAGTTGAAGCGAATAACCTGTACTTCAATAGTTTGACCAACAGTCAAAACTTCTGAAGGGTGGTTGATACGTTTCCAAGAGATGTCAGTTACGTGAAGAAGTCCGTCAACACCACCAAGATCTACGAATGCACCGTAATCTGTGATGTTTTTAACAACGCCTTCAAGAACTGCGCCTTCTGTGATGTTTTCAAGAATTTCGCTACGTACTTCAGCACGGCTTTCTTCAAGAATTGCACGACGTGAAACAACAATGTTTCCGCGCGCGCGGTCCATCTTCAAGATGACGAATGGTTGTGGAACATCCATCAAAGGCGCGATGTCTTTGATTGGACGGATGTCAACTTGGCTACCAGGTAAGAATGCCACAGCACCACCAAGATCAACTGTAAATCCACCTTTCACACGGTTGAAGATTACACCAGTAACCTTCTCTTCTTTTTCGTGAGATTTTTCAAGCTCAGCCCAAACCTCTTCACGACGTGCTTTTTCACGTGACAAAGATGTTAAGCCATCACGGCCTTCAACGCGTTCAACAAACACCTCAATGTTGTCGCCCATGTTAATGTTCGGTGCTTGACCAGGCATTGAAAACTCACGCAATGGAATGCGTCCTTCAGATTTCAAACCTACATCAACAATCGCGAATTCTGTATCAATGTTAACGACTTTTCCGCTAACTACAGACCCCTCGATTGATTTTTTATCGTTAAAACTCTCATCCAAGAGTGCCGCGAACTCCGGAGAGCCGTCACGGTCTTTTAAATTTGCAGCAATATGTGCCATTTTTAGTATTCCTTTCAAGGATCGTAATATAGATGAGCATTCATAGTTTCCCGCCGTAGATATAACTCCAAAGAGTGATAAAAAGACGTACAAATAAACATCTAACACTGGGTTCTAATGATTTTCAGCCAGAATGCAAGGGATTCTTGCAAAAAAAGGCAAAGAAAACCGACTCAAGATTTTGATTGTAATTATAATTATTGATAATTATGTCTACAAACGGGGCGCGTTAAGATGTATAGTGGTCTGTGATAATCTGCAAAGACTTTTGTAAGACTTCATCAGCACTCATTGTCGATGTGTCTAAAATAATCGCGTCTTCAGCGGCGCGCGTTGGGGCAGTTTTGCGACCAGAGTCACGCCCATCACGTATGTGGAGCTGTTCCAAAATGGCGTCATAGTCGGCCTCTAACCCCTTATCCTTTAATTGTTTATAGCGGCGTTCAGCGCGAATTTCGGCACTCGCATCTATAAATAATTTAACCGGCGCATCAGGGCATATAACTGTGCCAATATCACGCCCCTCAATCACAACGCCTGCAACATTACGTTTGGCAAAATCCTTTTGTAATGCCAGTAAAAGGGCGCGTACTTGAGGTATAGCGGCCACCTCAGATGCACATTTGGAAACGGCTTCTGTTCGGATGCGTGGATCATCTTGAAGGCTTAGATCATAATTTTGGCACATAGATTGCGCGGCTTGGATCGCTTCATCTTCATTAGTGGTATCAAGCCCTTGGTCGAGCGCTGTTTTGGCAACGCCGCGATACAACGCGCCTGTGTCCATGTAATCAAATCCAAGTCGGGCTGCGATTTTTGATGCAAGTGTGCCTTTGCCACTAGCCGTAGGTCCATCAATTGCGACAACAAAAGGTGTGTTCATTTGGGATCAACTCTCAATTTAAATGTTCTATTGTATCTAAAGATAGCTCTAATGGTTCATTTTCCGGCTCATCTTCGCCGCGAAAATCAGCGCCAATATCCTTCATGCCGCTTATGAATGTCGGAAATGAGGTCATGATAGGGCTGGCATCGTCAATTGTGATCGGCTCATCACTTACAAGGCCCAACACTAAAAAGCTCATTGCAATGCGGTGGTCAAGCTGTGTGACAATTTCAGCACCGCCTTTAGGAGCAGCTCCCGTCCCATGAATGATGAGATAGTCATCGCCCTCTTCAAGGTCAACGCCGCATTCCTTCAAGCCCTTAGCCATAACACCAAGGCGATCACTTTCTTTAACGCGTAGCTCGGCTAAGCCTCTCATTGTTGTGGTTCCAGATGCGCATGATGCGGCAACGGCAAAGATTGGAAACTCATCAATCATAGAAGATACACGCTCGATTGGAACCTCTACGCCATTCAAGGGGCTATGCTTGATGACAAGGTCTGCAACCTTTTCACCACCTTGTGTTCGTTCATTTTTGAAAATTATATCAGCACCCATATCAACGAGTGTACGGTATAACCCATCACGACGCGCATTCAGTCCTACATTATTTAGCGTTAGGTCTGAACCTGCGCATAAAAGGGCTGCAACAGTTGGAAAGGCCGCAGAACTTGGGTCTGCCGGCACATCAATGGCGCACCCCTCCAACGTTTGACCGCCTTCAATGGTAATGTCCAAACCCTCACATGTGACGTTTACGCCAAAGGCTTGAAGCATTGATTCAGTGTAATCGCGAGTAGGCTCTAGCTCAGTAATCGTGCTTGTGCCTTGTGCATTTAATGCCGCAAGAATCAGCGCGGATTTCACCTGTGCAGACGCAACAGGCAACTTGTATGTAATTTCATTTAACGAAGATGAGCCCTGCATTGTAAGTGGCAGTCCATCCTTGCCATCACTTTTAAAGGTAGCCCCCATCTGTGTTAAAGGGTCTGTGACGCGTGCCATCGGCCGTTTAGACAAAGAGGCATCGCCTACAAACTCAGCGGTGACATCATATCCTGACAAAAGCCCAAGCAGCAAGCGTGTCGATGTCCCGCTATTGCCCATATCCAAGGGTTTTTTAGGTGATTTCAAACCGCCTTTGCCAACGCCGTGAATGCTCCACACGCCATCACCTCGATTCGAAACTTTGGCGCCCATCTCTCGCATTGCTTGTGCGGTGCACATCACATCATCACTATTAAGCAAGCCGTAGATGAGTGTTTCACCTTCCGCGATGCCGCCAAACATAACGGCGCGGTGTGAAATTGACTTGTCTCCAGGGATTTTAATATGTCCGGAGAGGGCGGTAGATTTTGATGAAATATAGTGTGTCATAAGTTAATGAATAGCCAAGATACATATGATGTCAACACACGAATGCGCAAACAGCGCAGCTGTGCCTCAATTTAGAGGCGCAGTGCTATTGAAAATAGTCTAATTCACCCGTGTAGGTGTCAATAAACTTGATGAAATCAGCCTCAGGCACAGGGCGAGAATAACGGAACCCTTGTACTTCATCGCACCCTTGCTCGACCAAGAACTTTTGGTGTTCAAGTGTCTCAACACCTTCCGCAATCACTTTCAAGTTCAGGGCGTGCCCCAATGTGACAATGGTGCTTGTGATTGATGCATCGTTGCTGTCCGTTAAGGCGTTACGGATGAATGATTGGTCAATCTTCAAGCGATCAATCGGGAATTGACGCAAATAAGACAAAGAAGAGTATCCTGTACCAAAATCATCAATCGCAAGCTCGACACCCAGTTGGTGCAGTTTTTTAAGTGTCTCAACGGTGTGCTCAATGTCTTCCATGAAAGCACTTTCTGTTACCTCAAGTTCGACTAGATGTGGAAGCACACCTGTAGATTTAAGGACTTTGCGTGTATAGCCGACAATATCACTTTGTTGGAATTGTGCACCAGACACGTTAATGGCAATACGAATGTTGTGGCCTGCGTCATGCCATTTTTTGGCTGTTTTACACGCATTGAGTAGAACCCATTCTCCAATGGGGACGATCAAACCAGATTGTTCGGCAATTGGAATAAATTCACCCGGTGAAATCCAGTGTCCGCCTTCTTTACTTGAATCAGGTTTCCACCAACGGATCAAGGCTTCTGCGCCGATCACTTCACCCGTTTTAAGGTTCAGCTGTGGCTGGAAGTTAAGGCTAAGCTGGTCGCTTTCGATGGCATCGCGAAGGTCACGCAGCATTTGGAAACGCGCTTGTACGGCCTGATCAAAGTCTTCCATATATTCACGGAACGTGTCGCGGCCAGCCTCTTTTGCACGATTAAGCGCAATATCAGCATTTTTAAGAACTTGTTCTGGCTCATAGCCATCGTCTGGGAACGTAGAGACACCCATTGAGGCTCTAACCTGAAATTCCTCGCTAAAGACAGAAAACGGCGCCATACGAATGATAGATTGTACTTTTTCAGCAGCTTTCTTTGAGCTATTCAATGTACCTGTTAATGGCATCTTAATTGAAAACTCATCCGCGCCTGTACGCGCAACAACAACAGAATCAGGTAAAGACGAGCGTAGGCGAAGGCCGACAGATTTTAATATGGCGTCCCCGACATTATGTCCCATCGAGTCGTTGATATCTTTAAAGTGGTCAAGGTTAAGAGCCATAATTGCGCAACGCATATTCTTGTCATATGGCGCTGTGTCATCACTTTCTCTAAACTCAGATAGTTTTTCCAAAAAGCTGGCGCGATTAGGAAGCCCTGTAAGGCTGTCATAATAAGCAAGCTTGTGAATTTGATCTTGGGCACGGTTTTTAATCTCGTGAATGTTTTTGGCATTTTGGCGGATCAAATCTTGTGCTAGATGAATGGCGTTTCCGACTTCATCTTTTGCGCTGTATTTTGTTGTCTCAATAAGCGGTTTTTCAGGGTTTCTGGCAGCCGCCATTAGATTTTGCTGTAAGTAGATGATCGGTTCAATCAACCACTTGCCAAGGGCAATCATAAGAACCACTGTCACAAAAGCCGACATCAAAAGCATAATCATAATTGTGTCGCGCACATGATTGAATGTGTCGAGCATGACATTCGTGGCATTAAGGCGAACAACCATATAGTAAGGTTGGCTATTAAGATCGCGTGGACGAAGCACAATTTCATAATCGCGCCCATCGTTACTAAAGTAAGTTTTGTTTAAATCCTGAGGGTTGTTTAGGAATATATTAGTAGGCTCGCCCTTATATCCTAAAAGGTTAAAATCAATCGAGTAAATTGAAATACCACTTATATTGGTATGAGCAACCAGTCTACGGAGCTCGCCATCGTCAAGTGGCATTGTAAAGAGCTCTTTATTATTTCTGTAATCTAGAGTGGGTATGATTGAGCTTTTTGCGCTGTCTTTTAGCTCACGCAATTTATTGGCTTCGTATCCTTTAACGGTTAACGCAAGAACAGCCGCTTGTACCGTCATAATGGTCAAAAAGACGGCAAGCGCAACGCGTCCGCTTAGTCTGCTGCGCCAAATTTGATCGCCAGACATTAAAATAGTTTTCAACTTTTTTGACTTCGCTGCGCTGGGTTTTGATGCCGCACGCGGTGTTGAGTTCGTTGTTGTATAAGCCATGAAAAATTCCGTAAATCCTGTTTTCCTTTAAATTCTATCAGGTCGCTGTAGCCCAAAAACAACAACACTATCTAAAATTTTACATAAATATCGTTAAAATTTCGTTTATATTAGATACATCTACTAAAGTGCATTATTCTATAAATTCTTTTATTTGTCCAAGTATAAATGATTGATTATGCATGTTTTTTGTCATAATACGCAGCAAATTCACATCTGCGGCTTTTAGGACCTGATTAACAAATTTGTCTCGCTTTTTACGATCGGCCTTGTCATGAGAGGGGTCATCAAGCTCAATACATAGGAAAATTTCAGTCGTGTTTTTTTCAAACAAAACGAAATCAATATGTTTGGCAGAAATCCGCGGTCCATACCCACGTAGCCAATCAGATTCACTACAATTTATGATGTCGGCAATGCGAACCTGCATGGCAATGCCTAGATCTGGGTAATGGCGCTGGCATATTTGAGTAAGCGTTTTATAAAAGCGAAGCTCGGTGTTTGTCAGCAATGCGTCTCGTGCATAGTAGGGGTATTTTTCCCTTCCAAAAACAAAATATATGAACGCAAGAACGCAAAGCGCGATCACGACCCCAGCAATAATATCAATAGATATAAATTCTGGCATCTAGCTACGCTTAATAGACCAGGCGATAGTATTCATTCCTAAACCAAGCGGCAATGGCGTTACACTTTCACTACCACACTGGAGCGTTTCAACGTCGCTTTCTACGCGCATGAGTGTAAAAGTTTCTTCTGGAATGTCTAAGCCGTAAAACTGGGGCCCATTCAGACATAAGAATTTTTCAAAACTCTTTTGTGCGTGTGTATCATTTAAATCTAGGCCAGCCTCTTCAAATGCTTGCGCATATAGCTGAGGAGCAACACCGCCGGTAAAGCACCCAGCTGCACACCCGCACGGCGTGGCCTTAGTTGTGTGGGGGGCGCTGTCTGTGCCTGCAAAAAATTTTGTGTTGTCAGGATCTGTTACAGCATTGCGAATGGCATCACGATCAGCATCAAACTTGACAAGTGGAAGGCAATACAAATGATATTTTAAACCTTGAACCAGATGACCCACGGTATACAGCAAATGTTGTGGTGTTACTGTCGCTGCGATATTGTCAGAAGAGCTCTTTACAAATGAAACGGCTTCTTTTGTTGTTATATGTTCACACACAATCTTCAAATCAGGAAACGCCGCGCGCAAGGCAGGCATTTCGTTGAGATAAAAATTCTTTTCAGCATTATGATCGGCATCAAAATAATCAACACCTGTTGTCCCATGCTCTTCACCATGAATACATAAAACCACGCCGGCATCGCTCATAGCTTGAAAAACGCCGTTATCTATAAACCCAGCCAGCGGACTGCCGTGATCTGCGTTAGTTGTGCCATGCGGTGGGTAGTATTTACATGCCTTTAACATGCCAGAGGCCGCGCCATTTTTAATCATTTCTGCGCTGGTATCTTTTGTGAGATACAATGGTGTAATGACACTTTTAAACGCCGTGCCACCGGCATCCATGATTTGGCCCATATAATTTTCAATGCTCCAATATCCATCCACAGGATCAGATTCTAACACTTTTCCAACAGGTGGTTTTGTGTTCGGCATAGCAAGTACACCGGCACACCCCATATCAAGTTGAGCTTGAATATAAACGCTCATATTTTCGCCCTGCCGCAAATGAACGTGTAAATCATACCAAAGGGGAAGCGTCATGGATGTGGTCATGTGAAATTTTACCTAACTTTTTTCTTGTGTTTGGTTTTTCTGATCGGGTGTATAAGCCCCAAATCGTATGCTATTTTCAAAACAATAAGAAGCCCTAATGTCCATAAAGGTGTGCCGAGCTTTTCGGCAAGTATGCCGCCAAATATAATCGTTAAATGCAAAACAATGATACGCCCGTATGGGGCAAACATTGCAAGCTGTATAAGCGCAAATTTATCGGTGGCCTCTTGGCTAAGATGAGAGTTTTTCCGGTTTCTTAAGCGTTTGCTAAGCTCTGGAAATATACCATTTGCTTGATTGGGTGACAGTAAGTCTTTACTTGTTCTCAAAAGCTCGATGATAAATACGGCCAAAATACCATATATAAGGCCATCTTGGGCAACATTGAGGGTAAATGAAAAGGTTTCTGAAGGGCCAAATACACCTCCTTCAAAAGTCCCTTCGTAAAAGAACGACTTTATAAACGTCAAATGCCCCATACAAAACATGCCATAGTGGAATGTAAAAAAACCGATCGAAAATGGGACGCCTATAATTCTGGTAATTTTTTCACCTCCGCCAGCTTTTAAAAATCCTGAAGCGCCGATACAAAGTATTTTAACGACAGTGAAGAAACCGATGATGATGTTTTCAATCCAATAAAGAAAGAAAATCGCAAATATATCCCACCCCCAAAACAACACACCGTAAAGGGGAATTAAATTTCCAATCACTATAGGAATCCACATAGGGATTAGCTTAACTATCTGCTTAGTAGAATTGTCTTGGCGGTCTTGCGTACTCATTTTTTGGATTTTCAAACTGTATTATGCTAGAATTGATGAATAATAAGTAAAAAGGGAGGCGACTTATGAATTGCAATTGTACACAATGTGAATGCAAAAATAAATGCGGTAAAAGTTGCGATTGTTCTTGCTGTAAATAAGTAGTAAAAAATCGCAATAAATCATCTATTGAATCTTGTGGGCTCATCCTTTAAACAAAAACTATGAGCCAGCTTTATTTATATAATTCTCTTACAAAACAAAAAGAACGATTTACGCCGCTAGATGAAGGTCACGTGCGCCTTTATGCTTGTGGACCAACGGTATATAGCTATGCTCACATAGGAAATGCGCGCATGGCCGTCGTATTTGATGTGCTCAGAAATGTGTTGGCGCAAATTTATCCAAAAGTGACCTACGTCTCAAATATTACAGATGTAGATGATAAGATTATGAAGGCGGCTTTAGACACGGGCGAGCCTATTGACGCGATCACTAAAAAATATACAAAAATTTATAATGAAGATATGGCGGGATTAGGTGTCAAAGCACCAGATATCCAGCCTCTGGCCACTGACCATATCACACATATGATCGCTCTAATCAGCAAACTCATTGAAAACAATAATGCTTACGAAGCCGATGGACATGTTTTGTTTCATGTTCCATCGTTTCCCGAGTATGGCGGGCTGTCAGGACGCTCTCGCGACGAACAAGTGGCAGGCGCACGTGTCGAAGTTGCAAGCTACAAAAAAGACCCCGCCGATTTTGTTTTGTGGAAACCAAGCACCCCTGACCAAGTGGGGTGGGACAGTCCTTGGGGCTATGGTCGCCCGGGCTGGCACATTGAGTGTTCGGCCATGGCAGAAGAACATTTAGGCTTGCCTTTCGACATTCACGGTGGTGGTGCAGATTTAAAATTCCCTCATCATGAAAATGAAATTGCGCAAAGTTGCTGTGCGCACAAAACAGGTGACCTTTCAAATTTTGCAAAATACTGGGTTCATAATGGTTTTTTGACCATTGAAGGCGAAAAAATGTCCAAGTCTTTGGGCAACGTGACGCTGGCTCATGATCTGTTAAAAGAAGGTCACGATGGAAGTGCGCTGCGTTTGGCAATTTTGTCATCACATTATCGCCAACCATTGGATTGGACACAGCAACGCTTAAAAGATGCTAAAAAACTGCTCAACCGTGCCCAAAACGCGCTCAAAAACCAAGATGTGCAACCCAAAATATATGAGCCAATATTAAAGGCTTTGTTAGACGATATAAACACGCCTCAAGCATTTGCAGAATTGAACGCACTTGTAAAATCCGAAACACCGCAAGATGAAAAGGATGCGTATTTATTGTGGAGTATGAATATTTTAGGAATTAAAAATCCAGACTTTACAAACGGCGACGACGAGAATATATCAGAAATTGAAGCCTTAATCGCTGAGCGAAATCAGGCGAAAAAGGATAAAGATTTTACTCGCTCTGACGAAATCCGTGAGATTTTGTCTGCGCAAGGGATCACTATAAAAGACACAAGAGAAGGTACCGTCTGGGAAAGGACTTAAAAATATGGAAACAATCGCTGATCCACTTCTGCTCTCTAGAATACAATTTGCAGCAAATATAACATTCCATATTTTATTCCCGACGATCACTATCGCCCTTGGTTGGATATTACTGTTTTTCAAACTGTCATATATGCGCACCAAAAATGATAAATGGATGAGCGCGTATTTCTTTTGGACAAAGGTCTTTGCACTTTGTTTTGCAGTCGGTGTTGTGACGGGAATTACAATGTCGTTCCAATTTGGAACAAATTGGCCAGGCTTCATGAACACCGTTGGGAATATCGCAGGGCCTCTTTTAGCCTACGAAGTTCTTACCGCATTCTTTTTAGAGGCCACATTCTTAGGCATTATGCTCTTCGGGTTTAGTCGTGTTCCGGCTTGGTTGCATAATTTGGCAACATTTTTGGTCGCGTTTGGAACCACGGCGTCTGCGTTTTGGATTATCGCGCTGAATAGCTGGATGCAAACACCTGTTGGTTTTGAAATGATCGATGGTCAGGCGCATGCGACAAGCTGGTTTGAGATTGTGTTCAACCCGTCTATGCCATATCGATTAACGCATATGTTATTGGCATCAGGCTTAACGGCAAGTTTCCTGGTTGCGGGTATTTCCGCCTATAGATGGCTTCGTAATGACCGAACAGACTGCGTGCTTGCCGCCCTAAAAACAGGGGTAACATTGGCTGCGATACTCATTCCGCTACAAATATTCATGGGTGATTTGCACGGTATAAACACGCTTGAACACCAACCACAAAAAGTTGCAGCCATGGAAGCCAACTGGGAAACTCAGGAAGGCGCGCCTTTGGTGTTATTTGCCATTCCTGATGAAGAAGAGCGTACAAACAAATATGCAATTGAAATCCCTAATCTTGCAAGTTTCATCCTGCGCCATGATTGGGGTGGCGAAGTGCCAGGTCTTAATGACTATATTGGTGATCACCCACCTGTGGCCCCACTATTTTGGGGGTTCCGTATTATGGTTGGGACAGGCATTTTAATGCTGATCACCTCATGGTGGGCATTTATCACAATTACACGTAAAAAAGACCTCAGCAAACCAGTGGCATGGACATTAATTGGTATGACCTTTTCTGGGTGGGTGGCAACAGTTTCAGGTTGGTACGTGACAGAAATTGGTCGCCAACCATATCTGGTATACGGCGTGTTAAGAACAGAGGATGCTGTTGCGGATATTCCTGTGCCAATGGTAGGAACCACGCTTGCTATATACTTGTCTGTTTATGTTTTGATCATGGGGGCGTTTATTACAACACTTTACTATATGGCCAATAAAGCTGGTGAAGGCGGCGGACAAGACCCTGAAAAAGACAGAGTAACGGGTATTGAACGTCGAAGTGCCGCCTCAAAAGCAGCAGACGAAATTACTGACGAAATGACTGAGTAAGGACAGAGTTAGGACAG
>DDIM01000008.1:106335-112371 GCA_002338525.1 Micavibrio sp. UBA1850 | reverse complement strand
AGGACAGAGTTAGGACAGGGACGATGGAACAAATATCTAATGTTATAAGTAGCGGTGACTGGCTTCCTTATGTGTTTGCATTTCTTATGGGGTTGTCGATGATCATATATGCCGTTCTTGATGGCTATGATTTAGGCGTGGGAATCCTCAGCCAAGCCGCAAAAGACAAAGAAAAAGATCGGATGATCGCCTCAATTGGCCCTTTTTGGGATGCCAACGAAACATGGCTCGTGCTTGGGGTTGGATTGCTATTGGTGGCCTTTCCCGCAGCTCATGGCGTGATACTGACAAACCTATACATGCCCGTGGCGATTATGCTCATAGGTCTTATCTTTAGAGGGATCGCATTTGACTTTCGTGTCAAAGCCAAGGAACATTACAAAAAGCGCTGGGATTTTTCATTCTTCTTCGGGTCTCTTATGACATCTATGTCACAAGGATACATGCTTGGCGCGTATATCCTTGGATTTGAAAAGGGTATGCGCGCAATCTTATTCTCTCTTCTGATTGGGGTATGTGTATCGGCGGGGTATTGCTTGATCGGCGCGTGCTGGATGATTATGAAATGCGAAGGCGATTTACAAAAAAAGGCCGTCAAATGGGCTAAATACAGCATCTATGCAACAATTGCGGGAATTGTACTTGTGTCTATTACAACGCCTCTTATGAGTACTCGAATTTTTGATAAATGGTTTAGCCTTCCAGAGATTTTCATGTTGGCGCCGATACCCGTTGTCACAGGGCTTTTGGTAATAGGGACACTCTTTACCCTTAACCGCCTGCCAACCAAAGGTGACAGCTTTTCCTGGTTGCCGTTTACGTTAACGGTGGGCATATATATTTTATGCTTTTATGGATTGGCATACAGCTTCTTCCCTTACATCGTACCGGATCAGCTGACAATCGTAGAGGCGGCAAGTGCGCCTGAATCGTTAATGATTATTCTATTTGGTGCGCTTATCGTGCTGCCTGTTTTAATTGGCTACACGTTTGTGGCATACAAGGTGTTCCACGGAAAAGCGAGAGATCTTAGATACGATTAATAGCCGTTTTAGGCGTTTATAGTCTTGCAAGACTATCGATTGTGTCTGCCATTGATTTGGGGGCTAAGGCCTCAATGGATGACAGGCCTAAATGATGCGCCACACTTACAACGGCGCGGTTTGTGCCTACTTCAATATTATCAAGCATACCAATCCCAAGTAGCGGGCGTTCAATATCTGCGCCAGATTCAAATTGATCGCATATATTTTGCCATTCCTGTTTTAAATCATCAGTCTTGAGGTCGTCTTTGGCGCGACATTGCCCCTGATATAACCATTCATGGGCAACTATAGAGGCACGCCAACTTTCGATTAAGCCATCAAGAGGAAGTGTCAGCACGACATAATCTTGCTGATTTTCTGCATTGTGCGCCGATACCCATTTGAATTTCATATCATTAGATTGTAGACTATTCATGCGTATAATTTATACATGAATCCCAAATAAAGAGTTAACAAATAATGGCAACATCGAAATTAGTCTCCGCCCCAGAAATCATTAAAGTTGATAAAAGCGCCGATGGCGTTTCATGCGACGGTGGGCAAGGCGCCATGGGGCATCCGATCGTCTATTATAGCTTTGATGGTAAAGATAGGCTTACGTGTGGATATTGCGACCGCGAATTTGTAAAATCATAAAAACATTGAATTATGTGAACTAAAATTGTAGTGTTTTTCCATAAATAGGAAAAGGCTACATCAATGACAAAATTTGAAGACACATACCTACCTGACATTCCTGTGATTCGTTTTGCGTTTTCCCGCGCAGTTAACGCTGACAAAGTCGCTGTTCAAGATTTTAAAAGCCGCTTTGGTGATAAAATATATCAAAAAGAGGCCTCCAAGATCCAATCTGTATTCCTGGAAAAATACTAAGATACAGCTGGATTGTATGCATTGGCTAAAGAAATTGTCTCACCAGAAGCCTTAGCCGCAACTATGTTGCATAGTTCAGCAAACTCTGGAGAAAAATTAGAAGAGATAACCGTCGATCCTCTACTCAAAAACCATCTAAGAAAGTTTGATGCACTTTTAAACCGACCGAGCGTTACATCCTTTGCTCAGTATGCGTTAAACCGAATTCTTAGAACTGAAGAGGAGGCGAGTATTGGGCTTATGTCTCGGCTATATTCTTCCGCAGGGTTTAAGACATGTGAAGATCATGCCATGTTAAAAATGTCGGTTATTGGCGCGGCTGATACTGATGCAAAATCTGTTGCAGAAATTGGCGATAAAAATCCGCAAACATGCCGAATGATTTTCACTAGCCTCGCCAAAACGTCCATGATGTTAGAGGCAGTTAATAAAACAAGCAGAGACACAGCACAAAACTGTCCTATTGAAGGTGTCTTCAAATCATCAAAGATAAGACATGAAAGACTTACAAAAGAGATAGTTTCAAATATTGTTAATGCACGCTTTGGCTAAAGGCGCGGATTAAAGCTAGTCAACCCAAACGATTCGCAACGCATTGGTTGATCCGGGGGTTCCAAACGGTACTCCTGCGGTTAACACAAGCTTGTCGCCTTTTTTGGCAAACCCGCGTTCTTTTGCAACAATTGTTGCCTTTGCAACTGTGTCTGCAAAATTATCAACGTCTGTCACGTGAATGCCGCGCACACCGTATGAAACACTCAGGCGACGGGCGACCGACATATTTTGCGTAAGCGAAATAATCGGAAGTGCTGGGCGCTGGCGCACAGTTCTAAGAACAGTCAGGCCAGACGTTGTGTAGTTTACAATACATTTGGCTTTTACATCCTTTGCCACTTGGTCTGCGGCAACCGTAATCGCATCCGATGGATCTGCCTCGGCATCAAGGTGACGATCGTCCATTTGTTGGCGATATATTGTGTCGGCTTCAACTTTTTCCAAAATTTTGCTCATGATAGTCACCGATTCGAGAGGGTAGTCGCCTGCTGCTGTCTCGGCAGAAAGCATCACGGCATCTGTTCCATCGTAGACGGCATTGGCAACGTCTGAGGCTTCTGCGCGTGTCGGTGTTGGACTTTCAATCATGGATTCAAGCATCTGTGTCGCAACCACAATGGGCTTGCCGCTTGCGCGGACTTGGCGAATCACATGTTTTTGTGTCGCAGGGACATTTTCAGGTGGAATTTCAACACCCAAATCACCGCGCGCCAACATAACGCCATCGGCAAGGTCTAAAATTTCTGTAAAATACTCAATCGCAGAGGGCTTTTCAATTTTAACCATCAATGCGGCGCGCCCAGCGATCAATTTTTTAGCTTCGGCAACGTCGGCTGGTTTTTGTACAAAAGATTGCGCAATCCAATCTACGCCCATATCAAGGGCTGATGTTAAATCTTTACGGTCTTTATCTGTCAACGCCGAGATAGGAAGCATAACATTAGGGATATTAAAGCCCTTGTTGTTTGACAGTTTTTTACCGGCCATAACCTTACCGACAAGGTAATCGTCACCTTTTTCGATAATGGTGATTCGGACTTTCCCGTCATCAACCAATATCTGTGCGCCTTTATCGAGCGCATCAAGAACCTCCGGGTGGGGAAGGCACACGCGTGTTTCGTCCCCTTCGGTGGGGTCAAGATCAAAGCGAATCACATCGCCTTTTTTGACATCAATTGATCCGTCTTTAAATTTCCCAACCCGAAGCTTAGGCCCCTGCATGTCGGCAATAACGCTTACACAGCGGTTATGTTTTTTCTCTAAGTTACGAATAATGCCGAGTCGCTCTTTATGATCAGCGGCTGCGCCATGACTGAAATTCAATCGAAAGACGTCTACGCCTGCTAAAAACAGGTTTTCTATCATTTCTGTGGAGCTTGAGGCGGGGCCAATTGTGGCTACAATTTTAGTGTTTCTGTTTCTCGTTATCATGATTTGTTTTTAGCATGACTGAGCTAGTAACACTATATATTGTGTCCGTATTAATAAAAAAAATACAAAAAAACATTAAAAGAATCAAATTGTGGAGAAGAGTCGAAAACCGCTATTCACGCTGATTAGAATCTGTTTTTTTAGAATGAGTGATGCAAAAAGCAGTGGAATAGGAAAATTTTCTGATTGGCGAGACCCACGAGATATAGTAGGGTATTAAAAGTCAAACCGCTACGGATAGTGTTTATCGCACTACCGTCATCATAGACAAAAAAGATAATAACAACGTTACAAAGGGCTTTTGTTGTGAAGGCGCTTAAGAGGAGAATTGTATGTACGATGTCGCACACATAGAGCGTGGAAATCGCGTTAAGATAGACCGCGCAAGAGATGAAAATCTCACTAAATTTGGTATTGAGACATTGTATGATCGATATCTTCTTCCAGAAGAGCATCCTCAAGATCTCTTTGCTCGTGTGTCCATGTATTATGGTGATGACTCTGCACACTCTCAGCGTTTATACGACTACATGTCAAAGTTGTGGTTCATGCCTTCAACACCGATTCTTTCAAACGGTGGGACTAGCCGTGGTTTGCCAATCTCATGTTTCTTGAATGAAACAAACGATTCTTTGGGTGAAATTGTCGAACTTTGGAATGAAAATGTGTGGCTTGCGTCACTTGGTGGGGGTATCGGCTCTTACTGGGGGAATGTTCGCTCAATTGGTGAGAAAGTGGGTCGTAACGGAAAAACATCAGGAATTGTACCGTTTATCCGCGTGATGGACTCTCTAACATTGGCAATTTCTCAAGGTTCACTTCGTCGTGGATCAGCGGCAATTTATCTACCGATCTGGCACCCTGAAATTGAGGAATTTGTTGAAATTCGTCGTCCAACAGGAGGAGACCCTAACCGTAAAGCATTGAACTTGCACCACGGTGTGTTGATTCCTAACTCATTTATGCAAGCGGTAGAGCGCGGCGATGAGTGGGCGCTTCGTTCACCAAAAGATAATGCGATTGTTGATAAAGTCAGCGCGCGTGACCTATGGATACGTCTGCTTACAGCACGTATCGAGACAGGTGAGCCATATATCATCTATATCGACCACGTAAATGATGCGATTCCTGATCACCACAAAATGGCAGGTTTGAACGTCAAAATGTCAAACCTATGTTCAGAAATCACATTACCAACAGGAAAAGATCATCTGGGTAATGATAGAACGGCGGTATGTTGTCTGTCCTCGCTCAACCTGGAAAAGTTTGACGAATGGCAAGACCACCCCACCATGATCGAAGACGTAATGCGTTTCTTGGATAATGTTCTGACGGACTTTATCAACAAAGCACCAGATTCGATGAAGCGCGCAAAATATGCTGCAATGCGTGAGCGCTCAGTCGGTTTGGGTGTTATGGGATATCACTCGTTCTTACAACAAAAAATGATCCCTATGGAATCAGTGATGGCTAAAGTTTGGAACCGTCGTATGTTCCAACACATTAAACGCCAAGCAGATGATGCATCACAACTTCTTGCAAAAGAGCGTGGCGCATGTCCTGATGCAAAAGATTACGGTATTGAAGAGCGTTTTTCTAACAAAATGGCGATTGCACCAACCGCATCAATCTCGATTATTTGTGGTGGCGCATCTCCTGGGATTGAGCCTGTGGCGGCAAATGCCTACACACACAAAACATTGTCTGGTTCATTCCCTGTGAAGAACAAATACTTGCAAGAGGTTTTGGAACAGCACGGACAAAATACAGAAGAAATCTGGTCATCAATCTTTACGAACGAAGGCTCTGTTCAACACTTGGACTTTTTGTCTCAAGACGAAAAGGATGTATTCAAAACAGCTTTTGAGATTGATCAAAGATGGTTGGTTGAGCATGCCGGTGATCGTACACCGTTCGTTTGTCAGGCACAGTCATTGAACGTCTTCTTACCAGCAAGCGTAAACAAAAAAGATTTGCACCGCATTCACTGGGAAGCATGGAAGAAAGGCGTGAAGTCATTGTACTACTGTCGTTCAAAATCTATCCAGCGAGCAGAGTCGGATGCGTCATGGCAGCGTACAAAAGGCGCGCAGCCAAGCCCGCAACAAACCCTTGATGAGGGCGACAAGTA
>DDIM01000008.1:74688-106059 GCA_002338525.1 Micavibrio sp. UBA1850 | reverse complement strand
TAAGAGTTTAGTCTCCTAAAAGAAAGAAAAGCACTGGATCAAACCAGTGCTTTTTTTTATGCTGGTGAGATAAAAATTAAAATGAGAGGCGCGCCACATGACATACGATCAAGACAACATATTCGCAAAAATTCTAAAGGGTGATATCCCTTGCGATAAAGTATTTGAAAGCGAAAAGACATTGGCATTCAATGATATTTCACCTGCCGCACCTCGACATATTTTGGTTATACCTAAGGGGCCATATACTGACATCGTTGATTTTGCCTCAAATGCCTCACAAGACGAACAAGCTGATTTTTGGGCGGCTGTTACAAAAATAGCACAAGACGAGGGACTAAATGAAAAAGGCTTTCGCTCTATCGCGAATACTGGTGAGCACGGTGGCCAAGAAGTTCCGCACTTTCACCTGCACCTACTAGGCGGAGAGCCAATTGGTAAAATGCGTTCAAAGGACTGATTTTTTAATATTAGTAATGTCTAATATAGTTAAATAACAGCGAGCCAACGTTTTCAAATAATGGATTGGTTATGTAGCTATTTTATAACGTATTAAATTTATTGTTGTTCCGCTTTTGTTCTTGTGGTATTTATGAAACCATAATGAGTATTGCAACAATAAAAACGGTCGCGTTTCAAGGTGTTGACGTCCTTGACGTTGACGTTCAGGTTCAAATGGCATCAGGTATGCCAGCCTTTGCGATTGTTGGACTGCCGGATAAGGCTGTTGCAGAAAGCCGAGAGCGCGTGCGCGCATCGCTCCATGCTCTTGGTATTTCTTTGCCTGCAAAACGTATTACAATTAATTTGGCACCCGCTGATTTATCAAAAGAAGGCAGTCATTATGATCTGCCTATAGCCCTTGGAGTATTAGCGGTCATGAATGCCTTACCAGCCGAAGACATAGCAAACTATATTGCCCTTGGCGAGCTGTCTCTAGATGCAAGTATTCGTGCCATCAACGGTGTTTTACCTGCGGCAATGCATGCTGCTGAAAAAAATAAAGGACTAATTATTCCCAAAGCCTGTGGCGCAGAAGCTGCGTGGGCAGGTGATATCGACATCTTAGCACCAAAAAACTTGCTTCAGCTCATTAACCATATAAAAGGCACGCAAGTGCTGGTTAAACCAGAAGCCAAGTTAAAGGATGATCGCGCTCATACAGGGCCTGATTTGTCTGAAGTTAAGGGGCAAGAAACCGCAAAACGCGCGCTTGAAATTGCAGCAGCTGGGGGGCATAACATGTTGATGATTGGGCCGCCCGGCTCTGGAAAATCAATGCTGGCCTCGTGTCTTCCATCCATTTTACCGCAATTGTCACCTAAAGAGGCGCTTGAGGTGTCTATGATTCACTCTCTGGCTGGGTCTCTTCCAGAAGGAGGGTTATTATCAAGACGTCCGTTTCGCGACCCGCACCATTCAGCCTCTCAACCATCATTGATTGGCGGGGGAAATAAGGCCAAGCCGGGAGAAATTTCTTTGGCGCATAATGGAATTTTATTTTTGGATGAGTTTCCTGAATTTCAAAGATCAACCTTGGAGGCTCTTCGTCAGCCACTTGAGACAGGTAGTGTCCTTGTGTCACGTGTTAATTATCATGTTAACTATCCCGCACGGTTCCAGCTGATCGCGGCGATGAACCCTTGCCGTTGTGGTTATATGGGGGATCCAGAAATGGAATGTACGAAGGCACCGCGTTGTGGGGGAGATTATCAAAGTAAAATTTCAGGCCCTATGTTCGACCGTATTGATGTGGTGGTCGATGTGCCTGCCGTACAGGTTTCTGATTTACAAACTGATACACCTGCACAATCATCAAAAAGCGTCGCGCAGCGCGTCTTGCGCGCACGCCAAATACAATCACAAAGATATGCCAATTTAGGGGCGCAATATGAGGTTAACGCCTATGCCAATGGAAAAATTTTAGAAACTGTGGCGCCTATGGACGGCGAGGCTAAGGCATTTATGGCGCAGGCCACAGACAAAATGAAATTATCGGCACGGGCCTATCATCGCGTTTTACGCCTAGCGCGCACAATTGCCGATTTAGAAGCCAACGCATCTGTTGCGGCCCAAGAACTAACAAAAAAGCATATTGCAGAAGCGCTCAGCTACCGTAGAACCTCTACGCGAGGCTAAAAACTATCTTTTTTCACAGCCTTAAAAATTTATTTAGACTCTTTTAACTGTTTTATGGCAATATAATAACACTGGAGAAAGTTTTTTATGGCAAGTAGTGTATGGGAAAAGGTTGCAAATGTAGAGGGTATGGCGCTCAGCGGTACCAATGCGACTGGAACACAATTTAACAATGCTGGCGCACACGCAGCAAAAGCCGCGAGCGCACAAGAACAATTGGGCGCGATTGCCGAGATGAAGCAAGCCGCACAAGCCATGTATGGAGAAAAAATGGCTCCACAACAGCAGGCATCTACTGCTGGTTTTTTACAAAATATCTCAGTCGGCACAGGTGCCGCAGTCGCCCTATCGGCGATGATGCCCGCAGCCGCTGGCGTGATTGCGCTAGGAAGTGCGCTCCACACAGGCGCACAAGTTGTAAGTGCTATGAAAAATAATGGCCCATCATATTTCAGTGATGATGCAGATAATGATATGTCTTACACATCATACGCAGATAATGAAATGGATGCTCCTTCGCAACAAGTGGTTGCACCGGCGCCAGCCCCTCAAATGGATATAGAGACTCAAAGTTTGTCTGTTGCAAAATGGGGCGCTGCCATACAAAGCGTCGTTGATGACATGGGTTTTGAAGAATTTATCGCAGAAGCCTCTAATCCTGAATTATCACCAATTGAGGAAGCGTTAACACGCCAATACGCTAAAAATACCGAGCAATTGCAAGAGATTGCCGCGTCTAATGAAGCGGATTACAAGATGCCTTCACCGGGAATGAGTAGTCCGGCTCCTGCCGCATTTGCCTAATTCATCTTTCATTTTTTAGAAATAGATTTTTGCGCTTACGTTTAAGCGTCCTTATCAAAACCAAGCGCCATGTCGGTCAAATCTTCACTATCTACGTTATAATTACGCTCGTATTTTCTAAACGCCTTCAACGCCAATGGAATACTTATGATATAGGCAAATGATACAATCATAAGAGTTGTCCATGGTGCGTGTAGAAGCGAGATAAACATAAATGCGCAAAAGGCCATAACGGGAAGGAGCATTTTAGGGTGGATATGTAGCTGCTTGCTTGACCATGTAGGGATACGACTAATCATCAATGCACCAACCAAAATCGTCCATATTGCGATCAATGGATTTGCAAAAGATAGGGCTGCGAACGTGTCTGGCGCTTGAAACCATATATATACCGGAAGAAGAGACAAGCCAGCACCAGCAGGAGAGGGAATACCTTGGAAAAAGCCCTCACTCCACGCAGATGTTTTTTGAACGGCAGGTTGCTCGACATTAAAGCGTGCCAAACGAAGGGCACATGCTGCTGCAAACGCAACGGTTGCAATCCAGCCGAACTTGCCTGCTTCATCTAAACCCCACATATAAAGAATAAATGCAGGAACAACGCCAAAACATAAAAAATCAGACAAAGAGTCGAGCTGTGCGCCTATCGGGCTGCCTGCTTTTAATAAGCGGGCCGTTGCCCCATCAAGCATGTCGAGTATCGCAGATACCAGCAATAAAATGACGGCAACATGAATATCGCCCTTGATGGCAAACTGCAATGCGGTCAGCCCAGATATTAAGGCCATCAGCGTGATTAAATTTGGGATGACCTTATAAAGCTCAAGCTTGTTTTTGCTTGTTGCTTCGCTTGGCGTTTCACTTGCGTCTGTCTTCGAAGGTGAAGGGGCTTTAGGCATTAGATTGCAACGCTTTCTCTGGCTTTTTCACGAGATTTAAAGTCTGCAATAACTGTCTCTCCACCGATCATAGTTTGACCAACTGTAACAAGTGGGTTTGTACCCTTTGGCAAGTAGATGTCTACGCGGCTGCCAAATCGGATGATGCCCATGTGCTGACCTGTTTCAACCACGTCACCAGCGTTTAAGTCGTTGAGGATACGACGGGCAACAAAACCGGCAATTTGTACAAAGGCGTAAAGCTTGCCATCGTGCGTCTCAACGAGTGTTGTGCTGCGTTCGTTTTCTTCGCTTGCCTTGTCCAGTGACGCGTTTAAGAATTTTCCTGGGTGATAAATAACCTGTTTTACTGTGCCTGTAAAAGGAACACGGTTAACATGTACGTTGAACACATTAAGAAAAACACTGACTTGCGTGTATGATGCATCTGCGAGGCCGTCTTCAGCCATAGGAACATCTAATTCACTAGGAAGCGTAACGTTATGCTTAATTTGTGAAACAAGCCCGTCAGCAGGTGAGATAATTAATCCCTCTTTGGTTGGGACTTCACGAACGGGGTTACGAAAGAAATATACACACCATAATGTAAGTGCTGTCCCAATCATGCCAAGCTCTTCGGCGATCAAAAAGAATATAAATGTGATTACAACAAAACCCATGATAAATGGCCAGCCTGCAGGGTGAACAGGAAAGGTCATTGTGTCCCATATCGTTTTAAGCAAATCTTTAAAAGTTGATGTTGGCTCAGACGTTGAAGGATCTTGATCTTTGCTTGTCATTATATTCTCTTTCTGTATTCTTTAAACACTATAATATCTGTTACAATTGCCATTTTTAGGCGTATGGTGCAAGGGTGATCTTTATGAGACAACAAAATTTCGTTAAACTATTGGCGCTGTGTATGGCCATAACAACTGTATCAAAACCTGCGATTGCGGTGACTGATTACCATGCGGGATACTGTGATAATATCGAAAGCACAGCAGAGGCATTAAAATGCATTACCGAACATAAAAAAGTGACAGAGGCTGAGTTAAATAAAGCCTATCAAACGCTTTCATCACAGTTGGAAAAAGAAGATGCTTCAAATCTTTCCAAAATCCAAAGCGAGTGGATCGAGTACAGAAACAATCAATGCACATGGGAGGCCTCTTTATCTGATCCTTCATTGTCAAGGTTACACGAGTTATCATGCATAGCGTCGCTAACGCAGGAAAGACATAACCGCATCTATGAAAAAATAAAAAATATGGAAAAACCTTTAACAGCATCAGAGTTTGGGAGTGTACCTAAATACATCAATGCCCTGTACGAGAAATATCCGCAGGTGATATGGGATACTAAATCTCGTATCAACTACGACCTTAATTGTGATGAAGACGACGAATATATCTTGCATGGTGTCAGTGTCACAAAAGATACGGTTGCTGGCGCACAGCAGCGTGTGAAAACATATGTGGCAATTATTGACGGCATAGATAATGGTAGACCAAAATTTGATGTGCTTGAAACAAACGCGCTTTGCGGCACAAGCCCTGAGCTCGAGTACCGAAGCGGGCCTTTGTCTGAAGATGCTAACCAGCAACAGGCAAGCAAAAGATGTAAACAGATGCTGACTATTTCAAGCCAGTTTGAAGATATAGAAGAGTGCCCTACATGGAAGATCACGCATGAGATGGGTGGCGGATATAGTGTTGAGCTTGTAAGCGAAGAGCAAGCCCTTGAATCTACTCAAGATCAGGCCACTGTCGAAAACAAAAAAGAATAAGAATACGAGAAAAGAAGATTAGGGATAAAAAATATATGATCAATAAAATTCAATCAATTTGCGTGTATTGCAGTTCAAGTAACCGCGTAAAGCAGGAATACAAAGATGTTGCCGTTGAAACCGCAAAAATTATTGCCGGCGCTGGAAAAACGTTGGTGTATGGTGGTGCGAAATCAGGCCTTATGGGCATTGTTGCAGATGCAGCACTGGATGCACGTGGTAAAGTCATTGGCGTCATTACCGAATATTTGCAAAATCTAGAAGTTGACCACACAAGTTTGACAGAGTCCTACATCGTTCAGACAATGCACGAGCGCAAGACAATGATGGCAGAAAAGTCGGATGCTTTTGTAATTTTGCCAGGAAGTCTAGGCACATTGGAGGAGCTTGCAGAGGTTGCAACATGGCGTCAAATCGGCTTGCATACAAAGCCAATCATTATCGTAAACGTTGATAATTATTGGGATGATTTTTTATCCTTGATTGATCGCATGATAGAGGAAAAATGCATGCTGGAAGGACATAGGGATATTTTTCAGGTTATTGATGATCCAAAAGATATCATTCCTGCTTTAAATAGTTTCAATCCGGACGTTTTCGATGTAAAGTCTAAGTGGGATTAAACTAAATCGATTTAAGTAATTGAGAATAAAATAAGATATGGCTGAAGACACAACGCAAAAAACCGGCAAACAAGCGTGGAAAAAAATTAATGCTCTAAAGCTGAGACTTACACCAGAAAATTATCATGTCTGGTATGCCTACTACGAGGGCAAAAGTCCAGATATTGCACATGCCATCGACATGTTAGAAAAAAGAGACGGTGGATTCACAGACAAAGACATTCAAAATGTTTATAATCGATACATTGATGATCGCCGTAAAGATAACGCTGTTCAAAAAGCAGGATCTCAAGTTTATGACACAGTAATCGACCTATCGACTAAAATTGATAACGTCAATAATGCAAACTTGGAACGGGGGGAGCGTCTCTCACTTGTCTCTGAAACAATTAGCGGCCGTGATACGACGGGCGAGTTGAAAGAAATATTGAACGTTGTTGTTGATGATACAAAAGAGATATTGCGAGACAACCAACTCTTGGCAAAAGAGCTTAACCGTTCAAAGCAGGCCATGGCCACGCTTCAACAGGATCTGGAAAATATTAAAAAAGAAGCCGCAACTGATAGCCTGACAGGACTATTGAACAGAAAAGCCTTTGATGATCTCTTGAGTGAGACAGCAAAACAGGCGAATGAAAGCAAGGTTCCTTTCTCCCTCCTTATGGTGGATATTGACCACTTTAAAAACTTCAACGACACGTACGGTCACCAAGTCGGAGACCAAGTGCTGAGGTTGGTGGCATCAACATTAAAAAGCAGTGTAAAAGGCGGCGACATCGTGGCCCGCTATGGTGGTGAAGAATTTGGTCTTATACTGCCTAAAACATCAAAGGAAAATGCTCTTAAGGTTGCAGAACAGCTTCGCACAAATGTGTCATCCAAAGACATTGTAAACAGAAGCACAGGGAAAGTACTTGGACAAATTAAAATGTCTGCAGGTGTTGCCGAGTATAAACAAAACGAAAGTCTTGATGATGTTTTAAATCGTGCAGATAAAGCATTATACAGCGCAAAAAACAAAGGGCGTGACCAAGTTGTCGTTGCGTCAGATAATTTAAAATAGGATAAGAGGCGTTCATGAAAAATATAGTCCTATCGGCGGTATTCATTATTATACTCGGTTTTGGTTATATCGGCTTTTCAGTTGTGAGTTTTGAGCCTGAGCCGCCCCGCCGTTTCGACCTGAGCGCCCAGCAAACATACGATATCGAACAGTTAAAGGATGATGCACAATTGACCGAAGAAGAGGTCAATCAAAAAGAGCGCATCGTAAACCTATTGAAGACAACTGTCTCGAACTATGAATCTGTATGGCAGGATGCCCCCATGCAGGCTGAAAACTTCCTTGAAGCATTTGACTCGTCAGTAAAAAATGGAAGTTTACCTGTCTTCTATCCCCTAAGTAACGCAACAAGCGGGCCAACACAGAGTTTGCTCTCTTATGAAACATTAGCCCCAGTATCTACGGTGGCTGCCAATGTGCCTGATAACGCAGAAGAAGGTGTCGTCTCAGAGGCTAAATGCACTGGTTTAGAAGGCTATATTGTGGGAGACACTGGGCGTAACCGTCTCACGTGTGAGGCGTCTTTTGGTAAAGAAGTTGTTGTTCACCTTGCAGGTCCTGATGATGACCAAATTTATGCAACAGGAAATTCTATCATTGATGCCGGCTCTGGAAATGATGCAATCCAAGCAGGCCCAGAATTTACAATGATTTATGTGTCACCAGATTTTGGCAAAGATATTTTGCGTATAGACTGCCTTAATGCGGAGCCGAACCTGCCTGACTCAAAGACATTAAAAGATGTGCCATGGACGTATGATTATGTGCATTTCGTTGTATTTGCGCCTCAAATTGCAAAAGAAACCATTGAGGTCAGTGAAAATACAATCAGACATGTCAATGGCGAGGATCAAATCGTATTTAACGAAGCCTGTTTCAATGTTGTGTTCTTGTCCCAAGAATAAATCATAAAAAGCAGGCATGGCGAAAATTCGTGTCTAATAGATCAGCATCGATTTGTGCATCTATATCTTGCCGTAAACATCACTACACTCTACATCTATAAATATGCAAACGATGAACGCTCAGCGACAATACCCATATCTCGAAACCCTAAACGCCCCCCAAAGAGACGCCGTTGAAAGTCTTAATGGCGCGGTTTTGGTTCTTGCGGGTGCTGGCACAGGTAAAACGCGGGTGTTAACGACGCGTTTGGCGCATTTAATTAATACAAACCAAGTTTTCCCTTCACAAATTCTGGCTGTGACATTTACAAACAAAGCCGCCCTTGAAATGAAAGAGCGTGTTGCACAAACATTAGGACAGCCTGTTGAAGGGTGGTGGCTTGGAACGTTTCATGCGCTTGCTGCAAGAATGCTCAGACAACATTGTCAACTTGTAGGCTTGGAATCTAATTATACGATTTTAGATCCAGACGACCAAAACCGTCTAATGAAACAGATCATGGAGATCGAAAACATTGATACTAAAAAGTGGGCGCCCAAATTGGTTGTGTCTATTATTGATCGATGGAAGGATCGTGCGCTAACCCCAGAAAATGTTTCTCTTGATGAGGTGGGGGATGTGGCAAACGGTAAACTGCTTCATTTGTACCGCTTGTATCAAAATCGTCTAAAAAGTCTAAATGCCTGCGATTTTGGTGATTTACTACTACATGTCATCAATATTTTCAAAAACAGTGAAAACCAAGTATTAGCCGATTACCACAGGCGATTTAAATATATCATGGTGGACGAGTATCAAGATACCAACACTGCGCAATATCAATGGTTAAGATTACTTGCACAAGGCACGGGTAATATATGCTGTGTTGGAGATGACGACCAATCTATTTATGGGTGGCGTGGTGCAGAAGTTGGGAATATTTTAAAATTTGAAAATGATTTTCCGGGTGCCAAAATTATACGTTTGGAGCAAAATTATCGCTCGACGGGTCACATTTTGGCAGCGGCCAGCGGCGTTATCGGTAATAATCAGGGGCGATTAGGAAAGACGTTGTGGTCGGCACAAGAAGAGGGCGAAAAAGTCACCCTTCGTGGTGTATGGGACGGACAAGCCGAAGCACGCTGGATTACTGAAGAAATTGAATCAGCACAACGTAAAAAAACGTCACTGTCGCAGATGGCTGTACTTGTACGTGCGTCCTTTATGATGCGTGAATTCGAGGAACAGTTTATTCAAAACGGCGTGCCTTATCGTGTGGTTGGCGGACCGCGATTTTATGAGCGTATGGAAATTCGCGATGCACTTGCGTACTTAAGAGTGGTTGCTCAACCATCGGACGATCTTGCATTAGAACGCATTATGAATACCCCTAAAAGAGGCTTGGGGAATACGACGCTGCAAAATTTACAAACTCATGCACGTACACACAATATGAGCTTGTATGTGGCAATCCAAGACATGGCGCAGCGCGGTGAATTGCGTGCCAAAGTAAATGGTACATTGATGGCGCTTGTTGATTCTTTTGAGCGTTGGAAATCCCTTGTTCCAACAATGCCTCACGCGGAACTGGCGTGGACTATTTTGGAGGAATCCGGATACGTACAGATGTGGAAGGATGATAAATCCGCAGATGCACCCGGCAGAATTGAAAATTTAAAAGAGCTTGTAAACGCCATGCAGGATTTTGAAAGTCTTGCGCAATTTTTGGAGCATGTCTCGCTTGTCATGGAAAATCAAAATAATGATTCTGGCGAGCAAGTCACTATCATGACGCTTCACGGTGCCAAGGGGTTGGAGTTTGACCTCGTCTTTTTACCGGGATGGGAGGATGGCGTTTTTCCATCGCAAAGATCAATGGATGAGCTTGGGAATAAAGGCTTGGAAGAGGAACGACGCCTTGCTTATGTTGGTATCACGCGAGCACGTAAGAAATCAGTCATAACATACGCAGGCAATAGGCGTATGTATGGCAGTTGGGTTAGTGCGATCCCCTCACGTTTTGTAGACGAGTTGCCCGAACATACAATAGACGTACAAACCGACACAGGGCTTTACCGTCCACACCAAAGCGTAGAGCAAAGTAGCTATGGTTCAGATTATTCGCCAAGTTATAACAGTACATACACGCCTAGAAAAAATGATGGTTTTACAGGCAAAAATGATAATTTGATCAATAAGCTCATCAAAGAACGCGCCCAAGAGAAAGCCTCTGCTGGCGGGCAAGGCTCAAACCAGTTCCTAAAAGATGACCGCGTAAGCCACCCTTCATTTGGTGAAGGGGTTGTGGTGCATGTTGAAGGGAATAAGTTAGATATTCAATTTGATAGTGGTGACATGAAACGCGTACTCGCAAGCTTTATAGATAAAATATAAAGCACGCTAGAGGGTATATCTGCCAACCGCTCGGATCTGTCCGTACAATCCATCCCTTGCAACGGCAATTATTTCGTCAAAATTAATTGACCTTGATATTTGAGGGGGAATATTAACTGTACGTGTCTCGTATGCACCACCCCACGTGCCAGCATCTTCTACGGCGCGCACATTTTGCACATATTCAATTGTTTTGTCGCGATTGCTTCCGCGCCCAATGGGTGTCTCTACGTATTTTTTTATAAAAAATAGCGTGACATTATATGGTTTGGTTGCGCCAAGGTCGGGCATGTCCAACGTTATTTGCGCTCCTTTAAGTGAAGTGTCTATGTACCTGATTGGCGAATGAGAAGTTTGTAGCTGGCTTATGGCGTTTACGACCTTATCAACACTACTACCAATAAGCTCCACATGCCCATTAATAATCATCTGCGGTGTATAGATACGTGATCCGTTGCCAAGGGTTTGGCCTAATCCTTTTTGACGCTGATTACAAACAGGCAGACCCAATGTATCATTCCAGCCATTATAATCCCAGTACGTTACATGGCAGGAAAGTGCGTAAACATTATCTTTGGTCACAAGCGTTGCCAATAACCGATCAGCAGGCGGGCAGGACACACAGCCTTGTGACGTGAAAAGTTCAATAACAATAGGCGTTTTTGATGGGGGAATTTCAACAGGTGCGGTGTCAAATGCGTCGTGTCTTTGGCTCGCCCACACGCCGATTATAAGCGCGCAAAAAGCGATTGAAACGAGTAATATAATAAGCTTTTTCAAAATAGCTCACCTTCCTGCACGCTCGTGGCGTTAAGAGTGTAAAAGGATGCACAAGGGAGGTTAATCTTTACTTGCGTCACGGTTTAGAGACACTATATAGTATTTTCATGAAATATATTATACCCGTATTAAGTTTATTTTTGACTTTTGTTGTTGTTCAACCTCAGATGGTTTATGCCGCGGAAGAAGGCATTGCTGTTGTGGTCAATGACAATGTCATCACCTACTCTGATATTAATGACCGCCTCAAGCTGATCATGCAGTCATCAGGCATGCCCAATACTGCAGAATTAAGACAACGCCTTGCGCCGCAAATCACCAGTATGTTGATTGAAGAGCAGTTGAAAATCCAAGAAGCAAGCAATCTTGATATCCAAGTCGACCAAGAACAAATCGACCAAGGATTTGCCAACATTGCACAGCAAAATAATATTCCGCCTGAGCAATTCAAGGCCATGCTTAAAAACTCTAATATTAATCTTTCGACATTATATGATCAAATCCGTGCGGAAATAGCATGGGGGAATGTTGTCGCAGCAAAAATTCGTCCGCGTGTTGATGTTACAGAAGCAGACGTTGATGGGGAGCTCGCGTTACTGCAAAATCGCATTGGCGAAACTGAATATTTAATATCAGAAATTTTCTTAACCGTGGATGACCCTGCTCAGGATATGCAAATTAGACAGTCTGCCATGAATATATTTAAGCAGCTTCAACAAAAGCCTGAGAGTTTCCCTGCCATGGCGCGTCAATTCTCTACTGCTGCGGGCGCAGCGCAAGGGGGAGACCTTGGCTGGGTTGAGGGAAGCCAGCTAAACGAAGAATTACGAACAGCTATCGCAAAGACTGCGGTTGGATCAATAACACAACCAATCAAAAGTGTCAGTGGCTATCACATATTACTGCTTCGTAATAAGCGTGTTTTGTTAGAAGAAAATGTTCCTGATCGAGAAGCCGTTTTGTCCAAAATCGGAAACCAAAGATTAGCGCGTCGCGCGAAGAGTTACCTTCTAGACCTTAAAGCCTCAGCCTTCATTGAAAATCGTGTCCAGTAGAGCCGCAGTTTCACAGTTACCGCCTCTTCGAGACGTCATTGAAAGCCATCAGTTACGTGCCAAGAAATCACTTGGCCAAAACTTTTTGCTGGATTTAAACGTAACAGATAAAATTGCGCGCCAAGTTTTTGACATAGAAAAAACGACAATCTTCGAGGTTGGCCCTGGCCCAGGAGGGCTTACACGATCGCTTTTATGCGCAGGGGCTAAAAAAGTAATTGCCGTTGAATTTGATCCACGCGCGGTCGAAGCGCTACAAATGGTAAAGGATGCAGCACAAGGTGGCTTAGAGCTACATCTGGGTGATGCATTAAATACTGATTTGAAAAGGCTGTCCCAAGACCAACCAGCCTCAATTGTAGCAAATCTACCATATAACATAGCCACACCCTTATTATTCGGATGGCTTGCCCAAATTGAGCAAAATTCAAATGCTTACTCGCAAATGGTGTTGATGTTTCAAAAGGAAGTGGCTGACCGTATAGTGGCTCTACCTAAAACGAAAGCTTACGGCAGATTATCGGTTATGTCGCAGTGGCTGTGTCACGCACAACCGCTGTTTGAATTGCCGCCGAATGTATTTTCTCCGCCGCCTAAAATCACATCAAGTGTGGTTCAGTTTGTGCCAAAAGATTTATCTGAGGGGCCGCAACCCACATTTAAGACAATGGAACATATCGTAAAAGCTGCGTTTAGCCAGAGACGTAAAATGTTGAGGTCTACATTAAAGCCATATTTACACATATGTGAAAAATGTGGTATAGACATAACAAAGAGAGCGGAAGATTTAACGGTCGAAGAATTTGTAAAAATTGCAGCAGAAAAAGATCGTCAAGGCTCCTAACACTTAAACTCTACCAGAGGGGAGGATGTAGTGGCATTATCAAGGCGAGATTTTATAAAATATGCAGGCATGGTTTCGGCTACAGCTATGCTCCCAATGGGCTTTTCCCGAGCATCGACACCAAATCCGCAATTCATACCACAACAGACTCTAAATTTAGCTCCTGTCCCCGCATATCGCTCTTATGCCCAGCCTTTGAAAAGAGAGTTGCTGAAACGTACACGTATGGACGCCATCATAGACCCTGTCGAAGGTCGACTTATCGGTGAGTTCAATTTATCACAAATTACGAAGCCAACAGATACGGCCTCCTTGGCAAAGATTGTCACATATATGCTGGTGCAAGATCATTTAGCAAAGGGAAAAACTGTCGCAGGTACGCCTTTAACCTTAAAAACAAAATTAAAAAACGTAACATATATGCGTGCGACCCGTAGGGGGCGTGTTGCGCACATACCATTACGAAATGATGATTTAAACATAGATGATGGCCTTAAATTTATGATGGGCTTGTCAGTCAACCAAGTCGCGCGTGCACTGGGTATGAATGTCTTAGGAGTAACACCAAAAGACGTACAGGATGAAATAAACGCAGAACGTTATTTCGTAGAACTGATGAACGAAAAAGCGCGCCACTTAGGGTTAGCGAATACGGCCTTTATAAATTCGTCAGGTCTACCAGGCCGAGACAGTAATCACATAGTGCCAGAAACAAAAAAGATGGCGAATGTGTCAACGATAGAGGATCTGTCAAAACTTGCGGTTGTCATGACAAGGATGTATCCAGATCATGTTCGCTATACGAGTCAAAGAGAGTACAAGATTAGCCAAGAGAGTATCATTGACCGCATGAAAATGGGTATAACTGATCGCAGAAACCCTACATTCAAATCAACCAACCCGTTATACAAAGACGAGTTTTTAGCGCAGTCTAGATTGTACAACGTGTCTGGATTAAAAACAGGTACAACAAACAAGGCGGGACGTACGGCTATAATTACAGGACAAAGAGACAATAATAACTTAGTGGTTTTAACGTACGGACATCCCCTGTATGACCAAAAGAATAGATTTATTCGTGAGGCAGATGACCCGGCACGCGCACAAACAAGCTTAGTCTTGTTAGAAAAAAATAATCAGCTTTTAAACTACGAGCGTAGTAAAAAGAACGAACATTTACGTCAGTTGACCAACGAAATATGGTAAAAATTTAAAGGCCGCCCATTAAGCCGCGTACAAATTCAGATGTTCCCGTTAAGCGAAGGCGACGCATACGTTCGGCATCCAGAATTGTCTGAGCCTTAGAAATTGAGCTTTCAATATCTTTGTTAATAATCACATAATCATATTCTGAATAATGCGACATTTCGCTAGAGGCTTTTGACATACGGCCCTGAATTTGCTCTTCAGTTTCACGCGTGTCGAGTGCACGGTTACGCAGGCGCTTTTCTAGCTCCTCGTGGCTAGGTGGTAATATGAACACGGTAACAAGGTCATCGCGCGCCATTTCAGCGAGTTGCTGTGTCCCTTGCCAATCAATATCAAATATAACATCCTTGCCTTGTGACAGTGCCTCTTCGACAGGTTGACGGGGTGTGCCGTAGTAATTGTCAAAAACTTTTGCGTATTCAAGCATGTTTTTATTTTCAACCATTTGGTTGAAGGTTGGAATATCAACGAAATGATAATCCTTGCCTGTTACTTCGCCACCGCGCCTTTGTCTGGTTGTAGCAGACACTGACACCGTAAGATCTTCGTTTTGTTTGAGAAGGGCGCGCGCAATTGTACTCTTACCAGCTCCAGACGGAGACGAGAGAACATACATGAGGCCGCGTCTTTTTAAATTTGATACATCCATGGATTCATATTAAACATGGAACATGAAGAAACAAGTCCGAAATTTAAAACCACAGAAAGTCTAGCCAAGATGTCCACATCGAAAATAAATATTTTGATTACAGGTGCTTCAAGTGGCATAGGTGAGGCCCTTGCATATCATTATGCATCTGAAAAATATCATTTGATATTAACGGGACGCGACGCGCAAAGGTTACAAAAGGTCTGCGACCAATGTGTCAAAAAAGCTGCATCCGTATCATCGCATGTGATCGATGTGACAGATGAAAAGGCCATGAAGGAGTTTTTGAGTGCACAAGATGATATCACACCTATCGATATTGTAGTGGCCAATGCTGGCATTTCAGGGGGTACGGGCGGTCTAAAAGATAAATCGGGCACCGCGCTTATTAAACAAATACGAAATATATACGGGATTAATATAATAGGTGTATTAAATACGCTTGATCCATTAATGGATCGTATGGTTGCGCGGCGATCGGGACAGATTGTATTTATTAGTTCAATGGCCGCTTTCGCCCCATGGCCCGGCGCGCCAGCATATTCTAGCTCAAAAGCAGCCATTCGTTTCTTAGGAAATAGTCTAAGAGGGGCTTTAGCACCCTACAATGTATTTGTGAGTGTTGTGTATCCAGGATTCGTAAAAAGCCGTATTACGGATCAGAACAAATTTCCTATGCCTTTTTTTAAAAATGGGGAATATGCGGCTAGAAAAATAGCAAAAGGCGTAGAGAAAAAATCCGTCTCGATTGCATTTCCGTGGCAAATGGTTGTCTTAACAACGCTCATGAGGCTAATACCAACGGGTATAATGATTAAAATCAACTCTAAGATGCCGAAAAAACAATAAAAAGTTGCGATTATATACAAAAAGTTGTATCCATGTAGCAATAGATGATATAATTCATCTATTACCAGCCTTAAACTGCATACTAAAGGGGTAGTCTGCTGGCAAGAGATATAGACAGTTTTGTGTGATGTTTAGGGGCAATACATAAAAAACAGCTTAGCTATAAACTCTACTGCGTATTTAAAAACTTTAGACTTTTAGACAGCAAGCACCGACGAAACATGAATATCAATAATATAGAAAATAAAGCCGAAAAGGCTGAGTCCCTCTTAAAGGCACTCGCTAACAAAAACCGCCTCATAATAATGTGTAGTTTGTGTCGTGGAGAAAAATGTGTAGGCGAGCTTGAGGAAATATCAGGACTAAGCCAATCTGCGTTGTCACAGCATCTGGCTAAATTGCGACAAGATGGTTTGGTTGAGACGCGCCGCCAAGCGCAAACAATATATTACTCTACTGATTGCAAGCCTGTTCATCTGGTGATGGGGGCGCTCGCAGACGCGTTTTGCGATGAAGATCATGAAGAGATTGAAGATCCTTCAACGTAAACTCACGATTAAATCTGAAAAAGAGTAAAGTGAATTGAGGTTAGTAAGCTCTATTGGGGCGCGCCATGGCATCAAAACCATAATGGTCAAGCCATCTCGTATCACCTTCAAAGAATGTTCTTAAATCCGGAATACCATACTTAAGCATAGCAAGGCGTTCAATGCCCATACCAAATGCGAATCCTTGATACTCATCAGGATCGAGGCCAAAGTTCTTAATAACATTAGGGTGAACCATGCCACATCCTAAAACTTCAAGCCAGCTATCGCCTGCACCAATTTTTAATCCGCCATCTTTACGTGAACAACCAATATCCATTTCAGCACTTGGCTCAGTAAACGGGAAAAAACTAGGACGGAATTGCGTTGGCAAATCATCAATTTCGAAGAAACGACGCACAAAATCCATCAGGCACCCTTTTAGATGTCCCATATGCGTTTCCTTATCAATCATAAGGCCCTCGCACTGGTGAAACATGGGTGTATGTGTGATATCGTAGTCAGATCGGTATGTACGCCCCATACAAATCATTTTAACAGGAGGCTTAGCGTTTGCCATTGAACGAATTTGCACAGATGATGTATGTGTACGTAAAACCTTTTTTGCCGCTTCCCCCGTCTCTGATGGGTCGTCTGGCAGGTAAAACGTGTCATGCATTTCACGCGCAGGGTGACCTACGGGGAAGTTTAACGCACTGAAATTATGATAGTCATCTTCAATGTCAGGGCCTTCTTGCAGTGAAAAACCCATCTCGCCAAAGATCGTCACAAGCTCTTCCATTGTTTGTGAAATAGGATGAACCTTGCCTTGCATTTCAGGGCGAGGTGTCAATGTCATATCTAGTTTTTCAGTTGCCAGACGCTCATCCAATGCCTGTTTCTTAAGCATTTTAGCTTGGCTTTCAATAAGAGATGCAATCTCTGTTTTTAGGATATTGAGCTCTTGCCCAGCTGTTTTGCGCTGCTCAGGGTCCATTTGACCTAAATTTTTCATCATACCCGTGATTTTGCCTTTTTTTCCAAGGGCTGTTACACGAACTTCTTCAAGGGACGCCATGTCATTGGCGCCTTCAATCAATGATGTGATCTCTTGCTTTAAATCTGCTGTGTTCATTATATTATGCTGATTTCTTTGTTTCTGTGTCTGTATTTTTGTCAGTTGTCGTATTTTGCTTTGCAAAACGTTGCATGTAAATTTGCCCAAAATCAACAGGGTTGAGCATAAGCGGTGGATACCCACCATTTTGCGTTAGATCTGACATGATTTGGCGAACATAAGGGAACATCATGCGAGGAACTTCGATTAGCAATAATGGGTGATGCTTTTCTTCTGGTACTTGGCTAAGCTCTACAACCGCGCCATATTCAACCTCAGCAATAAAAACAGTCTTTTCGTCTCGTGTGGCATTTACTGTCACCTTAAGCGCAACTTCATATATGCCCTTAGCATCCGTGTCTTGAACATTGCGCGCATCCATATTAAAGCCAATATCCATTTTTGGGGCTTCAAGTCCTGCTTTCAAAGTTTCTGGCGCATTTGGGTTTTCAAATGAAACATCACGGATGTATTGTGCATGAACGCGAAGGGGAAGGTTTTGCATTGTTTGCGCGCCCTCTGCTTGTGTATCTGCATTACCATTTGAGTTTGTGTTTTTGTCTGCCATAATAAATCCAGTATGTTTTTTAATTCAGCAATAAATCTTTTATATTGCTTTCGTTCACTTCCATTACCATACACACAGTTTCATTGATTTCAAGCGTTACATTGGCTGTTTATCACAGGCTACACCTTGAAAAATCATAGATTATAGTCCATATAATGTAGGGTATAACAAAAGGTATTTTTTATGAATGGTATCCCAGCAGACTTGCTTCTTTATATCCTAATCGCCGTTGGATTGGTGTTTTGGCTAAAAAACACAATTGGCACACGAAGCGGTGATGAACGCCAAAGGCCAAATCCTTTCGATCAAAGTCAAAAAATGGCGGAAAACAGCATGAAAGGCGCCTCGCCTGCTGCCATGCAAATGCAACAAAATAACGGCGTGATCGAGCTGCCTAAAAACATGGTCTTTGACAATAAAATTGCTGAAGACGGTATGATTGAAATCATTAAAAAGGATCCAACATTCGACCCCCAAACTTTTGTTGAAAATGCAAAGGATGCGTTTGTTATGGTGGTTGAGGGGTTTGCTGATGGCGACCGCGATATCTTGCAAGCTCTTTTGAACGGCTCTGTTTATGAAGGCTTTGATGCTGCATTGAAGGCGCGTGAAGCAGAAGGCCAAAGCGTTGAAACAGAAATCCATGCGATTAAATCGGCTAAAATTGTCGAAACCATGATTGATGGGAATATGGCTTATATTTCATTCCAGTTTACGGCCGAAGAGACGGCCGTCATACGCGATAAAGAGGGCGAAATTATTGCGGGTGACCCTGATCGTATCACTGAGATGTGCGACATTTGGGTTTTTGGCCGTGACATGAAAGCAAAAGATCCTACTTGGAAAGTGTTTGAGACACGTGACGGCGAACCAGAAGATCACAAAACCCCTATTCCAGATGCTAAATAATGAAATTTACACTTAAAACATTCGTATCCGCACTTGCGCTATTGACGTTAGCAAATTGTGAAACGGTAACAGAGCCTACAGTCACTGAAGAAAGTGGCTACAGCCTTCAACCGCAAACTTTTGCAAATATTGATAATTGGCAATTTCAAAATGACGAGAGCCTCAAGGGATTTGTTAATGCGTTTAAAAAATCATGTGAAAATCGCATTATGAAAAAAGACCCTCACATGGACTTTGGACAAGAGCCAGAATGGGGCAAGTTTGGCGCGTGGCAGGAAAAATGTGCAAATCTTCCCGCACAAAACATCAAACCGTGGATCGAACAGAACTTCACACCTATGATCGCCTCAACCAAATCAGGTGATACTGAGGGTTTGTTTACAGGATATTATGAGGCCTCTCTCAATGGCTCTATGATGCAAACAGAGCGCTATAACGTGCCATTAAGGGCATTGCCAAAAGACTTGATAAGCGTTGATTTAGGGTCATTCCGCCAAGATTTGCGGGGCAAGCGTATTGCAGGCCGAGTCGTGGGCAATAAACTAAAGCCATATGAAGATCGTGCCGAAATTGTCGCTGAAAAAATGCCGCTTAGCGTCGATAAAACATTGATGTGGGTTGATAGCCCTGTCGATGCCTTTTTCTTGGAAATTCAAGGCTCTGGTGTGGTGAAAATGGCAGATGGTAGTATCCAGCGTGTTGGTTATGCCGGTCAAAATGGACATGAATATACCGCCATAGGGCGCGTTCTGATCGAAATGGGCGAGCTGACAAAAGACAATGTGTCTATGCAAACAATTCGTACATGGTTAGAGCAAAATCCTGATCAGGCTCAAACAATTATGAACGAAAATCGCTCTTACGTGTTTTTCACAAAACAAGATAAAGAAGGGCCCGTTGGCGCAGAAGGTGTGACGTTGACACCGCAACATTCATTGGCAGTTGACCGTGGACTTTACCCCTATGGCTTGCCTGTATGGTTGGATGTTGAAGACCCACAAAATGAAGATGCGCGCTTGCAACGCATGATGGTGGCACAAGACACCGGCGGCGCGATTAAAGGCGCTGTACGCGGAGACTTTTTCTGGGGCTACGGAGATTATGCAGAGACGCAAGCAGGCGTTATGGTTTCGCGTGGGTCTATGACCGTCATGGTTCCGAAATAAAACGAAATGTTACTACTTGCTTGATAACTTTTTACTGTCTCTCAGTTCTGGAGATGAGAGATCGCGTGCAGTTGTTTCAACCAGCTTGACGGGGTCTATATCCTTGCTGCCCTGAGCGACATTGTAATCTTTGAAACGGCGGGCCTGAGGCAATACATTACTTTCTAATGAGCCAATGGCTTGGTTGTAACTTGTGATCGCACGTTCCAAGCCTTTACCAACATTATCCATATGTCCGCCAAATACGGACACGCGCTTGTAAAGCTCTTGCCCAAGTTCTGAAATTTCACGCGCACTGTCGGCTAGCTTTTCTTGTGACCATCCATACATAACGGCCTTACATAATGATATGAGTGTGGTTGGCGATGCTGGAATAACCTTTTGTTCAACGCCAGCCTCAATCAATGACGGGTCACGCTCAAGTGCCGCTGAAAAATAACTCTCACCTGGCAAAAACATAATTACAAACTCGGGGCTGTCGAAACTTTCCCAATATGATTTGGCGCCCAATTTTTTAAGGTGGTCTTTAACATGACGAGCATGCGCGTCGAGGTGGCCCATACGTTCATTTTCGCTCAAATCATCTTTAAAGGCGTTTAGGTAGGCGTCAATCGGCGCTTTTGAATCAATAATAATTTGTTTTTGTCCAGGAAGCTCAATGACAACGTCAGGACGTGCCCCGCCAACGCTTACCTGCTGATGAAAATGAACTCCTTCAACCATGCCTGCCATCTCTAAACAGCGTTTTAATTGCATCTCGCCCCATTGACCACGTGCCGAGGGCGATCGTAGCGCTTGCACCAAGGAAGATGTTTCTTGACGAAGGCGGGCCTGATCTTCGTTCATGCCAGAAATCTGTGTTCTTAGTTCTGTGTAGGCATGCGCGCGCACTTTTTCCAACTCGGATAGTTTGGCATCCATCGTAGAAAGGGTTTTGTTTACAGGATCTATAAGATCAGAAATTGCTTTTTGGCGCTTTTCAAGCTCGTGCGCACTGTGGCTTTGGCTTTGTGCGAGTTTTTCTTGTGCCAACTGTAAAAATTGCTCGTTACTTTTACGCAAGGCTTCTTGCGCCAAGCCATCAAATGTCTGTCCCATAGTGTCTAGCTGTTGAACGGCCTGCGCCTTTTCGCGTTCAAGGCGTAGCACCCATCGCATAAAGATAACGGCAGCAACCAAAAATCCAGCCGCCCCCCCAATCAACAACCCTTGCAATTGTGTATCAAATAAAGTCTTTAAAATATCCATATCTTAACTATCGCATAAGGGGTGACGAGAATACAATGCCCGTGATATACTTATAGACATGATGAAAAACCAAGGTGGAAATGCCGTTGTTATTATTTTAATTGCTGTGGCATTGTTTGCGGCTCTTACATTCACGCTTTCACGATCTGTACAAGATGGTGAGTCGAACGAATTGACACGCGCACAAACAGAAATTTATGCCTCTCAACTCATGTCATATGCAGCCGAAGTCGAATCCGCGATTAGCCAGATGCTATATAGCGGTGCAGAGATAGATGATCTTGACTTTGTATTACCAGATGATACGGATTTTGAAACGGGATCAGATATTTATAAAGTCTTTCATCCAGACGGGGGTGGCGTGAATTTAAAAAGGCTACCAGAAGGGGTGATTGCACAAGTTTCTGCTACCACACCGGCTGATTGGTATTTAGACAGATTTAATAATGTAGAGTGGACGCCGACTACGAAAATGGATGTAATTTTGACCGCGCATCAAATAGCGAAAAGTACGTGTGAAGAGATTAATAAAGTTATTACAGGGTCTCGTACAATACCGGCTCTAAATGATAGTCTCTCTAATATACTCGTTGCAGGTAACGCAGAATCAGATTTAGATGAGACGGCATGCAGTGATTGCGAAGGGTATGCCTCATTGTGTGTAAGTAATGTGTCTGTAAATGCGTGGTCTTTTTACACAATCGTGGCCGCACAGTAACCCTCAAATTATAATAGCTTTTATATAAGTCTCATAATCTGAACGTGAAGTTCATCAAGACCATATTTTTTCCATGCGCTGGTTTTGGCAATGGTCGGTTGGGCTGCGGCATGTTTTTTAAGTGTGTCGAGAATTTGTGCTTCTGTTTTTGCTAGCTGCTCGGTCTTTTGTTTGTCACACTTAGTCAGAACGACTCGGTAGTTCACAGCCGTTTCATCTAACATCTTCATCATTTCAATATCGGTTGGCTTAAGGCCGTGTCGAGAATCGACAAGTACAAAAACACATCGCAAATTAGGACGTCCTCGAAGGTAGTTTTTCATCAGTTTCGTCCAGTCCTGCACCTGCGACTTTGACACTTTGGCGTAGCCATACCCTGGAAGGTCAACAATATACATCTGTTCGCCAAGATTGAAGAAGTTGAGCTGTTGCGTACGACCTGGAGTGTTGGATGTACGTGCCAAATCTTTACGCCCCGTGAGCGCATTGATCAACGATGATTTACCAACATTTGACCGCCCGATAAATGCCACTTCCGACATATTCGGCTCAGGCAGTTGCTTCAACGCAGCAACCCCAAGAACAAATTCACAAGATCCTGCAAATAATTTGCGTGCGGCCTCAATTTCAGAAGGGTCTATATCCTCCATAGGGTTACTTATCCTTTTTATTCTTGTCTTTTAATGGCTCGTTCTCAATAACTTCACCATCGGCAAGACCGTCGTCTTTACTAAACAGGTGGATAGGAACGCCCATCATTTTCATGATAACGGCTTGTTGGATCACAGAAAACGCGTTGCTGAATGTCCAATAGATAACCAATCCAGATGCAAATCCTGACAGAATAAATCCGATGAAGTATGGAAAATATGCCATCATAATTTTTTGCGTCGGGTCTTGTGGTGGTGGATTGAGGCGTTGCTGCATGATCATAAAGAAGATCATGAGACACGGCCAAATACCAATCATCAAAAATGATGGCGGATCGAACGGAATCAAGCCAAACAGGTTGAATATTGATGTTGGGTCAGGCGCAGACAAGTCATGGATCCATCCAAAAAATGGTGCGTGGCGCATTTCAACGGCAATATAAATAACTTTGTACATCGCAAAAAAGATTGGAATTTGAAGCAAGATCGGCAGACATCCTGCCATCGGATTGACCTTTTCTTTTTGGTACAACTTCATCAGAGCCTGTTGCATACCTGCGCGGTCATCTTTGTATTGCTCTTTTAGTTCTTGCATTTGTGGGGCAATAACTTTGAGCTTTGCAAACGAGCGGTATGACGCGTTGGCAAGTGGGAACACAGCCATACGTAAGATCACAGTTAGCATAATGATGGCGACACCAAAGTTACCAACCCAGCCATTAAATAAAATCAATAGCCAGTGCAAAGGACGTGTAAGGAAATATAAAATTCCAAAGTCAACGGCAAGATCAAAGTGTCTAACGCCCATTTTATCAGAGTATTCATCAAGCAAACGCACATTTTTTACACCCGCAAAAATATTATGCTCTTTAGTAATCTTTTGTCCGACAGGCACTGTTTGTGGCTGGCCCATGACATCAGTTTGATAAAGGGGACGTACATTTGAATTGCCGCTTTTTCTTTCAATAAAGCGGAATGTTTTATCTTCGCTTTGATCTGGAAGGAGGCTCACAAGCCAATATTTTTGACCAAAGCCAATCCATCCTTCTTTAGAGACAATGTTCCAAGACGGTTTGTCGCCGAGATCCTTGTAATTCATCTCTTCAAGGTCATCGCCTATATAGCCAAGCGGGCCATCGTGAACAATGATGTTATTATCGCGGTCGCTAGGCATACCGCGGCGCGCCACAGCAGAATAAGGGTGGAGCTTTATTTCCTTACCTGAATTATTCGTAACCGTTTCATTTACAGTAATCATAAAATGATTATCAATGCTGTATTGACGCTCAAACGTTACATTTTGTGGGTTTGTCCATGTCATGACAACGGGTGTTTGTGGGCTCAGCACACTACCTTCAGATAATGTCCAAACAGTATTTTTATTAGGAAGTGCTATAGATGTATCGCCTGTCACCCAACCTGTCTCGGCGTAATAGGGATATTCGCTATTAGGGGGCGAAAATAGCGTGACATATTTATTTTTTTTCAAAGTCTCAAAATGGTTTTTCAATGATATGTCGTCAAGGCGTCCTCCCTTAAGAGATACAGAGCCTGAAATTTCATCATTTTCGATTTTAACACGTGTACCTGAGACGCGCTCTTTGGCAACGATGGCCGCACCATCCATCTTTTGGTCAACAAGTTCGTTAGTCGTAGCAGATGATCCCTGTGCAAAGCCTTCGCTAGCGTTAAGGCGCTTTTCTTGTGCGATACGCGCCTCTTGTGCGGCAACATTTGGTTTCATTACAAAAACATCATAGGCGGCCCAAAGGGCTACGGCGACTACGATAAAAATGATTAAGTTTTTGATGTCATCAGGGTGCATTTGCCCAGGCTTACGCGCACTCATGTATATATCCTTGTTATATTTTTTGAATTTAGGGTTTCTTATAGCCGAAGAGGTCGCGATAGGCAAATCGTTTTGGCACTTCGTCAACTGCATTCCCTTTATACCATGGCTGACATTTGAAGATGCGGATGAATGTCAAAATAGATCCCTTTAAAAAACCATGTTTTTTGTATGCCTGTTCAGAGTAATGCGAGCATGTCGGGTAAAAACGGCACTGATTACCCATGAAAGGCGAGAGGAAAAAACGATAAAAGCGAAACAAATACTTCATCATGGATGGCAATACTCTCCCTCTAGGTTTTGGGGGCGCTGTGCAGGCGTTTTAATGCCCATTTTAGGTCTCTTCTTATGTCTTCAAAGTCTTTGTCTCGTGCCTCTGCCCGACCAATTAAAACATAATCAGATGTGTGGATTCCATGTGTTGGGAGAATGTCCTTGCAGATGGCTCTCAAGCGTCGCTTAACACGGTTTCTGTCCGTTGCATTTTTATAAACGCGTTTGGTAATGGTCAAGCCGAAGCGAATATCATCAGCAATGTCCAGCCCTTCGGGTTGCGGAGCGTATTGGATAATAAAGGACTTAGTTACCCATTTTTTTTGTAGGGCGTTAACACGCAAAAAATCGGCGCGTTTTTTCAAACTGCCGATTGTTTTAATGTCTGTAACTATATCAGTGCTCATGAGGGGGTATCCTCATGAAGAAACCGTCTGCTTATGCAGATAATTTCTTGCGTCCTTTAGCACGACGGTTTGCAATGATTGCGCGTCCTGTGCGAGTGGCCATGCGTGCACGGAAACCGTGACGACGTGCGCGAACCAAAACAGATGGCTGAAAAGTTCTTTTTGTTGACATGAGCGTTGCTCCTAAAAATCTCTAATATGTTATTCAATAATTCTTGAGAAGCCAGTGTATAAAGGGTAATAGAATGATTGTCAAGAAACATAAGCGATATATCGAAAAATCTTTTTTTCAATACATATATAAAGACTTTTCATTATCATATATTTCTGGCATGCTGTTGAAATTACAACAAATACAAACAAAAAAGAGCTTATTTTATGTATGAAGATAATAACTGGAATTCTGTAACAGGCGACGAGCTTCTTGGCTTTCTCTCAGAAGCAAAGAAGAAATGGCAAAATGGCAAAATCTATGACTCTTTAGAGACTTCGCCTGAAACCACAAAGGTTGAGTGGAGAAGCCTTCCTTTCTATGGAAATAACGTGGTTATGATCCGTATGAGAGATGCGAATTGGATGCCTAAAAAGCTAACTGTTTATTTCCTATCAGATCAAGGAGAGCTATACCCGCTTGATGGAACATCGCCGCCAATTCATGATATCAATGCTAAAGCGCCTGTTAAAGTAACAGATGAAAATGTAATCGATTACCTTCATTTTTTCTGCTTTTTTGTTCGCGGAGAAGAAGGCCCGTTCCTTATCGCTGAAGACATCGACCAGCCTAATATGCCTGAAATGGACGATAAAATGAAAACCGTAATTGGCGGATCACTACGCCCTGCAAGCTTTGAAGGCAAAAATGAGCAGGGGCACTGGCTATGTGATGCCGTTGTTTTCTATTCGAACGCATTGTTTATTGCAAACTTTGCCGTGCACCCATCAGGTATGATTGAAATGCTTGATGATGAGCCTATTGCCTCAGACCTCACAGTGCGCGTTGATTGCCCTGTGTCGATCGACCCGCAAGGGAAAGTAAAATAAATTTTACGAATAGTTTTTTACAAGTTTTATTTAAGGGCTTTGAATATTTTGAAGCCCTTTTCTTGTGTCAAAATCTCGACTTTGAAAAAAAGTTGCTCTAAGATTTTTTCGTAAGGCAGGTGGTTGTTTGCCACCATAAATAAAGCCCCATATTTACCCAGCATATCATACGCGGTCTTAATCATTTTTTGTCCCATGGCATGGTCTGATGCCTTTCCATCGTGAAAGGGCGGGTTCATAACAACAAATTGATATCGGCCTGATGGCCCCTCATTTGGCGCGCCGAGTGTAAGGTCATGCCAAATAATAGAGGTCCTCTTATCGGGATGGCGTGCGCGCATATTTGCCCGACACGCATCGAGGGCGTGGTGGTCGACATCATAGCAATCCATAACATCAATGTTTGGCGCTGTTTGAAAAACTTTATCTGTAAGGTAGCCATAACCACAGCCGAAATCTGCTCCAATACCAGACAATTCATCAGTAATATAGTGAGATAGAAGTTCGGAACCTGTATCAATTTTATTCCACCCAAAAATGCCGGGCTTTGTATAATATCCAAACTGATTTTTTTGCTGCTCACCTTTTTGAAGGCAGTATAAAACAGAGGATTTTTGAAGCGCTGAAGTCTTGCGAACCACAACTGACTTGCAATGAAACTTTGACAGACCGTGATCGGCTTCTAAGCCAAAAACTTTTAATATATTGGCCAGGCGTGATCCCCCTGCGTTTTTATGTGCGCATAACACTAAGTGCCCACCATCAGATAAATGTTGAAGAGCGTACGCAATATCATAAAGGGCTTGATCCTTCTGTTTTGGCAGAAGAATAAAACAGGCATCATATTGTGCGCCGTCTGGGAAATGAGCGCCGCCTTGATATTTATGTATCAAAAAGTTTTTCAAATGATGAATATAGGGGGTGACGATAAAAGTCTTTGAAGCGGGAAGAATGTCTTCAATCAACATATCGTATTGGCCGTTCATAAAACACGCCTTATCAAACGCGATACCGCTATATTGAATGCTATAAATAAGGGCGTTAAGTTCGCTCATACAGAGGCCCTTTTCTTAAGACCACGCGGCGACTTTATAGCCGACCAAGGTTTCAAATTTTTCAATTTCCTGACCGAGCTGTTCTTGTAAAAACATAGCATCTTCAGCAGGCATTTCATTTTTTACGGCATCTGGTTCCTCTTTACCAAAAATCAAACGCTTCATGCCTAAAGCCTTGGCAAAATTAATCAGAAAATAAAGGCGGTGTTGACGTAGCCAGTCGGCAAAGCGCTGGGCATAGCCAGCCACACGACCAAAATTCGAAAATGTCGTGACGTTGAAGCGCGCTCTCAACTCAATAGGAAGGGGGACAAAGGGGATGTCGAGTATGTCGCAAATTTCATGAATATATAAATCTTGGTCAGACTCTAAATCTTCTTGATAAACAAAATTGATGTTGTTGAGGTCATAAAATTTGAGCCATCTTTTAATATTATCTGCATACCGGCTGCTATCCAAAATCTGCGGGTGTTGTTCGCAGGCCTCTTTTAAGCTGCCGGTGACAATCCCATAGCGAAGATAGTGCAAATATAAAGAGTATGATCGCACAATCGGGTTACGCAAGGGGCATACAAGTTTTACATCTTGGCCAAACACGTCAAATAAACGTTTGGGCGCAAGTTCATGGTCAAAGCTGGTTGTTGATATTTCAGTAATAATTTTATGCGCATCATTGGGGTGAAAATGTGCGGCGTAACTTCCAATACCTTTGTCAAAATCACGATCAAAAAAGAACACTTCTTTGACATCATCAGGAAGGCACACGTCGTCGCGTGAGCGTAAATATCGATCAAGCCAAGACGTGCCTGATCGCTGTGGCCCCATAAAAAATACGAAGGGGCGATCAAAAATTTTGTAAGGGCGCTTACGTCTTTCAATAATCATGTATGCGTCTCTTGGTTCTTGTCTTTGTTGGTTTTAACAAATTCAGAAAAACTAGACCAGAAATCATTACGAATGGGCTGAAGCTTGTCTTGCGTGTATTCACGCGCTTTTTCAAAATTTGTGCGCGCTTGGTCTTCTAATGTGTTTTCTTTGACGCTCTTCAAAATTTGCTGCGCAAGGATGTGTGCGTCACCTGCTTTATGTATGTATGCATCGCTTAGAAGCTCTGGAATGCCACCAGCATCCGATCCAAATGCAGGGCAACCGCGGCTCATGGCCTCAATTGTAGCGCGAGGCACACCCTCGTGAAAGCTGGGTTGTACGTATATATCAACACGGTCCAGCCATTTTAAAACAGGCGTGCCGCTCGCTAAAACGCCATCAAAACGCACATCATTTTCTAAGCCATGCTCATGTATAATGTGGCGGTAGTGAGAGGGTTGCCCTGCGCCGAGTATCTTAAGAGAAAAACGTTTTGTATCCGCCATACTGTTAAGAATGCTTAAGGCTTCAATGGCAACAGAAATGCCTTTTAATTTATGGTTAAGTTGCCCAATTAACCCAAGCTCAATGGGAAGGCTTGGTGAGCGAGACGATTTTATCCGCTCCAAGCGGCGCTTTAAAACATCTTCGTGTGGTGTCTCGATACGCACATTGGATGCAATGGCTGTTTCACCTTTGGCAGGATAGCGTTTGGGCAAAAACTCTTTACTTACATACAATACAAAATCAGCTTGTTGCGCGAGCTGTTTCATGCGATGAGCGCGTATAGGCGCATATGCCTTACCCAGTAATGACCCATGATTCCATGTGTTGTCCCACGCACAGCCCGCAACCTCATGCGCAATGGGTTTGCCAGTTTTTTTTGCATGCTTAAACGCAAGCCAGCCTATTTCGCTCATCGTGCGAATAATTACTGCATCAGTAGCATCAACCATCGCCTCAACTTTATTTTTTACTTCTGAATGATATAACAAAAGTCCCAAGGGCGTATTCATATTTGGAACGGTTTCAATTGAAACCTTCTCGCCATTGCTTTGATTAAGGGTATCTATATCGTCAGAATCTGTGATATCACGCCCACGCCCCATAACGATCAACTCGTCACAGACCTTGATATATGGATCCCAGTAATCGTAGGAAAACTGGCCTTCTGATAAGGCATGTCCATCTTCAGTTTTAATATAAATATTGTCGTGGCAGTAAAGAAATTTCATGAAATAAAAGATTCGGATTGCGTTCGCACAGCAAACAGCATAAATCTTTTATCATTATGACGCAATCAAATGATAAAAAAGACCTCCTTTCAGGCTCAATTCCGCGCCATTTATGGCGTCTAACCCTTCCAATGGCATGGGGCGTGGGGGTGATTATATCGTTTCAGCTGATTGATATGTATTTTATCGGACAAATCAGTAGCGATGCGCTTGCCGCTGTCAGTTTTACATTTCCCATTACATACGCCTTACTTACCGTATCCATTGGCTTTGGCGTTGCGATGTCATCGAATGTTTCGCGTCTTGTAGGGGAGAAGGAAATAGAGAAAGTCTGCCGTGTTGTAACACAGGGCATCGCTTTGTCATTTCTGTGTGTTTCAGCAGTCGTGTTCGTTTTGTGGCTTGGGTATGAAAGCCTGTTTAAAATGATGGGCGTCAATGACGCGCTCATAGGCTATATACATGATTATATTCCATTAATATGTTTATCCGTTCCGCTTGTTGCTATTCCGATGGTTGCAAACTCCGCCATGCGTGCAGAAGGCGACGCCGTAACGCCTGCCCTGATTATGACTGTGGCTGCATTTGCAAATTGTGTACTTGATCCTATTCTTATCTTTGGATATTTAGGCGCGCCGGAAATGGGTGTTGAGGGGGCAGCCCTTGCAACAGTAATTGCTAATATGCTCGCTCTTTTCTCAGGCCTCTATATCATTACTGAACGAAAAAAACGCTTTAAAGTGAAATGCCTTATGGCCTGTCACGAGTTCAAAGATACGCTGAGACGAATGTTGACCATTGCCCTACCTGTGAGTGTAGCCAGCCTTATACTACCGCTCACAAACAGCATCATTATCGCGCTTTTATCTGGAATAAGTGTTGAGGCCGTGGCGGCCTTTGGGATTGCCTCGCGGGTCGAGGCGTTTGCCTTTATCATCCTTATGGCATTATCGACGTCGATGGCGCCTATTATAGGGCAAAATTTGGGTGCAAAACAATTTGATCGCGTAAGAGAAGTTTTAAAAGTCGCAATTAGCTACAATATAATTTGGTCTTTGTTTGTGGCAATTGTGCTGGCTGTTGCCGGAGGCATGATAGCGGGTGCATTTACGGATGATGCGCAAATTATTCGGGTGGCGCAGTTGTTCTTTTGGATTGTGCCTGTGTCATACGCGCTTAGTAATTTGCTCAATGGCTGGATGTCGGCATTCAATGCAATGGGTAAGCCCAAACAATCATTCATAATGATGATAGGCAAATACATACTTCTTTTAATTCCTGCAATTTACATCGGAAACATGTGGGGTGCCGTCGGTATATTTGTTGCCATGGCAATTGTAAATGTCGTCTCTGGCGTGGTTGTTCATATTTATAGCTGGCGTGCGTGCCCAAAATAAGTTGAAAAAATAACGATTAGCCCATATAAGTTATAGCTCAAGATTACAAAGAACTTACATCAGGATCAGAATCCATTGCCGACAAAATCTCAAAATATTAGACCTATAAAAGATGGACTTGTCGCGCAGCACCTTTCAAAAAGCTACAAGAAGAAACCCGTTCTTCGTGATGTCTCATATCATGTAAAGCAGGGAGAGTCTGTGGCTTTGCTCGGCCCAAATGGAGCTGGAAAAACCACAAGTTTTTACATCATGATGGGGTTGATTAACGCCAATGATGGACAGATGCTGCTGGATGGCAATGATATTACGAATTTACCGATGTACCAACGCGCACGCCTTGGTATTGGTTACTTGCCCCAAGAATCATCGATTTTTAGAGG
>DDIM01000008.1:26017-74404 GCA_002338525.1 Micavibrio sp. UBA1850 | reverse complement strand
AAAGACAGGCAGGAAATCTTGTTGGAAGAGCTTCTCTCCGAGTTTTCTATCTCTCACCTCAGACGTACGCCATCTGTCGCCTTATCAGGGGGCGAGCGCCGCCGTTGTGAAATTGCACGTGCCTTGGCGGCCCGCCCGCAATTTATCCTACTCGATGAGCCTTTGGCGGGGATTGACCCCATTGCCGTTAGTGACATTCGTGATTTGATCGGACAATTGAAAACGCGAGGCATTGGCGTTCTCATTACAGACCACAATGTTCGTGACACTTTAGGCATTGTTGATCGTGCCTACATTTTGCACGATGGTAAAGTCCTGATGGAGGGGACGCCAAACGAGATCGTAGCCAATGACGCCGTGCGCCAAGTCTATTTAGGTGAAGGCTTTGTTCTTTAAATTTTATGCGTACGTGCTAAACTTTAAATTACGATGAATCAGTACACACCCCCACGTTTAGATTTAAAACAATCACAGTCGCAGCAGCTGGTGATGAATCAGCAAATGCAACAAGCCATTCATTTGTTGCAGCTTTCAAACATTGAGTTGTCTGAATATATCGAAGAGGCGCTTGCTGAAAATCCTTTGCTTGAGCGCGATGAGTCAAAAGCCTCTCAAGACGGTGACGCCACAGAAAATGAGCGTGCTGACGAGCAGGCGATAGGCAACGACGCCGAGCGTGATACGTTAACTGATTTTGATGCAGGATCCGCCCACGCAGATGCAAGCCAGGGTGCGTCACATAAAACGAGCGCGTCTTCATCAGGTGTTGCTGGTGGCGACAATATATTAGAAAATACGGTATCGGATAAGATTACGCTGCGTGATCATTTAACCGAACAACTTCATGTTGACTTCAAAGACACCAAAGACCGCATGGTCGGCGCAATATTAATCGAGCATTTAGACGAGTCCGGGTATTTGCGCGAAACACCAGAAAATTTGGCGGAAAAGATTGGCTGCTCAATTGATCGCATTAACGCAATTGTGCCCCGTTTAAAGCAAATGGACCCAACGGGAATTTTTGCAAAGGATTTAACCGAGTGTCTAGCCCTACAACTTGATGAAAAAGGTTTGTTAGGGACGGCAATGAAACGCCTTCTTGAGAATTTGCACTTATTAGGCGAACACGATTACAAGGCGCTTGCGGATATTTGTGGTGTGGAAAGTGACATTGTCAAAGATATGGCGGCAGACATTCGCCAATTGCGCCCCAAACCCACCATTGATTTTGACCACTCAATTACACAAACCGTTGTTCCCGATGTTTTGATGAAAAAATTACCACGTGAAGTGGGTGGCGGTTGGAAGGTAGAGCTGAACGCAGACACATTACCGCGCGTTTTGGTAAATAATGAATATTACACAACTGTGCTTAGTAAAGCTGTCGACAAGAAAGACAAATCATACCTTAGCGAACAAATGCAAGCCGCTAGCTGGCTAGTCCGCGCACTGGATCAGCGCGCCCAAACAATACTAAAAACCGCGGCCGCAATCATAGAAGAACAAGACCCGTTTTTCTTATATGGAATTGAATTCTTGCGCCCATTGACATTAAAAGACATCGCAGAAGAGATTGACATGCATGAAAGCACAATCAGCCGTGTCACAAGCAACAAGTATATCGGTACACCGCGGGGTATATTTGAACTTAAATACTTCTTCTCATCTTCAATTAGCTCGGCTGACGGGGGTGGGGCATATTCATCAGAAGCTGTGAAAGCAAAGATAAAAACATTAATCGATCAAGAAGATGTAAAAGCCATACTTTCAGATGATGCAATCGTCACCCACCTAAAGGCAGAGGGTGTTGATGTTGCACGGCGAACGGTTGCAAAATATCGTGAGGCTTTAAATATTCCCTCATCGGTTCAACGACGGAAAATCAAAAAAACCTAGCGGGTTAGATTTTTAGCGTTTTTCATTTGAAATAACGCATCTAGATCAGGTTCACCTAATAATTTCTGTCTAAACGCTGGTGTAAAGGCCTCAGAATTCATTGTACAAAAAGTTTTGTAAGACATTTTCTCGAAGCTGTCGTCACATGTGAAAGGTGCGTGTAGACTTTCATCGCTGAAGGGGAAATAAGCATTTTCAGAGCCGGTGGCCCCCAAAGACATCAAAAGTTCGATATTATTCATCGTATCATTTGCATATGGTTTTAGTTTTGGTGCTGAGGGCGTGTTAAAACTTATAGTTTTAAAGCCCAGCAAACCAGAGTTTTCGGCAAACTTGTCAGCAATTTTCTCGGCCAGTCTTTGACTGTCTTCCATTTTCTTTATTTTGGGCGCATTTTCTTCATAAAACTCTTTTTGTTTTATTGCTTCTGCAACATAGCGCATTAACGCAATATCAAGAGGCTTGAGGCATGTTGCGTTTGTGTCACTAAACGATGATACGCTTGCGGGTGTGGCTGTTTTTCTATTGAGATCTAAATCAAGTCCTAGATCCTCATACATTTTGACCAAGTTCTTCAAGGCATTTTTATCATTTGACAATATGGCCATGCAAACATCATTTGCACCATCAAAGACGAGAGAGCTTCCTGTGCTTTCCATTTTCATACTTGGGTTAAAATGACTTTGCGTTTGCGCTTGTGATGCGCTTCCATGCTCCATACCGCTTCGGAGCAAGGCCCGAGCCGAACTAAAAGCGCCGTGGTAGACGGCGTGAAGATAAGCATCCAAAGTGTCAGGGATTAAAAATTCTTCTTTATTTTCAATATAAACGTCCTTCGTCACGCGCCGAGTTGAAGACAAATTGTAGTCTTCCGCTAATAGCTCAATTAAAACTGTCGCATTTTCATCGCTACGCTTAATCGCATCATATAATGATGCTGTGTCTTGCGCGGATAAAGGTTGCTTTACAACCATAGGGAAGGTGTTTTTTGGCGTGGCTATGCTCATGTCACAAACTTTCATAATTGTTGAAGAGAAAAAATTACACAGATATGTTCTTATGTCAATAAAAAACAAGAGGGTATTAAGAACATGCTTTACCGGCATATGCGTCTCTGCTATCTATAAATACATGATAAAAATACTTAAAAACGCTACGCTATCGTGGCTTGATAACACACCAATGACATATAGCGCGGCGGCGGCTTATTTTGCTGTGTTCTCACTTCCTGGATTGATGATTATCATGATCTCGGTCACAACGTTTTTCTTGGACGAACAATTTGTTCGAACGCATATTAATGACTATATCGGGCACTTCATGGGCGATGATGTGGCAACAAGCATTGAAAAAATTATTGACCGCGCGCGCGTGAAAGCAACGGGCTGGGTGACATTGTTAATCGGTGCGGGTGTTTTGCTTTTTGGCTCAACTGGTTTGTTTAATCAGCTCAAAATCACATTTAATACAATTTGGAATATTAAGCCTAAACCTGAAAAGACGTTTTTGCGTGTTGTGATCAACCGAACAGTTTCTGTTGGTGTGGCGGTGATGATAGGGTTTTTATTGCTGATCTCAATGTATCTTTCCGCAGGTTTGACTGTATTTGGGAACTGGCTTGTTAACCATTTTCCAGATCTTGGCTTTATCAAGATTTTAGAAATGGCAGTTTCATTTTTAACAATCTCTCTTTTGTTTACGATTATATTTAAGGTGCTTTCTAATGTGAAAATAAGAATAAAATATGCCTTTATGGGTGGTGTTATTTCTTCACTATTATTCTTACTGGGAGAATTGGGGTTTGCAAAAGCCATTGAAGTATTCTCACCAGAAAGCGTTTTTGGCGCAGCAGGTTCAATCGTACTTCTCATGGTGTGGGTGACGTACGGCTGTACGATTTTGCAATTCGGCGTAGAATTCATAAAGGCGCTCATGATTGAAAAGGGCGAGGACATCAGGATTTCGCGTTTTGTGCGAAAGCTATAGGTCATGAGCGGCACACATAAAATTGGCGTATTCGACTCCGGTCTAGGCGGGCTATTGATAACAAAGGCTATCAGAGATTATCTCCCTGATTACGATATCGTCTATCTGGGAGATACGCTCAACGTACCATACGGCAACCGGTCAACAGATGCTGTATACGCCCACAGTGTCGCAGCCATTCGCTATCTATTCGAACAACAAGATTGTACGCTTGTTATTATGGCGTGTAATACAGCTAACGCCTCTGCGCTTCGTAAAATGCAACAAGAATTCCTGACGCGTCACTACCCCGATCGCCGTATCTTGGGCGTTGTGGTGCCAACCTTGGAAGAAGCTCATGAGATGAGACACAAAAGGATTGGTCTTCTTGCCACACATACAATGGTGATGTCTAATGTCTACGAAGAAGAGCTTCATAAAATTGACCCAGACATTGAGCTGTTTTCCCAAAGCTGCCCTTTGCTTGTCCCATTGATCGAAAATGACGGCATGAAGTGGATTGAGCCGATTTTGGATGAGTACGTCCAACCGCTCATATGTGCAAACGTACAAAGTATTATTCTAGGGTGTACGCATTACCCCCTCCTTAAAAACCATATCAAAAAAGCGCTCAACGGCGCAGATATTAAGTTGATCTCACAAGACGAGATTGTGCCTGCGAAATTGATGGATTACCTGCACCGTCATCCAGAAATTGATGATAATTTGTCTAAATCAAAAAATACAAAATTATTGGTGACTGATATGACAACGGCCTACCAAAAAACAGCTTCGCAGATATATGGGGAAGATGTTTGTTTGCAAAAAGTCTCAGTGGCAGGGGGCGAGCAATGATTAACTGTGGCGTGTTTAAGGGTCAAAAAATTGCTGTGCTGGGATTGGGGCGCTCTGGACAGGCCGTAGCCGAGGCACTTAGCCAATCTGGCGCGCGCGTTGTCGCATGGGATGATGGATACAAGGAAGCGGATGTTGTCAATTCAAGTTATGACATTGCTGATTTGAATATATATGAAAATTTCAACGAGTTTGATTTGCTTGTTTTGTCGCCTGGTATTTCACACACATTACCCACCATACACCCTGTTGTGGCAAGGGCTCGTGATGCGAATGTAGAAATCGTCAATGATGTACATATTTTTAAGCAAAGCTATAAGGGCGATATAGTTGCTGTGACGGGCACAAATGGAAAATCAACGACCACGGCCTTAATGCATCATGTGCTATCTGGGCATATGCACTGTGAGATGGGCGGTAATATCGGTACGGCGCTTATGAGCTTGTCCAACAACGCTCAGGCAATTGTCGCAGAGCTTTCTTCATATCAAACTGAAATTACGCATAACCTGAACGCACGTGCAGTTATTTGGTTAAATATCACAGCCGACCATTTAGAGCGCCACGGAGATATGAGAGGGTATGTGGCGGCAAAGGCAAAAATATTTGAAACGGATGCCCAACACAAGGGGGCTTTTGCAGTAATCTGTATCGATGATGAGTATAGCGCAGATATGTACAATAGGATCTCTCAACAAAAGGATCATAAATGCATTCCTGTTTCGACGAAAGAAAAACTGACGAACGGTGTGAGCATTATTGGCCATGAAATATATGACGACGGTGTTTTGGTTGGAGATATGAAACAAGCAGAAACACTCAAGGGTGTTCACAATCACCAAAATGCGGCATGCGTATATGCCGTGGCATCAAAGGTTTTTGGGCTTGCGCCAGAAAAAATCATAAATGAATTTTTGACGTTTAACGGTTTGGCGCATCGACAGTTCAAAGTCGCCCAATATGATGGCATTACATTTATTAATGACAGTAAAGCGACCAATGGTGAGGCAGCACGGCACGCGTTGGTAAGCTTCCAAAATATATACTGGCTCGCCGGTGGGGTTGCAAAAGACGGCGGCATTGAGGGGTTAACGCATTATTTTAAAACCATAAAAAAAGCATATCTTTATGGTCAGGCGGCGGCCAGTTTTTCTGAGGTATTAAAAAAGCAGAATATCCCTTTCGAGACCTTTACGGACATGAAATCGGCACTAATTCAATCGTATAAGGATGCGCGTAAAGAAGGTAAAAAGGCAACAGTGCTGCTATCTCCTGCATGTGCATCTTTTGATCAGTACCGGAATTTTGAAGAAAGAGGGTGCCATTTTGAAGAGATTGTAAGGGCGGAAATCAAAAAATAATTTTTGAATTTCTTCTCTCGAAGCCTCCTATGTGGTATCATTATATTATGCAACAAAACGCATATATCTTATCTCCGAAACTTCGGAAGGTCTGGCAGTATAGCCAGTGCCAACAACTAACTATAAAAAGAAAAGGATGCTCCAAATGGAATTGACATTCAACGGTAGACACTTGGATATAGGTGACGCACTTCGCAGTCATATGGAAGACAAGCTCACAGATATTAATGAGAAGTACTTTAATCGTGCGGTCGCAGCGACTGTAACGCTTGGAAAAGAAAGCAGTGCATTCTTTAAGGCGCATATTTCTATGCAAGGCGGTAAAAACCTTCTTGTTCAGGGGACGGCAGAAGACACAGATCCGTATGCTGCGTTTGATAAAGCCGCGGACAAAGTTGCAAAACAGTTCCGTCGTTACAAAACACGCTTACGTGATCACCATGATCGTATGGATCAAACACCTGAAACAGAAATGTTGAAGGCAAATGATTATACATTGGCATCAGAGTTGTTTGAACAATTCTCTGAAAGCGAGCCTGTAAATGACGATCAGCAAGACGATGATCGTTATGTACCAAAAGAGCCAACAATCGTGGCTGAATTGCAAACAAGCATCCAAACAATGACACCGTCAGAAGCTGTCATGCGTATGGACTTGTCTGAAGAGTGTGCTGTGATGTTTGTAAATTCAAAAACAAACACATTGAATATGGTTTATAAACGCTCAGATGGAAACATCGGCTGGGTTGATCCTAGCGAGCAATTATCTGCTGTTGCGGAATAATTAAGTTAATCTTAGGAATTAGGAAAACCGCTGTTTTTAGCGGTTTTTTTATACGAAAATACTTGCTTCTCGTGTATTTAACGCTAAAAGCATAATCAGAATGAGGGGCAACCCGAATCGAAAATTATGGTTTTGCAAGGGAGGGGAAAGCCATGCATTTATATAGAACACAAAATATTTATTTTGATGAGTGTTTCGATAATATAAAAGCGAAATCGGTAGAGCATTGTTTGCAACAAGCCTCACAATATATATCTGAGGGAAATGCCTCTCAGGCGATCGCTACAACCAAATCTCAAACTATTTATGATGCGTTATTACAAGAACAAGAGACGCACGGCGTATCCATTGTAAATAACGTTCTAATTGGTAATGCCAACATAGATATACTCTCTTCGCGTAAAACAATTTTTATGCGCTTAAACAATCCCGTTGTTGTGGATTTAGGGCAGGGAATGCAAATCATCAATTTCGTAGCGTTGACGGCGGCTCCTGCGCGTTTAGGCGCGTTGAATCTGCGATACCTATCACGCCTCACAAGGTTGATGAACGACAAGGCTTTGATTGAAAGTTTAAGAGCTGTTGAAGGCGTAGACGGCCTCAAGCTTATGCTGAATGATGTATCACCAAATGATCAGGTGTCTGCTGCCTGATTACGCTGGACAGCGTTTTAAAAACGGCCTATATTTTTCGTATGCCTAAGACAGATCTACATAAAGAAAAGAAAAAATCCAACCTTATCATTTTCGGAATGATTATCGGATGGTGCGTCATTGTTTTTGCCGTGGCTATTATCAAAATGCAAGCGTGGGCGTAAGGCCGTTGCACTAGTATGGATAAAAACACAAAGACATTACTGAGTGTTTTCGGCATTGTCATTGTAATGGTGGGAACGGCATTTGCCTCTGTACCCCTTTATAGTCTATTTTGCCGCGTCACAGGCTGGGGCGGCACAACACAAGTATCTGAAAGTGCCCCAACTGAAATCACAGATCGTGAAGTGACCGTAAAATTTAATGCAGACACAGAGCGTGGCATGCCATGGCGCTTTGAGCCCGAGCAGCGCGATGTCACGCTAAACGTGGGTGCGCAAGCGCTTGTATCATACAGGGCGCAAAACTTAGGCAACAAAACTGTCACAGGCACTGCCGTTTATAATGTGTCTCCGCCGAAGGTGGGAAAATACTTTCACAAAATTGAATGTTTTTGTTTTCAAGAGCAGGCGCTCAACCCAAAACAAAATGTGTCAATGCCTATCGTCTTTTACGTCGATCCCGCTTTCAATGACGATCCCTATATGGACGATGTGAGCGTTATCACACTGTCTTATACTTTTTATGAGGCGTCGACAAAGGCGCTAGATGATGCAATTGAAGACTTTTACAATGCGCCATAATGCGTTAATGTAGTTTTTTTGAACTAACACATCAAATACCCAGACAAAATACGGATTAAAAATGTCAGAACAACAAATTGAATACGGAACCACCGGCAAACCTCACCCTTTTCACGTCCCTGAGCCTAGCATTTGGCCGTTGATGGGCGCATTAGCAGGCGGACTTTTTGCGATGGGAATGGTCTTATACATGCATGACGTACAAATCTTTGGCATGTCAATAGGCCTCATTGGTCCTATCGTTGGTGTTGGCGCTATATTGGGTGTAATGTGGTACTGGTGGAAAGATGTTCTTATGGAGTCTTTAGTAAAAGGCAAAAACGAACACTCACCAATCGTTCAAATTGGGTTCCGCTATGGAATGGCACTATTTATCTGTTCTGAATTGATGTTCTTTGTCGCATTTTTCTGGGCGTTTTTTGATGCAAGCTTATTTGTTGATCAGGCGAATGAAGTCCTTAAAATGGACTACACGCAAGGCCAATGGCCCCCTGTTGGGATCGAAGTTTTGGGGGCGTTTGGTCTGCCTCTTTTAATGACAATGATTTTGCTATTGTCTGGATGTACAGTTACATGGGCGCATTATGAAATTACGCAAGGTAACCAAAAGGATGCGACCAAAGCGTTAGGCTTAACAGTGCTTTTAGGTGCGATATTTATGGCGTTCCAAGTATATGAATATACGCATGTTGCATTTGGCTTCACAGAAGGGGTATACCCGTCTACATTCTTCATGGCTACAGGCTTTCATGGCTTTCACGTTCTTGTTGGTACTATCTTTTTAGCAGTATGCTGGATACGTTCATCTAAAGGGCATTTCACAAAAGAGCGCCACTTCGGCTTCGAAGCAGCGGCGTGGTACTGGCATTTTGTTGATGTTGTATGGCTGTTCTTGTTTGTTGCTGTCTACGTGTGGGGTAACATGATTGGCATGCAGGCTGCGGGTTAATCCACCGTGGCTTTGCAAGCAGGCACGAAGCGTCCATTTCCGATTGTTTCAACCATATGTGTTGTGCTTGCATCTATCATTTTATGCGCGCTTGGCACATGGCAAATATATCGCCTAGAGTGGAAGCAAAACATGCTTGAAAATCTAGAGCGTGAGTATCAAAAACCAGCAGAGGCAATACCTCTTGCCCTTGATAGCATTAGCACACTCAGCAAATCTGACATCGTCCGCGGAACATTAAACGGAACGCTTAAGGCTGATACTGTTATTGCAACATCAAATGGACAAAATGCGTTTAATATATACTCAATCCTGAGGCTTGAAGATGAAGGTCATTTGATTGTCAGACTCGGCACGTCCGCGCGCATTGATCATGATTTAAATAGCAATACACCCTATACAATAACAGGCGCTGCGCGTAAGATCCCTAAATCATGGCGTGCGGGTATCAAAAACGATATCAACAATCAGCAATGGATTTATTTAGATCGTGATGATGTAAGGCGTTCAACTGGCTTAAATGATCTACCAGATACCGTGTTGGTTGCAGAGGCAATAACACCCAGTATTGACAATATCACGCCTGCGAGCGAGCGTTACACACCCAACAATAACCATAAGCAATACGCGTTCTTCTGGTTTTCAATGTGCGCGATAATGTGGGTTGTGTATTATGCGCGTTTTTGGCGAAAATCATAAATTTAAACTGGCTTGGCAGCTCTTTTTATTGGGCACGCTCAAGCGAGTGAAGATGATGTAGCCAACATAAATATTCCAAAGTCATAATCCAGCGTGCGGCCTCATGCGTTTAATGTGGCGTACTTATATGTATCTGTAAATTAATTGTTAGCTGTGTTTTTAGACTGCGGATTCGAAGCCATTTTTCGACTTCTCATCTGTGAGGCAAACTGACGATCGTATTTATTGATAGTCTTCTTCAAAGAGGCTAGCTCAGAGCCTTTTAATACCTCGCCAGTTGGAACCTTAACAGAGCGTGGGTTTGCTTGGCTTCCATTGACAAGGACTTCATAGTGCAGGTGAGCCCCTGTAGAGCGCCCTGTTGTACCGACATAGCCGATGACTTGCCCTTGCTTGACGCGTGTACCTGCACGAATACCTTTGGCAAAGCCGTTAAGGTGTGCATATGCTGTGTCCAAATTCTTGTTGTGACGTATTTTTACGTAGTTACCGTAGGCGCCAAAGCGATTGGCACGTGCAATAACACCGTCACCTGCGGCATATATAGGCGTGCCAGTAGGGGCTGCGAAATCAACGCCCTTGTGCATTTTGTTGTAGCCCAAGACAGGGTGGTGACGCATACCATATCCAGAAGAAATACGAGCGCCATCAACAGGTGTACTTAACAGCCCTTTTTTAGCGCTGTGACCGTTTGCACGGAAGTAACCTGTACGACCATCGTCAAACTCATGTAAATATAGCGCAAGTTCGTTGTCTTTTTGTGTGAGCTTCACATAGTAAGGCTCTCCACTTCGCACATAGACGCCATCATCTGTCATATAGACATTGTATAAAACTTCCAAGCTATCGCCTGCGCGGATCTCACGTTGAAAGTCGATCGACCAAGATAAGATGCGAATAGATTGCGCGATAATCGCCTCTGGAACGCCTTGCTTCATGGCTGAGCCGTAAAGCGAGTTTTCAACGGTGGCTTTAGCGGCAAAGATCTGCGGAATGATTTCTTTTTCTTGAAGATGGCTGTCAATCACGCCGTTTTCATCACGCTCCACAACAATGGTGCGGATTGGGTCAGATACAAATTCAAGCTTAGAAAACGCCATCTCACCTTCATAAGGCGCAAGCGTTACGCTGATATTTTGGCCAGGACGTACAAGACGAGGGTCAAAATACTCTGTCATGGCCTTAACCGCAGTGTAGGCATCGCCACCATTTACGCCACTACGTTGTAGTGCGCCAGCCAGCGTGTCGCCTTTTTTAATAGAGACTTTAACGGTCTTTGGGGAAAACTTTTCTTTGATTTTTTCTTCATCAAGAAACGCTTCACGTATACGTGTATAGTTGTGTAAAAATTCGTTAGTATTGTCTGGATCGTAGGCTTCAATAGAAAGCGTCTCGTCATTATCTTTAGAGACCAATTTCCCCGACTGAACAGGAAGGCGAGAGGCGATCTCTAAATCAGCTTGCGTAATCTCATGAGTGACCAGTTTTTGGGCATAAGCCATTTTAAAGTCTACCCCAACATAGGCCTCATATGCTTGCACGGCCATACCAGCGCTCGCAAGAAGAAATAACGTGCCAAAGGTTGCTTTACAGCGCATACGAAGAGAGCCGTCACGCTTGCGGATATAGCGCTCCTTCATTCTTAGTACATTAAGAATATTTAGGGGCAGTCTCTTCGATAATACAGTATATGGTTTTGATCGTACCGTCACTTACGGTATCTCCTTATATTTTGTCTTGTAGGCTACACATTAAACATTCATGAATCGCCGTACAAGTACCTGACATAATTTCTAATATAAATCTTGGGATAAAAATACACCAATCGTCATAATATGAATATTAAGGGCACGCTTTTGAAATTGCGTCGTGGGCGGCACCCGACCCTTTAAGGCTATATGTGTCTGTTGTTAATGTGCCACGCTTTGAAGTTCCCTTTACAACTAAAGAGCTTCCCTTACGCACAGCTGCTGCAATCGCATTGTCTGTAGCGCTGTCTGGTGCCCATGCTGTCTCTTCGTATGTAAATAATTTAAAATCCTTACCATTTACAGAAACAGTGACTTCGCTGTCTTGCTTGTATGGGTAGCCTGCAATGTAGCTGAAAACGTTTCTTGTGTTTTCAGAAGGACGATGTGTGATGAGCGTATAAATCTCGCCACGTCTTGTATAGTCTCCCTCATCCGTCTTAGGTGAGCTGACCATGTAGCATACCTTTTTGCCGTTTTCGACGAAGGAATATGCTGACCAATCGCCATATGTGCCAATTTTTTGTGGCTCTGAGGCATGTGCAGCTGAAGACATTGTTAAGAAGCCAAGGGCTGCAATTAGTGTGTAAAATTGTTTTATCATTTTCATGTACCTAATTAATTTCGTTGGAATACATAGGAATTATACGTGGGAAAGTCAAGTTATGAATAAAAAAGCTAATATTTTAGGACCCTAGTATATCAGGAATTTTATGGCCATGCACAGTTTTTGGTAAAGTTTCTGTCGGACCACCTGCACGGATTGGGCGCGGAGCAAACCGCCCACGAGAGATGAGGCGGTCATACATAACAATCGCGCCAGCAATTCCGACATTCACGCAAAAATGCATGGGGATCTTTATAATATGGTCGCACTTTGCCTGAACCTTGGGCGAAAGGTCGCCCATTTCGGGTCCCAATATATAGGCTGCACGTGTCGGGTGTTTAAAACTAGGAAGCTCGATAGAATCTTCTACAAGTTCAACACCAACCAGTTGGCATCCTTGTGGCAAATTCATGTCTTCTAAACTGTCATACTGGTGATAGGGCACATGATCGAAAGCATCTGACGTGTCACTGGCTTTGAACGCATGTACATCCACTTGCGGCATGAGCGTAAAAAAGAAGTTAGCGCCAAAGGCGTGGGCGGAACGGGCTAATGTTCCCACATTTTGCTCTTTATGTATGCCTTGTACACCAATTCCGAAATATCCACGCATAGTAAGTCTACCTATTTATAAAATTTAATATACTATATTTGATAGCTTATTGAGGGAAGCGTGCCAACTATTTAATAATGTAACTATGTTCAATAAAGGCACGAATACCCCCACAGACCTTTAAACTTTTTAAATTCTAAACGGCAAATATATAATAATGACTTCTTTTTTCTCTCGGTTTGTAGTCTCAGTCTTCGCGCTGGTTTTAATCTCACTTCCAGCGGTGGCGCAAAATAACCCTGACAATCACGTAAGGATAAGCCTGCTCTCGGAAACGGGCACTGTCGTTAAAGGGCAGTCATTTGACATCCTTTTAGAAAAAGAAATGGATCCTCATTGGCACACATATTGGAAAAACCCGGGCGAGTCAGGATTTCCTATTCAAGTGAAATGGGATGTGCCGGGTGATGTGCAAGTCTCGGCGTTCACTTGGCCAGTGCCTACGGCGTTAGAGGTACAAGAGATCATGAATTTCGTTCATGAAGACCTCGCCTATTTAAAAGCAACTGTATCCGTGCCCGAAAATTTTGATGGTGATACTCTTGATATAAATATGGTGGCTGATTGGCTGGTATGTAAGGAAATTTGTATACCAGAAACGGGCGAAGCCTCGCTAAGTCTACCAGTTGGTACTGAGCTAACGCCTCAAAATCAGGCGGCGTTTGAAAAGGCCAATCAATCATTTACACAGCTCTATACAGGAGATGTTGAAATGGTGGTTTCAGACGCCGATGTAGTCTTAACACTCGCAAACCACCCATTTTCAAGCGACGAAAAGATTATGTACTTTACAAATGATTGGGGTTTGGTGGTCGCAGGCGCGCCAGCCACCGTGTCTGTAGATGAGGGGACAGGTCAAACGCAGTTCACATTCCCTCGATCTGATAGAGATATAGACAGCATTAAGGACGTAAGCGGTGTTCTTGCTCAAGCCGGTGTGGGGTATGAAATTGATTATAATTCACCACAAATCAAAAGCGAGGGCGTGGTCGCAAGCACACAATCACAAGATATAGCCGTTGGCGTATGGACGGCTATTTTATTTGCCTTCCTAGGGGGGCTGGTTTTAAACCTCATGCCCTGCGTTTTCCCAATCCTTTCAATGAAGGCGTTGTCGTTGGTGAAAATTGCTGAAAAGAACAAAGCCGAATCCTTTAAGCACGGACTATCATACACCGCAGGTATATTACTTTCATTCATAGGGTTGGCTCTTGTCATTGTGGCAATCAAGGCAGGCGGCGCGGAAGTTGGTTGGGGATTTCAGTTGCAAAATCCATTTGTCGTGGTTGGCATGACGTGGATATTAATTGCCATCAGTTTGAACTTGCTTGGCGTATTTGATATTTCAGGGCGCTTCACGCAAGTTGGATCAAAACAAGTCGCAAACGCGCATGGTCTTACACAAGATTTTTTAACGGGTGTTTTGGCAGTTATTGTTGCCACGCCTTGTACCGCGCCTTTCATGGGTGTGGCATTAGGGTTTGCGCTCGTGCAGCCCGCCTTTGTGACGGTGATAATATTTATGGCGCTAGGTCTTGGATTGGCACTTCCGTTTTTATTGTTGGCCGTAATTCCTGGCTTGCAAAAAATCTTGCCAAAACCCGGCGCGTGGATGGATACGTTTAAGCAATTCCTTGCCTTCCCAATGTTTGCAACTGCCATCTGGCTGACATGGGTGTTGGTTCAACAAGTAGGCACAGTGGGTGTTATTAGTGCGCTGGTCGGTGGGTTGATTATCGCGTTTTTGGCGTGGCTTTCGAATAAAAAACCAACAACATTAATGAAATGGACACTGATTATTTTAAGTATCTTTGGACTATATAAATCAGCCATGATGTTAGAAAGTGACCTGATCAATGAGGTTGCATACACGCCTGCGGCACTAGAACAGGCTTTAGAGTCAGGTGATCCCGTTTTTGTCAATATGACTGCTGCGTGGTGTATTACCTGTAAAATCAACGAGCGCGTTGTTAAAAGCGATGATATACAAGAGGCGTTTTTAGAAAACAATGTCCAGTATATTGAGGGAGACTGGACGCTTATGGATGATGATATTACAAAATATTTACAATCATTTGACCGTACTGGGGTGCCGCTCTACGTATATTATGCAGGTGAGGGCAAAGACCCTGTTGTTTTGCCCCAAATTCTGACAAAAAAGATTATTAAAAATCAGATCAATTAAAGTACAAAATTTTTAAATCATGGAAACCAAAGGGAGAAAAATCATGATCCGTAAACTAGCACTAACATTAACTATGGCCGCATCACTTTTGATGTCAGGTGTCTCATTCGCTCATGAGCACGAGGGTGGAGAAAAGCATGAAAAGCACGAAAAGCATGAAATGGCAGCGCCTAAAGTAGGGGAAATGGCACCAGCCTTTACAGCAAAAGATATTAATGGCGAAACGGTCTCATTGGCAGATCTTAAAGGTAAGACTGTTGTTCTTGAGTGGACTAACCACGAGTGCCCATTTGTGATGAAGCATTACGAAACAGGCAACATGCAAGCTGCACAAGAAAAAGCGGCTGAAATGGGTGTGACATGGATTTCAATTGTATCATCTGCAAAAGGCAATCAAGGCGCGGTTACAGCTGAAGAAGCAAAAATGATCGTTGAAGAAAAAGGCGCAAAAGCGGCTCACAGAATTTTAGACCCAAAAGGCGAAATCGGTCACATGTATGCGGCAAAAACAACACCACATATGTTTGTAATTGATGCAGAAGGTGTTCTTCGCTACCAAGGCGCAATCGATGATAACCCATCACCGCGTCAGTCAACTGTAGAAGGTGCTAAAAACTATGTTCTTGAAGCATTGATGGCATTGGATGCAGGCGAAGAAATCGAAGTGACAGAATCACGTCCTTATGGCTGTTCAGTAAAATACTAAGCTTAAAGATTTAACGTTGGATTGTTTGAAGGGGGCGTTCCGGTAGGGATGCCCTTTTCTATGTCGCTGATCTGCTCACTATTATCAAGTTGATGAGGCTCTGGGATGTTTGGCGTGTCAACTGAGGCAGGGTTGTTCACCGACTCTATATGCTTTTGAACCTCCTGAGTAAAATCTTCATGTGTGAGGCTAAGATCCGTAGTAAACATACTCCACTCACCGCCACCATTTCTATAAATAAAGGGTTTACCTTCAATCGTGTCTTCAAACCCATTTTCGGGATCCGACGACTCTACATATGATGATAATTCATTACGTGCGCTTCTATACCGATTTGAAAATGTTGCTTCAATAATGTTTCCGGTAGCAGACGACGTTATTATTGTGTGCGGAACAACGGTCTCTCCAGCCCATGAATTACCAGGAGTTATAAAATAGTTAGATGCATATTTATAGTTTTGTTCTTGTAAGACATCGCTTTTTTCAGGCAGGAGTGAGTTTTCAACGCGCTGAATAATCGCGCCCTCAACAACCGACATGACATCGCAATCAAATTCCATCGTCGACATTTTGTAGGTTAAATCTTTGGATAAATCATTAAAATGAGTGGTCTCTTTGATGCCGCTGTTTTCGTAATAATCTATACGATACTTATTGAAACCAGGAATTATATCTAATTTATTAGATATAATCTGGCTGACGCCACTTTCCCATGATGCTCTATCTTGACGTGTCCATTCGTCTTTTTCAATGAGTTGTGATAATTCGTCTGACTCAAAAATCTGTCTTATCGTGTCTTGCTCAATGTGTGACATAGTTTGTGTGAATTTATCGTCACTGTTCCAATCAATAGTGCGCATTAAACCATCTTTTTCACGAGAAAAACTGCCCAGCGTAAAAATATTAGCAACTTGGCCAAGTCCGCTTAACTCAACAGGTAAAAATTCACCCGAATCCAGTATATGGTTAACATTAACCGCCTGAATATCGGCAAACATGTGATTAGGTTCAGCTATTCTAATCGCGTCCCTGTCTTCAAGCGGATCGACTTTTCCTCGGTTTTTTTCAAAATGATGTCTTGGGCTTGGTGGCATGTATTTTCCTTCTTCACACAAGCATAATGCATATTTATTGATAAATAATTAAAGCTCTTGATGGCCGAAATAGCCTCTTTTCTTGATTGTGCGGGGTTTTATAGTCTATGATTATAGCTAATGATTCGTTTGACACCTCAACGCTCTTTCTAAGTTCTATATAAATGCCACAAGCAGCAACCTTAAAAAAACAACATGATATCCCTCAAACCGCACTTGATATGGGGGACGCACGGCTTTTAGTTTTGCCAAGCGGGCACATGGGGCATATGGGTAAAAAAGCGTGTAAGGCATTGGGCGTGACGCCTAAGGCCGCAAAAGAAAAACACGCCAGAGATTTGTTTCATTTCGCATCAAGCGAGGATGCACTTAGCACGCCCTCTTTTTCTATAGCAGAAAGAAACTCTGTAGACACTTGGGTAAAATCCATTCGCACTGGAACACACAAGCTTTTAAATACTAAGGGCGAGGAAGTTATTTTCCAGTTCGATCGAATTGCCTCTCAAGATTCATCGTTTCTTGTTGTCAGTCTAATTGGCGCTGAGTCAAAATACGAAGATAAGAATGACGCGACGCTGGATCAGTGGATCGAGCAAACGCTCATCGGAGATAAGCCCACTTCAAAAGCAAAATCAAAAACGCCCCAAGTGTCTAAAAAAACAAAAAAAGCCACGTCTAGCGCGTCAAACTCATCTCAAACGCTTATGAATTTAAGCCACGATATTATGATGAGTTGCGAGCGTGATGGCGCCATTATTAACGTTAACAAGCAGTTTTCAAGCATTTTGGGCTATACCAAAGCACAACAAAAAAAGCTGTCTTTTACCGACATCGTATTTTCGCAAGACCGCGCACAGGTTCGCCCAATTTTAAGGCATATAACTGACGAGGATTTACCGGCCAATCAAGTTGTTGATTTTGAAGCCCGCGTTGTTTCACGCAAGGGAAAAATTTATACGATGTCATGGCGTCTTACTGCAGATGACAATATTTTGTATCTATCGGGGCAGGATTTGTCAGAGGTGCAAGAGCAGCAACAAATGGTGCAAAGCCAAAAAAGCCTGCTGGCCGAAGCACAATCAATCGGTCAAATGGGGCATTGGACATGGTTCATGGACAGTCACCATATTGAATGGTCTGATGAGATTTATCGTATATTCGGAGTTGATCAAACCTCCTTCAATCCATCAATTGAGACACTAACCAGATATCTCAATCGCAGAGATGTCGGGCGCACTATGCAAGCGTTTCAGCGTGCAATGATTGAAAAGCGCGACTATGAAATGGAATTTGCTATCAAAAGACCATCAGGTGAAGAGCGTTTTATAAAATGTCAGGGGCGTTGCAAAAAAGATAGTGAGGGCGAGGTCGTCTCGCTATTTGGGATCATGCAAGATGTGACTGACCAGATCGAACATGAACATGAGCTACGCTCAGCAAAAGAATCTGTCGAGCGCGCTTATTCTGCAAAATCACAATTTTTGGCAAATATGAGCCACGAATTGCGCACACCTCTTAATGCGATCATTGGTTTTTCTGAAATGATGCAACGCCAACTTTTAGGCCCCATCGGGACAGAAAAATATTTAGACTATATCAAAGGCATTCGCGAAAGTGGCGAGCACTTGCTGGACCTTATCAGTGACATTTTGGACATGTCAAAAATGGAGGCAGGAAAATACGAGCTTGTGCGAGAAGATGTTAATGTAAACAAGCTTATTAAGCTTTGTGTTCATATGATGGAGGGGCGCGCACTGGACGGAAGTCTAAAGCTTACAACGCAACTTCCAAAAGACGATGTGTCTGCACAGCTAGACCGACGTGCAATTATGCAAGTATTGCTGAACTTGCTATCAAATGCTGTAAAGTTTACCAAGCAAAATGGCCACATTGAAGTATCGTGCCGTCAAGAGGGCGGTCAGTTAATCTTGGCAGTCAGCGATGATGGTATTGGTATTCCTGTCATGAAACTGAACACGATTACCAACCCCTTCGAACAAGTTTCTAATCAATATACGCGTGATCATGACGGTTCTGGTTTAGGGCTTGCCATCACGAAGGAATTGGTCGAACTGCATGGCGGTAAAATGGCGATTGAATCAGTGGTGGACAGCGGTACAACAGTTACTCTGTCGATTCCTTGCTCTTCATAACCTCATAACATTGACGCAACCCCTCTCTAAAAGTGGGGTACTTCAAAGTAATATTTAGCATTTCTTTTGTTTTGCTGTTTCCAACACGCTTATTGTCGGAATAAAAGCTTTGTGTCATGGGGGCGAGGTTTGCGTACTCAATGTCAACCAATTCAGGCTCTTCAACCCCCATCAAATTGGCTGCTTCTGAAATTACCTCGTGGCTTGGGGCGGGCTCATCGTCGCTGAGATTGTAAATTTGTCCTGGGCAAGGCGCCTTCATTGAGGCTAACACCATCTGTGCAATGTCTTCGATGTGGATACGATTAAAAACATGTCCCTCTTTATATATACGTCTTGCAATTCCCGCATTGATGGAATCAATGGCGCTGCGGCCTTCGCCATAAATGCCAGAAAGGCGGAATGTATGGATGGGTGCGCCATAACGTCTTAAAAGAGATCTCCATTGTTCTTCGGCCTTGTTGCGGCGAGATCCTCTAATGGTGGTGGGGCGAGATTCAGAATCTTCTGTAACCCAAGCACCGTTACGATCACCGTATACGCTGGTGCTGGATAAATAACCAATCCACTCCAACGTATCTATACTGACTATTTCACGTATGTATGACCTAAAAATAGGACAACCCAACTTTTTGGGGGGGACTGAAATAAGAAGATGAGTTGTGTCTTCTAGCAAAGAACGAATGTCAGAAATCATTGTGTCTTGGCCTTGCACAACAAGAGATATATCGCGATCCATGAAGCGATCTTCTTTATCTTCATCGCCTGTCGTTCCCCATATATCCCATTTGGTGTCGGTGCACTCTTTTTGCATCAACTGCTCGAGATGATCACAAACATATCCAAATCCAAAACAAAATAACTTTTTCTGCTGCATAACCAACACATACCTAATTTATAAATTTATTTGAAATTTTTGTTTTTTTAAAAGTTTACATCTTCGTAATGTGCTGCTGGCACAAATCCTGGGATACGGTCAGACAACAAAGGCTGGAAGCTAGGGCGTGATTTAACGCGAGCATACCAGTCTCTGGCCGGATGATGTTCATCCCATGGGACATCACCAATATAGTCAATGCATGATAAATGCGCCGCAGCCGCTATATCTGCAAGTGAGAAATTATCCCCCGCAAGCCATTGGCGACGCTCTGTCAAAAATCCGATATAGTCCAAGTGGTAGTGAATATTTGCGTGTCCTGCACGAACTGACGGGCCGTGAGGCTCACCCAGATGAAGAACGCGCTTCATCATTTTTTCACCAAATAAATTGTCAGTCACCTCGCGGTTGAACTTAACGTCAAACCATCCCACAAGGCGGCGCACTTCTGCACGCTGCACGGGGTCATGACCAAGCAATGATACATCAGGGTAAACTTCTTCTAGATATTCACAAATAACAACACTGTTTGACAAAGTTGTGCCGTCTGGTTCAATCAATACAGGCACGTCACCGGCAGGGTTAAGGGCGAGAAAGTCAGTACGACGTTCCCACACTTTTTCAATTTCCAAATTAAATTCAAGGCCTTTTTCAGACAAGAGCATACGCACTTTTCTGGAGAAGGGTTGAAGCCATAGATGATACAGTGTTCTCATAACACATGAGTATATCAGTTTTTGGTGAAATGTCAGCGGGTTTTTTATCTCGAAAACGGTAACATACGTCGGAGTGTATCATCGCGATCAATAATATGATGTTTAAGCGCGCCTGCCGCATGAATAACAATAACCGCAATCAACGCATAGCCACCAAATTCATGAATAAGCGCCCATGTCTCTCCCATAGGAGGATCTTCTTTTACTAGGGGGGGAAGCGTGAACAAACCATATACTGAAACAGTCGATCCATAAGAAGATGACATGGCCCAGCCGGATAATGGCATTGAAAACGCCATAATATACAATATGCCATGCACAATCTTTGAAAGAACGATTTCCCACTTTTTATGCGCTGCATTACTTGCTGGATATGTCGTAAATGTACGCCACAAAACGCGGCACACCATAAGGCCCAAGACAACTATTCCTGTTGATTTATGAAGGCCATACAGTTGTGAGCGTACGCCGCCATTGCCATCAAAATCTATGTTGGCCATGTAAATGCCAACACAAATCAATGTTATGATTGTGACCCCAATGATCCAATGTAGCAGTTTTGCTGTAGCAGAATATTGTTGTAAAGAGTGCTTGTTCATTGAGACGTGTCCTAACCCAAGATATGTTTATATAAATACACAGAAGATATAGAGCAGATGATAGCGATAATCCAATTAAGTGTGCCATAAGCCCACCAGAGATTTTTATTCTTAAGGAGCTCTTCGTTGGTTTTGTCTTTTAACTTTATAGACAAAATAAACAAACCAAGTGCAAACCCTAGAACAAAACCGACGATAGCAACCGCATAAACCATATGCTATTTTTACTTTACTACGGCAAAAAAGCCAAGTAAGGAAACATTCATGCTCTTATTTCATATTATAATTTTATCTTTAGTGCAGGGTATTACAGAGTTCTTACCGATTAGCTCAAGTGGTCATCTATCGCTCCTTCATTCAATATTTGATGGGGAGAGTGCAGCTGACCAATATGCGACTAACCATTTGTTTGATATTGCCGTGCATGTGGGCACATTATTTGCTGTCTTATTGTATTTTCGTCGAGACGTTTTTGAGATGCTAATGGGGTTAATCTGTATAGCCAACCCGCAAAAACAAGCGGCGGGTGTTCGTGCCTTACAAGTGGGAGTAGCCTCTATTCCTGTGATTATTGCAGGATTTATTCTACATGCATGGTCACCTAATTTTTTAACATTACTCTCGGTCGTTGCATGGGCCAATATCGTATATGCTTTGTTACTATGGGTTGCTGATCGCACGCCCGTGGCGCAGGTTAATGGACAAGACAAAAGCGTTGATGAAATGCCGTGGCGCGATGCAATGATTATTGGTGTGTCGCAAGCCCTCGCGCTTGTTCCTGGAACCAGTCGTTCTGGTGTCACGATGACCGCAGCACTTTTTTTAGGCTATCCGCGCACTGATGCGGCGCGCTTTTCCATGTTTTTAGGAATGGTTGCTATTTCTGGTGCAGGGTTGTTGGGGGCGCTTGATGTGGATTGGCAAAACAGCCAGTTAGGCGCTGATATCGCATTGGCCGTTATATTCTCTTTTTTAGCCGCGCTTACTGCAATCGCGCTTTTGATGCGCTGGATTGAAAAATCTAGCTTCACACCTTTTGTTATATACCGTCTTATCTTTGGCGTGGTTTTATTGCTCGCGCTATAATTGCTGAGTTTGATCGTTCTGTGCAGGAGCCTCATGTGGTTGTGTGGATTGCTCAGGCTGAGATAAATCACCCGCCATGCAGCGGCTTGCGCCATACTTTAAGACTTTTTCACATGATTGAGGGTCTTTATGATCTGCACATTCATTTTTAACCCACTCCACGGTATCAAACGCAGAGTCCAAAGGCATTTGTTCACAAAATCCTTTATGATACGAAGAGGCCATGACGCATCCTTTCGCAAAATCAGAAGGCACCACATCACAGGCAACAACCCGACATTCGGTTAACAACTCCATTGCGCGATTATTACATGCGTTCACATCCTTACCTGCGCCATATTTTTGCCCCTCAGCCACCGAGTACTGATCGCTACATCCAATAAGTGCCAGTGTAGAAATTATAAGTAATAAGCCAGAAATAAAATGTCTCATGATGACGCGCGCCTCCAATGCGGGTGTAAAGTATTCTTTATTTTGTAAATGCGTTAGTTGTGGTTTTCTTTTTCAATGTTATAAGCCCAGTCAAGCCACGGAAGTAAAAGCTCAATATCTTGGCTTTCTACCGTTCCGCCACCCCAGATTCTAAATCCAAGAGGGGCTGTTTTGTAGGCGTTAAAATCTTTACCAGCATTTTCTTCATCCAAAGTCTTTTGGATTGATTTAATGATTTTTCCCTGCACCTCTTCATCAAGTGAGTTGAACCATGGGTCTTTGATTTTTAGGCAAATCGAAGTTGATGAGCGGATGTTTTTATCTTCTGTCAAAAACGCGGCCCACTCACTTTGGTCAACCCATTCCTCAACAACCGCTAGGTTTTTTTGCGTGCGTTCAATCATTGCGCTCAAGCCGCCGATACGCTCAACCCAGCTCAAAACACTTAGGCAGTCTTCAACCGCAAGTAGCGAAGGTGTGTTGATCGTAACGCCTTTGAAAATACCATCAATTAATTTGCCGTTTTTTGTCATGCGGAAAATTTTTGGAAGAGGGCGATCCGGTGTAAAGCTCTCTAATCGCTCGACCGCACGAGGTGATAAAACCAACATACCGTGTGCGGCCTCACCGCCAAGGACCTTTTGCCAAGACCATGTTGTTACATCCAGCTTTTGCCAGTCAATATCGTAGGCAAATACAGCAGACGTTGCATCGCATATGCTCAATCCCTTTCGATCATCGGCAATCCAGTCGTGATTAGGAATTCGCGCGCCAGATGTTGTGCCATTCCATGGAAAGACAACGTCGTTGTCCCAGTTAACATCATCTAAATCAGGCAACAACCCATAAGGTGCGGTCATGACGCGGGCATTATCAAGCTTGAGATGGTCAATTGTATCTGTGGCCCAATCTTTACTAAAATTCTCCCACGCAAGAACATCAACCCCGCGGCAGCCAAGCATAGACCACATGGCCATTTCGACAGCACCCGTGTCAGAGGCAGGAACAATACCAATTTTGTAATCATCAGGTATACCAAGTAATTTGCGGTGGCGTTCAATCACATCAAATAATCGTAGTTTCCCGGGTGCTGATCTATGAGAGCGTCCCGTAAGGGCGCCTTTCAGTTCATCCAACGACCATTCAGGATGCTTTGTCGTTGGACCTGATGAGAAATGCGGGTTATTCGGTTTTTGAGACGGTTTATTCATGGGACCTCAAGAAATGTAAAAATTAATTTTATTTAAGAAGTCTAACGGTTTTTCATGTAGTATAAAAGACAATATCTCGAATCATTCCTGACCATAACCAAGTTTATTTTTATATTTAATTTTATGTCACAAGATAGCGTTCTTACACTCGTTGCCTCAGATATTCCCCTTACGGAGTCTTTAATAGGTGCTGTCGAGATTGTACTGCACGAGCAAAACATAAAGGTCACAAAAGATCATAGATGGCTGTCATCACAACGTGCCATTGATATACATTTACCCTACGAGCCTGATGCAGCAGGCATCTCAGCCATCAGAAGCGTTTTAGATGCGGTTCGGGTTGATATGTTTATAAATCCCGTCGAAGGCAGAAAGAAAAAGTTACTTATCGCAGATATGGACAGCACCATTGTGCAAGGGGAGACGCTTGATGATATAGCTGCAGAGTTTGGCATTGGTGAGAAGGTGGCCTCTATTACCGCGCGCACAATGAATGGAGACTTGGACTTTCAATCATCTTTGAAGGAGCGTGTTTTACTTCTCTCTGGAAGATCTGCTGAGGCGTTAGAGAAAGTACGGAGCCGTACAAAGTTTAACTTCGGTGCTGATATTTTAACAGAGACCATGCGACGTCACATGGCAACAAGCGTTCTTGTGTCTGGAGGGTTTACTTACTTTACGTCGTACGTAGCTGAAAAGGCATATTTTGACTATCATCACGGAAATAACATGCAAATCCGTAATGGTAAAATCACAGGCGTTTTGACGGATTCGATTTTAGATAGTCGCGCCAAGTTATCGTTTATGAACGAATATATGTCAAAGCTTCGAATTAAGCCACATCAGGTGATGGCCATTGGTGATGGTGCAAATGACAAAGATATAATCGAAGCAGCGGGGCTCGGCATAGGCTACTATCCCAAGCCGATCCTTGAAGAGATAACGCATAATATTATAAGATATGGAGACTTGACCGCGGCTCTGTTTGCGCAAGGCTATCTTGAAAAAGAATTTAGAGTGCGGCGCCCTCAACGATAACAAAGCATGTATGCACCATAATTTAACCGACAGTAATTTAACCCACCAATCCTTAAGAAAAGCCATGACCGTATTTAAAGATAATTACAAATATAGTGACGAAGAACTCGACGAGCTGTTCAAAAAATATTGTACTGATTTTACGCAAAATGCGCGCAACAACATGTATGACCCAATTACGGGGCGTGACCGCGAAATACAAGAAATGATCCTGATTTTGTTACAAAAGGGTCGTAAAAACGTCATGCTTCAGGCGCCTGCTGGGGTTGGTAAGACGGCAATGTGTGTTGGTCTGGCGCAACAAATTGTAAGCGGAAATGTCCCAGAGCTGCTCCACAATGCACGTTTGATGGAGCTAGACTTGGCGTCTATGGCGGCAGGAACATCGACGATATCAGAATTTCAGGGGCGCCTTGTGCCTGTTTTGAAAGGTGTTGGAGAGCGCTCTCGTGATCCTGATTACCCTAAAATTATCTTGTTTATAGACGAGGTTCACCAGATCATGCCCACTTGTGAGGGAAGCTCTTACAAGGGATTGTCTGAGGTGATGAAACCCTACCTGACATCGGGTTCGTTGAACGTCATTGGGGCAACAACAAAAGATGAATACCGAATGTATATTGGTGTTGACCCTGCGATGGACCGAAGATTTCAAAAAGTTGATCTAACAGTTCCAACGGCAGAGGACACATACAAGATTTTAAAAAATCTTCGACCGAACTTCATCAAACACCATAAAATTGAGATATCGGATTTGGCTTTGCGCGTTCTTATTCATATGACTGAAGAATATATGAAAAAACGTAACCAGCCAGATAAATCAATTATGACATTGGACTCGGCGTGCGCATGGCAAGTTATGCACCATAAAGAAGACGGCGAGTTAACGCTGCCATGTATATACAAAATCATAGAGCGCGAAACATCAATTCATGCAGATGCTTTGGCACTGGATGATAATATTATTGAAAAATATGAGGCGATGAACGCGGCTGAGAATAAATCGTAAAGCGTGCTTACGGCCTAAATCAATGTATAGGGGTTTTTAAGCATCAAGGCTTGTATCTTCAAGACGTAAATAAACGGAAAGCCACTCCGAACTACCACAGTGATTACGCACAGGAGCGTAGATACTGTGACTTCGTGGCAAGTTCTTGCCGTTTTCGTGGTACATCTTTTGAATTCTACTTAATTTTGTGCGCAGATTTTGCACGGCCTGATCAACACTCTTCCCCGTGCATTTGGCCTCGGGTAATTCATCAATAGTTGCGCAGTATAAATCTGGACTCATATTATCATTTTGAGTCGCTGGAAAACATTCAATCCAATAGCCTTTATCAACCATTTTGACAGTCCCCTTACACAGTTATTTTTATATAGATTAAATTAGCAATATCACATGTAAGTAAAAAAATCCAATAAAAACTTATACTTAGCAAAAACAGACATATAAATTGCTAAAAATCAAAGTTGCTATAAGGAAACTATTTGCTATTTGACTATGGGATCAACATACCGACGGCGTGTATCCCAAGGAAAGCGTACCCACGTATCTTGTGGGACGGCTTTTTGGTACATATCAAGTTGATCAGCCCCTTCAGGTTTTGCGAAAACAGCAACAAAATAGCAATTTTTTGTGTGTGGTTTTAAAAACTTTAGAGTTGAGCCTGTATCAACAAGATCCTCAATCACAAGCGCGTTTTCTAGAAATTCGGGGTGGGCGTCTTTTAAAAACTTCGGTGCTTTCAAACTTTGTCCCTTGGGTCCGCCATAGGCTTCGATACCAACATTTTCGATGCGCTTTATATTCAGCTCGCGTGAAATAATACCTGTTGGGAAAATCCCTCCACGGGTCACACATAGTATCTTGTCAAAATCATGACCTTGCTCGCGAATGGTGTGGGCCAACATCACGCAGCGATCCTGAAATTCGTCCCATGAAATATATAAATCGTTTTCGTAATTCATGTATCTATCTAACTATGTAATATGCTCTCTAGCAAGATAAAAAGCTTTCATGTGCGGGGTAAAAAATGTAAAACAATGGGGGTAATCACTAACGTGATATTTCTTATTGAAAATATATAAAGGATTACATCTTCTATGCCAGAGTCTAAGCCAGAAACCATCTCAGACATCGCACAACATCACGAAAAAATACTGATCATAGATTTTGGATCTCAGGTCACGCAACTAATCGCACGCCGGGTACGAGAAAGCGGTGTTTACAGTGAAATATGGCCCTTCAACCAAACTGATGTTGAAAAAATAAAGCAATACAATCCCCAAGGCATTATTTTGTCTGGAGGTCCTCGATCCGTCACAGAAGAAGACAGCCCACGCGCGCCAGAGGGCATCTTTGAGATGGGGCTTCCCATCTTTGGAATCTGTTATGGGCAACAAACAATGGTCGAACAACTTGGCGGCAAGGTTGAAAGCTCTGATCATAAAGAATTTGGCCGTGCGTTTGTCGATGTGCAAAAGGATTGCGGTATATTAGACGGTGTCTGGAGTAAGGGTGCCAGCGAAGAGGTATGGATGAGCCATGGTGACCGTGTGGCAAAGCTTCCAGATGATTTTGAAATCATTGGAACCTCAGAAGGGGCGCCATTTGCCTTCATCGCAAACGAGCCAAAGCATTTTTACGCCGTGCAGTTTCATCCAGAAGTTATACATACCCCCCACGGAAGTGCGTTACTTAGAAACTTCACGCACAATGTTTGTGGTTGTAAAGGTGATTGGACGATGGCAGCGTTTAAAGACGAAGCCGTTCAAAAAATCAGAGACCAAGTGGGTGACAAAAAAGTCATTTGCGGCCTATCTGGTGGTGTTGATTCATCTGTAACGGCAGTGTTGCTGCATGAGGCAATCGGGGATCAGCTGACATGTATTTATGTTGATACGGGATTAATGCGTAGAGGCGAAAGTGCCCAAGTCGTGTCCCTGTTTCAAAACCATTATAATATCCCGCTTATCCACGAGCAATCCTCTGATCTGTTTTTAGGTGAATTAGAAGGGGTGACGGACCCCGAGACAAAACGAAAAATAATTGGACGTTTGTTCATTGAAGTCTTTGATAAATGCGCAAAAGAAGTGGGGGATGCGGCGTTTCTTGCGCAGGGCACGCTTTATCCGGATGTGATTGAATCTGTGTCCTTTACTGGCGGGCCAAGCGTCACAATAAAATCCCACCACAACGTAGGAGGGCTGCCAGAGCGTATGAAGCTGAAATTGGTCGAGCCACTGCGCGAGCTATTTAAAGATGAAGTTCGTGATCTTGGTCGTGCCCTTGGCATGCCAGAAGATTTTATACGTCGCCATCCTTTCCCGGGGCCGGGTTTGGCCATTCGTCTACCGGGCGAAATTACAAGCGAAAAGCTTGATATTTTGCGCAAAGCCGACACGATTTATTTGGAAGAGATTAAAAAAGCAGGGTTGTACGACACAATCTGGCAAGCCTTTGCCGTGCTCCTGCCTGTCAAAACGGTGGGTGTAATGGGTGATGATAGAACATATGATCATGTTTGTGCCCTGCGCGCAGTGACCAGCACAGATGGCATGACCGCTGACTATTATCATTTTGACCACACATTCCTCAGCCGTGTATCAAACCGTATTATCAACGAAGTGCGCGGCATCAACCGTGTTGTTTACGACATCACATCAAAGCCTCCGGGCACAATTGAGTGGGAATAGGTTGACATAAAAATAAATCGTGGCTAGATTATTTCCTCACAAGGAGGATTATCTGATGGAAACAGAGCAATATGTATCAAAAAAGCTAGAGTTTCATAGGATCGTTTGGGCTGCACATAATTTAAAGCCGGGGCAGTTTAAATGGAAAGAGTGCTACGCAGAAGATTACGCGGAGAGCATCGAAGAAAGCCGTGAAATTGTCTCTAACAACAATGAAAAATACGGCTATGCGGCATATAGGCTAGAATATAATGACGGGCGTTCATCATTTGAAATTTCGCAAAATGCCATTAGAAAATGCATGACATGTGAACCAGGCTAATCGTCGCCCTTGAAAACGCACAGCGTCCAAAATATCTTGACAGTTTGTAGGCGATGTTTAGAAATGAACGCTCAATAAGATATGGGATTGTAGAGGGGGTTGCACATGGTCGCACTACCAGAAATTAAACGTCATAAAACATACGCGGTAAACGTTGGTGGTGTATATGTTGGGGGCGGTGCGCCTGTTGTTGTGCAATCAATGACAAACACAGATACAGCAGACATCCAAAAAACATATCAACAGGTCAAAGAACTGCATCTTGCAGGATCTGAAATTGTTCGCATTACGGTGAACAATGACGCAGCCGCTAAAGCCGTTGCAGAAATTCGCAATCTATTAGAAAAAGACGGTTTGAATGTGCCGCTTGTCGGGTGCTTTCACTATAATGGTCATACGCTTTTAAATGACTATCCGGATTTATGTCAGGCCTTGGCAAAATATCGTATTAACCCGGGCAATGTCGGATTTGGTCAAAAACGCGACAAGCAATTTGAGATGATGATCGAAAAGGCAATAGAGTATAACAAGCCTGTGCGCATCGGTGTGAACTGGGGAAGTCTGGATCAAGACCTTTCAACACACTTAATGAACGAAAATGCAAAGCTAGATAAACCAAAAGACGCAGATGAAATTATGCGTGAGGCGCTGGTGCAATCTACACTGATCAGCGCGAAAAAGGCCGAAGATATTGGCCTTTCAAAGGACAAAATTATTATCTCGACAAAGGTGAGCCGCGTGCAAGATTTGCTAGCCGTTTATATGGAGCTGGCCAAGCGTTCAAACTATGCCCTTCATGTAGGCTTAACCGAGGCGGGTATGGGATCAAAAGGTATTGTTGCAACCGCAATTGGTGAGGGCATGCTTTTGCAGCATGGCATAGGTGACACAATACGCGCGTCATTAACACCGCGCCCCAACGAGTCGCGCGCACAAGAGGTCAAGGTCTGCCAAGAGCTACTGCAAGTGATGGGCATTCGTTCATTTACACCAATGGTAAGCGCGTGCCCTGGGTGTGGTCGAACAACAAGCACATATTTCCAAGAGCTTGCTGAAAATATTCAAAGCTACCTTAACGATCAAATGCCTGTATGGAGCCGCCAATATGAGGGCGTTGAAACAATGAAGGTTGCCGTTATGGGCTGTATCGTGAATGGCCCGGGCGAAAGCAAGCACGCCGATATTGGTATATCATTGCCAGGCACAGGTGAGGCGCCAGTAGCCCCTGTTTTTGTCGATGGAAAAAAAGCGCAAACTTTACGTGGAGATAATATCGCAGAAGAGTTTTTGGAAATGGTTACAACGTACGTTGATAAACGATATTCTAAAAAACAAGCTGCTTAATAATTAACGGTGATATCAAAACTATCGCCGTAAGTCCCATCACCATATCCCATACCACCAGCCGTTGTGGCTCGTGCCCCAATGTAAAATGTGGCTTCACCTGCGCCGTTGGTCGTCAATGTATTGGGAAATGTTGTAAAATTATCAACGGTAAATCCACCTCCTGGACCAGTCATTACGATGGAGGCAGGAATTGTAACTGTATATGATGTTGAAACAGGCGCACCCGTAATGAGATATTCGCCGCGCTGAGGCGTCTCGACAATATATGTGTTGCTATTTGTGTTATAGCCTCCGGACGCATTGACCGTCATTGAAATCATACTGGTATAGTTTTTAATCGCGATAGTCCCAAAACTAAGAGGCCTTAGCGTCGAAATGGTCTGCGCATAAGAGGCCTGCCCGATAAGAGCAACGGCAAATAAAAGAGATAAAAATAACTTGTTTTTATTAACCCACATAGCAAGCATGTTCCTCTCAAAAGAGGTCTTTGTCAAATTTTAAGCGCACAGGCCATAACATTAAAAGTTGATAATGGCATCAAAATCACCGGTATATGTTCCATCGCCAAAAACGGTTCCGCTAAGCGAATTAAGGCGCGCAGTTATACGAAATCTATCACGGCCCGCGCCATTTGTTCTAAGCGTGTTTGGTCGAACGCGAAAGTTATCAAGTTCAAAACTCCCTCCCGGGCCTGTTAATGTCACGCTTGAGGGGGAGATAGTAACTGTATAGGTTGAGTTTGGAGGGGCTTCGGTGATTAAAAACTCTCCGCGCGTGGGGGCTTCAATAACATAAGCGTTTCCATTTTGCGCAGTAAAGCTGCCATTGTTACGAATATTTAGCCTGACGGCATCCGTATAATTTCTAATGGCAATTGTCCCAAAACTGAGCGGTTGTGTTTGTGTAATTGTTTGAGCGGATACGGTGGCCGTTGGAAACGTAAAGGCTAAACAGATAAAGAGAAAAGAACGTATGAACATACACTAATTCTAGCACACACTGTTTTATGACTCTAGAGAATCCTCCAATGCGGTCAACCATAAAAGATCCATCGGATTTTGTAAAAGCTGGTTTCCACCAAAGCTAGCGTTCAGCTCCTCTTTCATAAATGATGACAAACTTGAAATGGCAGAGCTGTCTTTGCGAATTATCGGGCTTGCAGGCGCTAACATATCCATAAGAGGGTTGCTTTTTGAAATATATGAAAACGGATCTGCATTTGAATATTGTGGCGCAACACTTTTGCGCGTGTTAGGTGTCAAAGACTGTGCGTCTTGTACTGGGGTATTTGAACCGCTGTTGATCTTAGGCGGCTGTGTGTCTGCACTTGTGGGGGCCGCATTAACCGTGCTGAACTTTTGATCAAAACGATCGTATATGGCTGCAACACTTAGCGGTTGCATCTGGCTGTTATAAAATACGCCCTGATTGGCACGGGCTTCTTTAGGGAATAAATCAGCACCAGTTGCCATGGGTGTTTCGTTATATGTTTTCAAAAAGCTGGCTGCCTTTCCTGCACCCATAAAATGCGCCATATAAAGTTCGGTTGATCCAATTTCAACGTCGTTTCCAAGCAGGGACTGCAAAACGCGTTTATTATCTGCGGCAAGTTCTGCCGCCATTGAGCAATGAATATCAAGATCGTCTCTTAGTTTTAAAAGCTCAGCATTTGATTGTTTCGTATCAACACCATATTTTTCACCATGTTGCTTAATCATCGAAAGCCATGTCGAATCAATAAATTGAAATAGACCTTCGGCAGAGCTTGTGCTGGCCTTGGCATCAACCTGAAAGGAGCTTTCTGCCTGCGCTTTTGTCATCATGTAGGCAAAATCAACCCCCGTGTCTTGGCACGCCTCTTTAATATGCTGTGTCACAGTAGATCCCGCCTGAGATATAAGCTTTAACATACTGGAATCGTGAATTTGTGTGTTCGGTATCATATTTCGTCCTATATTTTTATAAGAAGGGTAATTGCAAGCTTTATGCCAGAATAAAACTCGTGGTATAGTATTGAAAAGGAGCGCTTTAAAATGACAGATTATTCCCCCCCCATTGATGATATGAGCTTTCTGCTTAACAATGTATTTGACGGACAAGGTTTGAGCGAATTTGATGCGGACATGGTTAACGCCATTCTGGAAGAGGCGGGTAAAGTTGCAAGCGGCGTATTGAGCCCCCTAAACCGAATTGGTGATGAGCAAGGCGCAACATTAAAAGATGGCGTTGTGACAACAGCAAAAGGCTTCAAAGAAGCATATAAACAATATTGTGAGGGAGGCTGGAACGCGGTCCCATTTGAAGAAGAATTTGAAGGGCAGGGCCTGCCATGGAGCATCGCCTTTCCCATACAAGAGATGTGGCAAGCGGCCAATATGTCATTTGGTCTGTGTCCACTTCTTAACCAAGGTGCAACAGAAACAATTATTGCGCATGGTTCTGATGAGCAAAAACAAGAATATCTGCCAAATATGATTGCCGGTACTTGGACAGGAACTATGAACCTCACTGAACCGCAGGCAGGATCAGATTTGGGAGCGATTAAAACAAAGGCTGTTAAACAAGATGATGGAACATACCTGATATCCGGCCAAAAAATATACATTACATACGGCGAGCATGACATGAGCGATAACATCATTCATCTTGTTTTGGCACGATGTGTTGACGCGCCAGCTGGATCAAAGGGCATATCCCTATTTATCGTGCCTAAATTTCTCAAAGACGGAAATGACTACACGAAACGTAATGACTTAAAATGTGTGTCATTAGAACATAAAATGGGTATTCATGCCTCTCCAACATGCACAATGTCGTTTGGAGATGATAAAGGCGCAATTGGCTATTTGGTTGGCAACGAAAATGAAGGCCTCAAATATATGTTCACAATGATGAACAACGCACGACTATCTGTGGGGCTTCAAGGTGTGGCTATCGCGGATCGCGCAACGCAAGCCGCCTACATGTATGCGAATGATCGTGTGCAAGGCGCATCTATAAAAACAGGTCAATCAACTGTTATTGCGCATCACCCTGACGTAAAAAGAATGCTTATGAGCATGACGGCGCTGACTAAGGCAGGCCGTGCCATGGCGTATGAGGCAGCCCTTTACTTGGATCAGCGTAAGAAAGAATATGTTGACCTTATGACCCCGATTGTTAAGTCATGGTGCACCGATATGGCGCAAGAGGTTACATATTTGGGCGTACAAGTCCATGGGGGTATGGGCTTTGTCGAAGAAACGGGTGTGGCACAATATTCTCGTGATGCGCGTATTCTTCCAATTTATGAGGGAACCAATGGTATTCAGGCGCTTGATTTGGCGTTTAGAAAAACACAAAAAACCAAGGGCGCGTATCTTTTAGAATATCTCAAAACCATGAAGCCATTTTACAGCTCTGATGAAACCCTTTCTGAGTGTGTGGCCCATCTGGAGCGTGCAACTGACGCGCTCGGCGAAAAGCTACCAGAAGATATTGCTGCCTGTGCAACACCATATTTAAATGGTACGGGCTATATTATGGGTGCAATTGCTATGCTTCGCCGCGCACAAAGTGCCAAAGATCATGGAGAGACAGCCCTTTTGGAGCGTGAAGACGCATCGACTTCATTTTATATGAAACATATTTTACCAAGGGCCAAAGCAGAGCTAGCTATCGTCGCCCCATGATGGAAAGAGGTTATTTAGAATACCTCTGAGGTTAAACTCTTCCAAGACTTTGGCGCGTTGTTTTTCTTCCTCATATGGTTTTCTAAACCCACATTCCTTCATGGCATTCTTCACAACTTGTTGGGTGTGATGTCCGCTTGTGAATGTGGCTCTGGCAAAATTACGGCCAATTGAATTTCCGTAGCATGTGCAATATTCATCCGCATCACGTCGCGTTGACGCATTCCATGAAATGCAGTGTTGATAGTAATAGTTGGCCAGTTTTTCGGGACTTTTACATGTCTCTAATGAGGCAACAAATAATTTCTGCGAACCGCCCATAAAGTCACCACTGTCGATGCGTGTATTAAAAATCTCTCCCGCTACACAGCGGCAATCATAGCTTCGCTGATATTCTTTATCTTTTTCACATAGCCAGTAGCCGTCTCTCGCCTCTTGAATATATCTGTCATAGTCTTCTGGCGTGATTGTACGCGGTGCTTTTTTAGGCGCGTCATCAAACAGAGAGTCAAACTCGCTTTGTGTTTGTTGTGCATGAGCCGCAGGCGTTATCAGCATGCCAAAAGCTAGAAAAGCGTGAATGATAAAAAAAAGAGCGTTCCATTTCATTTCAAAACCATATCATGACTTTGTAAAGAAAGGTTAACGCTCTTTAAAAAAAATAAATGTTTTTAAAGCGATTAAGCAGCTGTTTTTGTTTTACCCAAAATTTTGTTCAAAAAGCTCGTATTTGAACCGTTTTGGTTTGATCCTGAAACAACAGTTTTTGTGGCCATTGCTTGCTCACGACGCGCGCGCGCGCGGGCTTCACGTTCTTTTATTTCTGCTTTGAAATCTTCGGCTTGTTTTTGTGAGAACTGGCTTGTAATCAATACCTGTTGTGCTTGTTTCTGCCATTGGTCACGCTGTGCTTTAAGGTCAGAGATTTGCTCTTCTGCAAGGTGAAGCTTGTCTTCTAATGTACGAATGCGCATTTTCATGCGTTCTGTCTCCAGAATATCTTTTGCTTTTTGAAGTTCGGCTTCAACAACATTATCAGCAACCGCTTGCTTTACGCCAAACACGCGCTCTAGTTCTGACACATCAATATGACGACGTCCTGAATCATTTGTGCTGTAAGATAATTTACCTGAATTCATTGCGCGTTGAATTGTAGATTTAGATTTGCCTGTCAATTCGACAGCGCGCTGTACGCCAACTTTTGCCATGGATGCCCCCAAAAAGGTTTAATGTTATTAAATTTTGAATGAGTATTTGATAGCAGGGGCTTATGAAAAAAGCAAGCTTTATATGGTTCAGGATGACGCGAAATTGTGCACAATAAAAGGGGCTCATGAACCGCTGTGACTCAATAAGGCGTCTCTAGCGTGTCTGTAATGATTCAGCGTAGGTTGCGTGTCATGAGTGCTCGGCCGGGTATAAGTCCGAATATAAGCCCGGGTATAAGTATAGCCACGTTAATAATGCACTGGATGTTTAGCTATAATACACTACATGTACGATTATGCCCGGTCATCAGCAAGTCGCAATGACCGATGAAAGAAAATCAGACATTATAGTCGGGAGACAAAATATGAGAAAATTTTTACTAACAACGACATTGATTGCGGGTCTTGGTGCCTCTGTGACATCTGCCCACGCTCAAGACATGACACCATACGCAGATATGCCTGCAGGTGTGTACAATATAGACCAAACTCATGCGCAAATTATATGGCAAGTATCGCATTTGGGTCTGTCTGATTACACTGCACGATTTTCAGAATTTGATGCCCAACTCACATTTGATCCTAAAAACCCTGAAAATTCAAAGTTAGAAGCAACGATTGACCCAACATCAATCAAAACGCACCACCCAAAATCTGAAGACACCGACTTTGATAAAGAGCTTGCTCAAGGTGAAGGATGGTTCAATGCTGGTGCCTACCCTGACATCAAATATGTATCAAATAGCATAACAAAAACGGGCGAGCATACGGGGACAATGAGCGGCGATCTAACATTCTTAGGCGTCACGAAACCTCTGACACTTGATGTTGAGTTTAACGGAGCAATGGAAGAGCAAACATTTAGCAAAAAACCGACGCTAGGTTTTTCAGCTAAGGGATCTTTGAACCGCTCAGAATGGGGCATGGACAAATATGTGCCAAATATTGGCGACGAGGTCAAAATCATGATCGAGGCAGAATTTGCAAAAGCGGCAAACGAAGTTAGCCAAGAAAACGAAGACGCACAATAAAAATACCTATCATTGAGGTCCTATTATAGCGTCTCATGAGCGAGAAATATAAAAAAGGGCTACGCCATTTTAAAATGAGGTAGCCCTTTTTTCGTGTCTGTATGCGGCATATGGGAATGCCATCTATTCTTTTATGTCCTTAATTCGCCATGACTTTGTTAAGAAGGCTTGTAAGACGTTGCCATTGTGAGCCACTAAAGAGGTGCGCATACACAAATGGAAGCCATCCTTTTGCGCGCCATTCTAGGAAGATCTTTTCATCAAGTTCTGCAAATTTCTTTTCATCAATAATGCGGAAACCAGAGAAGTTGATTTTCTTGTCACCAGCAACAGTGATTTCTGCGGCACGATCAACAAGCAGACCGCTCTCGGCGATGGCGCGGCTAAACTCAACAGTTTGCTGTGCTGCTGCGTGATATGATTTACAAAACTCAAGAGCGTTTTGCGCCAAAGGCGTAGGCTTGCCATCGTCTTCAAAAAACTTCTGCGGGCTTGCCTCGTCAACGATCTTCTCATCAGTATCAACACACAGCGTCAATTGATCACTGTCAGGCACTTCTGAGAAAATGAAAGGATAGCGTCGGATATATGCAGGGATATATGTGTCTTCTTGCCACGTATTGTCGGATTTCAAAAATAGGTTTTCATTGTCGCGAAGACCCAAGATGGCAACAGGTGTTGCATTGTCATCTGGGCTAAACCCGATAGGGTAAAAATGGCAGATTTGCGGAAATTCTATTAAGTTCACGGGAACGGCATTAATGCCCTCTGTGAAGCCCAAGCCAAAGTTATCTTTAAGACCCAGTTTTGCGTGCTTTTTAGCATCAAGAGGGGCTGGCTTTTTATAAAAGAGAGGCAGCGCTGATTTTTGTTCGCCTGCGCCATTTGCTTTTGTATCTGTCATTGTTTACGTATCCGTAGGTTTGATTTCGTGTTTACAAGGCCCATCATAGTACGGACAATGCATAGACACAATACGAAGCAATGGATTAAATTGTACAAATATCATAGATTTTTGCATCACCATATGTATGATAGCCCCTGTATTACATGTCATAAATAAAGGATAGGATTATATTATGCGCATTGGAGTGGTTGGAACTGGCTATGTCGGATTAGTATCTGGAACTTGTTTTGCCGAGTTTGGCGTAGACGTTGTTTGTCTTGATACTGATCAGGCGAAAATTGATGGTCTTGAAAATGGGGTGATGCCTATTTATGAACCAGGTCTTGATGATCTTGTAGAAAAGCAAGTCAAAGCGGGGCGTTTATCATTTACAACGGATATTAAAGTCGCCATGAAAGGCGCAGATGCTATCTTTATTGCCGTGGGAACACCACCGCGCCCAGAAGATGGTCACGCGGATATGACACATGTGCATCAAGCCGCGCGCGATATTGCAAAAAATATGGATGGCTACACGGTGGTTGTGACCAAATCAACAGTGCCTGTGGGGACAGCCCGCGAAGTTGAAAAAATCATTCGCGAGACAAATCCAGATGCAGAGTTTGACGTCTGTTCAAACCCTGAGTTCTTGCGCGAAGGGGCGGCTATCAGTGACTTTATGCGTCCAGATCGCGTGGTGGTCGGAACAGATAGCAAGCGAGCCGAAGATGTGATGCGTGAGCTATACCGTCCACTATACATCAATCAAACACCCATCGTTTTTGTATCGCCTGAAACATCAGAGTTGATCAAATATGCAAGCAACGCATTTTTAGCAACAAAAATTACATTCATTAATGAAATGTCTGATTTGTGTGAAAAGGCGGGCGCCAATGTACAAGACCTTGCCCGTGCCATGGGTATGGATGGTCGCATCGGTTCAAAATTTTTACATGCGGGGCCAGGTTACGGCGGGTCATGTTTTCCAAAGGATACATTAGCTTTGGCGCAAACAGGCCAGAAACTGGGCGCGCCTCAAACATTGGTTGAGCAAGTAGTAAGTGTAAATGATCAGCGCCAAAAAAGCATGGCGACACGTATTATCGATGCGTGTGGTGGCGATGTGAAGGACAAAACAATTGGTATTTTGGGTGTGTCATTTAAACCCAATACTGACGATGTCCGCGCCGCACCAAGTTTGGTTGTCATTCCCGCGCTTCAAGAGGCAGGTGCGACTATTGTCGCGCATGACCCCGTCGCCATGGAAGAAGCCGAAAAACAGCTTAAAAATGTTTCATGGAAAGGCAATGCCTATGAAGTGGCGGATAAGGCTGATTGTCTTGTCATTATGACTGAATGGAACGAGTTCCGTGGCCTAGACCTTGCACGCATTCATGATGCGATGAACACGCCATGTCTTGTTGACCTTCGCAACATCTACACAATTGACGATATGAACCAGCGTGGCTTCCACTATGTCTCCATTGGGCGCCCTGCACTTGATCGTCAAATATCGTCTTTAAAAGCAGCAAGCTAGAGAAAGTAACAATAACCATGGCTCAAGACAAAATACTAAGTCACCTACCTGCACTGGCTAATCAAGTTCGTCGTGTTGCTTATGAGGCTGGCGAGCTGACAATGGATTATTTTGATGAAAGCGGCTTTCAGGGCACAATGGAAAAAAATGATGGCTCGCCTGTGACAATTGCCGATCAAAAGGCTGAGGCGTTAATCGTGCAACAGCTTAAAGAAATCAGCCCGAACACACCCATAATTGGTGAAGAGCTTTTTGCGCGCGGCGAAGCCCCTGACATTACAGACAGTGAATATTTCTGGCTAGTCGATGCCCTCGACGGCACGAAAGAGTTTATTTCTGGCAGTGGCGATTACACGGTAAATATCGCACTCATTAAAGGTGATACACCAATTTTAGGTGTTGTGTACGTACCCTTCCATATGGAAATGTATGCAGGTTTTGAAGACAAAGCCATCCGTTGGAATGACGAGGGACGCATAGACAAAGATATCCGTACACGCTCAATGCCGCGTGATGGTATTGTTGCCATGGCGAGTAAGTCTCATGGCAAGGGAGAAAAGCTGGAAAGCTTTTTAGAAAACTTCAAAATCAAAAAACGTATGAGCCGCGGTAGCTCATTAAAAATATGTATGATTGCAGCGGGTAAAGCTGACATCTACCCGCGCTTTGGCCCGACATGTGAATGGGATATCGCCGCAGCCGACGCCATTTTACGCGCAGCAGGCGGTATGATCACACTAGAAGATAAAACCCCCATGACGTACCGCAAGGATATGAAGACACTCCTCAATCCTGAGTTCATTGCGTGGTCTGGTGATTTATATAACGTGAGTTGAATGGGGTGGGGCTCGTTTAAGCCTTTAGCTCGATGGCTGCGCGCATAAGATTTTTTGTGTAGTCTTTTTGTGGATTGTCAAAAACAGCAGCCGTTGATCCTTGCTCGACCACTTTACCGTCTTTCATGACAATAATATTGTGTGACAATGCACGTACAACACGTAAATCATGTGAAATAAACATGTACGTTAATGTATGTTTTTCTTGTAATTCACGAAGCAAATCAACCACTTCGGCCTGAACAGACATATCAAGGGCCGAGGTTGGCTCGTCCATAACAATGAATTCTGGTTTTAAAATTAACGCGCGCGCAATTGACACACGCTGACGCTGGCCACCTGAAAATTCGTGTGGGTAACGGTGGCGCGTGGCAGGGTCTAGATGCACTTCTTTTAAAGCCTCGACAATTAAGTCGTCTTTTTCTTGTGCAGATAAATCCTTGTGATGAATGCCAAGGCCTTCGCCAATAATCTGGCCGATGCTCATACGTGGGGAAAGCGAGCCAAAAGGGTCTTGGAAAACAATTTGCATATCCGAACGGTAGGGGCGGAATTGACGTGGTGATAGATTTGAAATGTCTTGCCCTTGAAATACCACGCGGCCCTTGCTTTTCACAAGATGGAGAAGCGCAAAGCCAAGCGTACTTTTCCCAGAGCCAGACTCGCCAACAACACCAAGTGTCTGTCCACGTTTAACAGAAATGGATATATCATCCACGGCCTTAACATATGATACGGCCTTGCCAAAGAAATTCTTCTTCAGCGGAAAATGCACCTGCATATTTGTAGCGCAAAGCAACTCTTCGGCGTTTTTGTCTTCTTTTAAGACCTTGCCGCTTGGTTGTGCGGACAACAGTTTTTTTGTGTACTCGTTTTTTGCAGATTTAAACAGTGTTTTGACAGGGGCGCTTTCTACAATTTCGCCGTGCTTCATAACACACACATCATCCACCATCTTTTCAACCACATGCAAATCATGAGAAATTAAAAGAAGCGCCATGCCCATGGTGTCTTGTAATTGTCTTAAAAGTTCTAAAATCTGGGCTTGTACCGTTACATCTAATGCGGTTGTTGGCTCATCAGCAATAAGAAGGTCTGGATCATTTGCCAGTGCCATAGCAATCATAACGCGTTGGCGTTGCCCACCAGACAGCTCGTGCGGATAGGCGTTCAATCGGCTTGTAAGATTTGCTAAGCCGACCTTTTCCATCAGCTCGATAATACGCGCACGCTTCGCCTTACCTGTTAGACCTTTGTGAAGTTCCAAGATTTCACCAATTTGCTTTTCAATGTTGTGTAGGGGGTTGAGCGCTGACAATGGCTCTTGAAAAATCATCCCTATTTTGTCGCCGCGTACTGTACGCATGAAGCTTTCAGGTGCGCCAACAAGCTCGTTGCCTTGAAACATAATGGAACCATTGGGGTGGGAGGCCGGCGGATAAGACAAAAGCTGCATAATAGATTTTGCCGTCACTGATTTTCCAGAACCAGACTCGCCAACAAGCGCCAATGACTTGCCTTTTTCTAGGTTAAAAGACACATGCTTTACGGCCTCAAAAACACCATCAGGTGTTTGAAAATTAACACTTAGATTTTTAACGGACAGCAAAGGCGTACTCATAACTTCATCTTTCTGGGGTCGAACGCATCGCGTACAGCCTCTCCAATAAATGTTAAAAGCGTCAGCATAACGCCTAAGACGATAAAGGCTGTAAAGCCAAGCCACGGCGCATCGACATTATTCTTTCCCTGTGCCAACAGCTCGCCTAATGACGCGGATCCCGGGGGCAATCCTAGCCCCAAAAAGTCAAGACTGGTAAGCGCCGTAATGGAGCCTGTCAAAATAAAGGGCATGAATGTCATTGTGGCAACCATTGCATTAGGCAACACATGGCGGAACATAATCACACTATTTGATATGCCAAGTGCGCTTGCAGCCCGAACATAATCGAGGCTACGCGCCCGCAAAAACTCGGCGCGTACAACATCGACTAACGCCATCCATGAAAACAAAAGAAGAATAAAGAGAAGTGTCCAAAATCCAGGCACAAACAGCGCTGCAAAAATAATGAGTATATAAAGGCTTGGCAAACTCGACCACACCTCGATGATGCGTTGTAAAACTAAATCGATTTTACCGCCGTAAAATCCTTGTATCGCGCCCATGAACACACCGATGATTGAACTCATAACCGTAAGCGCCAAACCAAATAGAACAGACAAGCGGAAACCATAAATCACACGGGCGGCAACATCACGCCCCTGATCGTCTGTTCCCAGCACATTTTCCCATGTCGGCGCAGACGGGGCAGGCGTGGGGAGGTCGTAATTAATTGTGTCATAAGAAAAACGAATAGGCGGCCATATCATCCATCCTTTTTCTTCAATCAATTCTTGGGCGTACGGATCACGGTATTCTGTTTCTGTTTCAAAATCTCCCCCCCAATATGTCTCGGGGTAGTTTTGAAAAATAGGAAAATGAAGCGTACCTTCAAAACTAACAACGATGGGTTTATCATTTGCGACAAATTCTGCGCTCATACATAAAACAAATAAAAATAGGAAAATCCATAAAGACCAAAAGCCACGACGGTTGGCCTTAAATTGCTGTACGCGTCTTTTCGTGATGGGGGTGAGTGTCAAAAAAGCCATGAATAATTACCCCTTTGCCTCAAAGTTAATACGAGGGTCTACCATGACGTACACCACGTCACGAACCAACGTCATCACCAAACCAATTAACGCATAGATGTAAAGCGTTCCAAGTACAACGGGGTAGTCACGATTGATAATTGATTCAAACCCAAGCAGCCCCAACCCATCAAGAGAGAAAATATATTCAATCAAAAGCGATCCTGTAAAAAAGATCGACATGAACGCCGCGGGAAATCCTGCAATCACAATTAACATCGCGTTTCTAAACACATGCCCACGTAACACTTGCTTCTCACCAAGCCCCTTCGCACGTGCCGTTAACACGTACTGCTTGTTAATCTCATCAAGAAACGAGTTTTTGGTCAGCATTGTCAGACTTGCAAAGCCACTGACGACCATGGCGGCTGTTGGCAAAACCATATGCCATGCATAATCGAGTATTTTTTGAACGCTGTTTAATTCGTCCCAATTATCAGACACCAATCCGCGTAAGGGGAACAGATCAAAATACCGCCCGCCTGCAAATAATATAATCAGGAAAATCCCAAACATAAACGCAGGGATGGCATATCCAATAATAATGGCATAGCTTGTCCAAACATCAAACGTTTGGCCATCTTTGACAGCCTTACGAATGCCAAGTGGAATGGAGATGAGGTAAATAATTAATGTCGACCACAACCCAAGTGAAATTGAAACAGGCATTTTTTCTAATACCAAATCAATGACGCTAACATCGCGGTAATAACTCTCGCCCAGATCAAATTTCAGGTAATTCACAACCATTTGATAAAACCGTACATGCGCAGGCTTATCAAACCCATACATAGCCTCAAGCTCGGCAACAAATTCAGGGTCAAGCCCTTGCGACCCTCGATATTGGCTTTGCTGTCCTGTACTTGCCTGAGGGGCGCTGGCGCCTGAATCGCCACCACCACCAGAAAAACGTGATGTCGCATCGCCGCCGTGGCCTTGCAATTCGGCAATCATACGCTCGACGGGGCCACCGGGAACAAATTGAATGATCACAAACGACACCAGCATAATCCCGAGCAACGTCGGGATCATCAGCAATAAACGTTTGAGAATATAATTGAACATGCCCGATAGCTTAATAGACAACGGCAAACATGTCTACGCCCTAAACATCTCTATTCAATATCTTTTATTTGATAAGATTGTGCGCTGCACAAAGGTTCTGAGCCATGAATTTGACCTCACGGCTAAATGTGTTCTCGCGCCCGTAATTGACGTCGCCGCGCGCCATGTTTATGGCTTCATTATTATAACAAACCGATAACTGACCGCCTACAGGCTGCGCTGTTGCGCCAGCTTTTTTAAAAAGCTTAATCATACGGTTACGAGATATACAGCCCTGCCCACCTTTGGCGATATGCGTCAGGTCAGAAATGTCTCGCTCATTTAATTGTTTGGCTTGTTGTGACATAAAAATGTTTATCGCATATGCATGCTCAATATGTCAACTATGAGAGCTTGAACCGCCGCCTAACTTGCAACAGCCATAAAAACCACATTGTCGATGAGATTAGCTTTTGTACAAAAATTAAAATCGGCGCAAAGGGCTTTATGATTTCAATTGTACATAATGTTTTAAAAAGTCCAATAGGCCCTAGCGTGTTCCATACTGATTGAATAAATGCTGCTAATATGCGACTTGGCAAGTTTCCGTTTTCAATAAGGTAATGCGCTAAAGAGGACGGATTTTGCAGGGCATCATTTGTTAAATCGACAAACCATAAACTTAAGAAGAGCCAAAAAACAAGAAAAGTTACAAAAATCCAAGTAAGGGGTTTAATGATATCGCGCCCATAGTCACTAAATACGATGTACATGTCAGATATAAGCTTTTCAAATAAGTTGATTTTTGATTTATCTAGCTCGTATTTACCATCATGGTGTGCTCTCATCTCTAGCGCCGAAAAAAAGTCAGCTTCAACAGGTCTATAGAGCCTTTGCATTTCAGAACGTATTCTGGCGTAATAATTTACTGAGAAATTAGAGAAGTCTACAAAAGAGCATTTCAAAAAAGTTGTTGTATAGTTTATTTTTGAATTTGAAAAATCCGGAGCCCTATTAAACTTGCAATTCACAAATTGTAAATCACCAGTTACGTTTAAGTTATTAAAGCTAATCGGGGAGGTCAGCATATTTGAAGTAGTGACGGTGGGGTTGGCAAAAGTAACTTCAGTAAAGCGCAGTTTGTCTTTGAGTTCAATTTCTTCACCAATGATTTTAACTTCAGAAATTTTAGTGTTTCTAATGTTTGTAAAACATTCATATGAGTTTAAGAAAACGAGTTTCGCTATCTCGCAATTATATATATTTACATTTCCTCCAAGACTTGGATACCCATCTAAACGTGTTTCAAGTGTTAAAGCGCTAAGAAAAGTACACTCATCAAAGTGAAATTCTTTATCCCCTTTATCGTATAGTTCTATAATAACCCTATCACGGAATGTGACATTTCTAAATTTAGGGCCGTCCACATATAGGTTTTTTTTACTGTAGTGAGATTCAACTTCATAGATGATGCGGGCGAGATCAAGGTCACCCCTAATTTCTAAGTTTTCTAATAGTGTATTTCCACTTAGTTTATCTATCGATTTCTTATAACTTTCTATTAATCGATTTCTAGCCTCTTCGCTCGAAATAACCTCCCCCATAAGATCACCCAATCTCAACCATAACGGGGATGTGGTCTGAGGGTTTTACGACGTCGCGCATCTTTTGAAGCTGGTCGTATGATTTTAATGTGCCTTTAAGTGGGGGGCTTACCCAAATATGGTCTAGGCGGCGTCCGCGATTTGATTTTTTATAATCACGATTTCTGTATGACCACCATGTATATAGTTTTTCATGCATGGGCACAAATTCGCGTCCCACATCGACCCAATTGAGGGAGGCGCGCATCGCCTCTAAACCCTCTGTTTCTGGAGGCGTATGGGAGATGACTTTTAACAACTGTTTATGTGACCATACATCATGCTCGTGAGGGGCGATATTAAAATCTCCCACCGCAATTAACTTGTCTGTATCTGTGTAGTTGTCTTTGAACCATTTGGCCATTTCATCAACAAAATCAAGTTTATGCTTGTACTTCTCATTGATGTGAATGTCAGGCTCGTCACCACCTGCAGGCACGTACAAATTGTGGATTTCAATGCCACTGTCATTTAATGTCACGCTGATATGGCGACAATCTGAAAATCCGCATCGATCGAATGTACGTGGATTATGGAATGGAAGCTTGGATAAAATGGCTTGCCCGTTATAGGATTTCATTCCCCAAATGTGCTGATGAATGTACCCTTGTTCTGTAAATGTTTGTGTGGGGAAGGTTTCATCAACGGTTTTGGTTTCTTGCAAGCAGATGATGTCAGGTTGCCAATGATCTATCATCTCAATCACGTGATGTGCGCGCAGACGTACAGAGTTAATATTCCATGTTACAATTTTCATATGAGTGCCTTTTAAACTTCCATTAAAAAATACCATCCATACCCAAGAAGAAGGGCAGGAATGGAGGTGTAAATTGTCGCAACAATTGCCGTTTTCGGGGCAAGGGCAATAGCAGGGAAAAGCGCATCGCCATCATTACTAATGGCATTGGCCAATTGTGCAGAAAAAGGAATAAGACCGTTAAGGTATAGCGTGGTTAAGATCACTTGTGGACCACACCCTGGAATAAATCCTATCAAAACCCCCATCAATGGAATTAGCGGGGCAGAGTATGAGAACAAAGAGTTAAGATCAAACTGCGTGAAATGGATCAAAAGCTCAAAACATAAAAATGCAAAAATTACCCATGATGTAACAAATGTAGTATCCAAAATAATGCGATTATAAAACTTTACCCGCGTCTTACATTCAGGGTGCGCGGCCAGATTTACAAGAGAGAGCATGCGGCGCTTCGTATTCGCCCAAAGGAACAAACACATCATGGCACCCGTCGCGCCGATCCATTTTGTCGGCTCGTATGTGCTTAACGCGCCAAACCACGCATCAGTGTCGACTTGAAAGGCGTTTCCAAACCCAAGCGCAATCGCAATGGTGATGAGTATGTACCAAACCCATAATGTTAATTTGGAGTAGGCGGCAACCTCACCGCATTTGACGCGGAAATCTTCCCACTTAACTAACTTTTGACGAAGAAAGTCACGACCGTGGATTTTATCAACGATCATGCCTGTAATTGTACCGGCGGTGATGCTTAGGGAAAAGACAACCACTGCGGCTTGGGGGTCTCTTGCGAGTAATAAAAACGCAGCATCACCCATCGTTGATGTCAAAACAGCAACCATACCGCCAAATCCCATGCGCCCCAGCACATATTGCGTAATAACAATAATGGCACCCCCGCATCCGGGAAGGGCGCCAATGACGGCGGCAATTAAGGGCTGCCATCGTTCATGTTTTTTGAGAAGGCGCGCAGGATCAATCTTGAGCTTACGTTCTAAAAAATCGAAAATAAGAAGCGTAAGCGCAACAAAGCTTGAGACTGCGATAAACGCATCGGCAAGCGTATTGGCAATAACCTCACTAAGCCCCAGAGAGGGAAACGCCATCAAAGCAGCCAGTCCAACCAGTATGAAATACTTCCACAAATTAGGCGGTGGAGAAAAGGTCTTCGTACTGATTGTGACGTGATCTGTTTGCTTCATGTTGGGCTATTCTAGTGGCTTGTTAGAATGGGAGGCCGCCACCACCGAGCGCGCCTGCAGGCAGGCCAAGGTCGCTCATGGCTTTTTGTGTTTCTTCCGCCATACGGGCATCGGCTTTTTGACGGCCATCGTTCATCGCAGCAACAATTAAATCTTCCATGACTTCAACGTCGTCTTTTGACACAAGTGATGGGTCAACCTTAAGGGCTTTTACAACGCCCTTACATGACATAGTCACGGTAACTAATCCACCACCTGATGTGCCTTCAACTTCTTGCTGGCCAAGCTCTTCTTGCAAGGATTCCATTTTGGCTTGCATGTCTTTTGCTTTTTTCATCATGTTCATCATGTTCATCATTTTTTAATCATCCTCTTTATTAGTGATAAGGTTATTTTTTTTTGACAGTTATTCTGCGTCAGTTATGGCTTTTGCCATTGTAATTTCCGCATTAGGGAATATCTGAATAACATTTTGAACGTCGCTATGCGCAACAATTGCGGCACGTTCTGCGTCTTGTCGTTCTTTTTCTATCTGTTTTAGGGTTTTTTGTGCCTCTCCACGACCCACTGTTACGACCCAGCGTTTCTTAGTGAGCTCCGTCAATTTCTTACCAAGTAAGCTTGATAAATCCTGAGGGGCTCCCTCTACAGGAACAAATTCAATATGGCCAACCTTCATGCGGATCAATTGAACAAATTGTCCCACCTGACCCGCAAGGATCATAGCGCCGTTGGCTTCAAGTAGAGTCACCACGTCGGTGAGTGTTTCAAGGTTTGCGTTTGCAACCGTATTTGTATCTTGCGCAGTGGCTGGCTGTGTTTGCACGGCTTGGCTTTTTACGCCGCTAACAGCGCTTGTAACCTGATGTCCAGCTGATGCGCCTGCTGATGCATTTGCCCCACCAGCGTGACCGCCACCATTGGAGCCGCTTGCGCCGGCTCCGCCATTGCCAATAAATGTGCCGCCTTGTTCGATTTGTTGAATAAGTTTTGCAGGATCAGGCAGGTTGGCCGCATAAGCCATACGAATAATCAGCATCTCAACCGCTGATTGCGGATTAGAGGCCATGTTCACCTCGCTCATCCCTTTAAGCAATAGCTGCCATGCCTTGTTAAGCGCGGGAATAGAAAGAGATTCGGCAAGCGCTGTGGCAAGCTTATATTCTGCATCCGTCATATTAGGGGCCGTTGTACGGCGCGCCTTTGGAACGGCTTTAATTTTGGTTAATATATGACACATATCCGTTAAATCTTGCACCAATAGTGTCGGGTCTTGGCCGTTTTCGTAAAAATGCGCCGCAATATCTAAGGCAAGCTCTGTGTCCCCCTTCAAGGACGCGCCAAATAAATCCAGTAATTTTGTACGATCGCTCAACCCAAGCATCGTGCGGACAAGCGCGGCCGTGATTGATGTTTTGCCATCAATTGTGCTTAAGGCAATGGCTTGGTCAAGTAAGCTAAGGCCGTCTCGCACCGATCCATCTGCCGCACGCCCAATCATGTTGAGCGCCTCGTCTTCTATCTCGACATTTTCTTGATCGCATAT
>DDIM01000008.1:18846-25634 GCA_002338525.1 Micavibrio sp. UBA1850 | reverse complement strand
AAAGCGTTTTTAGAGAGCATATGCACTTCGTCAATAATATAGACTTTGTAGCGCGCCTCACTTGGGGCGTATCGTACGCCATCAATAATCTCGCGTATGTCGTCAACCCCTGTGCGTGAAGCCGCATCCATTTCTAAAACATCCGGGTGGCGATCTTCTGTAATGGCCTGACAAACAGGACAATCGTCTGTTGGGCCTGTGGTCGCTTCTTGCTTACCATCGGGGCCCGTATAGTTGAGGGCTTTTGCGATGATACGTGCGGTTGTGGTTTTTCCTGTTCCTCGAATACCCGTTAGCATAAAAGCATGTGCAACGCGTTTTGAGTCAATTGCATTTTTAAGGGTACGAACAAGGGCGTCTTGCCCCACTAACTCATCAAAGTTTTTGGGGCGGTATTTCCGCGCGAGGACTTTATAGACTTCTTGTTTTTCTGCTTGTTTGTCTGGCATGTCTACATATGTAGAACAATTCTAAAATATTCTCAATGTGAGATAGCAGGACTCCGCATCTTTTCCCAGATTTTTTGTCTCAATTATTTCAAAAGCGGAAGGATGCTTTCTTTCAGGTCGGCCATTGTCTCGGGCACTGAATATGGCGCGTTAAAAACAGCCATGCCCGTACCATACATGCCTCGAAAGCCATCTTTTGTGTGATCTGCAAAAATCCACTCGTCAATAAGAACATCGGGATCGATGCCAAGACATGTTTGCTTCAGCTCTTCGTGACGACCGGCCTTAAGAAGAGGGTACCAAATCATGTAAGTGGCGTTAGGCCATTTGCGCATGACGCGTTTGACGACTTTTGGGATGCTTTGATATTCTTTTTTAAGCTCGTAGCTGGGGTCTATTATGACGGCGCCGCGCTTTTCCTTGGGGGGTGTGCATGAAAAAATCCCTTCTTCCATACTAATGTCGCGCGTAGTGACATTTGGAAAGGGGCGCATCGACGCTGCTAAGTGCTTGTATTCTTGGGGGTGTAAATCATAACACTCCATACGGTCGTCTGGGCGCAACAGCATCGCGGCAATCATTGCAGATCCCGGATATATCTCGCTCTCATCACTAGGGTTTACGGAATCAATCATGGATTTGAGTCGATGCCACAAAGGGTGGTCGATTGTCTCGTGATATAGCTTTGCAATGCCTATGTTAAACTCTTGCGTTTTTTGTGCCTCGGATGAGTTGAGGTCGTACAATCCACGGCCTGCATGTGTATCGCACCAAAAGAGAGGTTTATCCTTTTTTTGTAGATAGGACATGACCGCCAAAACCCATAATTGTTTTTGGATGTCGGCAGGGTTTCCCGCGTGGTATATGTGTTGATAGCTTAGAGACATGGGAAGACACTTTAAACAGAATTTGCTAGAGTTCAAGCATGGCGAAATCAAAATCTAATTATATTTGTCAAGAATGCGGCGCTGTCACATCTAAATGGACGGGGAAATGCGAATCTTGTAATGCGTGGAATTCAATCGTTGAGGAAGTGGTCGAGTCAGGCCCTCCCAAAGGCGTTAGTTCTGGGCGCGGGCGGGCACTTCCGTTTTCTGATCTGAAATCAAAATCCAGCGAGGTAAAGCCACGCTCTAAAACAGGCATTGCCGAATTTGACCGTGTCACCGGTGGCGGGCTGGTGAAGGGGATGGCGTTACTAATTGGAGGAGATCCAGGGATTGGGAAATCAACAATTCTTTTGCAATCTGTATGTGCGCTGGCCAAAAATGGCATGAAATGCGCGTACGTGTCTGGCGAGGAGTCAGAGGATCAAATCCGTATGCGTGCAAGCCGCCTCGGGCTTGATGATGCGCCGGTTCAATTGGCATCTACGGGAAACGTACGTGACATTATCGCATCCATGGAAACGGATGATTTTGATTTGATCGTAATTGACTCTATTCAAACAATGTACGTTGACAATATTGAGAGTGCGCCAGGCACAGTCACGCAAGTGCGCACAAGTGCCCAAGAGCTAATCCGTATTGGTAAAAAACGCGGTATATGCGTCTTGATTGTGGGGCATGTGACGAAAGAAGGTCAGTTGGCAGGCCCGCGTGTTCTTGAACATATGGTTGATACAGTTCTTTATTTCGAGGGCGAGCGCGGACACCCGTTTAGAATCCTGCGAGCGGTTAAAAACCGTTTTGGACCCACAGACGAAATTGGCGTTTTTGAAATGGCTGAAGCCGGCCTTGTCGAGGTGCCAAACCCATCTGAGATATTCTTGGCGCAACGTCAAGAAGATGTCCCAGGCAGCGCCGTTCTCGCTGCGATGGAGGGCACACGCCCTGTTTTAGTTGAGGTACAGGCGCTGGTGGCGAACACATCATTTTCAACACCTCGCCGTGCGATTGTTGGCTGGGACATGGGGCGTTTGTCGATGATTTTGGCTGTGTTGGAAGCACGCTGTGGACTAAGCTTTTCGGACAGCGATGTGTATCTGAACATCGCAGGTGGATTACGCGTGCAAGAACCTGGCGCGGACGTGGCGGTGGCTGCGGCATTAATCAGCGCGCTAACAGGATATGTTATTCCCTCTCATACGGTATTTTTTGGTGAGGTGGGTTTGGCTGGTGAAATTCGCCCGACCATGCAAATGGAGCTTCGTTTAAAAGAAGCAACCAAGCTAGGATTTAAAGAGGCAATATGTCCTGCAAATCCAAATAAAAAGAAGGAATATCCGCAAGGCGCAAGCCCTATAAAGCATATCAATGACCTAATGTCGCGATTGCAGATGGAGCCTAAAGGCACGGTTGCGTTTTAACGGAACACTATTTTCATGTCATACATTATCGGTGGACAATCAATTTGTGCAATTGTATAGCCTGCAAAGCCTCGTTAATATGGGGCCATGCAAAAAATGAGTATACGCCATCTTCCTGATAACTTAGTCAACCAAATCGCCGCCGGTGAAGTGATTGAACGCCCGGCCGCAGCGGTCAAAGAATTAGTTGAAAATTCAGTTGATGCGGGTGCCACACGAATTGACATTGATATTCGTGAGGGCGGCAAAGCGCTGATCTCTGTTCGTGATGATGGGAAGGGTATGTCACCAGAAGATCTAGTGGCCTGCCTTGACCGCCATGCCACATCAAAACTACTCGACGATGATTTGCTCGCCATTGATACTTTAGGGTTTCGTGGCGAGGCCATGCCCTCAATTGGAGCCGTAAGTCGTATGCATATTGCAACATCTGCAAAAGATAGCGGCGAAGCTTGGGAGATTTTAATCGAAGGCGGCGTCAAGTCAGATGTAAAACCAACGGCACATACGCAAGGAACAACAGTCACCATTAAGGATTTGTTTTATGCAACGCCTGCGCGTCTTAAATTTCTAAAAAGCGACCAAGCCGAATATAGCGCTGTAAAAGACACCGTTGTTCGTTTGGCGCTTGCCTACCCGCATGTCGGATTTAGGCTCGTGAATAATGGTAAGACAGTGTTTAGCGTTTCGCCTTCAAGTGATGAACTATTTGATTGCCGCTTAGAGCGTATGGGGCAGGTTATCGGCAAAGATTTTGCAGAAAATGCCATGATGATTGATGCCGAGCGTGAGGGTATAAAACTCACTGGGTTTGCGGGCCTTCCCACGCTTCATCGTGGGAATGCACAACATCAATATCTTTTTGTGAATGGTCGCCCCGTTAAAGATAAACTGCTTGGGGGTGCCATGCGTGCGGGGTACATGGATGTATTGGCGCGTGACCGATATCCTATGGCCGTGTTATTTGTTGAGCTGTCTCAGCGTGACGTTGATGTGAACGTACACCCTGCAAAAACGGAAGTACGCTTTAAAGATCCTGCGATCGTGCGCGGGCTTATTGTAAGCGCGCTTCGCCACGCCATACAGCGAGAAGGGCAAAGCACAGCCTCAACGGTTTCTCAATATGCGTTGGGACGTTTGGCACAAAACAAACAAGCGCAATTGAACCAGCCGCAATCACCAGGTTTGCCGTGGTCGCGAACGCAGTACGGCTCAGGAGGGGGCGGAATGAGCAGTGCCTCAAATGCAGCCTATGCAAGCCTAGCGGAAAAAACATACAATGCGTACGAGCCTATTCCCTCAGCCAGACATGAATACGCACAAGAGCCACAGTCTCAAGACCAAGACCTTACGACATATCCTTTGGGAGCTGCGCGCGCGCAGCTTCATGAATGCTATATCGTTGCACAAACAGCCAAGGGCATGGTTGTTGTTGACCAGCACGCAGCTCATGAACGTCTTGTGTATGAAAAATTCAAGTCGCAAATGGAAGATGGCAGTGGATGTATTGAAAGTCAGGGGTTGCTTTCGCCTGAAATCGTTGATCTTGACGATACAATCGTATCTAAAATGGTGGCGCAAGCAGGCAATCTGAAAAAGTTAGGGCTTGAAATTGAAGCCTTTGGCGAGGGCGCAATCTCCGTTCAGGCTATGCCTGTATTGTTGCTAGGTAAGGCGAATCCGCAACAGCTTATTCGTGATCTTGCCGATGAAATAGAAGAGCATGGCGAGATTACGGGTTTAGAAGAGCGCATCAATGCTGTCTTATCGACAATGGCGTGCCACGGGTCAGTGCGATCTGGGCGTCGATTGACGCTAGAGGAAATGAATGCATTACTCCGCCAAATGGAACAAACACCTGTCTCGGGACAATGTAATCATGGACGCCCCACTTATATTGAATTATCTTTAGACGAAATTGAAAGTCTGTTTGGGAGGCATTAATTAAATGACTGAAAACGAAAAAGAGCTTAAGGATATTAAAAATCTGTATCGCTTGTTGATGTTATCCATCGCGCTGCAAGTTATTCCATTTTACAACCTCCAGCTCTTTGGTTTTTTATTATTTATGGTGGTCTTGATCTGGGCATATGTCTTAAAGATGAAATATATCGATTCTCCATTCGGTAAAACACACGCAGTCCACGTCATTAAAACAATATGGAATTTTTCTACCTTTTTCGCCATAGGTTTTTGCATATGGATGGTCATCATGTATCTTGATGCAGATAAGGCAGCCCTTGACGCCTACAGCGAGCAAATTGTCGCCACAGGCCAAGTTGATGAGGCAGGTATCAAATCGACGATAGCCGCACTTGTGTCAGATAATTTCGGGCTGGCGGTAAAGGTCGGCATACCCACACTACTTCCTAGTATAATATATCTGATTTTTCGTATATGGTCGGGATCGAGTAACGCCTCTTGCGAGCGAACAATTTAAACAAAACAAACAGGAAAACGCGAATGTTCAATAAAATGCCCAGCTCAATATCTAAAATAACCTTGTTAGGGTTGTTTGGAACCATCAGCTCTTTGGTCGTATTTGCCGCAAACGCTTATGCAAGCGGAGGGGCAGGCGCTATTTTAAAAACACCAGAAGGGGGTGTTGTAACGTCTTCGCCGCTGGCTTTGGCCTGTGTTATCATATTTATTGTCTCTTATCTGGCTGTTTTAACAGAAGAGTTTTCGCATCTTAGAAAATCTAAGCCTGTTTTACTTGGCGCAGGCCTTATTTGGGTTTGTATTGCTATATTGGCAAACCGTAATGGTATTTCACATGATGAAATGCATGACGCCGTATATACAGGCCTGGAAGAGTACAGCTCTCTTATGCTGTTCTTGCTGGCTGCCATGACATATATTGCCGCGCTAGAAGACCGCAATGTGTTTGGTACGCTGCGCGGGAAACTGGTACAGGCAGGCTTAAGCCTTAGACAGCTATTTTGGGTAACGGGTATTTTGGCGTTTTGCTTATCACCTGTTGCGGATAACCTGACAACAGCCCTTGTTATGGGCGCGGTTGTCATGGCGGTTGGAAAAAGCACGCCCAAATTCGTGGCCCTTGCCTGTATTAACATTGTTTGCGCGGCAAATGCGGGGGGCGCATTTTCGCCATTTGGTGACATCACAACACTTATGGTGTGGCAGGCAGGACATGTTGAATTTATTGAGTTCTTTGCGCTTTTCTTCCCATCACTTGTTTGTTTTCTTGTCCCTGCAATCGTTATGAGTTTCTTCATACCAAAGGGAAAGCCCGAGGCATTGGTCAAAAGTGAAACCATGAAGCGCGGCGCAAAAACCTGCATTTTCTTAGGCGTTTGCACAATCGCAATGGCGATTAGTTTTGAAAACTTTTTAGGTTTGCCACCGTTTATGGGGATGATGACGGGTATGTCTTTGCTTATGCTTACTTCTTACGTGCTGCAAAATACAGGCGCAAAAGATGACAAATTTGACGTGATCGAACACGTAAAATCAGTTGAATGGGACACGCTTCTCTTCTTCTTTGGTGTTATTTTCAGTGTCGGTGGTCTGGCATATTTAGGATATATGGATCTGGCATCTCATACGATGTATGACGGATGGGGCGCAGACAAAACCAACATCGCACTTGGTGTTATATCGGCCTTGGTTGATAATATCCCTGTGATGTTTGCTGTGCTGACCATGAACCCAGAACTGTCTCATTTCCATTGGTTGCTTATTACCCTAACAACAGGTGTTGGAGGGTCTCTGCTTTCTATTGGGTCTGCGGCCGGCGTTGCCCTAATGGGGACAGCTAGAGGGCACTATACGTTCTTTGCACACCTTAAATGGGCACCAGTTATTGCCGTTGGTTACGGCGCAGCGATTGCTACGCACTACCTTATTAACGGATAAGTAAAATAATTACATATCAGCCCTTGCTTTTTGTTTCGGCAGGGGCTATACCTCTCATCACCTCATGAACAAAGGGTGTTTTAAACACTTTCAAACTGTTCATTTATTTATTGGCGCGGGGTGGAGCAGCCCGGTAGCTCGTCAGGCTCATA
>DDIM01000008.1:0-18646 GCA_002338525.1 Micavibrio sp. UBA1850 | reverse complement strand
CGCGGGGTGGAGCAGCCCGGTAGCTCGTCAGGCTCATAACCTGAAGGTCGTAGGTTCAAATCCTACCCCCGCAACCAATTAAATCAATATTTTAGTCGCTTTCGAGCGGCTTTTATTTTGTCTTATTTCTACCATGTTTCTACTTTTATAAGATGTTTCCATCTTCAATTGTGTAATACATACAGTTAAACTACTTGTGTGCTTAATAAATATGATGTTTGAATGGGGCGTTGGTGTTAGTTACTAAAGCTTTAATGAGGTGTTATAAGTGGACGATATAAAATCAAGTGAGGCAAAAGGATTTGATAATCCTGTATCTGATATGAAGTTAGATATGTTAGGTCGTCAGCCTTTAATGCAGCAAGTTTATGCGCATTTAACAAATTTAGAACCTGGTTGGTCAGTTCGAGTAGGACTTTTAGCTCCTTGGGGAGGGGGAAAAACTACAGTATGTGATTGGATTGTTAATCAAGCAAAAGTAGATGGCCATATCCCTATTCAATATAGCCCTTGGTCTACCAAAACTGACGCTGAGTTATGGCATGGATTATACGAAAAACTATTAAAAGGGGTTCCAGATAACTGTTTAGAAGTAAAGAGAACAGGATTAGGTAAGCTGAAGTTTTGGGGGAGCTCTGCATCAAGACACAAAGTTATTAGTCAATTAAGTGACGCGCATCAAATATCACAAGCATCATTGGGGGCAGTACAAAGTATTTTTTCTATTTCAAAGAAAGATATTCAAGAGCTGACAGCAAATTTATCCAAAGACAAAAGAATTTTAGTCATTATCGATGATCTAGATCGGGTTGAAAAAGCTTTAATCCCTCGATTCTTACTTTCTTTAAGAGATTTAATGGATTTGGATCGTTTCTCATTCTTATTACCTTTTGATGATGAAATAATATCGCATGCTTTGGAAGGGTATGGTGGAACACAAGAATACGGTAATAATTTTCTTGATAAAATTCTTGACTATCGTGTTCATATTCCTAGTGCTCCAGAAGAAAAAATATTAAAGCTTTTCCAAAGCGAAATAGAAAAATATTGTGAGTTTGCCGCGTTGGACGATTATGGGGCTCTTAAGGATTATTTGCCTTCAAACCCACGAAAATTGAAAGCCTTAGTAAGGAGTCTAAGGGTATATGAGCAAGAAGCGGTACGTCATAAAAACGATGAAATCGACTGGAACGTCGTGTTTTTTGGGCAAATGTTAAGAATAGAGTCTGAGAAATTTTTTAGATTATTCGTGGATGATACATTTTATAAAAAAGGTGAAGTTAGCAAGTTTGATACATCTGGTGTAAGCCCATGGATGTCAACCATCATCAATAGAGATAATGGTGGAGAGAAAAAAGAAAAGGAACGAATAGAAAGTTTGTTAGACGTGGCTAACATTACAGATCGCTTAAAGAGAGAACGTGTAATTTCACTTTGTGAATTTTTAAGGCGATCATACGGATATTCTAAAGCTAATGTTATTTCTTACGCTTTTAAACTAATTGATAATCCTGAAACATTAACTTGGGGTGAGTTTGATAACATTTGGGGTGACTGGAAGAAAAACAAGAAAATTCAAAAAGTAAGCGATGCACTTAATCAATTGGCAAAGAGAATACAAATTAGTAACGATGACATGGCATCAGAGTTCATTAATACTCTTACACAAAAATATGGAGAGTTTTTACATTTGGCTAGCTCCGTTACCTTATCCAGTGAGCATGAGCATGCAATAAAACAATCTAAAGAAATTCTTTTATTGATAGGTTCTATAATTGAAAATGGGGTATCAAATACCGATCGGGCACACATACTTTCTGTCTCAAATTTTGAAAAAGTGTTGGAACAGCCTTTGCGGTGGATTCATTTTAACGGCAACGACTTAGACAAAAAACACAGAAGAGAAGAAGTTGAGTTGCTAAAAAAATGGGTGAAGAAGGCGAAAGAGTACGGGTTGTCTTCACAGCTTTACCGTTATTTGATGGGGCTTTCTTTGGAAAATCAAATTTTTAGTGAAAAGCAAAAACTTTCAAAAGAGCTATACAGTGAATTGCAGGAAGTATTAGATCATTCTTTATGTCAGTCAGTAATTGAGGTTTTTGAAAAACAGAACGGTATAATTGGAATTATGCCGCATGATGCAGGTGTAGGTGTTAAAGGTATATTGTTGAACGCTGATAGTGAATTTTGGCAAACAACAGAAGACAACTCTTCTCTAGGGTTTAAAACCCTAGAGAAGGCCGCAACAAATGCTTCAGTACAAAAGAATGCTCTAGATTGCCTTGACTTGATAAGAAAGGCTTCAAATGAAGGTGTACAAGAGATCCAAGCAAAAGAAGCTCAGGAAATCTTTAAAACACCTCAAATTATTGAAGCGCTTTGGGATGCGGCGATTGCAACACCGTTACAGTTTAGAAGGTTATCTGAGACAAGAAAAACAAGGAAGTATCTGATCTCAATGGGGGTTGACGAGGGGCGTTTAAAATGTCCAAATTGGCTTACAGTTGGCTCTGAACCAGAGAGCGATAAGCGGGTTAAGTAAAACAAAAAAGCTATTCGTTTAGGAAATCCTAAAGATATAGAGGTTTTATAATGTGGTATTTCATTATTGGAGTTATAATTGTATGGCTCATATATCTTTATAAGAAACAACAAGAGCCAAAACTAGCGCTTTCAGTATCTGTGCACGTAGATAATAGCGAACTGGAAAAGAAAAAAAAGCTAAAAGCGAGCGCCCTTAAAGATCTAAAGAAATCTTTTCAATCGTCGGATAATAATGCTGAAGTGCTTTCAAAAGCAAAGGACACTATCGTTCGATTTCTTATTAATCATCACCAAACGTTTGAAGAGGTAAATACACAGTTTAGTGAAATATCTCTTCCTGATGATGTTAAAAAACAAGAGACCGCTATGCGAAAAGAGCTAAGTGCTCATTACAAAAACCGTGATGATATCCGTTCGAAAGCATTTTCTATTTTTCTTGCGTATAAACATGTTGAATTGCTTTTAAACAATCCAAACGAAGAATGGAAAAATTTTGCGGGGTTACAAAAACTGCAAAGTAACTGGAAGTCCGAAGAGTATTTCGATGGATTGCTCACTGTAATGCATGCCTTCAAAGAAACATTTCCAAATTCAACTAAAAGTGAAAGGCTGTCTAAAGACATTGAGAGTACCTATAGCCTTTGGAATTCAAGCAATAGTTCTCAAAAAATGTATGAGGCAAAAATTAGATTATTTCAGTCTTTAACGAATGCATCAGATCAGCATTTTTGTTTATTAGAAATTATCGAGTATCTGGAAAGACGATATAAGTTTAATCCTCAGTACAAAGAAGAGCTGTTAGATTGGTGTCTAAAAGATGTTGAGATATATGAGGATTTCTTAAAAGAGCTTCATGAGCATGAGTTATTCACGATTGATGATCAAGTTAAGTTCTCTAAAAATCTGGACTTAAAACAGAAAAAGCTTTCCAGTATTAGTTTTGATCATGTAAAGCGCTTAAAAGGATATATGGTTCCTCGCCTGAACTCGTATGATGTTTTGGAAGCCATTTATGATAAAGAGCAGAATTTAGAAAAATTAAAATGGATTAGAGGTATAGGCGAGCATATTGGGTATGCCGATAATCGAGCTATGGCCGAACAAGAAATCGTTCTTGCTCCTGAACTTGATATCTCACAAATTACACGCACAATAGAAGTGAAAAAATCAGGGCAAAAAGGGAAATTAGCATTTCTTAGTTCGTCGCAAGAACCGTGTTCAACTGAAGACGCATTCCAAGATCACGAAAAGAAAAATGGCTGGAATGTAATGCGAGCAGAAGTTTCTTTTTGGCAATCTATGTTTTGTCTATCATTCTGGGATGAGATTTTTGACGGTATGAAGCAACCTGTTCCGGGTCAGGATATTCCGCATGATTTATTTAGAGGAAGTGATTTTTATCTAAATCGGCAGGCAGGCATAAATTTAAAGTATGAAACTCTCCAGCAAAGCAATCTGTGTGATTTCATAAACCAGCAGCTAGATAAAACAAATGGGAGCTGGACACGTTTACTTTTCAATGGTGACCAAGATATGGCCTTATATTCAAAGTCTGACATTGTTCAAGATTTTCTCAGCCGAGTTGATACAAAGGTTTTCGCTAAGATTGTTTATAAGATTGCTCAAAACCCTAATGAGAATAGAGCTGGCCTGCCGGATTTTGTTATTTGGAATGAAAAAGAGCTACGCATATCTGAGGTTAAAAGAGCTCGTGAGAAAGTAAGAGATAGTCAGGAAGGTTGGTTAGCATGGATGATATTAGAGAGTATCCCCATAGAGATCGTTAGAGTTAGAGGCATTAGTTGATAAATAAGAAAATGAAGAATTCGATGGGGAGTAAGTATGTCAGAAAGAGATACTCAAATTGCAACAATATGCGAATGTATCGATAGCACGTTTTCATACTTTTTGTGGTGTGAAGATTTCGTAGCTGTAATTGCTGAAGACATCATTTATGTTGACAAGGCTTCTGATGTTATTTCTCATGCGACGCTTCTTCATAGTTTTCTTGCACTAAGAAAGCTTGATGATTTCTTTGGAGCCGTTCCACCAAAAATAGATGACTTAGCATGGGATAGGTTAGGTCTAAATAAAGCTGCTATCTTAGGGGGGGCTAGAACCACTCTTCTTGATAAAGTTGATCGCATGAACATCAATAAAGGCGTTGCTCATATGACGGAAAAGCTGACATTGGGTGCTGATAGTGAAGTTGATCTCTTGAGAATAATTGAAAATTCTATATGTGTTTTTGAGAGGTTAATTTGTGAATTAAGAAAAATTGACGTTGATAATGAAGCAAAGCATTGTCTTGATAATACTGAAGAGTTTATTCAGCGGATAGGAAGCCGGCATGAATGATTGATGTGTAATGCAGTATTTTATGAAATTAGGGGCTAAAAGGCGAATCTAGACCACTCGCCAGTTCTTACGTTCCTTAGATAAAATTCGTGAAATTGTAACGGGATGTAAACCTAACTTGTGAGCTATTTGTACGTTGCTAATTCCAATAGCTGAAAGATCTCTGATCAGAACATGCTTTTTACGATTATTTTTGACTGTTGTGTCCGAGATGAAGTCGTTCCAACGGATTTCAATAGTATGCTTAGGGGCGTGTATTATCTTTGATGTTTCTTCAATGGCCTCATCAAGTTTCATGCCTCTTCTCAAACAGCGCATTACAATTTTGTAAGACTCTTGTAACTCATTTGCTCTATTCTCTGTTTCTATTTTTTCGTCTTCTTTGGCTTGCTTTTTTCTGGCCAAAGACAAAATGATCTCAGATTGTCTGGTGTGATACTCGGCTAAACTAAAAAGAGCAGGGTAGTCTAGCTCATTTAGCGCGGGGTCTGGTCTATAATAATCCATCTCTAAATCTCCTCTAAAATGGGTTCTTTCTGGCTATATTCTTTTACTTGTATAAAAATGGCACCAAGCTCTTTTTCTAATTGCTCCATATAGTGGGCCCTGACCCAGTTGGCGTGTTGTTGTGTGGGTGCGTATAAGTTTTTGTTTCCATCGGTCCATAGAGGTCTAATCCATGAATTAAACGGTGCTTCTGGTATGGTTGAGCGTAGCCTTACGTGAAATTGCTCTTCAGGGTTGGGGAGCTTTCGTTCAATCACCCCTTGCATAGCATTACTGTTTGTTAGGGTGATGCGTTGAGTTGGCTTAATCCTCTTTTTGTCTAATCCATTCCGCAGCCAGCCTTTAAAAGCGGATATCTTGCATCCCTGAGGGAACATATTGTGAGCCTTCCAGTGCTCCCAGCAGAACTCTGCTTGATCTGCAATAACCTGATTAGGCAGGTTTTTGAAATTTGAGAAAATACCTTCACCTATTCCTTCCTCTACATCATATAAAAAACTATCGAGCAAATGCTCGTCTTTTTCTTTTTTATTATCTTTGTTTTCTGATGTTTTCTTTATGTAACCTGATGGGGTTACACTAGTGTCATCTGATAAGGTTACATGGGTGTAACCTAATTGGGTTACATCGGGGGTGTCATCTGATAAGGTTACATGGGTGTAACCTAATTGGGTTACATCGGGGGTGTCATCTAATTGGATTACACCCTCAAACAATTTAAAGTTCTCATACTTTAACCTATAGTGATTGGTATTGCCGTAGCCTCCACTGCTCTCCTTTTCAAGGTATTCGAATTTTATGAGTTTGTTTATTTGGTTCTGAATTGCCCATCGCGCGACATTTCTTTTTAATGCAGTCTTTTTGATAGAAAAGTGGCGTATAAAACCATCTGCATAAGCATAACTTATCAAGAGGCCTAATGTTGAACGGGTCTCATTTTGTAATCTTATATCGAAATAGGAGACTGCTAATAATTTGCTATTAAGCAAATAGCCCCATATCTCTTCACCATGCTCATTGATATACTTTTTTCTACTGGCCATTGCTTCATTACTGAACGGTTCTGTTTTTAATGAAGTTATCTACGTCGCAAGCTCTATAGCGTACAAGGCGTCCAATTTTTGTATATGGGATACGGTATCGTTTAGTTGCGCGCCAAACGTTTAAAGTCTCAACGGAAACTTGCAGTAGCTTTGCAACCTCTGGTGGGGTTAGTAATTGGTTATTATCTGTATTCATTTTTATTACTCCTAAGACAATTAGGTTACGTTTAGGAATAGTTTATGAATCTTGGTTAGTTTCTAATAGGTATCAAAACAGGTATTATTTTTTGACCTGTTTTCCATCTATATATACTTTTCCTTTAATCACGGCATATTGAGGAGTTGGCATATCTCCCTGTTTTTTGATATGTCTTTTGTTGATTAACCACGGGTCAGGAATTTCTTTTTCATTTTTTATTTCATCTAAAGCTGTTTTGATAACTCGGAAGTTTTGTTCTGCTTCATACCCTTTAACAACAAACCCTTCTTGCTCAAAACGACAGGCTTTTAAAACTTTACCTAGCACTTTATCAAACTTTCCTCCACGGGTCTTTGATGGAGTAATGCTTAAAACTTGCTCAAAGGTGATAGCTATATGCTTTGCCAGCCAAACTTTATCTTTAAGCCCTGACTTTCTTCCTGTTTTTCCTTCTCTGGATTCAAGTCTGGGTAATGCTTTATCTATTGTGTTTTTAAGGGTGATACTATCTTTGTAAAATCTCCCGAGGCCCTCGTGGTTACGCGGTAAGCAATCTTCTAATAACTGCCATGTATCTTCGTCTATACCTTCATCAAGGGACAGTGGTTCAAATCTTTTCTCTATCTCTTTAGCAAGCTTCTTTAAATACAGAAGTGTTTCTTTAACAGAAGCTTTTGTTGGGTAATACTGCTCGTATAAGAATTCTTGTCTGTATTCTGTGATAAGGTTTGTTAGGAAGGTTTTAAAGGTAATTGTCTCATTATCTTCATGTTTGACATGTTTATTGTTGATACGTTCTAAATCTTTTTTCAATACAGTCGACAGCTCCTTCATTAAAGCTAGAACTTCGTGTTCTGTAGGATGAATGCATATGTCTTTTGAGGGACTATAGTAAAAACCCCATTGTGGTTTTGCTTTGGGCATCGTTAATGCTTTCTTTCTGTGTTATTAATTGGACACTGTTCGAAGTGTCTCCCTTTTGGTGTTAGAGAGGAAAAAGGAATAGAGCGTTCTGGTTGGCAGTAATTCCCATACAAAGTACATGGTGCGGGGCTAGATAGATAACCTGAGAAAGAAAATAGCAATATTGCCATAAGTGTTTCTATAAAGAGTCCCGCTCTATAGATTGTTATATTCTCCTTCTGTGTATGTAGTGATTTGAATAATTTATATTTTTTTCTCTTGAAGCACCGAAATATTCTAACGCTCATTAGCACCGATGTGACTAGAAGTAAGATTACAATTAAGGTGCTGGGGCAACTGGCAACCATTATATTTGTCCCTTCGCTTTAAGTAACATCGCATCAATAGCTCGATCAGTAGAGGCACGTACAGGGTCGATGTTCAAACGAGCGTATATTGCCGTTGATTGTTGGCTTTTATGCCCAAGGGATTTTCCAATAATATATCCGTTTGCTCCTAGGGCTGCTTGCCAACTACCAAATGTACGTCTTAAATCATGCATACGCAGATTTTCTAAACCAGAACGTTCTAGAAGACGTGCCCATGCTTTCTTAGGGTCACTTAAATACCCTTCTTTTCCATCCCCAGTGAAAACCCACTTAAAGTGCTTGTCCTTATAGGTGTCGTCCACCGGATTCTTTAAGCTATCTCTTGTGGAATTATCTAAAGGAATAACTCTATTTTGCTTTAAGCGTTCCTTTAAGAGATCAATCACATAATCGTTTAAAGGTATGGTTAAAGGATCGCCATTCTTTGTCTCAGGTATGCGCCATGTTTTTTCTTTAAGGGATATGTCTTGCCATCTCATCATAAGAACGTTTGATTTGCGAGCGCCTGTTAAAAGAAGCACCTTAAAGAAATCTCTCGCTGTGTCGTTTTCTTCCTCTTCAAGTGCTTTAAAGAACTTAGGCATTTCTTCTGCACTTAGAAAACGGTCTCTTGATTGTTCTTTAAACTTCTTAATACCAGTTGCAGGGTTGGTTCCTTGCCATCCCCATTCAATACCTTTGTTGAAGATACTACGAATACGTTCAAGAATTCTATTTGCCTGATAAATACCGCTCTCTTTTCCAATCTTAGCGTGCAGGCGAGAAACCTCGTCTTTTGTTACTGTTGATATTTTACGTTTAAACCAATGGGGGAGGTGCTTATTCACTTCGTTTATATCGTACTTCCACGAACGTTTATGAATTTTGCTATACCGTTCCATATAAAGATCGAAGAGCTCCTTAAAGGTGTGTTCGTCACGGACGCGTCTTTTCTCTTCATTAGGATTGATACCATCGGCGATCATACCCTTATTCCTTTGGGCGGACTTGCGTGCATTCTCAACAGATAGATCAGGAAAACGGCCAAGCTTAACGCGCTCAGGTTTCCCATTGATTTTGCGATATAGATAAAAGGTTTTTGCTCCACCGCTTGTGACAATCATTTCAAGGCCAGACTCTCGCAGGTCTTTGTAATAGTCGAGCTTTCCTTTCTCGGGAAGGGGGGCTTTAAGGAGTGACGCTTTGGTGAAGTTGATTTTATGAGTGGTCATAAGGCTCTCGCAAGCTCTTGGTTGACTACATGATCAGAGAATAGCTCAAAAGAGCGTGTAAAATCATCTGATGAAGATATCATGATTTGTACGGTTGATCGTTTTCCCATTTCTACCATATTTCTACTTTGGGGGTTAATTATACTCTTATTGAAATAATGATTGTTAATGACGGGATGTCAATTAAATAATTGATTTTTATTGAAGAAATAATGTTCGTAAATGATGGTTAATGAGTATAAATGTTTAAGAAAATTAACTCATAACCTGAAGGTCGTAGGTTCAAATCCTACCCCCGCAACCAATAAAATCAATAATTTACTCTCTATTTATCGGCTTTTAATCTTTATGCTATACTCACATATAGTTTTAAAAGATTTAACGTTGGCGTGTAGTAATAGAAAAAATAATATGGGTAGTGAATTAATTCAGTTTAAGAATAGCTCAATCAAAAAAGGTTCGCACATGCTCTTTATTTGTGTGGCTTTTCCATTCGCTATGTGGGGGATGATTTACTTTTTTAGCGATGAGTCGATCCAAGATTATATGAGTATCATTTATATCATTACTGCAATTATATGCGTGGTGATCCTTTTGATAGGTGTTTTACCTCAGCTTTATAAAAAACGAACAATCTACATAGCGATAAACAAAAGTAGAATTAAGGTCTTTTTTACTGACACCTGTGATTATGAATTAATGATTCAAGACATTTCACAAATTAGAGTTGTTACCCATTCACAGCGCACAACGATGAAAGATTATACCATCATAGATAAGAATGGGGAGGCTTTCCGTTTGCCGCACTACTACGATGTGCCTATAAATAAAATTATCAAATTACTGATAGATTTGAACCCACAGATTGAACGAATTAATAATGTACAGTATTAGGGTGGGCAAATTTTACTACTTTTAATCTTAATCGCATTATGACGATATCTTGATACGTGAAATATGAATTTGTATATATAATATGAGTTCGCTACGTATGTAAAAGCGCTTCAATCAAGAAACGCTTTTTTATTTATAATAAGTTTCAGTTATAAGCCCCACTGGAGTAATGCAGTTCGTAGCTATGACTGTATATCTCTAAAATGTTACCAAACGGATCTTCCATATAAATCATTCGGTATGGCTTTTCGCCAGGGTAGTAAAAACGAGGTGCTTTCATGCGTTTCTTACCGCCAGCCGCTACAATCTTTTCTGCAAGACCTTCCACGTCTGGGTCTTGAACACAGAAATGGAAAATGCCAGTTTTCCAGTATTCGAAGTTATCTTCTGGGGATTCTTGATTTTTGAATTCAAAAAGTTCTACCCCTATGCGGTCTCCCGTAGATAGGTGGGCGATACGAAAGTGATCCCATCCTGCTCCAAATACATCGGTACACATTTCGCCAATTGCGCTGTCATCTTCGTTAATTTCAGTTGGTTCCATGATGAGATACCAGCCTAAAACCTCAGTATAAAATTCCACTGCTTTTTCTAAATCTGGTACTGATATGCCGATATGAGAAAATGTTCTTGGGTATGGTGTCGCCATTTATATATCTCCTTTTCACGTTAAATTATTTAACTCATGCTTAATATATTAGACGTGAATTTTGAAAATATAAAATTATGGTTTATTATAGTTTTTATAAATATAAATTATAAGGGTTTTTGTGTAGTGATAAATAGAAGTTGGCTTTCTACCTTTCGTACGCTTGTTGAAACAGGACATTTCACGCAAACGGCAAAGCGATTGCACATGACGCAACCTGGCGTTAGCCAGCACATAAAAAAATTAGAAGAGTATTTGGGCTATGCTCTGATAATAAGACAAAAAAGAGAGTTTGAACTGACCGAGCAGGGCCGTATGGCCTATGAACATGCCGTACATTTAGACAAGCAAGAAGCGTTATTAAGCGAACAAATGGGGTTCGATGCGCCCTACGATGGTGTGTGTAAAATATCATGCTCAGGTTCGCTGGCGCAACGTATTTACCCAAGAATATTATCATTGCAAAAAAGCCATCCTAATCTGGTGACCTATCTCGAGTCAGCACCTAATAACAAAATTCGCAATGATGTTCGCGCAGGTGAAATTGATTTGGGTATTGTTACAGAAACGCAACAAGGCTCAGGCTTGAAATTTACCCACCTTGGGAATGATGAGCTTTGTTTAATCGTTCCTAAAACGTCAAGCTCAATCAAGGATTGGCGTTCTGGTTTGAACAAGCTTGGGCTAATTAACCACCCTGACGCCTATCATTATGCCTCAATATATTTTGTACAGTCCGGCTTAGGCATTGAAAATTTAAATGTTAGTGAGGTTCCCATATCGGGATACGTAAACCAGCTCAGTCAAATATTGCTACCAGTCTCGAATGGGCTTGGCTTTACTGTCCTGCCCAAAAGTGCGTCTATGGGGTTTCATAAACAGGAGACAATACATGTTGTAGAGCCAAAAGTTATGGTGAAAGAGGATTTGTATATGGTGACAACACAACAAAAAAAGCTGCCCGCCCGTTATGATATAATAATCCAGAATGTTATTGAGGCTTTAAAATAAGAGGCCAATTAGCGACCACTATTTCGCGAGCGTTATATGTACGCCAACTTCTCTTCGCATTTCACATTGACATATTGACGTATCGATGTAGTATGTTTCCAAATAGTGAGGATTAGAATATGATAGATCCGTTAACTAAACGCGATGACCAGCAAATGGTTACTATTGGTAAGATTGCTAGCTACAAAGTTGCATATGGTAGGAGTTTGGCTTTAAGCGCTACCTACGATAACGCGGTTTTAGGAGAGACCGTCAAAAATGCATGGGCGCAACTGGAAAATGTCAATCCAACAAAGCAAGATCTTTTCGAATTATTTAATGACAGTTCAAAAATAGACCACGGTAACCCTTACATAAGGGTCATGTGTCATATGCTCAATCGTACAGCTTTAAAAAAGACACCAATAGATTATAAGTCTACACCTGAGAAAAAAATCGCCTAAATCACCCTTTTAATGTGATGCTGGTTGTGACTGTTCCCGAAGGGTATAGGAGGGAGCGTTCAATGTTGGTAGACACTTCTGCGTGACAATTCAGGTCTTCAATGGCATTGCGAAAGAATTTTTCGTTATACGCGCTTAACCCCGATACCAATCCATCCCATAAAAGCATAAGCGGAAATATAGGGATAAGATAAGTAAATAAAATCGCAACCGGTAAATGTCTGAGTTTGACAACAAAGGGTACAGTGAGCATGACAATTAATGGCCCAAAAATCATTGATATATGTGCTAAAAAACTGTTTCGGACATATTCAAGAATGAGCATTTCATTATTGTTTATTATATTAATTTTAATCAGATGGATATACTCTATTTGATCGAATGTGTTGAATACAAAAACTATCTATATAGTGAGATAGTGAGAAAAAGAAAATCGGCAGAAAAATGCAAAAAAAATTATACAATTTTGTTCTGTTAACCTTGATTGTGATCTTTGGTGAGTGGACTTCCTTATACTCTACTAGCTATGCTGACTCCCAGAATAAAGAGTTGTGGAATCTCCAAAACCTAGAAAAAGCAGCAGAAAAAGGAGATATTGATGCGCAAGTTAAACTTTTAGATTTTTATAAATCATCAAATTTGTCACGACGTGAAGATTTTATAAAGAGAAAGGCACATTGGCAGGAAATTATAAATCAGAATAAACAGTCACTTGAATATCAAAGCGCTATCCAAAAACTTCAGGATGAAAAGATCGCGGCAAGGGAAGCAGAACGTAAAAGGCAAGAAGAGGCTAAAAAAAGATTAAAAGCCATGCAAGATAAGTACGAAAAGCTTGGCCCTGATGCTAAAAAGAATGAAGCCATTTTATGGCATGATGGTCTAAATGCTATTTTCAATACAGAAAAAGTATTTTCTTGGAATAATAATTATGCTTGGAGATATCGTTTAAAAATAAACATCGAAACGCCTGAAGGTATTAAGTCAGGATCAACAGTACGGGAAATAAACTTCCCGCCTGCAGATGATAATATTTATGTGGGCTCTAATCAAGGAATAGCAAGAGGGGAAGCAGTTTATATTGATTTAGAAGAACGAGGGATTGTATTTGCTATAATGCCAGACCCAGCAAATGCTAGAAATAGATTTAAATCATTAATACTAAATGTTTTTCCAATGGTTCCACGAATTTATGACCATTCAAGATATAAGGAAGTTTTAGAGCATTATCATAATCTTAAAGGTGTAAAAGATGAAGTGCCTCCATGGCTATATCCTAAATTTGTACGTTTTCGTGACATAAGTGAACCCCAGAGTATTGAGCTAGTTTACAGTAGAAAACGTGGCGGTGTTAGTGATATGAAACAAATTGAGGTTGATCGCTTCGAAGAAATTTTCGGTGAAGGTGTTAAACTGAAAAACATTACAATTGAGATGACGAATGATCCTCTTGAGTGGAAAATAGATGATAAGCTAGCGTGGATTGAGACCATGCAAAAAAAGGATATCAAGCAAGCGCTACGTAAAGCTGAGCCGCCTATTCGTATTCTTAATGGCATTGCGCCTTATGTTTTTCGTCAAGCGCAACAAGACCCTTGGGAGAAAATTAAAGCTGAAAAACGATCCAAACAGAAAACAAAAAAAGAGCTTTTAAAATATAAAGCATATGATAGCTACAAAGATATACCTTCGTTCTTAGTAAGGGGTTTAAACGATCATGTAACACTTGATAAATACCTTGAACGTCTTAACAAAGAGGGGCGCGCAACAAGAAACGAGGGGAAAGCTGGGGCAATGAGGGCTTTCGTAACCGTTGATAAAAACAAAGATGGTAAAATTTCTTATCATGAAAGTAACGCTTTAGAGCAAGATCTTAAGGCTATAACCGTTAGCGATAAAGTGAGTATAAACGGAACAAATGCTCAGAGATTGCAAAAAACGCTAGAGGCAATAAAATCTATAGAGAACGCGGCAATTTCATTTCGGGACGCGTATAATGTAGTGCCTGGTGATATGCCCAATCCAAAGATAAGAATACCAAACTGTAGTAAGTGTGGTTTTGGTGATGGTGATGGACAAATTGGAAATTCCAAATTCAATAAAATGACTTTGTTTAAAGATGAAAGACATCTATTTTGGGTTCACCTTTCAAAAGCACGCTATATAAAAACAACTGACTATAATTCTGATAGCACAATTATCAAATGGGGGGAGGCTTTTTTACCTTCACCAATTGGTGGCGGTTTTCAAGTGTTTTCCTATGATGGAGAAAGTGACATGCCTCATGTATTTGAAGGCGCACAGCCTAGAAAGGGACACTATTTGATATTAACTAATGATGTGAGTGGTGATTTAAGCGATGGAGATGGTCATTTGCTAACATCACAGCAAGCTGAGTGGCTTGACAAAAAAATTGATAATGGGAACCCATTAACTGGGACTGTTATTGCTTCAGGGCGTAAAGAGTGTCTGGAGAAAGGTGATGATACGCTTTTGTATAGGAAAATATCTGAAGATAAATGCTTATCATTATACATACGGCTTGATATTTGAACTAGAACCAACTTAGCAGTATTTGTTGTAGGTTACACGGCCTCTTATTAATAGTTATGTATGCCTGTAATAAAATGCTTGAGCCAAAGATTGTAAGCTAAATCACCCTTTTAAGGTGATGCTGGTTGTGACTGTCCCTGAAGGGTATAGGAGAGAGCGTTCAATATTCGTGGACACCTCTGCGTGACAATTCAGGTCTTCAATGGCAGTGCGAAAGAATTTTTCGTTATACGCGCTTAAACCCGATACCAATCCATCCCATAAAAGCATAAGCGGGAATATAGGGATTAGATAAGTAAATAAAACAGCAATCGGTAAATGTCTGAGTTTGACAACAAAGGGTACAGTGAGCATGACGATTAATGGCCCAAAAATCATTGATATATGTGCCAAAAAACTGTTTCGGACATATTCAAGAATGAGCATTTCATTACCGTTTTCCAAATTGTTTTTAATCACTCGTTTGGCTGTCTCGGGCGGTAAGTGATGGAAGGAGTTAATAAAAACAACGGCTTGCCCTTTTTGTGGGCGATGCGTACTAGCGTCAACGGGCTCTTTAATGTATGAGAAGTTTTCAGGGAGATGATTGTTAACCTTATCAACAAATTCAGGCAATGGCCTGAGGTCGCTCATTGTGTAATTAAGGCTTTTTAATGCAGGGCTTTTTATTTTAGAAACCGTTCTAAGCAGGGGCTCACCACTACCAGATCCATATTCAATAACCGACTTTGCGTTGACCCGTTTCAGGAATATCTCTGCCTGTTTGGCCCACATTTTGTCGTATCCAATAAAACGAATAAAGAAAAGCGAATAAATTCTTAAATAATAATGGTAGATATGTGGAACCCAGTTAAGGTCCCCAAATTCGGTTAATCTCATAGGATGGGCCTATTTCAGCTTTGTTGAGTATGATACGCGCAGGAGTTAGATATACACTTATTGTATAATTGAGGCGTGCAAATTACAATATTTATAAATATTAATGCATACAGGGCTTAATCACTTAAAAAGGAGTGTGTGGCCGAGCCTCATACATTACTAAGGTTTATTAACGCTATTATTTTTTGCTTTTACGAAAATAAACATGTGCAACTGTAATGGCAATGACCGCGCCGACAATCATCAAAAGAGACATCGGCGTATTGTTCGATAGGCGAACGATCAAAAACCCCATAATAGCAAAAGACAAAAGCGCGCCTGCCAAACCCATGTAGCGCATGACATGGCCTAACTTGATATAGCACAGGCTGTTGACGATGATGAACACAGTGATAAAGACAAGGCTGGCTGCTTCGACCAAATTCGAAAGCGAGCCTAACATCGCAAACGAACCTGCCACAAAGGCAATGAGAATGATGGCGTTTGAAGGGATGTCATTTTTGTTCGTTTGATTAAACCACTGTGGCAATTCATGTTCGCGCGCGATGCGTTTCATTAGTTTTGCTGTTGAAAATAGGGTTGAGTTAATTGCCGCGGATGTCGCAAAAGCCGCAGCAAGGCTCATACAAACAAGTCCGATAAAGCCAAACTTTTGTTGGGCGGCAAAACTTAAAGACACACCGTCATGCGCAACAATGCCGTGCGCTCCGGCAATCATGGTGGCGCCTAATGTTACAATAATATAGCACAAAACCACAAAGCAAGCAGCGCTGGTTAAAACTGTTGTGAACCATTTTTTAGGGCTTTTTAAATCCTCATACTCGTACGTTAAAAGCTGAAACCCTTCATAAGCAACAAATATAGCAGCGGCCCCAAACAGGGAGGCATTGATCGTACGTGTCTCAATTCCTGCCGACAATTGTTCTGGTTGCCAATCAAGAAGTCCTGCGATACCAAGTACAAGCAATATAATTAAGTTAGCACTTACAATCGCAACTTCTACGGCGGTAAGTTTTGACGCACCTGCAAGGTTAAGCACAGCCATAGAGGTTAAAATGCAAATAACGAAAACCTCTGTCGCAATATCCCCCATGCCAAATGCATAAGAAAGGTAATTACCAAAGGCGTACGCGTACACAGATATGGTCAACGTATAACCAAGGGCGAGTAACCAAGAAATAATACCCCCCATGTTTTTGTGGTTAATTTCTTCTAAGAAATCGAAGACACCGCCACTTTTTGCGTATTTGTTTGTAAGCGCTGCATAAGAGTATGCCGAAAGCACCGCGGCAATCCCTGCAATTAGAAAACTAAGCCATGCATATTGCCCAGCAGCCTCGATAACAACGCTTAAAGATACGTAGATACCGCCACCAACCATTCCGCCAGCAGCAAGCGCCCACGCCTTTATGTAGCCAATTGAACCGCTTTGTACATCACTATTGCTCATAAGAATAACTTTCTAATATGCTAAAAGCATCCAAAGACCCATTACGATCATCATTATATTTTCAGTTAGCGATACAAACCCTAGTGGAACGTTACTGTCTCCCCCCACGCATGCACATTTAAGCGCGCGTTTATCAATATACACAGCCTTGAAAACGGATACGGCCCCTAACGTTCCAATAAACAAAGCCGCCAGAGCCGCACTTGTTGTAAAGACGTGTGCAATCATGCACGCACCGGCAAGTAACTCGACAAAAGGATATATGTATGCGTACCGAACCCAACGCATGGCCAACAAATCATACGTGATAAATTGATTAGAAAATGAATATAGGTCGCGTAACTTTTGGATGGCTAAGACGCACATACTAAGGGCTATAAATATTTTAAATGTGAGGCTTGGAACAATAACGCCTGCCATGGCCCAATTGACAGCCAATGCCATAACAAACGTTGAGGCGAAAATAGCAATAATCGGCTGATATGTCGTGCCGGTTTGCTTCATTGTCCTGACACCCAAATGGGCCACAAGGTCATCATAACCGCCGATACGCGCGCCATCAATAAATGTTTGCGGCGTAGTTTTTACGCCGTGTTCTTCCTTAAACGCATCCGTTTCTTCACGAGTTTTGAGGTGGTGATCTTCAACCTTATATCCTTGGCGCTCAAGCAGGTCTTTTGATTTGATCCCGAACGGACAAATGTGTTTATCTGTAACCATACGATATAATTTAGCTGTTTTTTTCATGGGGCATCCTTTTTGTCATCCTCTTGCTTGTTTAATACAAACCACATTTCCAACGGTTGCGCAAACAGCATATCTTGTCTTGCTATGCCAAAGAAGAGGTATGATTTTTGTTGAGTGCTAAATAATGGGGTAAGAAATCTCAAGGACTTCAATGTCTTCGATGCCAGTGTCAAGACGCACTTTAACAACATCACCTTCCTCGGCTTTTAGTAATGCTTTGCCAACTGGAGACAGCCAGTTAATCTTTCCTTTAGTAAAATCCGCCTCGTCATCACCCACAAGCATAACGGTTACTTCTTCATCGTTTTCCTTGATATAGGTTACTTTGGCACCAAAGAAAACGCGATCCAAATGCTGTTGTTGTCGGGGATCAACGACTTTCGTGTTTTCTAACTTTTTGGTAAGATAGCGTACGCGCCGATCAATCTCTCTTAAGCGTTTTTTATTATAGATATAATCACCATTTTCAGAACGATCGCCGTTTCCGGCCGCCCATGAGACGACCTCAACAATTTTGGGGCGTTCCTCGTGTAAAAGATGATAAAGCTCTTTTTCCAAAACGGCATACCCTTGCGGTGTCATATAGTGGGTACCAGCATAAGCGGGAGGTGATTTTGATGTTTGTGTCTTTTTCATTAAGGCATAATTTCATAAACATACTCTTTTGAAAAATATTTTTTGTATTATGGTGCCATGTAAAGGCCTTTTATCTAAAGTACTACGTCATCTGGGTGTTTACAGCTATGTTTCTTAATTATTTCTAAAAAGTTACATAAAATTAACTAATTTTTAGTATCCTGAGGTTAGGTTTTTGTGAGATAATGCAAGTAACAGAAAGATATACTAAGTTTTGGGCATATATAATT
>DDIM01000019.1 GCA_002338525.1 Micavibrio sp. UBA1850 | reverse complement strand
TGGTAGAGCGACGGTCTCCAAAACCGTAGGTCGCGGGTTCGAACCCTGCTGCCCCTGCCATTCAAAATGAATTGGCAATTTAAGAAATGAATCAATAAGCAAACTCATTGCAAGCGCCAGTTTTTCATATTTTACATCAAGTTATTATTGCCCCCTCATTTATGAGGCTTAATAGGCACTCATATTAAGTCCTCATCTACGTTACGTAACAATTTTAAATTTATATGCCGTTGATAGAATTATTATTTATTTTTAAATCATGTCTATCCATACCTTTAACGACATCTTAAACATTCTAATATAAAAATATGAAAAACCATTAGAAAGAGTATAAAAGATATGAGTATAAAAGTTTCTTTTCGTAACGCGAACGCAGGCATTTTATTTGGCGAATTAAACCCTTTAGACCCTGCAAACCCTTTAGATGCACGAGAAGCTGACGATATTTCTTTAGATACTCCTGTTCAATTTTTTGAGTTTGCGGCATCTGGTGGCGCCAGCTCAACTAACTTATTTAAAGATTTTCAAGGAAACACTGGTAATGCTTCATATAACAATAAAATGATTTTAGTAGATGACAGCAACCCTGATTATCAGCCAACTTTAAAAGATTATTTGAGATATACTGTAGAAAGAGCGTTAGAAGAAGGCCTAACCACAAAAGACGTAGGCATTACGGTATCAAAGCCAAATGGCGGCGCACGGAAAAATTTCACTTTTGGTGATTTAACCAGTTAAAAAACCCATTAATTTACCACTATCAAATTCCAAAACAGGTCGCATTTAAGTGCTTCCTGTTCAGAAATTAATACCAATAAAATCTGCTGCCCCTGCCATTTATATTTTCACCACAATTCCAATAAATCTTATAAAAATAGTCATCTTCAAAGACATATAACACTCATAAAGAGCTATTTTTATGTGTGAATCACACACATCTATAAAGCCAAAATATTAAAAATTTATGCATTGAATACAATTGTATAGAGAAAATAACATTTACTTTTTCATTAACCATTCTCGCTGTACGCTATTCAAATCAGAAAAATTTTTAACTTTTAATAGAAACTGTGGGGTTCCTAAAATGGCTGACTATGAAACGGAAAATAACGAACTAAACAATGCTGTCGAACAGGTTGAAACAACCAATGCTGAAACAACAGAAGAGCAGCAGCAGCAAAATCAACAAACAACAACATCAACGGTTGCAACAGGAGCAGAAACACTTGCTGCACAAATTGCAGAAGAAAGCTTAGCCGGCGATACAAGTGCTGGTGCGGATGGTAGCGCAGGAGCAGAAGACGCCGCCGAGGATTCAGGAGCAACTAGTAATGCAGGCGCCATAGATAATTCAAGCGCGCTCAATACTTCTCAAGCCGTTGGTGATAGCTCAACAAGCTCTAATGATAGTGACGCCTCCCAAGACACAACAACAGATTCCAACGCAGCACAACAAAGCGAAATCGGCGCGCAAGAGATAGGCGGAACAAGCACAGATGCAGACGGTTCTGATACTTCTGGAAGCACAGCAACCGGCGCGACGTCAACAGGAACGAGCTCGGCAGGAAGTGCTTCAGGCGCAGCCGCTGCCAATGATGATGAAAATTTCGACACGCAAACATCCGGCAACACATTTGAAGTTAATGTTTTTGATACGCCTGAAAACCTAGGGGACGACGCACCCTTAGAAGGCGGAACAGAAGATTTTGATACGGAAACCACCTCAACAACAATCGAAGTGACTGTTAGAGCGGAAAACGATGCCGCCACAGCCGACCCCATTGATCTGGTAATGCAAGAAGATGGCACCATTCTCATAACACAAGACACATTATTATCTACGGCTTCCGACGTTGACGGTGACACGCTAACGGCTGAAAACCTTGTGCTGAACCAACCAGATCAGGGTGTTTTAACCGATAATGGCGATGGCACATTCACATTTGCCCCCGCAGAGAATTTTAACGGCAATTTAGATTTCAGCTATGACGTGAATGACGGAACCGTTGCCACGTCGAATACGCTGAACATGACAGTGACACCGGTTAACGATAATCCGGCAGCACTGGATAAAGAATTTTCTATGAATGAGGATGGTACATTTACGTTCAGCGATGCCTCCCTACTTTCAGGCGCAACAGATGTCGATGGCGATACATTAGAAATCTCTGAAGTTACATATTCAGGTACAGATGGTGTTTTTGTAAATAATCAGGATGGAACATACACATTTGCCCCTAATGAGAATTTCAACGGAAGCATTGAAGGCATTCGTTATACAGTTACTGATAATGCCGGCGGTACAGATACAGCAGGCGTCAAAATCAACGTTGCGCCAGTCAATGACGTTCCAATTGCAGGCGACACAGCCTACACAATGAACGAAGACAGTACGATCACCCTCACAGCAGAGCAGCTATTGGCTAACTCATCAGATGTTGAAGGTGATGTGTCCCTACTCTCTGTATCTTATCAAGGCACAGATGGTATCTTCACAAACAATGGTGACGGCACGTTCAGCTTCGCACCGAATGAGAACTTCAATGGTGATATCGCCCTTGATATTATTGTCGTTGATAATCAGGGCGCCATCGACACAGCACAAGCTGCCATCGAAGTATTGCCAATTAACGATCAACCAATTGCGGGTAACACATCCTACACAATGAATGAAGATAGTGTGATTACGCTGTCGGCTGAACAACTATTGGCTAACTCATCAGATATCGAAGGTGATGTAACCCTACAAGATGTAAGCTATAGTGGCACAGATGGTATATTAACAGATAATGGAGACGGCACGTTCAGCTTCGCACCGAATGAAAACTTCAATGGTGATATCGCGCTGGACATCACAGTGGTCGATAATGAAGGCGCAACGGCAAATGCACAGGCCAATATTGACGTTCTTCCTATCAATGACGCCCCTGTTGCTGGCAATTTGGCATATGCCATCGATGAAGACGGCTCGATCACATTGTCTCAAGAACAGCTTCTCTCTCAAGCCAGTGACGTTGACGGCGATGATTTAAGCGCGCTTAACCTACAAACAGAAAATGAAAATCTGACAATTACTGATAACGGCGACGGGACATTCACGCTGACCCCTGCCGAAAACTTCAACGGTGATTTTGATATCACGTTTGATGTAAGCGACGGAACAGACACTGTCTCTGCGAATATCGATTTGACTGTTAATCCGGTTAATGATTTGCCGGTTGCCGTTGATAAACAATATACAATCAACGAAGACAGCACGATTACCATTACAGATGCACAGCTTCTTCAAGGCGCATCGGACGTTGAAGGTGCTGTTTCTATTGTTGACGTTGTATATAGTGGAACGGATGGTGTGTTTGTTAGCAATGGTGATGGCACATATACGTTTTCACCCAATGAGAACTTTAACGGTACCGTTGACCTTTCATATGCTGTTGCGGATGAACAAGGTGCCGTTGTAAACGCCGGCATAGATATAAATGTGCTTCCGGTCAATGATCCGCCAATTGCGGGCGATACGTCCTACACTATGAATGAAGACAGTGTGATTACACTCTCTGCCGAACAGCTTTTGGCCAACTCAACAGATGTTGAGGGTGATGTGTCACTTTTACATGCCTCTTACCAGGGTACAGACGGTATCTTCACAAATAACGGTGATGGTACATTCAGCTTCGCACCAAATGAAAACTTCAATGGTGATATCGCCCTTGATATTATTATAACGGATGCAAATGGGGCAACCGATACGGCACAAGCAGGCATTAGTGTATTACCAATTAATGATGCGCCTGTGGTCGGCGATTTGGCTTATTCTATTAATGAAGATGGTGCAATTACGCTTAGCCAAGAACAGCTTTTGGCTTTTGCAAGTGATGTGGAGGGTGATGATTTAACGGCCTTCAATTTGCAAACCAACAACGATGAGCTTGCGATTACTGATAACGGTGACGGTACATTCACGCTAACCCCTGCCGAAAACTTCAACGGTGATTTTGATATCACATTTGATGTAAGCGATGGTACGGACACAGTCTCTGCAAATATTGATCTGACTGTTAACCCAATCAACGATTTGCCAGTTGCAATTGACAAGCAATATACAATCAATGAAGACAACACGATTACTATAACAGATGCGCAACTTCTTCAGGGTGCATCAGATATTGAAGGCGGCGTGTCTGTTGCCGATGTTTCATACAGCGGTACTGATGGTGTGTTTATCAATAATGGCGATGGGACGTACACATTCTCACCCAATGAGAATTTTAACGGATCTGTTGAACTATCCTATTCTGTTGCCGATGAACAAGGCGCGGTTGTCAACGCTGATATTGGTATTAATGTATTACCTATAAACGACGCCCCTGTTGTAGGTGATCTGGCCTATGCAATCAACGAAGATGGCTCTATTACACTGTCACAAGAACAACTCTTGGCCCAAGCCAGCGACGTTGAAGGCGATGATTTAACGGCATTAAACCTACAAACAGAAAATGACAACCTTACTATTACTGACAATGGTGATGGAACATTTACACTTACACCGGATGCAAACTTCAATGGTGATTTAGATATCACGTTTGATGTAAGTGACGGCACAGACACAGTGTCTGCCAATATCGATCTAACAGTGAATCCGATTAATGATGTGCCATATGCCTTGGACAAATCATTCACAATGAATGAAGACGGCACAATCACAATTACAGATGCACAGCTATTGGCGGGTGCGGGTGATGTTGAAGGCCCTGTCAATGTTGTCGATGTTTCCTATACAGGTTCTGACGGCGTATTTGTAAATAATGGCGATGGCACATATACATTCTCCCCTAACGAGAATTTTAATGGAGATGTAGACTTATCCTACACAGTTGAAGACAACGAGGGAGCTCGTGTTTCAGCAGATATCGACATCAATGTCGCGCCGGTAAACGACGCCCCTATTGCTGGGAATACATCTTATACAATGGATGAAGACAGTGTCATCACACTTTCTGCCGAACAACTCTTAGCAAATGCAAGCGATGTTGAAGGTGATGTAACACTTCATTTCGTGGCTTATAACGGCCCTGACGGTGTTTTAAGCGACAATGGCGATGGCACATTTAGCTTTGCACCAAATGAAAACTTCAACGGGACAATCGACATCGGAATAGTCGTTGCCGACTAAGATGGTGCGGTTGATACAGGCACAGCCAGCATTAACGTGCTCCCAATTAATGATGCACCCGTTGTCGGTGATTTAGCCTACGTTCTAAACGAAGATGGCTCAATCATCTTGAGCCAAGAACAACTCTTGGCCCAAGCCAGCGATGTTGAAGGCGATGATTTAACCGCATTTAACCTACAAACTGAAAACGAAAACCTAACGATTACTGATAATGGCGATGGGACATTTACACTAACCCCTGCCGCCAATTTCAATGGTGATTTGGACATCACGTTTGATGTTACTGATGGGACAGATACGGTTGCGGCTAACATTGATTTGACGGTTAATCCAATCAACGATCTTCCGTATGCGCTGGATAAATCCTTTACAATGGAAGAAGATGGCACAATCACAATTACCGACGATCAATTGCTTGCCGGTGCAGGTGATGTTGAGGGCGGTGTATCCATTGCCGATGTATCATATGATGGTGCCGATGGTATCTTGCGTGATAACGGTGACGGAACGTACACGTTTTCTCCGAATGAGAACTTTAATGGTAATGTTGATCTAAGTTACAGCGTAGCCGATGAACAAGGCGCCAATGTCGATGCACAAATTGATATTTTCGTGGCGCCCGTCAATGACCCACCTGTTGTAGGAGATTTGGCATATACCATCAACGAAGATGGCTCGATCACACTCTCTCAAGAACAGCTTTTAGCCCAAGCCAGCGATGTTGAAGGTGATGAGCTAACCGCTCTGAACTTGCAAACAAATAACGATGAGCTAACGATTGTTGATAATGGCGATGGTACATTTACGTTAACACCAGATGCAAACTTCAATGGGGATTTAGACATCACGTTTGATGTTACAGACGGCACAGATACTGTCGCAGCCAACATTGATCTGAAAGTCAACCCTGTCAACGACGCGCCTGTGGCAACCGACGATTACACAATCGCCGCAGGTCCTGGTGCAATACGCTTAGATAGTGAGCTTGAGCACGGCGTCATGCAGTACCAGACCCCCGATGGCAATTGGAACAATATGGAAGTTGGTGTTGAATATCCTGCCGATACTCAGGTGCAATATGTTCCAAATGAGGGTTCAAATGACAATTTGATGGATGTGCAAATTGGAACGTTTGACCCACAGGACCCAACCGCCGAGCCAAGCGACTGGGGCACAATTAACGACGGTGTCGCAACGTTTACGCAAGGTGACATGACCATTACAACATCAATGAATAATGGCCCTATTTCATCTTACAACCAACAAGACACGCATGTTGGCCTTGGTATTGGTGACGACGAGCATAATGGTTTATCCGGCGATGACGTGATGACCGTGGCCATTGAAGGTGAAGAGGTCAACCACGTAACCTTTGAACTTTCTGGTCTTGGTGACTGGTTTGATGCAGATAGTAATCAGGCCACACAAGTTGTCATTCGCGCCTATGATGCTGACGGTAATTTAATAGATGCACAGGGTGGCTTCCGTGAAAGTGGTAACTTAGAAGACAGCTATTCTTTTACAACTGATCAACCTGTTGCAAGTTTTGAACTGGGCACAGTGGGTGGTAAGGGACAATATGTTGTTAAAAACATGACAATCTCGCGCGTGTTGACTGAGGATATTCAGATGACCTCAATCCAGCCTGATGGCAGTGCCATGTCAAATACTCACAGTTTCAACTTAACCGAAACGATGGACGACTCCGTCAACCTTACGGATGAACTTATCGAAATCATTCCAGGGCCGGCTGAGTTACCGATCATAGTAGATGAAGGCGGCGTATTGACGCTTACACCTGAAAACCTGCTCAACAATGACTTTGATGTAGATGGTGATCCAATTGCGATCATGGAAGTCAATGCCACTGAAAACACGCATGGTACGGTCGAGCTGGATGAAAACGGCAACATTGTCTTTACGCCTGATGCTGATTATAACGGTCCGGCAAGCTTCACATACACAATCAGTGATGAAGGCGGCCTCACCGACACGGCGACAGTCTACCTCAACGTGTCACCACAAAACGATCCGCCTAGCGCACAAAACAAACTGTTTGAAGTCAATGAAGACCAAACAATTACATTTACAGATGCTGATTTGCTTGAAGGATCGTTTGATTTGGATGGCGACACGTTAGTCATTTCTGAAGTCGGCTACGACGGCAATGAAGGTGTGCTTACAATTAATGGCGATGGCACATATACATTTGCCCCGAATGAGAACTTTTCCGGCTCAGTTGACCTAAGCTACAAAGTATCTGATGGACAGGCCGAGGTTCAAGCCGACATCGACATTAACGTCATAGAGGTGAACGATCCACCAGTTGCAGGTGCAACATCTTACACGATTAATGAAGATCAGGTCTTAACTTTTACAGTTGATCAAATATTGGCCAACTCATATGATCCTGAAATTGGTGTACGACTAGAAGACATCTCTTATAGTGGCACAGATGGTATCCTGACGATCAACCCAGACGGAGAAACATTCACCTTCGCCCCGAACGAGAACTTCAATGGCGAGATTGTGTTGGACGTACTCATTTCTGATGGAGACCTTACCGATACAACAACTGCAAATATTAGCGTTCTTCCGATCAATGATGCGCCCGTATCAGGCAACCTTGCCTATAATGTGAATGAAGATGGGTCTATCACATTGTCTCAAGAGCAATTATTGTCACAAGCCTCTGATGTTGATGGTGATGATCTGACAGCCCTAAATTTGCAAACAGACAATGAAAATCTAACCATTACAGATAATGGCGATGGCACGTTTACATTGACGCCTGCGGCCAACTTCAATGGTGATTTGGATATCTCGTTTGATATTACCGATGGCACAGAAACAATTGCCGCAAACATTGATTTGACTGTAAACCCAGTCAATGATCTACCTGTTGCCGTTGATAAGTCATTTGTAATGAATGAAGATGGCACTATCACCATCACTGATGCACAGCTACTAAGAGGGGCATCTGATGTTGAGGGAGCCGTCGAGGTCGCGTACGTTTCCTATGAAGGCGCGGAGGGTATCTTTACCGATAATGGTAACGGCACTTACACATTCGCACCCAATGAAAACTTCAATGGTGACGTTGCGCTCAGTTATACGGTAGCCGACAACGAAGGTGCGACTGTTGACGCTGATATTGCGCTGCGTGTCTTGCCGATCAATGATGCACCAGTATCTGGAAATCTAGCGTATTCAATGAACGAGGATGGCTCTATCATTCTTACTCAAGAACAGCTATTGGCACAGGCAAGCGATGTTGAAGGTGATGCTCTTGTCGCATCAAACTTACAAACGGACAATGAGAACCTGACCATCACAGACAATGGCGATGGCACGTTTACATTGACGCCTGCGGCCAACTTCAATGGTGATTTGGATATCTCGTTCGACATTACGGATGGTACGGATACAATCGCTGCAAACATTGACCTGACAGTAAACCCAGTGAATGATTTACCTGTTGCACAGGATCAAAACTTCAATATTGAAGAAGATGGCTCAATCACCTTTACTGATGCGCAACTGCTTCAAGGAGCAAGTGACATTGACGGCGATAATCTTGAAGTTGCCAATGTGTCCTATACGGGTACTGACGGCGCAGGAGGCACGGATCAGGCTGATATCAATATAAATGTCGGCCCGGTAAACGACCCCCCTATTGCAGGGAATACAGCCTATACGATGAATGAAGACAGTGTGATTATACTTTCACCTGAGCAGCTTTTGGCAAACTCTTCTGACATCGAAGGTGACGTTGCACTACAAAGCGTATCTTACAGCGGTACAGACGGTATTTTCACCGCAAATGATGACGGCACGTTCAGCTTTGCACCGAATGAGAATTTCAATGGTGAGATTGCACTTGATATTGTTGTCGTTGATAGCGATGGCGCAACTGACACAGCGCAGGCAGGAATTAATGTCTTGCCAATTAATGATGCGCCGGTGTCTGGGGATCTTGCTTATAATATCAATGAAGATGGCTCAATCACATTGTCTCAGGCGCAATTGCTATCACAAGCCTCAGACGTTGACGGTGATGAACTAATCGCGTTGAACCTGCAAACGGATAATGAAAATCTAGTCATTACAGATAATGGTGATGGTACATTTACATTAACCCCACAAGCTAATTTTAATGGTAATTTGGATATCACCTTTGATGTTAGCGACGGGACAGATACGGTCTCTGCAAATATTGATCTCACTGTAAACCCTGTAAATGATTTGCCGGTTGCCCAAGATCAGCAATTTGCAATGAACGAAGATGGCACGTTAACCATTACTGATGCGCAACTTCTTCAAGGCGCGTCTGATATTGAAGGTGACGTTTCGATAGCAGATGTTTCTTATGAGGGAATTGATGGGATCTTCACTAATAACGGTGATGGCACATATACATTCGCCCCGAATGAGAATTTCAACGGCGATGTATCCCTATCCTTCACGGTTGCAGACGAACAAGGCGCAACAGTTGATCAAATTGCTGTGATTGATGTTGCCGCTGTTAATGATCTGCCCGTTGTTGGTGATCTTGCCTATGCGATTAATGAAGATGGCAGCATAACATTGTCTCAAGCGCAGTTATTGTCACAGGCATCAGATGTTGATGGCGATAATCTCACAGCCCTTAATTTGCAAACGAATAATGAGAATTTAACCATCACCGATAATGGTGACGGAACGTTCACATTAACACCGAGTGAAAACTATAATGGTGACTTTGACATTACCTTTGATGTCAGCGACGGCACAGATACGGTCTCTGCAAATATTGACCTTACTGTGAACCCTGTAAATGACTTGCCGGTTGCCCAAGATCAGCAATTTGCAATGAACGAAGATGGCACAATAACTATTACTGATGCACAGCTTCTTCAAGGTGCGTCTGATGTTGAAGGTGGTGTGGCAATTGTCGATGTTTCTTATGCGGGTACAGATGGCGTGTTCACTGATAATGGTGATGGAACATACACATTTGCTCCGAATGAAAACTTCAACGGCGATGTGGCCCTATCCTTTACGGTTGCAGACGAACAAGGCGCAAGCGTGAATCAAACCGCCAACATTAATGTTGCACCGGTAAATGATGCGCCAATTGCCGGCAACACAACCTTTACTATGGATGAAGACAGCGTGATTACACTCACGCCAGAGCAATTGCTCGCGAATTCCAGTGATATTGAAGGCGATGTGTCACTACAAAATGTGTCTTATTCAGGTACGGATGGTATATTGACCGCCAACGATGACGGCACGTTTAGCTTTGCACCGAATGAGAACTTCAACGGCGATATTGCACTCGACATCACAGTTGTAGACTCTGAGGGCGCAACCGACACAGCGCGAGCAGACATCGCTGTTGGGCCAATCAACGACGCACCAGTGTCTGGCGATCTGGCTTATAGTGTGGATGAAGATGGCGCAATTACGCTAAGCCAAGAGCAATTGTTGTCTAAAGCATCGGATGTTGACGGTGACGATCTTACGGCGCTCAACCTCCAATCGGGCAATGAGAACCTAACCATTACCGATAATGGTGACGGCACATTCACATTAACACCAGACGCAGATTGGAACGGTCAGGTTGACTTGACCTTTGACGTGACAGACGGCACCGACACAACCACTGCAAACTTGGCATTGAATGTGAACCCCGTTAATGATGCCCCTATCGCACCGAGCATACAAATGTCAGGTGAGGAAGATCAGGTTCTTCTGATTGACCCCGCTTATATTATATCACAAGTCACTGATGTAGATGGCGATGAGATCAACCTTGAAAGCCTGACAGTGCGACAACCTGCAAATGCATCGCTGACGCTTAATGCTGATGGCATGTACGAGCTGATCGGCGCGCAAGACTGGAACGGCCTGATTGAACTTGCCTATCTCGTCTCCGATGGTGATGCCGAAGTTGAAGGCACATTGAATGTCGATGTTATCCCTGTAAATGATGCGCCATTTGCCGATGGTAATGCACACATGACAATCCTTGAGGATAACGAGATTACGTTCAATCAAGACGATCTGATTGACCTGTTCGGGGATGTCGATATCGGTGATACGCTTACACTATCTCGCATCATCACAGCTGATGGTGAAGATGGCGGCACGATCAATGACAATGGTGATGGAACATGGACATTTGTTCCAACCCAGGATTTTGCTGGCACGGCAGAATTACAAGTCGTTGTGACCGATGAAGCCGGAGAAGAAGCAACGTTGGATATGCCTATTTACATCCGCCCTGTTGCCGATGGCGCTGCGATTACGACCGATCACGAAGGCCCCTTGGTCTTTGGAGAGGATAGCACAGGCCACCTTGGTTTGAATGTCGGAATGCTTGATGATAGCGAAAGCCTTTCAAACCTTGTCATTACAGGCTTCCCAGTCGGATTTACCGTAAGCGATGGTGAAAAAACGATTGAAATCACAACGGAAGGACAAGTTCTCGATGTTTTGGAATGGAACATTGCCGATCTGGCGTTAACACCGCCGCAAGATTATAATGGCTCTTTCTTCCTAACTGTAACAGCCACCACTGCTGATTATGGTGATGAAGGATCTGTTCCTAATGATGCGGCCGCGGCCAATACTGATTTCGACATTAGTGCAGGCGAAAGCATTACCTTCACAACAGATGATCTTTTAGGCATTGCTGACGGTGTTGAGCCTCAAGACGGAGATGATGTCGGGCTTGTTCACTTGATTGACCGCTCAAAAGGTGACATGGTTGATAATGGTGACGGCACGTACACCTTTACACCTGCGGAAGGCTATGATGGCAATGTAGACTTTGCCTTTGTAATCGAACGCGGTGATGAAGTGATCGATGTTCAAAGCACCATTGGTGTACAAGCAGCCCCTCTTCAAGCTGCCGCAACAAGTGCGGACACTGGCTTTGCTCAGGCGGCCGATGGATCCATCCAAATTACAGCCGAACAATTATTGGCTGATATGAGCGATGCAAATACAGATGGCTTTGCCATTACTGATTTGGCTTACGGTGGAGACAATGGAACATTGATTGACAATGGCGATCAGACTTGGACATTTTGGCCTGACCCTGACTATAGTGGTGATATCGATCTTTCAATCGCTGCCAATGATGGGCAATCGGAAATTACCGATACCACGAGCTTTAGTGTAACGGCCGATGAAACAGCCAGCGACCAGATTGGCGCAGACACTACGGCTGCTGGAGAAACGGTTCCTGCAAATGACACTGCAGACTATACTGCAGCACCTGGTAGCGATTTGGTCATTGAAATCCCAGAAAGTGTAGCCGGCAATGACAACGTGGATGAGGTCGTGATCTCTGATCTTCCTAACGATGCCACTATCGAAGGCGCGCTAGAAAACGCGGATGGTGATTATGTTGTGAGCGGTGATCTATCTCAACCTGTGACCGTACATTTGGGTGATACCTTTGAAGGAGGTGTAGATATCAGCTTCACAGGTATGGACGCCTCGGGTCAGGAAGTTCCTGCTGCAAACGATACCTTAAATGTTCAAATTGATGATCAGTTTGCCATGAATGGGTCAAGCGCCAATAATGCTAGCGCAGACAGCCTAGATGGCTCTGGTGACGCGAACAGCGATTGGACATCTGGTGACACCGGCACGGCAGACAATGGCGCAGGTATCATGGATGATAGCAATCAGGGCGACTATGATAGCGGCCAAAGCGGCAACCCAGACGATGAATATTCTAACCTTAGTGATTTGGGATAAACATAAATCATATACATTAATAACTAAGGGCCGTAATTATGCGGCCCTTTTTATGTGCACATTCTTAATACGTCATGCCGAAGATGAGGATATGCGCACCCATCTGACTGACTTAGAGAAGTAAGAAAAAGAAAAGTGAGGCACTATAAAAAGTGAGGCTCTGTTAATTGTAATGAAAAATTATAAGACCGCTAAGACCTTGTCAGGGAAACCGTAATATTTTTGCCCACCATTTTGATCCAGTAATAGGCAATTGTCAGCCGCGGCAATCAGATTTTTCTCATTTGTCGTATAGATCAATGTCTTGTGTTTGAAACGCCCACTAAAACAACTCGTAAACACCTGCTGAAAATCACTGGCACATCCTAAAAGTGGCTCATCAATAAGTATAAAATCCTGCTCGCAGTTGCCAAGCCCAACACATAAACGCAGCAATTCACGAACACCATTAGGAATGTTAATCAAAAACTCATGATCAATAACCGTCTCAAGCCCCTCGCCCAACCATGGCGTAAGCTTGTAATGCTGTGCCAGATCAAGCATCTGCGCATTTGTCATCGTGCCGTTGTAAAAGTAGAAATTGTCACGCAACGACCCTTCAAAAAAATGTAAGTCAATTGGCACATAGCGGATCGCATTCCTATAGCAAAAATTATTAAACTGACGGATATTATATCCATCTGCAAAAACAGCCCCCTGATATTGCTCCCAAATACCACCAATGATATTTAGCAGCGTCGTTTTACCGCATCCGGAGGGGCCGGCAATCGCCACCTTTTGCTGCGCTGTGATCTTAAAATTTAACTGCGTAAGCCCAGATAGCGCCCCTTGATAGCGTTGTGTCACGTCCTTAAGCATAACATCGCCAGAGATGGTATTAATCGGCGCGGATTTTTCAATAAGTTGCCGATTGTCGTTCATCGTCATCAGACTGTTAATTTGTTTGGTTGAATTACTGAAGGTCTGAAACTTGATAATGGCATTATAAATTCCCATGATGGGCGTTAGTACTTTCCACACTAAGATAATAATGGCAATCATTGCCCCCGCATCACTATGACCTTCCAATGTCATAAAAACAGCCACCACTATGCTGCTTGCGCCGATGATCTGAATGAAGGCCTGTCCGATTTTTTGAATACTTGTATTTGTGCGCGATACGACTTCTCCATCATCAAGACTTTGGTTCATGGCGGATCTAAATCGCGACTGGATCACCTGCAAGATGGGCAAGCCTTGAATAGATGGGAGATTGGCTAACAAATCATTCCATTGATAGTTAACCATAGCATTCGCACGGCTACTTTGAGTGGTTACTTTTTGGTATTGAAACCGCGCATACAAGCAAAAACAAAGCATTGCAAAGACACCAAGTAACACAAAAAGCGCAACCGTACCTGCAATGGCAACAATGGCCACTAAAAAAACAACGATAAAAGGCAAGTCGAAATAACTCATCGTTGATGATGACGTTGCGATACTTCGAATCTGGTCTATGTCTTTCAGTCGTGCCAATTGCGATGACACGCCTGCATTAGATGTCATGGCATATGGCAACCACAAAAGTTTTGAAAGCACCTGATATGAAATAAACACTGATAATTCCTTGCCAGATGTTGCCAGAATATTACCGCGCATACGTTTATAAAAAACCTCAAGAATGCCAACTATGATGACTCCGATACTCAACCACAATAAAGTTGGTATAGATTCTGCGCTTAGTGAAAAGTTGTAAACCGACATAATATAAAATGGTGGCAGCGCAGCCAAAACATTGATTGTAAAACTAAGCCAGATCATGCTTTTGATCTCGTCACCATATTTATAAAAACAATATTTAACCCAGTTACTTCGATCTTGCGATTGAGGCGGTGGTTCACGGAAAAGTTTTGAGTAATAAGATATCGTGCATAAATCCGCCGTTGTGCGGGGCATGTCTCTGGTGATCGTCACGTCATTGTGATAGTCGTAAATGACCGCCGTATCCCCATCAACATCAAGCAAGACACCATCAAGATCATCAATATGGATAAAGCATGGCAACTCGCTTTTATCTATTTCAGAGGGACGATGAATCGTTTTATTAGTGCAGGCATAGCCTAGACGCCTCATCGTATCTTCAAATGTTTTGCGTTCATCCGGCTCAATCAATAACGCATCAGAGAGTATCTTTGGCGTCCCCTCCCACTCAATCAAAATCAAAGTATGCACAATCCCTCGCACGATTGGGTCTGTGTCATAAAGGGGCCTTAAGGCACTATTTTCAAAATTTTTGAACCGTGCATCCAGCTCGTCAAAGGCAATTAATGTGCTCATACTCTCACCTCAATATTCTTTGTTGCGTCTTTTTGTATTAAAGTAGGTGACGAGCCCATGATACGTGAAATGGGAACAGGTATAATTTTGCTAGTGTGCACTTTGATTTTGTTACTAACCAAAAAAACGGTCATGGCATCACCGCGACTTTCAATACAGCGCAATAAATTCTGTGCAAAAGCCGTATCATAAACCAAATCAATATCGTCCACGATAAGGACCGATTTTCGACAAAGTAGCGCCCGAATAACAAATAACGCAAACTCCACCTGTCGTGAAAAAGGATAGTTTTTCGTACCCTTTAGTTGCGTATAAAAGCCACGCGGAAGCGTATCTATGATGGTTTTAATTCCCATAGCCTCACAAAGCGCATAAGCAGCCTTATATAATTTAGGCCGAAAACACGTAATATTTTCTATAATCGTGCCTTCAATAAAGCTGCTATTGGCATCAACATTCACAATGGCGTTTTTCCATGCATTATAATTAATATCACCTATGGGGGTGTTATCGACTGAAATGGCAAGCGTCGGATCCACCTTGTCGAGGGCAATGGCCTTCATCAAATGCGTTTTGCCGCAACAGGATCCACCACTAATCACATAAATATGGCCTCGTTTAAAATGATAGGCCCCCTCGCCTCTCACGATAATCTTTGCAGAGTTAATAGTATTGTCACATATGTCTTTTTGTTCTAACGCAATAAGATCATTCAACCGTGAGAGCTGTAATTTATTCACCTTCCATTGTGTAAATGTACTCATGATTTGGCGATAGGGCGCAAAGTAACGATTGGTTAGCAAAATAATTGCCGCCATCCCCCCTTGGCTCATTTCTTGATGTATAACTGATATGGCACAGGCAATCACAACACCAGCCAGTGACACCTGCTGCGTCAGGTCTATGGCCAGCGGAAAATTAGCTTCTAGTTTTTCAAGCTCTACAGAACGATCTTCACGGGCATCAATGGCTTGATCCATGAAGTTTTCCATGCGGTATTCCATGGACGCCGTTTTCAAATTTAGCGGATTTGAAACAATCTCAATAATCTTTGAATTTGTCGTATCTTCCAACGTCACTTTTCCCTCTAAGCGTTTAACTTTTTCCTTCGAGAGATGCTGCGATAATGCATATAAGAAGAGCGACGCACCCACCAAGACAGCTCCGCTCTTCCAGTTGATAACCGCAATAATAGCAAAAATAATAATACAGCTAATGGCATTAATGATGACTTTGACCGCATCACCCCCATAATAACTACGTAATGCGGGAATAGTACGAATGCGTTCTAAATACTCCCCTATTCCGAATTTGTTAAACCTTGCAATATCAGCAAGGCAAATGGCACGGAAAACTTGCTCCGTCATATCTTTTTCAAAGGCCTTAGTAATCGCAGACGTAAATTTCTCCTCAATCATGCCTAGTTTAGTATCAAAGACGATCGCGGCCACGATAATTAAATAGAGAAACCAAAGCGTCGTCATTGCCTGATTGGGAACAACACGATCAAAGATAATTAAAATTGAAAATGGCATTACAAGACCAAGCAAAGCTGAAATCAATGCCAATATGACAAGCGTGATCATCTTGTCGGTTGAAACATATTTGTACTTTTCAATCATTGATCACGCTCCTCTTCAAATATCGGAATATCAAACGCTTCACCTATAACTATGGGAACCATATTTGCAGTAATCTCGGAAATGACGTCGAGTGAAAGCGTCCCGCTAATACGGTGAAAGTCTGACGTGTTGATGATATAATCATATCTCGCACCATAATAGTCGCGGATAACATTATATAATTTGCTTTGCGCGTCTAAAACATCCGTTAGTTTCCGCTCACCTAACTTGTAGCCCGTTTGTATAGCTTCATAAGATTCGTGATTAGCCTGAATGCTCCGTTGAAGAATTTCAATTGAACGTGCGTTCGCATTAATATTTTCAATAGCTGTATCTAAATCGGCAATCGTTGAATTTAAAACATCTATAAAATCAGTATTGGATATTTGAACATCCTTTTGTGCCTGTTTAACGCCGTACTCACGACTGCCACCAGAATAAAGGGGAAGTCGTAGGTTAAGGGTTATACTTTGATTTTGGGTTCGTCCGTTACGCGTTGCGTTATTTGCGCCTGCGGCACGGCTATCGCTTCCGGAATGGCTTGCGTTTAAATTTACCGTTGGATAATACTCCGATTGGCTCGATTTCAAATCTAGCTGGGCACTTTGCACATCCTTTTGCGCAATTAACACATCTGGATTTTGCGCCTCGGCAATATCATGCCAATTGTCGAAATTGGCTTTATCGATACCATCTATGTGTTCAACGCTTAATATATCCGATGTCGGTTTTTCAAATAACAAGCTCAACTCTTGCAGTCGTATAAGCGCACTTTTCAATGCGTTTTCCTGCGTTACTTCACTGGCTAGAATGTTATCTAAATTGGCTTGAGATTCTAATACATCCACTTTTGCAACATTTCCTAGCTCATAGCTGCGCATAATTTGTTGCAGACGCTTGCGAGATGATTGAAGCTCCATCTTAGTGGTGCGCAACTGTGTGGCGCTTCGCAAATACTCAAAATAAGCATTCAGCGTATTATTTAGGGTTGCTTGATAATCTTTTTTGTATTGCAATTCCTGCCGGTTCAGCGAAATCTGCGCATTTTTATAGCTGTAATATGTTTGAGGATCGAACAAAACCTGTGAAAGGGAAATAGAATACCCCGCCTCAGGAAAACTATCGCGCGTATCCGCGCTTTCACCGCGTCCATATGTAGTGCTAGAACTGAGCGACGTATTTGCATCAAGAGATAGTTGGGGCAGTAACCCCGCCTTTGAAATACGGCGAGCATAGGCGCGGCTATCAATTTGTTGCATGGTTTTTTGCAAAGCCGGATTTCTTTTTAAGGCTGAGTATAAAAACTCTGTCAAATCCGCTGCATTCGCGTGCTTATGCCCTGTCATGCTTACTGATAACATCAGGATAACAATGAGCGCACCCATATGGTAGAACTGTGCCCTTGATACTTGCGCAATCATCACTAACCAGTCACGGAAAATGTATGTATACATCAACATTATTAAGCCCCCCCTGCATTGGCATAAACAGAAAGGTATTTCCTCAAAAGCTTATCGATCTCATCGCGGTTATAAGGTTTGGCAATCATCAAATCCATACCGGCATTGAGACATTCTTTTTTCATCTCATCACCACTAAGCGCCGAGGCACCAATAATTGTCATGGGGGGCCTTTGACTATGCTCGCGCTCAAAGGCTCGAATACGCCTTGTTGCCTCAATCCCTCCCATGCCAGGCATAATGCAATCCATAAATACGAGGAAAGGCTGCGTGCCCTCATTTATTTTTTCCTCCAATACCGCTAATGCATCCTCTCCGTTGAGATGCGCAGAAAAAACTAAATCCTGTTCGTTTAAAATTCGTCCCAAGATCATCTGTTGCAACTCATCGTCTTCGACAATCATAATTGGCATTGCATTATCTTCTGCCGTCTCCGCCTTGGTCGCCGTCACTTCGTTGAGCGACTCCTTTAAGGTTTTAATAAAAAATTCTGGCTCGCAAGGACGATAGAAAATCTGGTCAACATGATCATGAATACTATTGACCGCCTCAGCGCTTGAAACAGATACAAAAAGTCGTGTGCCATGCTTACTTCGCTTAAGCATCCCTTTTAGCGTTTTGCAAAAAGAGTGCAGATCAATACCATCAACCGTATCGGTAATTAAAATAGCGTCAAACCCTTGATCGCCTCGTGCCGCCTTGATGGCATCATTTGGTGTTTTAGCATAATGAACATGTACACCGTAATCTTCCAAGGTTGTTGCCAGCACATCAATTTGAGTAACCGAATTACCACAAAGCAAAATATCACAGCCCTCCAATGGTTTGTCGTATGTCGGATAGCTGTGCGGCGCAACTTCAATGGAAAGGCTGATTTTATGCAAGGCCCCCGCCTTATATCGCCTCATTTGAAAACTATTATTATCTTGCAACAAATGTTGCATCAAATGAGCGCTACATACATGCGAGTCCTCATTATCTTTCCAACTTTGCCCTCTTAACGCCTTCAAGCTTAGATCAAAGTTGTCAGTGAAAAACATGTCAAACGTGATTGTCACCTTATCAATTCCAGAGGCCGCGTGAGAGCGCGCCGTAAAAACCGCGTGCTTGCCAGCATTTGTGGTAATTTCGTTTGCAAGCTGCAATAAAAGCACCCAAAACAGGCTGATTGAGTTGCCGTAAACCATTGGCGGCACACTTCGTTCGCAATAACTTTCAAGCAGAGCATTGTGCCTGCCCGCTTTAGAGCTTAAAGACACAGAGACATCGGACAGTAATTGCGGCATATGTACAATATTTGATTGCCGAATTTTTCCCACTGAAAAAAGTTGGTTGAAGTTCTCAGCAAGCCCCTCAAGGGTATGAACGGCCATGGTGATTTGTTGCGCCATAACCTTGGCATGATCATCCATATCAGCACTTAAAATCCCAATACCACCCTTAACCTTATTCGTTAAATCTCGTATTTCATAACCAATGATATTATAAAGCGACGCGTAAAGATCGATTTTTTCCTGCAATATCTCCACATCATGCATGTTTTTTAATATTTTTAAAAAAGCCTTCTTTTCCTCTGCATGAAATCCAGATCGCGACATGTATTGCTTAATGCTGTCCTTGTCCCACTCTTTAATCGCTTGCAGCGCGTTGGACGAAATTCGAGCATTTGACGAAATTGATATCTTTGTGTTACGTCTCCAGAAATACCCAAAAAGCACGGCGCACAAACTGCTGATTAAAACGAAAACAACAAGCTGAAAAAAATGTTTTCTCTCATGCTGTACATACATAGCTTGGAGCTTTTTTTGTAGTGAACGGTTAAACGTTTCAACAGCAAGCACATCCGCACGCAGATCATCTACAAAGGCTTGTAGGTCTTGATCGTGCTGATATTGATTAAGGCCCGTTTCTAATAAGTCAAACGCAGGAACCGCTGTAATTGACCCCAGTAATTTTTCATTAGCAATGGATTGTTTCAAATCCACTAAATCTGACTCGATTGCGACTGAAAAACCGTAGAAATAATCAGGCGTACAAGCAGCATCTTGTTGAGGTGTTTTCAAACAAGCTTGCGCTTGTTGCAACAACATCTTCGTCGCCTCAACCATATGTGAAGTGCGTATTACGATTTTTTCAGGCGCAATTAATGTGTAATTTTGGCCGATGAGATGCTTGTTGTAGATAACCTCAACGCCCAAAAACGCAAGATAAACCAATACAACCAACACAGAAAAAAACAAACGCATTACAGGTCACTTACCTTTCCCGAAATGATTGTTTAAGGGCAATCACAATCGGTTTAACGGCGTAATCCAATACACTTCGCGATCCTGTTTTGATGTCTGCAACAAACTCCATATCCGGCGCGATATAGTACGGTGTTCCTGCAAACTCTAGATAATCACGTGCAAGCGAGAGTTTGGCAATGTAGAACGTTTGATCATCTTCTTCATAAGAGTTTTTAGAAATGGCTGTGACCTCACCGTTTATGGCGCCGTATTTTGTAAAGGTAAATGTATCGACCTTGATACGCACACTTTGCCCAATTTCAATAAAACCAATATCTTTGCGGGGAATTTTCGCCTCACCAATCAAGGCGCTTCGAACGGGAGAAATATCGGCGATACTCTCACCTGGTGCAATAACGGCAGATTTATAGTTGAAATGAATTTCATTGATGAACCCATCAATAGGAGATGTGACAACCAAACGGTTTACCTGGTCTTGAACATTCGGGAAATGCTCGCGCTTAACGGAAATATCCTTTTGCGCAGTGGCACGTTTGTCTAAATATTCCGCTCGCTTACTCGCTCGCATTTCAGTAAGTTGCTTGCTAATCTTTTGAAGGCTAAAATCTTCGTTTAAAATTGCTTCTTCTAGATTTTGAATTTCACGCTGCATGTTCTTTTCTTGAACACGCATATCAAGCACTTGAATATAGGGGATTATATCCTCACGGTAGAGTTGCTCCTTAATGTCTTTTTGCTCTTTGATCAAATCGAGTTGCTCGCGCGAGCTTTTAAGACGACCGCGCATTGAAGATAACAAACCTTTTTTGTGTGCAATATCGTGAGTTAGCAAATCTTCAGCAGCGCGGTTTTTTTCAACCTCTTCTCGCCAAATTTTAGAATGAAACGCAACGAGCTCTTCATCACGACTATATTTGGTAAAGTCAGGTATAAAATCATCGATAAGCGCGGAAAGCCTCTCAATTTCCAATTGCAATTCACTCACCTCGAACTGCATTGCACCAAGCTCAGAATCGCGCTCCATCGCACGCAGTCTTGCAATTGGTTGACCTTTGTGTACGTATTGCCCTTCCTTCACCAGTAACGCATCTAAGATACCACCTTCGCGATGCTGAATCTTTTCAACATCACTTTCTGACACCACCTCGCCACGCGCGGAAACGACAATGTCTAGTTTCGCAACAGACGCCCATATTAGCAAAAGAATGATACCGCATAGAATTGAAATCTGCATAACATGAAGCATTTTAATTCTTGCTACATATTTCAATTTTCTAAATACTTTGAGATTCATATTCTAAGCTCTCCCCCACAGAGTTATCATCTTAAAATCATAGCATAAATTGAGTTAATCAAGCCGTACTTGCTAATCATACATACCGACGTATGGAAACTTCATTTATTGAGATTTTTTAGAATTGAAAACGCTACTATTGGCTTCATATAAATAGGAAATTGTAACGGAGGCCTTTTTTGAAAAATCATAAAATTATGCTTGTTGATGACGATCCTCTCATATCGGAAATCATATGCGCCACGCTAAGAAAAGAAACGAGCTTTGATACGTGTTACTTCGAAGATCCAACCGAAGCGTTGCAAAAAATATCTGAAATCACACCTGACATACTACTGTTAGATTGGGAGATGCCTGACATGTCTGGTCTGGAATTTTTGCATCATATTCGCAAAAATAATGACACCCAAAATATTTGTGTTTTCATGCTCACAGGTAAAAAAACAGACCATGATTTTGAAGTGGCACGGCAGGCAGGCGCGGATGGCTATTTCACAAAACCAATTGATATACTTGCATTTAACAATAGCATTTTGACATTCCTGGCAACAAAAGACGAGACCATAAAATGCACAGCACATTAGCCGATATAAATACCTTAGATCTTGATTTAGCCTGCCTCAAACAAATGCAAGATTTAATGGGTGATCAATTCAAGCCATTAGTTGAAAAATACCTATTAACCGCAGAAGAAAAAATTGAAAAGGCACACCGCGCCAACATGCATAATGACTTTAAACAGCTTTATAAAATCGCACATACCTTAAAATCAAACAGCGCTAGTCTAGGCGCTAAAAATGTTGCATCTATCGCCGAGCAAATAGAAGATTTGTCCCAAACAGTTCACGCCGGCGACGATTATCAAACCCAAAAACGACTAGATGCATTGATCGAAGAATTAAGAAATGCATACATGCGTATTAAACCTGTCCTCATAAACATAGCATAGCCTCATTAAAGCCTAACCTCTGACCAACAGCATTTATGGTTCGTATCTTTTAAAACAACAAGCTGCGGTTTTTTTTGAGCTGGAAATTTACTCGAATAGGATTGTGCAATTGCAGCAGGCATAATTTTATCAGCCTCTCCAATATAGTGTGTTTGAGAAATATCGACCAGATCATGCCAATGGTTGGCCGGGTTGAGAGAGCCATAAAGCGGTGAAATTTCATGATGTTGTGTCCATGCATCAGTATCTAAATTCCCTGCAATGGTAATCAGCTGTGCCACATCATCACGCCTTGCAGCAATCAATGTCGCAACAGCCCCCCCACCTGAATATCCAATTAAATAAATATGTTTTGCACCATATTTTGTCACAAGGTGATCTATAGCCGCGTTACTAGAGACTATGACCTCTTCGGAGAAACGGTGGCTCGTCCAATATTTTGCCGAACACATAGATTGAGTTTCTAAATCTATGTACTGACAGGGACGCGCAAGATAGACAATATTAGTATCGTCTCTTTTATCACTCATTGCCAAATCGAGTGCGATAGGATGCCTTGGTGTGGGGTTATGTGATGGTGTGCGGCGGTTACGCCACGCAAATCCATCACCTTCAATATAAATAGTTAATGTCTCCGAGCGTATCAGTTGAGGCGGTGCAAACGATACGAGATCAAAGCCCCCCTTCTCTGTCTCGATAATGGTTTTCACCCAACCGGTGTTTCCTCTATCAGGTTTGTAAGACACACAAGATGGCAGCACAACAGCAATACAAATGAACAAAAAAATAAGGCGCATGAAAAACTATCGTTTCTTTTTAAATGTAATTCATATTAACAGATTATTTCAAAACAGTTGATATTTTCAAGCTACATACTTGTAGCCTTGAAACAATATTGCTAAAGTTACGGCCACTATATCAGTATCTTATAATAAATCTAACAATAAGAGTCATAATATCATGCCATATTCTTTCCGTTCTTCATTTCTCAAAACCACTGCAATTGTCTCGATTTTAACAATCCCTGGTATTGCGCACGCGCAGCTTCTTACTTCAGACAATTTCACGGGTAACGATCCTGGAAATACATGTAACGGAGCCGCAGAATGTTTATTGGGTACAAATGCGTTCGTCCCTGGTCGTATAGATGTGAGTGGTGCGGGCGCTTTACCTGGTACAGATCCTGCAATTAGCGTAGATACAAATACCGCAATCGTAGGCGCACAGGGCGGTGTAACCTCGACAAACACGCTCGTTCGTTTTGATACAAATGTTACAAACGTATCTACATCTTACAACAGTGCCAGTATGGATATGATAGGATTCGCAGACATAACGGTAACAGGCGCAAATGCAGCTGCTGTTGAGGTTTCAAATGGGGTTAGCATTGACAGCATCTATGTTAATTCTGGCGCCGAAATAAATACCACGGACGCAACGTCCACATCAATTTTATTAGGGACAGGCGCTAACATCACATCAGGTGTAGATATCGACGGAACATTGAGTGCAAATGTAGCGGGTAACGCGCTCGACTTTTCTGCTGCTGATAATGCCATCACAACAAACATTGACGTGCTTGCAACACTTCAAGGAAACTTAGTTTTTGGGCAAGGTGATACACTTGTTTTTGATGACGCCAATGCAGGAGCAGCGTCAACTCTCACATATAACCAAAATATTACTGGCGATACAGGTGGTGGTATGGAAACACTCAATATCAATGCAGGCGCCACAGACACTGTTGTTATTAATGGTAATGTGATCGATATGAACAATATTACTGTGACTTCAGGAACATTGGACTGGCAAGGCGTATCAAGTGGAAATGACAATTTCCTGATTAACACCAACGGAACTTTGAAGGGCACAGGAACAATTACAACTTCGGGTGCGCTTACAAATAATGGTACATACGCACCTGGTAATTCTATTGGGACACAAAACATTACTGGTAACTATGTGCAAGGCGCAGGTGGTACACTTGAAATTGAATTTGACGGCAGCGGTATAGATTTACTTAACATTTCTGGGACAGCCACTTTGGGCGGTGAGGTTGACCTTATCGAACTACGCGCTGGTGCCGACGCCAATCTACCCCTTACTTTTTTGCAGGCATCAGGCGGTGTAACGGGAACATTTGCAACAACGACAAAAACGCTACTAATGGGATCGACGCTTGCTGATGCATCTGTTGGGTATGATGCCACATCGGCATTTATAACATTTGCCACGACAACATCTGGTGTTAATTCTTCAACACCTTCAAACCAAGGCGGTAACAGAGTTGCCAGAGCCATTAATTCTGATGCTACGAATAGTCCAACGCAAGCAACCGCTGACATTATAAACGCCATTAATGGTGCTGACGATGTTGATGCTGCGCTAGATTCACAGGGAAACATTGTTGCCAATACAGCAATGACGCAGGCTAACGGTGCCTTAGGACAAGTTGTAAATGTGGTACGCGCACGTATAGGCGCCAACACAGTCTCTAGCGTACAATCAGGAATGTCTTCTGGTGACGTCTATGGTTCAGACATTGCATATTGGTCACAAGCCGTTGGAGCCATCAGCAAAAACGATGGGGATGCATCTGCGCGTGGATACAAGTCAACAGCATACGGTTTTGCCGTTGGTGCTGAGGCGCCTCTTGAAAACAATGAGACAATCCTTGGTATCTTTGCGGGATATACAATTAGCGACACTGATGTTGACGGTTTAGACGACGAAAGCAACGTCGACAATTACCAGCTTGGTTTATACGGATCACATGATATTGCCGGAACACCTTGGCATATGAACGGTACATTGTCTGCTAGCTATCTTGATTTTGACACAGAGCGCGATACAGCCCTTGGTCAAGCCTCTGCAGATTTTGATGGGTGGGGTGGTTATGCCAGTGCTGAGCTTTTGTACGATATTAACCTTGAAGATGATTATAAGATCTCTCCATTTGCCGCAGTTGAAGCAAGTGTTATTGATCGTGATGGTTATACCGAAAGTGGCGCAGGCGTCTTAAACAATAGTGTTGAAGATGAAACAAACACTTACCTATCGACTGTGCTTGGTATTGAAGCAGAAGGCCATTACGAAGCAAGCGATATGCGTTTCTCTCCCTCTGCGCGTATTGGTTGGGCACACCAGTATTTGGATGACACAGCAACGACACGCTCAAGCTTTACATCAGCTCCCGATATTTCATTTAAAACGCAAGGCCCAGAGCGTAATCGTAACTCTGCGCGCCTCGGTTTTGATTTAGAAGTATCTCATGCAGACAACGAACAATGGAGCGGATTTGTACGCTATGATGGTGATATTACATCAGGCGCACAAGACCACATGGTTCGTATCGGTGCAGGATTTAAGTTTTAAACAAGCCTCCTCTTTTAGAAAAAAGCAAACACACAGCTTGTAATGAAAAGCCAGCTTCGCCTCTTGCAGGCAGGCTGGCTTTTTATAAATATGATTATTTAAAAGCATAGAATGCAGGTCCTATTTTATGCCGTTGAATAATCATTTAGTGCGTATATGCAGATTATACTTTGCGAAATTGAGATAAACATATAACAACGTAGAATGAGTTTTGAAATTTTTCTTGCGACATCCCCCGGTTTAGAAAGCGCGCTTTACGATGAGGTTCGTAAAAAAGGGTTTAAAAGAGCAAAAGCCACAAAAGGTGGCGTTACAATCGAAGGCGGCTGGCCCGAAGTATGGCGTGCCAACTTATGGGTGCGCGGCGCATCGCGCGTTTTAGCCCGCATAGCATCGTTTAAAGTTAAAAACCTTGCGCATTTAAATACGCTTGCCCTAGAGGTTCCATGGCGCGACATCCTTGATCCTCAATACACATATAAAGTTGATGTGAGCTGTTCTAAATCACGAATTTATCACTCTGGCGCCGCGGCAGAGCGTATAGGAAATGCAATATTTGAGGCACTAAAAACACCCCCCTCCTCGAATGCAGAAATAACAATTATGGCTCGTATCGATCATGATATATGCACAATCAGCATCGACACATCGGGCGCCTTGTTGCATAAACGCGGATATAAGGTCGCGATAAACAAAGCCCCAATGCGCGAGAATATGGCGGCGCTTTTCTTGCAACAATGCGGATATACGGGAACAGAACCTGTTTTCGATCCTATGTGCGGCTCTGGAACGTTCGTGATTGAAGCCGCAGAAATAGCAGCTCGTCTTAATCCGGGGCGATTAAGGCACTTTGCCTTTGAAAAGCTTGTAACGTTTGATAAACAAGCGTGGGAAGACATGCGCGGCGTGAAACGACAATCACAAACAGACATTCTCTTCTACGGTAGTGACCGCGACAAAGGTGCTATAGATATGAGCATTAAAAATGCGGCCCGCGCAGGCGTTGATCAGGTGACGAACTTTAAACAACAAGCAATCAGCGATATAACACCCCCCACATCTACACCTGGTCTTGTTATCGTAAACCCTCCCTATGGCGGACGCATCGGAGATGCACAAAAACTGATCCCGCTATACCAAACACTTGGTAAAGTATTGCGTGAAAATTTTTCAGGCTGGCGCGTTGGAATCATTACCACCGACAAAATATTAGCACAATCCACAGACCTTCCCTTTCTGCCAATGGAAAAATCCGTTCAACATGGGGGTATGCGTATCAACTTATACCGAACAGATATACTGAGTAAATAAAACAAGGAACGATATGTCCCTATCGTGCGTTTGCATAGCATGAAAGGAGACACATCATGAATAAAGATATATCAGAAGGTAATTGGAAAGAATTTAAAGGCGAGGTTCAAAAACAGTGGGGTAAACTTACTGACGACCAATTCGACCAGATCAATGGAGACCGTAAGAAGCTCGTTGGTCAAATCCAAGAAAATTACGGTATTGTCCGTGAAGAAGCCGAAGAGCAAGTTAAAAAATGGGAAAATTCTTAAAAGAATTTTAAAACTAACCACTCGCTGGTTTTCATTATATATATGAAAGCGCCCTTGTAACCATCATAGTTTAGAGGGCGTTTTTTTGTCTCTGATATAATTATAAAACACATTGAACGTTGCTAACAACCTTATGGCTGAAGAACATGAAATGCTCTTTTTAAAAAAAGTTCCCTATGTCATAAAAAAAATTGTAATCCCATTGAATAGCACTACCTCTAAAACGCGAAAAAAAATTAAACGAACGTGACATTAATGAAAATATCCAAAATTACGATTTTCACCTTTATTTTTCCATTAATGTTATGGGGGTGTAAAACAACCTCGAAGCCTGCAGATGTAAAACCTGATATAGCCCTGCCGTCAAGTTATTCACTGGATGTGAACGATAGAACCATATCTGACACACCATGGTGGCACAGCCTTGAAAGACCAACGCTTAATCGTTTAATCTCGCAATCACTGGGCAATAATTATGATATAAAACAGGCTATCGCACGTGTTGATCAGGCACGCGCTCTTACCCGCCAAACAGAAAGTGACCTTTACCCCAAAATAGACGCCCTCGCCGAAGGCAACCGTGAATGGGAAGGCAGCGATGGGCAAAGAGGAACTGCGCGATTAGGTGTTAATTTACAATGGGAAATAGACGCTTTTAATCGTATCCGCAATGCTACAAAAGCAGACATAGCAGAAACAACAGCGCGCGTCGAAGATGTAAAGGCCCTCAAACTTTTTACAAGTATCGAGGTTGCAAACGCTTATTTTTCTGCTGTAGCGGCCCAACAAACTCTTGATTTACTTAATCAACAAGTACAAACCGACAAAGACTTGCTTGAATTACTCGAGCTTCGTTTTGATCAAGGGATTGGAACGAATGTCGAGGTTTTACAGCAAAAGTCTCGTGTTACAGAAAGCCTGAGCCTCATCCCTGTCGCACAATCACAAAGACGAGTATCCGAAAACAGATTAGATGTGTTGATGGGGCACGCGCCTGATGGTCAAAACCGTGTCACAGAAGATGAAACCCTCGACTTTACAGCCTCCTTGCCGCGTGTCAGCGTGCCTGCCGACATCTTGGTTAATCGCCCTGATATTAGAGCGGCCAAAGCGGCGCTAATTGCCGCTGACTTCGACACCGCAGAGGCCATTGCAAATCGTCTTCCTCAAATAACATTAGATGGATCCTACCTTCTATCCGACAACGCTGCCTATTCAGGGCCAGTGTCCATGATTATGGGGACCTTCGTTGCCCCTCTATTGGATTGGGGTCAACGCAAGGCAGAAGTTGAAAGAAACGAGGCCGTCTATCAAGAACGACTTGCCGCCTTCACACAGCTATATATTGAAGCGGTCGGAGATGTTGAAAACGCACTTTATCAAGAAAACAGACAAAGAGACTTTCTCGAGCGTTTAGACCAACGGCGCATTGTACTCGATAAAACAGTTCAAGAAACCGAAGCTCGCTACGGCCAAGGCATTGACGACTATCTTCCCGTGCTTAACGCACTACAAGAACTTCGCCAAGTTGAGCGAGCAATTATTTCAGAGCGCTTAAACCTCATTGCGCTTCGTATTTCACTATATAGCGCCATCGGTGGTGCCATTACACCTTCTACACACCCAGAGGAACTATTATGAAACCTTTTCACATTATCGCGCTCTTAACGGCAATATGCCTGCCGACTTATAATGTCGCATATGCGCAACAGGCCCCCACTCCCGTCTTTGTATCTATGGTCAAGCCTGTCCATTTCGTTGACGAAGTAGAGGCACTAAGAACATTAAAAGCAAACGAAAATGTTGACCTTGTCTCTAATGTGACAGAGCGTATTACCGCCATTAACTTCGAAGACAACCAAACAGTAGAAAAAGGTGACGTTCTTGTTGAAATGGATTCAAGACAAGAACAAGCCGAGCTGACCGAAGAAACTTATCTCCGCGATGAGGCGCGCCGCCAAGTTAACCGCCTCAAGCCTTTGGTGGAGCGCGGTGCAGCAGCGCGTTCTTTGCTGGATGAGCAAGAGCGTGATTTAAACGCCTCTACTGCGCGAATAAAAGCCATTCAATCACGCATAGATGAGCGTCGCATAGTTGCCCCATTTGATGGCGTCGTTGGTATCCGTAATATCAGTGTTGGCGATATGGCCATGCCTGGCAACGTTCAATCCGATGCCATCATCACAACTATTGATGACATTAGTACAATGAAACTTGATTTTTCAGTCCCTGAGATTTTCCTATCTACTCTCAAGCCGGGAATAAAAGTTGAAGCACAAACAAGCGCCTATCCAGATCGTACCTTTGAGGGCACGATTAGCAGTATTAACAGCCGTGTTGACCCTATGACGCGTTCTGTTAACGCACGAGCCAGATTGGAAAACGAAGACCAAGCGCTTAAGGCCGGCATGCTTATGCGTATAAAACTAAGCAATAACCCACGCCAAGCCCTCATCGTCCCTGAAGAATCAATTATTACCGCAGGACGTAACAATACAGTGATGGTTGTTGTAGAAAAAGATGGGAAAACCATCGTTGAAAGCCGCCCGGTTGAAATTGGCGCGCGCCGTAAAGGTGATGTAGAAATTCTAAAAGGCGTGTCTGAAGGTGACAAGGTGGTGACGCATGGCGCGCTGCGTGCACGTCCTGGCATGGCCGTTGAGATAAAGGCCGTCGAAGAGAATGACGAGACATTAACAGAGCTCCTCAATCAAAATAAAACAAAATCAAAAACAGAAACTGAATAATGTTACTATCTGATATCTCTGTTAAGAGACCCGTATTTGCAAGCGTAATTTCGCTTCTCCTTATCGCATTTGGTATTGTGTCTTATGACAGATTATCTTTGCGTGAATATCCAGACATTGACCCTCCTATTGTAACGGTCGAAGTATCTTATCCTGGGGCGCCTGCCAATATTGTTGAAACGCGAATTACAGAAATTGTTGAAGAGCGCATAGCGGGTATTGAAGGTATTGAGTTTATTCAATCCCAATCTCAAGACGGTGAGTCTAACGTGACAATAGAATTTTCCATTGATCGCGACATAGATTCTGCCGCTAACGACGTCAGAGATCGTATTGCAGGTATTTCTGACAACCTTCCCGATGAAGCCGACCCTCCAGAGGTTCAAAAAGTCGACAGCAGTGATGACGTCATTATATGGCAAAACCTCGTGAGCGATCGTATGGGCGTATCTGAACTAACTGATTACGCAGATCGCTTTTTAGTTGAACAATACTCAACACTTGATGGCGTTGCCCGCGTTCGCGTTGGTGGTGGGCTATCCTATGCCATGCGCATATGGCTTGACCGACAAGAGCTTGCCGCGCGTAACCTAAGTGTAAACGATGTGGAAACGGCTTTGCGACAAGAAAATGTTGAGCTGCCTGCTGGTGTTTTGGAATCTGATGAACGCCTCTTTAAAGCACGAGTTGATCGTAATTTTAAAGAGCCCAAAGACTTTGAAACCCTCGTCCTTGCACAGGGACAAGATGCAAATGGCAACAGCTACCTTGTCAGGCTTGGTGATGTGGCACGCGTTGAGCTGGGCGTCGTCGAAGAGCGCACATTCTTCAGAGGGAATGAAGTGCCCATGGTAGGAATAGGCATCATTAGGCAATCAACGGCCAATACCATTGATGTTGCCAATGCCACGCTTGAGTTGACAGAGCGCTTAAACAAAAATTTACCAGAAGGCATGTCAATTGAGCAAAGCTATAACGCGGCCATTTTTATCGAAGCCTCTATTTTAGAAGTTTATAAAACACTCCTGATATCGGTTGGGTGCGTTATCTTTGTGATTTATCTTTTCTTGGGATCAATTCGCGCAACGATTATTCCCGCCGTCACCGTGCCTGTTTCATTAACCGCAACGTTTATTGTCATTTATGCGCTCGACTTTTCGATTAACTTACTGACGCTGCTTGCACTCGTCCTTGCCATTGGTCTGGTGGTTGATGATGCCATTGTTATGCTCGAAAATATTGTCCGCCGCATGCAAGATAAAGGCGAAACGGCCATCGTTGCGGCATATAAAGGCGCACGTCAGGTGGGGTTTGCCGTCATTGCAACAACGCTAGTTTTAATAGCTGTCTTTGTCCCTATTACCTTTTTAGAAGGTGACATAGGACGCTTATTTACCGAGTTTGCCCTTACAATTGCGGCCGCTGTCGGATTTTCATCACTGATCGCCTTAACGCTGTCCCCCATGTTGGCCTCAAAAATCTTAAAGCCTTCGCAGGACAAGGGTAACCGCTTAATTCAAACGGTCGATAAATCTATCAAAAAATTGAGACAGGGCTATATATCGCTACTTACAAGATGTATGAAACTGCCAATTATTGTCATCTTAATGTTTGCTCTACTCATTGTGGGAACGGCATTTATATATCCAAAAATCGCAAAAGAGTTCACGCCCACAGAAGATAGAGGGGCATTTTACATCATCGTAAACGGGCCTGAAGGCGCAAGCTTTAAATATATTGAAGAATATATGACCGAGATCGAACGTCGCATGATGCCATATGTTGATAGCGGCGAGATCACAAGACTTCTCGTTCGCGCGCCCAGAGCTTTCGGAAACATCGAAAGCTTTAATAGTGGAATTGCCATCATAATCCTCAATGACTGGGCGCAGCGACGCCCCGCAAAAGAAATTATGGATGAAGTTCGCGCTAACTTGGCAGAGCTTCCCGGTGTGAGAGCCTTCCCTGTTATGCGTCAGGGCCTTGGGGGCGGCACCCAAAAACCTGTTCAATTTGTACTCGGTGGCTCCACATATGAAGAACTTGCCCAATGGCGCGACATATTGATAGAAAAAATCGAGCAAAGTGATCTTGGCTTAGAAGGCTTGGATACGGATTATAAGGAAACTCGTCCTCAAATCGATTTTCAAGTTAACTACAATCGTGCAGCAGACCTTGGCGTAAATATTCAAGACATTGGCCGAACCTTGGAAACAATGATGGGTGGACGAAATATAACAACCTTTTTAAGCCGAGGTGAAGAATATGACGTGATTGTAGAAGGAGAGCGCGATGAACAACGCTCATTCACAGACATACAAAATATATATGTTGAATCAAGTAAGACAGGAACCATGGTTCCCCTTTCCAGCCTTGTAACAATCAAAGAATACGGCGCGGCAGAAACCCTTGCGCGTTTCAATCGTATCCGCTCCATCACCTTTGAAGCGAATTTACAAGGCGACACAAGACTAGGCGACGCCCTAAAGGGCATAGAAAGCCTTGTACGTGAGCATCTCCCCGCCGAAGCCATCATCGATTATAAAGGGCAAAGCCGTGATTATTTGATGTCAGGAAACTCGATCATCTTCGTCTTTATCATCGGCCTCCTTGTTGTGTTTTTGGTACTTGCCGCACAATTCGAAAGCTGGATCCATCCACTTGTCATTATGTTAACGGTCCCCCTTGCAATGGGTGGCGGCTTATTTGGTCTTTATATCACAGGAAACTCTTTAAACATTTACTCTCAAATCGGGCTTATCATGTTGGTTGGGCTTGCTGCGAAAAATGGTATTTTGATCGTAGAATTTGCCAACCAGCTTCGGGATGAGGGAATGCGTTTCAATCGCTCTATTTTGGAGGCCTCAGAAACGAGATTTCGTCCTATCGTTATGACAGGTTTGACAACACTCGCAGGCGCTGTACCTCTTATTCTATCATCAGGCGCAGGCGCGGAAACAAGAATTGTCATTGGTATTGTCGTACTTGCCGGCGTTCTAGCCGCAACATTCTTTACGTTATTTGTTGTACCGGTGGCCTATGGCCTAATTGCCAGAAAAACAGGGTCTCCTAAAGATATTGAAAGACAACTTGAAGAACAGCTACGTAGATAACGCGCCAAACTTTTTTAAAACGACATACAAAGCGTTTAAGACGCTTTACGTACCTCGGAGTGAGATTTCAAGACTTCATCGCCGTCTGACTGTTCTATATAATATGCAGGGCAATCATCGTCAGCCTCTCGCGTAACCTCGTTGCCTTTGATTTTGCGTGTGATCTTTTGGGTATAGACTTTTTGTACCTCACCTCGTGCCGTACCATCGCCCCAGTCCCACTCAACTTTATCACCTTCGTTATAAGTCATTTTGCATCTCCCTTTATCTGCTTCTTAAACAACAGATAATCAGCGCACATAGTTCCCCGCTTCTTATTATTCGCGAAACTCATCAGCGGTTGGCACACGGCTAAACGCAATCTTTGTCCCCACGTATCCAGAGCTCGTTTTAGGGCACATCCCTAAATTTACGGTGCTGCTTCCAAATTTCTGGTTAAGTCCGTCTATGGCCTGAGACAAGGCTAAATTGTTAATAACAGTTCCCGTTTTCTCTCGCGATTGGTCAAATAAATCAAGTGTTACATTTTGCGCCTCTCGCAAATCATAAAGGTTGATAGAGACCTTCTTTAAATGAGACCAGCGGGTCACGTACATCATTTCATGCCAAAGCTCTTGTACTGTTTTTGTAAAAACAAAACTATCTTGCGTATGTATAATGCGCTGTTCTTTTCCCCAATACATACCATTTACACCACGAACACTCAGTGAAAAACGCCCTGCGTACAAATTATGCCGTCGCAATCGCGCGCATGCCTTTGTCGTCAGTTGCAAAACCATCGATAGCGCCTTATCACAGGATCGGAAAGACGGGTCTAATACACGGCTATGCCCTATGACGCTCTTTTTAGTCTCGATGTCCGGAACATCATAGCCGTGTAGTCGGTACCAAAATTTTTCGCCCTCGACACCCCCCCATATTTTACGAATTTGTTTAGGCGCCGCATTGTAAAGCGCTTTGACCGATGGAATACCGCCGCGATATAGTCGTCGCTCTATATTTGCGCCAATACCACAAAGATCACGTAGATTGAGCTCAAACAACCTCTCGGCATATTCATCAGGCCGTAATATAACAAGCCCGTCGGGTTTTTGCATATCAGTGGCAACCTTAGCTAAAAAAGCATTCGGCGCCAAACCGATTGAGCATTTTATATGTTTCCCAACATTTCGTCTCAACCCATCTTTAATGCGGTGCGCCAGTGCTACCGCTTTGACTTCTTCGCGCTCGTTTTTCATCAATTTACAAGCGGCCTCGTCAATGGAGCATATTTTTGTCACTGGAATATGTTTTTCCACCTCGGCCATAATTGCCTGATGGTAGTCCACGTAAATATGGTGACGTGCCAAAACACAAACCAAATCAGGGCAAAGCCTTTTGGCTTCGTATATTTTGGTACCTGTTTTAATGCCGTATGCTTTGGCTTCGTAGCTTGCCGCAATCGCAGATGTGGCGTCCGTGTCTGATGGTACAACAGCAACAGGCCTCCCCCGCAGAGCAGATTGATCTTGCTGCTCTACGCTTGCGAAATAACTGTTTAAATCAAAAAACAGCCATGCAAGGTCTTTTGGTGGTGAAAACTGTCCCATATCTATTATATGCCCAATTGACCATTCAGGAGTCAAGAACAAAATAAGAACAAAAAAATATGTCATAAATATGGCAGATATTAGTCAAGAATATGAACAGCATAAACTATTGTAATATATACATTAACACACTTTTCTTTACATGATCTTCATTTTTTTGTAGAAAAAGTAGATCAAATTATGTTAAAAATGCGTCAATCGCACATTAAAATATGTAAACCCCAAAAACTAAAATTGGGGATTAAACAAAAAGGACAGTAATATGATAAGTGTTAGCAGCAAAAAAAGAGACGCCTTTAATAACATCAATGTTCACTTTGATTATAAACAGGCTATCCGATCAACGCTGTTTCACAACGTCTTTTCAAAATTGTTTGAAATTCAACTTGCCGACACCCCCGAGAAAGTAGAAGACGCACACCGCATCAGATACAAAGTTTTTTGCGAAGAGCACGAAGGCTATGAACGCCCAGAAGACCACAAAAATGGTTTAGAGCTCGACACCTACGATGACCATGCAGACCATGCCCTACTCATCTTTAAACCTGAACAAAAAACAATTGGCACAGTGCGTGTAATACGCCCGAATGAAAGTAAGCCGCATGAATCATTTCCCATGCAAAAGATATGTAATTCACAATATCTACATGATACTATGTATATTAACAGTTCTTGCGAATTTTCAAGATTGTGTATCTCCAATGAGATCCGGGGCCGTATAAAAGACGACCTAAAAACTAAATCAAATGCTTTCAAATTTGGCTTTAATAGTACTTTTAAACCATATGAACGCCCCCTGCTTTCTAAAGCACTTGGCGCGGCGCCATTGGGGCTAATAAGCGGCGCGTTCGATTTAACTGTTAAACAGCATATGCTTAACGTATTTGGAATAATGGAGCCAAAATACATAAATCGATTAGAAAAAGCAGGGCTGGTTCATCAACAAATTGGACCAGAAATAGAATATCACGGCAGAAGAACGCCTTTTCTATGTAACGTACTGGAAGTTTTGGAAAACGCTGCGGACAAAGCCCCTGAATTTTGGTCAGTTGTAAGTAATAAGGGAAAAATGCACAGCTGTGCAAAAGACGTTTTCGAGGCCCATAACCTATTTGACTCGCAAATAGCTCGCCATAGCTACCCAAGACCATCATATGGATTTGCAATGCAATAATGAATAAACGCGATTCGGCTATGCTCATTTGTGTATAGCCGAACGAAGTATTTTTACTACACCCTTAAGGACTATATGAAAAAAAACAAAATAATTAATCCGTGAAAAACGAAACTATTTCAAACCATTAAAAAACATAGATAAAATGTAAAATAAATGGCACCAATTATTTTAAAGTTTTGTTCACTCTTAAGGCTATAGGATGATCTCATAAGGCAAACACCAGCAAGAAAGACCACATGAAGCGCATCTCGTTCAACTTAGCTACAAAAAGCGATAATAATACACCCCACCACAGCGTCGCGAAAAGACTGACGAACTCAATTAAATCGTCTGTATTCTACTCAACATATAACAAAATGTTTGAAACTGTTATTGCTGACACAGATGAATTACGAGAAGAAGCTCATAGATTAAGATATAAAGTATTTTGCACTGAAAACGAAGGATACGAAGATCCAAAAGCCCACCCAAACGGGATGGAAATGGACAGATTTGATGACACGGCCGAACACGCGCTTTTGATGTATAAGCCTTTAAATATTGCAATTGGAACAGTTCGCGTCATTGGCCCCAACGAAAACAACTTGCAAGATTCATTTCCATTGCAAAATCTGTGTGGTGCATACGCCCTACACGATGAGACTTTAGTTAAAAATTCATGTGAGTTTTCACGATTATGCATTTCGAAAGAAGCCAGAGGCGCTGTTAAAGAACATTTGGCAGAACAAAAATCTCTGACTATAGGGAGACGAGACAACTGCTTTTCTATTCATGAAAAACCATTGCTCAATATTGCACTTTCGGCAGCGCCCTTAGGTTTGGTGAAAGGCGCTTTTGAAATCATGATGCAAAATCAGTTTTTAAATGGCTTTGGAATTATGGAAGAAGTGCACCTTGGCAAATTAGTAAATGCGGGCCTCGTATATGAACAAATTGGCCCTGTAATGGACTATCACGGCAAACGCCTGCCCTTTTCTTTTAATATTTTAGAGATTTTTGACCATGCCATAAACCATAATCCTGAAGTATGGAGCATCATGACTGAAAAAGGAGACATTCACGCTCAGGCAAGAAACATACACGAGCACAAAATCAGAAGAGAAACTATTGGTATCAAAGGCCCAACAATGCACTAATACTATTCTAGCTATATTATTGGCATAAAAAAATAGCGCTCAATAAAAGCGCTATTTTTACAACCATTGTGAATAAGCCTTATTCCATGCCAACGCCAACATTACCTGTCGCGCGAACATCTACGTTATCATCTGACCCCATAGTTTGAATGCGTGAATTAGCATCTGTTGAAGTCTCAGCATCAGTCTCAACACGTGAACGCATTTGAACATCTGTTTCAGTTTGCATATCTTCCTCAGTACCTGCTAAAGGCTCTGTGTCTGAAAGCTCTGTATCAGATAGCTCAGTGTCCGACAGATTAGTTGTGCCCGCTTCCATGTTTGTGTCCGCACCAGCTTTAACAGTCGTGCTTGATGATGCCACATTCATAGGTGTTACGCGATCTGCGCCAACTTTTTCTTTTACGACATTTACATCAATGCCTGTGTCTGTATTTGCGATTAGCTCTGTCGCAAGAACAGGCTGAGCCATTGTAGCTACACATGTAATTACGCTTGAAGTTAATAATAATTTTTTCATAATAAATTCCTTAAATATTTTGTTTTTAGATAGTAAAACTTAGTCGTCTAAATCAATTTGATTTTCGTTCGTCATAGCACCAACACCAGCACCAACGGCACCACCTATGGCCGCACCTGTTGTAGCACTTCCTCCAGCAAGACCACCGGCAACAGCACCAACACCAGCACCTACACCAGCACCACTAAGGGCACGTTCACCTTGCGTATTCCCACAAGCTCCTAGAGAAAGCCCCAGAATTGATAAAACTGTTAATGTATAAATCTTCATAAAAAATCTCCTTTCGATGCACTACATACGAAAGGAGAGAGAAAAGAGTTCCAATTATATCTTAATCTTCTTCAGGTTCTTTTTCAGGCGGCGTTATGCGGACCAATGTGATTTGGTTTCTTGTTCGTTTTAAAATATCAAACTTAAAATCATAAAACATAAACGATTGTCCGACATCGGGAATTGTTTGCGCCTCATAAAGAACAAGCCCCGCTAACGTCGAGTACTCTTCAAATCCTGGCAAAGACCAATCGAACTCACGATTTAAATCACGGATGGTCACATCGCCTTGTGCAACGATCGTCCCGTCAGCTTGACGTTTAACACCAACGACAGATTGATCATGCTCATCATCAATCTCCCCTACAATTTCCTCCAAGATATCTTCCAGTGTTACAACCCCCATGAAGGCCCCGTATTCGTCCACAACATAGGCAAAGTGCTGACGTCGTTTTTGAAACGCCTGCAATTGGTCAAAAAGAGTTGTTGTTTCTGGAATAAACCAAGGCTCGAGCGTTACATCTTCTATTTCAAGCTGTGAGGCATCACCGTTCACCTTTTGTAATTCACGCAACAATTCTTTCGCATGCAATACACCCACAATATTATCGTGGTCTTCACGATATAGAGGCAGCCTTGTGAAAGGGCTTTTAAGCGCCGCTGCCACAATGTCTTCTGTTGGCAAATCAATGTTGAGCATTTCAACGTTTTTACGGTGAATCATAATCTCTTCAACGTCAACATCAGCCAAATCAAGAACAGAGCGCAACATCGCACGCTGTGTTTGCGTTTCGTTATCTTCACCTTGGTGTTGGTCAATAACACCTCGTAAAAGATCCAAGTGGCTCCCCTTTAACACCTTGGAGATATCCGCACCAAACAACAATAATGTGTGTCGTACAATCGCAGTCACGGCTTCAGTAATGGGAGAGAGAATTTTGATGAGAATGTAAATAATGGGTGATACTTTTTGCGTCATAGTAAGCGAATGATGAAGCGCATATGTCTTGGGTAACACTTCCGCAAAAATCAAAACCAAGACTGTCATCACAATCGTTGCATATAAAACACCAGCCTCGCCAAACAACCCCACAAATGTCACCGTTGCCAATGCAGACGCAAGAATGTTCACCGCGTTATTTCCGAGCAGAAGTGCGCCGATCATGCGCTCTTTACGCTCTAATATTTTGAGCACGCGAATGGCGGCCTCGTCGCCGTCTTTTGCCTTTGAACGAAGTCGTGCGGTTGACACAGCTGTAAACGCCGTTTCCGAGCCTGAGAAAAACGCAGACAGCATCATTAAAAACAAAATAATACCAAGCATGAACCACAACATATTTAAAACCTTACCATTTGTTGTTTATTGTTGAATAAAATAACGAAGAGTATCTTTTATGAACTCCTCTTCTAGGTCGGCATTTACAACAGCCTGACCAATTTTAGATAGAATTACGAATTTAATGCCGTGACGCGTCGCTTTTTTGTCACCTAACATCAACTCATAAATACGCGCAACCATAGTTTCGACATCAGAAAACGCTAACCCTAAATCATCAAGCGTTTGCGGCAATCCAATGTTCGCGTAAAGTTCACGAACACGCGCCACATCACCTTCTGACACATTGCCAAGCTTACAAGACACATCAAGCGCCATTAACATGCCAACAGCCACGGCCTCACCATGCAGCACATCGCCGTTATAACCAGCAATAAGCTCTAACGCATGGCCAAATGTGTGTCCCAAATTCAACAAAATACGTTGTCCGCTTGTCTCCTTTTCATCCATAGACACAATCGCGGCCTTCGCAGCACAACTTTGGTAAATCATTTGCTCACATATATAAGGGTCTTGTTTTGCAATATCTGAGGCATGCGTCTCCAAATATTCAAAAAACTCCAAATCTACGATTAGCCCATATTTTAAGACCTCTGCAACGCCAGCCATATACTCGCGTGGAGGCAATGTCGATAAAACATCAACATCAATGATTACACTATCGGGCTGATAAAATGTGCCCACTAAATTTTTACCGTATTGTGTATTGATAGCCGTTTTCCCACCAACCGAGCTATCCACGTGCGCCAATAACGTCGTTGGCATTTGGATGTAAGATATACCACGCACAATAGTAGAGGCTAAAAACCCGCCAAGGTCACCGACAACTCCGCCACCAAGTGCGATCAAAACGCTGTCACGTGTAACTTTTTTCGCAAGCATTTCATTGGACAAACGTTCAAAATCAGAAAATGATTTACTCTTTTCTCCGCCATCAACAAGCAATTGGTAAACCGTTGCGCCTTGTGCCTCTATCGACGCCGTGACCATATCGCCATATAAACCAGACACATTACGATCAGACAGAACAAACACCGTGCGACCTTCTAATTTATAAGGGATGTAGTCTTCTGGCGTGTGAAGCAGGCCAGCCCCAATATGTATGTCATATGAGCCACCCTTAACATCAACGGCCAAGCGTTTTATGTTTTCACTATCTTTGTCACTGTGAATGTCTTGCACATTATCAAAGTCCATATGCATTCAAACCTTCTATAATCTTATTAAACGTAACCTCAATTGGCTCGTCCCCACTCTCAACATGGATATCGGCTTTGTTATATAGTGATACGCGCGTTTCCTCCAGCTTTTTTAATGTCGCAAGCGGGTCATTATTTTGCAGTAAAGGTCGGCTACCATCACTCGACACACGAGAAAGAATAACCTCTGGTGCACTATGAACCCAAATTGATAGCGCTTCATCTTTAATAGTCTTTGCAACAGATGCCGTTGTAACCGCACCGCCACCCGTTGAAATCACACAAAAGCCATTACGAACAAGACGCGTGAATACCCGTTCCTCAATCTGACGAAACGCTACCTCTCCTTCACTTTTAAAAATGTCTGGGATTGACCGCCCTTCACTCGAGACAACTTCATGGTCAACATCATAAAATGGACACGCCATATTTTCCGCCAACATTTTACCTAAAGTTGTTTTGCCAACCCCCATCATACCCACCATTACAATGGGCTTATTGTCTAAATTCTTCATGACCCGATTCACTTTTTCTTCATTTCAAGCAGCATTTTACACCTGAAATTGCATATATAATACCCTGATATGTTTTCTTTCACATATATATGCCAATTAATAATTACCGGAATATACGTTACAAATATATTAAAATTAATAATTACATAAGAAATAATTGTTATAAAAAAAAGTTAAGAGATATCAAGAAATTCAATACTTTTGCGCCGTGATTATGAAAATAAATTATCTTGACACCCAAGAATCATTATGTAATACATTCCTATTATACGCGTAGTACGCACGAATCAACATTCACGCTCTATTCGTCAAATGTGGGGTTTAGGAATAAGCTCGAAGAAATTAATATTATTAAAAAAAGTATATAAACAGGAGATCACAAAATGGGAAAACCAGGCAGACCACCGATGGAAAAGCCGACCCTCTCTAAATGGGTAGATTCATTCATTGAGATGTTGCTTACAGAGCGTAATGCAGCTCTTAACACTCGCCAAGCTTACTGGCGCGACCTCGCTGATTACAGCGTATTCCTAAAGGAGCAAACAGGTAAAGATATCGAAGCTTCAACAACAGCAGACATTCAAGCATACGTCAAAGATTTGGGCGAACGCACACATGTTAAAGGCGACAAAAGCGGATCAATCACGTCTCGTACGATTGCGCGTCGTTTGTCAGCTCTTCGTCAATTCTTCCGCTATGCTATTTCAGAAGGCGTTCGTGAAGATGATCCGACATCTACAGTCGAAAGCCCTAAGCAAAAAAGAACATTGCCTAAAACAATTTCAGAAAAAGACGTCAATCACTTGATCAAAGTTGCCGGCGAAGGCAAAAAATCAAACGCACGTCGTATGGTATGCCTTATGGAGATGCTATACGGAACAGGTCTTCGTGTTTCTGAACTTGTTGGACTATCAATGTCATCAATTGGTGAAAACCAACAATACATCACAATTACAGGTAAAGGTGGACACGAGCGCATGGTGCCTATGACATCATCTGCACAAAAAGCACTCAAAGCCTACCTTGAGACACGCGATGAGTTCATTGGTGACGATAAAAACTCACCACTCGCAAAATGGGTATTCCCATCACGCACATCAGACAGCGGTCATTTGACACGCCAGCGTTTTGCACAATTGTTGAAAGACCTATCAGACCGTGCCGGATTTGAAGCAGGCTTAGTAAGCCCTCATATTTTACGTCACGCGTTTGCAACACATCTTTTGCAAAATGGTGCAGATTTACGCTCAGTACAAAAGATGCTTGGACATGCTGACATCACAACAACACAAATATACACTCACATCCTCGATGAAGAGAAAAAAGATGTTGTTGAGCAAAAGCACCCTTTAGGTCAAAAAACAGCCTCTTAAATTTGAGACGCTATTAAAGAATTAGAAAAACGAGCGCATCCTCTTTTTTGCACTCGTTTTTTTTATGCCTTGTATATGTACATTTGTATTTCTGAATATTACGTGCTAAATACATTCCACGCATCAAACGATGTATTACAAAATAAATAGAGACTATTAAAATATGTTAGATTTTGAAAAGCCCATTCTAGAACTTGAAAACAAAATTTCTGAGCTCAGAAACGCAAGTAGCGACGAACAAATTAATATCGCAGAAGAAATTAACAAAATGGAAACAAAGGCCCAACGCCTTATCCAGCAAACATATTCAAAACTGTCTCCAGCACAAAAAGTTCAAGTGGCGCGCCATCCAGAACGCCCCCACTTTAAAGATTATATTGCCAATATGATTGATGACTTCACGCCATTGGCGGGCGATCGCTTGTTTGGCGAAGACAACGCATTGATCGGTGGCCTTGGTCGCTTCAACGGCCAAAGCGTGGTTGTAATGGGCCAAGAAAAAGGTAACGACACGGAATCTCGTGTTAACCATAATTTCGGTATGGCTCGTCCCGAGGGATACAGAAAGGCACAACGCCTTATGAAAATGGCCGAACAGTTCAAAATCCCCGTTATTACGCTTGTCGACACCGCCGGCGCCTACCCAGGTCTTGGTGCTGAAGAGCGCGGCCAATCAGAAGCGATTGCTAAATCTATTGAGGTTAGCCTCTCTCTTGAAACACCAATCGTATCTACAATCATTGGTGAAGGTGGATCAGGCGGTGCCATTGCGATTGCGACAGCTGACAAAATTATAATGCTAGAGCACTCTATATATTCAGTTATCTCACCTGAAGGATGTGCTTCTATCCTATGGAGAAGCGCAGAATACGCAAAAGACGCAGCCACAGCTTTGAAGCTAACTTCAGAAGACATGCTAAGAAACGGCCTTATTGACGCCATCGTTAAAGAACCTTTGGGGGGCGCACACCGCCAAAAAGAAAAAGCGATCAAACGTGTTCAGGCTAAAATTGAAGAATCTTTGACAGAACTTAACAAAAAATCTGCATCTCAATTGATTGCTGACCGTCAGGCGAAGTTCCTACAAATGGGTAGAACCGCAGCATAATAAAAATACTGCGGCTCCTGCCATCGTAACCCTTTATATGACCGAGTCTTATTCCGGTAGAATACGTCGACGCATCCTATCCAAATTACCGTGACGAGCGCGCTCGTGGCCATCTTCAGTGCATGCGGCCTTATAATACAGCATTAAGAAAACACGAATTGATGCCGTCAGTGACGAAAGCGGTTTTTTGCATAAATAAACCATTGAGCAAACGTCATGCACACTACATTTTTCTCGACGCGCAATGTCTTTCAACGCACGCCACATCTCAGGCTCGAGCCTCACAGACGTTCGCCGCCCCATGATGGTAACGTTTTTACTCACTAACGTGCTTTTACCTTCAGATTTAGAAGCATCTTCCATCTTGCTGTAAGCGTCATTAATGTATGAACTCGCGTTCATACCGTTATTCTGATTACTGTTATTTTGTTCTAAGTTTTGTATATCGATTTGCATCATATATCCCCCACATTTGTATGTTTTTTATAAAACTTGATTAATTACAGTTATACCAAGTTACACACGCAAGAACAACCTAAAGTACCGAAACTTACAACCTATGGTTATGTTATTATTTCAATTTTTAAAGCGTGGATAGGATTATTTATGTATTCATTCAATGACTTATACACCATGCGATGGCATGTAATACGATTGTAACCACTAAACGTTTCCGAGGCGATTTTTACGTTGAAATGCGTGTTTCCAGAGCCATCATCTCCCAAATGCCCAATATGCAGGTGACTTTCATTTTCTACGACCAAATAAGTTGGCGCCAAGTCTTTTGTGAGCGCTTCTTCGATTTTCTCTTGAATTGTCATTAAAACCACCTCATATCATTCATTAAATATCAAAAACATAGTATACTAATATTTATGCCAACAATACGCTTAAAACCTAACTCGCCAGAGTTTGACACAGGTGTCAAACCCTCAACCGCACCTCAGTGCGATATGGGCGGATGCACCCGAGATGGAGAGTTTCGCGCCCCTATGGATAGGTCACTTTCTGGTCACTATCACTTCTGCCAAGACCACATTCGTGAATATAATCGTGCGTGGAATTTCTTTGATGGTATGAACCCGGCAGAAGTTGAAGAGCATGTCGTGAGAGCATTTTATGGCGATCGCCCCACGTGGAAATATCGTGAATTCACAACAATGGAAGAAGCGCTCTTTAGAAATATGGATGACCTCTACAATGGAGAGGACAGCAAAAAAGAAAATAGAAATCAGTATGATGAAAGAAACTCTTCATACCAACATCGTATTTTTGAAGAAAAAACTCCTGAAACCGAAGCACTTGCCATTATGGGTCTTTCGCCCCCCATCACACTGGAAGACATTAAAAAAGAATATAAAGTTTTGGCAAAAAAGTATCATCCAGACCATAATCGCGACAACCCCGAAGCCGAAGAGGTTCTCAAAAACATCAATATGGCGTATACAGTATTAAAGGTTGCCTATGGTCGTTACGAAAACCTGATGGCAAAACGCTAAGCAAAAATATAAAAGGAAAACAATCTCTCGTGCCAAATACAAACTCAGACGCTAAAAAAGAACCTATGTCAGCATCATTTGACCTCACACAATTGACGCCAAATAACGGTAAATACACAACCATACCTGACAAGAAGTTTTCGGCACGCGAAACATTTGGCATTGATATCGACTGGGATATTCCCGGCTTTGAAGACGATCAGAATCCAAACATCCCTACAATTGACAAGACTTATAAATTTGATGCCACTACGACTAAAGCTATTCTCGCAGGCTTTTCTCATAACCGTCGTGTCATGGTGCAAGGTTACCACGGAACGGGTAAATCCACCCACATTGAACAAGTCGCAGCACGCCTCAACTGGCCTTGTGTCCGTATCAACCTTGATAGTCATGTAAGCCGTCTCGATCTTCTCGGCAAGGATATGATTAGCCTCAAAGAAGGCAAGCAAATCACAGAATATAAACAAGGGTTATTGCCTTGGGCGTTGCAAAACCCTGTCGCTCTAGTCTTTGACGAATACGATGCGGGACGTCCTGACGTCATGTTCGTCATCCAGCGTGTATTGGAAGCAGAGGGAAAACTAACCCTCCTTGACCAAAATACAGTCATCCGCCCCCACCCTGCATTTCGCTTATTTGCAACGGCGAATACTGTGGGGCTTGGCGATGCCACAGGCCTTTATCATGGAACACAACAGCTCAACCAAGGGCAGATGGACCGTTGGAACATTGTCACAGCCTTGAATTATTTACCCCATGATGACGAGCTAAACATCATGCTTGCTAAATACCCAGAGCTCGACACGTCACAAGGCAAAGAAGAGTTATCGGCAATGATCAAATTAGCAACGCTTACACGCGAGGGGTTTAAAAATGGTGATATCTCAACCGTTATGTCACCGCGTGCCGTGATTAGCTGGATTGAAAACACTCAGATTTTCCAAAACCGTGAAGAAGCCTTCATAATGAGCTTCCTCAACAAATGTGACGATTTAGAACATAATATAATCAAAGAATACTATCAGCGATGCTTTGGTATTGATTTATAATTTTAAAAAATGGTGCGCAAAAATCACTCACTGTTAAAAGAGGCCTTATCATCAACATTGAAGGCCATTGCCGAGTCAAAAGACACTCACGTCACATTTGACCAATCAACACTAGCGCCCCCTTTTACAAATCTAAACCATCTCGATAAAACCAACACACACCTCCCTTCTCTACCAGAGGATATAAAGGGCATAGACAAAAATGGCCTAAGGGGCGCTGCCGATTTGCAGGCGCTTTTAGTTAAAAACCATAATCAAAAGATTTATCAGCACAACCTCCCATCTGATTATGACGCCGTTACCATCTTGTCTGCGCTAGAGCGCGCCCGGTGCGAAGCCATAGGCGCTAGAGAATATTACGGCGTTAAGAAAAACTTGGCTGCAGCCGTCAATGCCGCCGCCCAAGAAGGGTTTAATAACCACCTGAGTACAGCGCTATATGCCATGGCCCGTCAGGAATTTGACAAAAGCCCCCTCCCCGAGACTTTATCACAAATCGTAGAAGAACATCGCCCATGGATTGAGGCACGTATCGGAGAGCATGGCCTCAAATCTTTATTTGAAAATATCGAAAATCAAAAATCATTTTCGCACGAAACACTAAAGCTACTTCGTGATCTTGAATTTGACGTTGATTTAGGTGACACGCAATCTGACCCCGACAACACAACGCAAGATGATGCCGGCGAACAAAAGGATAACGAAGAGACCAATCAACCAGATGATAGCGTTGATCATGACGCAGCCGACGCACCTGACACAGATTTTGATGATCCCGCGGATGACACGCCCAGTGATAGCGATGGCACAGACGATCAAAATGATAGTGACGATACATCAGAACTTGGCCAAGACCAACAAGAGTCAATGGAGCAGGAATATGATCAAGGAGATCAAAGCAGCTATGACACAAAAGACAGAAGCCCAAACCTCGACAAAAACGGACTAAAGACATCATATCAGATATACACAACACAATTTGACGAAACAGTTTCCGCCGAAGATTTAGCAGATGATTATGAGCTAGAACGTCTACGCGCGCTTCTTGATCAACAGCTCACTGGTTTTCAGACTATCATCTCAAAGCTCGCAAACCGGTTGCAACGAAAGCTCCTTTCACGCCAGCAGCGCAGCTGGAAATTCGATCTTGATGAAGGCACACTTGATTCAAGCCGTTTGGCTCGCATTGTTGCAAACCCAACCATTCCGCTATCGTTTAAACAAGAACAAGATATTCCCTTTAAAGACACCATTGTAACAATTTTGCTCGATAATTCAGGTTCAATGCGCGGGCGACCCATTACAATTGCAGCCCTTTGCGCAGACATTTTGTCACGAACATTGGAGCGGTGCCAAATCAAGGTCGAAATACTGGGCTTCACGACAAAGGCCTGGAAAGGTGGACAATCACGCGAACAATGGCAGGAAGATGGGCGCATGCCTAATCCGGGACGTCTCAATGATTTGCGCCACATTATTTATAAATCTGCCGATACACCATGGCGTAGAACACGTAAAAATTTGGGATTAATGCTCAAAGAAGGTTTGCTAAAAGAAAACATAGATGGCGAAGCCCTCGTGTGGGCTTATAAACGTATGTGTCGTAGACAAGAAGAACGCAAGATCTTAATGGTTATTTCCGATGGCGCACCCGTCGACGATTCTACATTATCTGTAAATCCCTCACACATTTTAGAACATGACCTCAAATCCGTCATACACTGGATGCAAAAATATTCAGACATTGAATTAAACGCCATCGGAATTGGTCACGACGTCACACGCATATACGAAAACTCTATTGCGATAAACGATGCTCGAGATTTGGGACAAGCCCTGATCGAACAGCTTGAGACAATATTTAAGGATGGCTAGCCATTCACACTTGATTTAACCCTTTACACACTTCATATTTGCACTCATGAGTAAAAAAGATAAAAAACAAAAAATATATAAACCCAAACCCGTAAGCGGCTTTCCTGAATGGCTACCGGAATTTCGTGCCATTGAACAACTATGGATGGATAAAATCCGCAAAGTTTATGAAAGCTATGGGTACTGCTCAATCGAAACACCTTCTGTTGAAGAGCTGAACGTGATCGCCGCAAAAGGCGAAGATGTTGATAAAGAGATCTATGTTCTGGAACGGTTACAAGCCGATCCCGACGATAAAAAAGACGCGCGTCTTGCCCTTCATTTTGACCAAACCGTGCCATTTGCGCGCTATGTCGCACAACATTTCAACGATTTAACATTTCCTTTTAAACGCTATCAAATGCAGCGCGTATGGCGCGGCGAACGTCCACAAGTTGGCCGTCAACGTGAATTTTATCAATGTGATATCGACGTAATTAACGTCGATAATCTGCCGATTTCATTTGATGCAGAAGTCGCAAGCATTTGTTACGAGGCCCTCGATGCGCTTGACATTGGGCGCGTACAACTACGCATTTCAAACCGTAAGATATTGCTTGGATTTTTAAGCGCGCTTGACATTGAAGACGTCGTTTCTGTCACACGTGCCATTGATAAGCTTGAAAAAATTGGCGAGGACGAAGTAAGACGTCTTTTAACTGAAGAACAAAATATCAGCGATCAAAATTGTGACAAAATTCTAAAACTTGTTACCACTAAAGACATTAAATCCATTGAACCCCTCAGTGATGAGATGAAGGAAGGCTTGGAAGAGCTTATCTTTGTTGTCGAAAACTTATCCCACCTCCCGGATCATGCGGTTATCGCGGATTTGTCAATTGTTCGTGGGCTTGATTACTATACAGGGACTGTTTATGAGACCCAATTATTAGATGTTCCTGAGTTTACGGGTTCGGTATGTTCTGGCGGACGATATGATGATCTTGCCGGTAACTACATCAACAAACATTTGCCAGGCGTTGGAATTTCTATTGGGTTTACACGTCTGTTTGACGTCCTCAAAGACCACGGTCACATCAAAGCAGGTAAAAAATCACCCGCTGACATCTTGATGGTTTTGCCAAGCGAAGACAAACGCGCCCTTGCTACCGACACGGCACGCACGTTGCGTCAAAGAGGCTATAATGTCGAGATGTACCATGCGCCACAAAAAATAGGCAAACAGTTTTCATATGCTGAGAAAAAAGACATTCGCCATGTATGGATCCCGCCATTCGAAGATGGTCAGGCTCACGAAGTGAAGGATTTAACACAAAAAACACAAAATGAAGCAACCCCTCAAGACTGGGTTATGGATAAGTAAATGATACATAAGCCTTTGCACATATTTGTCGCTATCGCCCTACTTGCCTTAAGCGCAACAAGCGCGTCTGCGCAAACGCGTACAAAAGAAACGCCCATATTGCCTACCCTTACCTATACGTACGATCAAGAGTTTTGCGATTTTAAAATCCAATTTCCAACACCACCAGAATTAGAAGATATAACGTCTTTTACAGGAACAGACCTGCCCGCAACATCAATATCGTTTCTCAAAACATTTGATTTGGACAAAGCACTTCGCGTCAATGCTAATTGTAAGGCCATTACAAAGGATGTAAGAAACTACATCACGCAAACCTCGCTCGATCAGGAGCTTGCGGCCATTGAAAAAGACAACAAAATTGATGTAATCCGCACATCTAACAAGGGCTACCCGAAGCGTCGATTGCGCATTGCCACATTAGTAGGCGAACGTGAAGGCAAAGATGACGGCATGTATATTTACCAAGTCTGGGTGTCTGACACGTCTATTTTTACATTAGAAGTTGAAGTTGTCGGTCCAGAGCATGAAGACGTCGACAAAATGCTCATCGCCATCTTAAAATCATTTGGCGAAAAAGAAAAGATGCCCTCGAAAAACCTATAAGTTTTTTATTCTCTCAACAATCGAGAAAAATCCATTTCGGCGATTGGGGCTTAGATGTTGATCCAAGCCGACGGCTTCAAAAAACTCAGATATGTTAATGGCTTGAACCTCATCTCTCGATTTCCCATTATAAGCAATCATAAGAATCGCAATCAGACCTCGAACGATCATGGCATCGCTATCGGCTTTGAACGTAATGATGTCGCCGTCCATTTTTGCAACAAGCCACACATTTGACGTACAGCCCTGAACTTTATAGGTGTCGATTTTATACACCTCTTCCACACCATCAATTTTCTTACCTAAATCAATGATATAGGCGTATTTATCTTCCCATCCCTCAAAGAAAGAAAAATTATCTTCCAGCTCTGCCAACGTCATATTATCGTGCATATTCTTAAGACCTTTATTTCAACTGCATTGACACAGGTGATAGACTGTTTTAGACAAAACATCAAGATCGTGCAAAAAAGCCTTGAAAGCCTATGCGCTGACTGGCAAAGTAGTCGAACAAAGATCAAATCAAACAACCATCAAAGGCAAATCTTCCGATGAGTAAATCAGAAAATTCAGATAGCAAAAACACCCTTTACTGCTCTTTTTGTGGCAAAAGCCAGCATGAGGTGAGAAAACTTATCGCAGGACCAAACGTATTCGTTTGTAACGAATGTGTCGAGTTATGTATGGACATCATTCAAGAGGAAGACAAAAGCAATCTTGTAAGCGGTAGCGACAGCAAAGTCCCAACACCAAGCGAGATTAAAGGCTTTCTTGATGAGTATGTTATCGGACAATCACAAGCCAAACGTGTTCTGTCTGTTGCTGTACACAATCACTATAAACGTCTTGAGCACGGCCAAAAAGGTTCAGACATTGAATTGTCAAAGTCAAACATCCTTATCCTTGGACCAACAGGGTGTGGTAA
>DDIM01000012.1 GCA_002338525.1 Micavibrio sp. UBA1850 | reverse complement strand
AGACCATGCACCATAACGATGACATCAACACTACTTGTCTCGAGGGGAATACGGTGTAAATGCGCAAATGAAATGTTGTTAATGTCTCTGCCTTTATAGCCATTAACGCGCGCGCCATCCTCGTATAGCTCCGCTGAAAAAAGAGACAAATTTTTACCAATATAAGGTGACGCGTACCCCAACCCAATGACACGCCCTTTTGTGCCATCAAATAAGGGGTCTAAGGTTTTTTTCAATGTATGTCGAACGACACGCCCTTCACGAGAGTTGTAAAAATCTTCATACTGTTTGATTTGATAAAACATATACCCACTATAACAAAAACAGAATCAAAGCATATCAATTAAATAAGGGATCATCGGAATATCTGCTGGTAATAAAGCCTCGTCATATAAATCCATAGGCTTGACCCATTTAAGGGCTTGCCCCTCTTTGCCTTGCGGAATGCCGTCCCACACACGACACGCATATAAAGGCATCATTAGATTAAATTTCTCATATGCATGTGAAACGAACGTCAATGGCGAAAAACAGCACGGCCTTGTTTCAATTCCCAGCTCTTCCGATAGCTCCCTCATCAAGGCATGTTCGGGGCTTTCCCCTTCCTCTAGCTTGCCTCCCGGAAACTCCCAAAGGCCCGCCATCATTTTACCTTCTGGGCGTTGCGCGATTAAAACGCGCCCGTCAATATCAATAAGCGCGGCTGCGGCCACCAACAAAATAGGAAGCCCAGACTTTTCGGGTCTGGGCTTGTCCAATGCATCTCTACATGATTGCATGTCGCTCATGAAATATTACTCACCTGAAGCTGGCTCAATGCTGTTCCCTTGAATATCGAAAACAGCAATATCTGCATTTGATTTCCATTCTTCAAGTAACTCATTCAATGCCACTTTACGCTCTTGCGCTTTAAGGTAAGGTTTCACATCAGCATATGTTGGAGATGGGCGCATGCGCTTGTCTTCCAATTTTATCACGTGGTAACCAAACTGAGTTTTAACAGGTGTGTCTGTAACCTCTCCTTTTTCCATACCAAAGGCAACTTTAGAAAATTCAGGAACCATGTCTTTGGCTGTAAAGTAACCAAGATCACCACCATTGGCCCCTGTTGGACCCGTTGATTTTTCTTGTGCAACTTTCGCAAAGTCAGCGCCGTCATTAATCTCAGCAATGATTGCCTTGGCTTCATCTTCAGTTTCAACCAAAATGTGACGCGCACGCGCTTCTTCAACATCAGGTTGTTTTTCTAAAAAGTCTTTATAAGACTGTTTCAAAGACTCTTCTGTGATTTTTTTATCAAGTTCTTTCTCAACGAACACGGCGCGAATGATTTCTTTTTTCGCCATCGCCATGCGCTCTTGCACCATAGGGTCATTTTCAATACCTGCGTCTTCTGCAAGATCACCCACTACAGCCGAGCTAATAAGCTGCTCTTGTACCATAGGGAACACAGCATCTAGTGGCTGTCCCTGGAGTTGAGGAATGTTGTTAATAAATTGTTCGGCATCAGCTTTTGTGATGTTTTCGTCATTAACAGTTGCAATTATAGTCGTATCACCAGCTGCTGTCTGCGTAGATGCTGCGTCATTTGCGGCAACATCCATACCTGCTGTTGTGCCTGCTGTTGTGCCTGCTGATGTGTTTGTCTCTTCATCAATCATGTTAGTCGAGACATAGCCACCAATCGCAATGACTGCGATTATGATCACAGCCAAACCAATCACTTTAGGCTTGTTTGTTGAATTTGTTTGTTCGCTCATAACGATCCTCTTTCATCATATAGATTTCATTTCCTTCGAGATTCATACACAGTCATACACAATGCGCAACAGTTTTTATAAGGCGGTGATTGACCTATCCCGAGCTTAGGCTTATATGGGTAGTGTTATAAAATAAATCAAGTCAGTAGTACGACTTTAATCAACCTAATACATCATAGTAAGACACGTATAATTATGCTTTTAAAATTCGCAACCAAGATCTTTGGCTCTAGCAACGAACGAACACTCAAACGCCTTCAAAGCGACATCGAAAAAATAAACGAGCTGGAAGCCGAATATGAAGCACTCTCGGATGCCGAGCTAAAGCAAAAAACGCAAGAATTTAAGGGCCGCTTAGATAACGGCGAGACAGAAGATGACATTCTGCACGAGGCATTCGCCACCGTTCGCGAAGCTGCAAAACGCTCAATGGGCATGCGACACTTTGATGTACAGCTCCTTGGGGGAATGGTACTCAACAATAATCAGATTGCTGAAATGCGTACAGGGGAAGGGAAAACACTTGTTGCGACCCTCCCCGTATATTTGAACGCTGTTTCTGGTAAAGGGGTTCACGTTGTCACCGTGAACGATTATTTGGCAACACGTGATGCGGCGTGGATGGCCACTGTCTATAACTTTTTAGGTTTAACCGTTGGGTGTATCACGAACGATACGCCAGATGCCGAGCGTAAAGCCGCTTATAACGCAGACATCACATACGGAACCAACAACGAATTTGGCTTTGACTATTTGCGCGACAATATGAAATACCGCCTAGAAGACATGGTGCAGCGCCCCTTCAATTTTGCCATCGTCGATGAAGTCGACTCGATCCTGATTGATGAAGCCAGAACCCCCCTCATCATCTCTGGCCCATCTGAAAGCAATGTTGACCTCTATGATAAGGTCGACAAGATCATCCCTCACCTTGTAGAAGATGACTATGAAATCGACGAAAAGATGAAAACGATTATCCTCAGCGAGGATGGCGTCGAACACGTTGAGCAATTACTCAAAGATCACAATATCCTAACAGATGGCACATTGTACGATCCCCAAAACATCTCATTAGTACACCACACAAACCAAGCCTTACGCGCCCATAAAATGTTCTCACGTGATACTGACTACATTGTAAAAGAGGGCAAAGTTATTCTGATTGATGAATTTACAGGCCGTATGATGGATGGACGTAGGCTTTCGGAAGGGCTTCACCAAGCCATCGAAGCCAAAGAAGGTGTCGACATTCAAAACGAAAACCAGACATTGGCCTCTATTACATTCCAAAATTACTTCCGCATGTACCCTAAACTTGCCGGAATGACAGGAACAGCCCTTACCGAAGCTACAGAGTTTATGGAGATATATGGCCTTGGCGTCGTTGACATCCCAACAAATGTGGATATCGCGCGTATAGATCATGATGACCAAATTTACCGTTCATTTGCTGAAAAGGTCATGGCCATCGTCAATGTGGTCAAGGAATGTCAAGAACGCCAGCAGCCTGTATTGATCGGAACCGTTTCAATTGAAAAATCTGAAATATTATCCGCCGAGCTTAAGAAGTTAAAAATCCCACACAAGGTTTTGAACGCACGCCACCACGAGCAAGAATCACAAATCATCGCTCAAGCCGGTCAGCCAGGCGCCGTTACCATTGCGACAAACATGGCAGGTCGTGGTACGGATATTCAACTTGGCGGTAATTTAGAAATGCGCCTTGAAAATGAGATTAAAGACGGCATGTCCGATAACGAGATCGCGGCTTTGACGGCTAAAATCAAGTCTGAAATTGAGCAAGCCCGCGCTCACGTGAAAGAAGCCGGCGGTTTGTTCGTAATTGGTACAGAGCGCCATGAATCACGCCGCGTTGACAATCAGCTACGTGGACGTTCAGGTCGTCAAGGTGACCCGGGGGCAACAATATTCTTCTTGTCCACACAAGACGATTTGATGCGCATCTTTTCACCCGAGGCGCTGGAAGCAGTGCTTTCAAGCAAGTCAATTGGCCTTAAGGAAGGCGAAGCCCTCACGCATCCATGGCTCACAAAAGCCCTACAACGCGCCCAAGCCCGTGTTGAACAACAAAACTTTGAAGTGCGTAAAACACTCCTTAAATTCGACAATGTCATGAACGATCAACGCACGATGATTTACGCACAACGTAAAGAGATTATGGGAAGCGATGACATTACTGATTTTATTACAGAAATGCGCCACGACATTATTGATGCAACTGTGGCAAACACAATTCCTGAAAAAGCCTACGCCGATCAGTGGGATGTGGAGACACTCGATAATGAAGTCTCTCGTATCCTTAATCTTGACCTTCCTATTGCCGAGTGGGCAAAAGAAGAAGGAATTGCTGATGAAGAAATAATGGATCGTATTATTGACGAGCACGATAAACTTATGGAGAGCAAAGCCCAAAAAGGCGGCCCTATTTTCAAACAGGTTCAAAAATCAATGATGCTTCAAACATTGGATCAAAGCTGGAAAGAACACCTGCTGAGCCTCGACCATCTACGCCAAGGTATTAATTTGCGTGCTTTTGGACAAAAAGACCCATTGAACGAGTACAAAACAGAAGCCTTTATCTTCTTTGAAGGTATGTTAGATGCCATGAAAGAAAACATTGTTCACGACCTTAGTTTTGTTGAACTTGATTTTGATGAAGACGCTGTCAAAGCCATGATGGAGGCACAACGCCGCCAACAAGAAGAAATGCATAAAGGCCGCACAGACCCTGCTCTCGAAAATGAGGCAGAGGCCGTTGCAGAAAGTAACCAAAGCATTATGTCAGGCTCTGTTCCCTTCAAACGCGAGTTTGATGAGAAAGACCCCCAAACGTGGAGCAAGGTTGGCCGTAACGCGCCGTGTCCTTGTGGATCAGGCAAGAAGTTTAAACATTGTCACGGCAAACTTGCCGCGTAATTTAATGCGTAACTAAGTGCGCCTCGTTAACGTCTTATTGGATATTGATAAAAAATCATCATGAATTATAAACAATTATTTTCATCGGCACTCCCCGATGACAGAATTATTGATGCGCAATTTAAAGACACTTACACGCTTTCAACTACATCTCACCGCACACAAATTGATGCTGTCTTAAAGCCTGTAGACGAAGAAGAAATCAGTGCGATTTTAAAAATAGCCAACGAGCATAAAATTAAAATCCATCCAATTAGTGGAGGCAAGAACTGGGGCTATTCAGATTCATCGCCGGCACAAGACAATGCCGTCATATTGGACTTATCATTGATGAACCAAATCGTCGAATATAACGACACACTTTCCTACATTACGGTGCAACCCGGCGTTACACAAAAACAACTCGCCTGTTTTCTAAAAGACCACGGTGATAAACACATCATGTCCGTTACAGGGTCTAGCCCGTATGCAAGTATTACTGGAAACTATCTTGAGCGTGGCTTTGGAATGCCCCCTCTTGCAGACCATGCAGATGCTGTAACCAGTATACAAGCCATACTGCCTGACGGAACATATTATCAATCTCAATTATCACACCTTGGGTGCACAAAGGTTGATAAACTTTATAAACACGGGCTAGGCCCGCATACTGATGGACTATTTTTTCAAAGTAACTATGGAATTGTCACACAGATGACAATCAAGCTGGCCTTAAAACCTGCACATAATACGGTGGTAATTGCACAAACAAACGGTGACAATCTTTCCCATGTTATAGATTCTTTGAGATGCATGCGCCAACAATGGGACATACCCAATATCTCTATAAAGGTTTTCAACTCTTTATATTCATTGGCGGCATCCCAGATCCCCTACCCTAAAGAGTATATGGATCGTAACGATCATTTACCGCAAAGCGTTATCGACCAAGTTACAAAAGACAACAAAATAGCCGATTTTATCATCGTCATAACCTGCGCCGGTCCCAAGGTAATAAATAATGCCGTTGCCCGCGAACTTAAAAAACGCCTAAACCGCATTACAGACAGCATAGTCATCATTAACGAGTTCCGACATGATGTCTTGTTTAAACTCAAAAACTTCATTCCCAGCAATGTCAGAAAAAAGCTCGATACAATTTTTACGGCTTGGTCACTATACAAAGGCACACCGAGCGATAAAATGCTAAAACTTGCCTATTGGCGTAATCGTAGTAAGACAGATAAGCACGCAGAAATAAATCCAGCAAAAGATGGATGCGGCATTATATGGTACGCCCCAATAATTCCATTTGATGGGGTATCGACAAAGAAATACGAAGCGTTCTTCACAAAAACCTGTAAAAAATTTGATATCAATCCTATTTTTAATTTCAGCAATACTGCTGATAATTACTTAATTGCCGTGTCCGCCCTTATATTTGATCCCAAAACACAAGGCGAAAAAGCAAGGCTTTGCTATTTGGCATTAATGGAAGAAGGCATAAAACTAGGATTTCCTCCTTACAGACTTCCATTTCTGGCGATGGATCAAATGCTTACAACATATCCTTCAGATATAAATACAAAAATCAAAAACGCGCTGGACACAAATAATATTCTGTCTCCTAAAAAATATACATCGGCCGAATAACCCTCCTGCACTCACTGCGTCTAAGGTGAATAATTGAAATGTGGTTAGTTGCATGAATGCCTCCCTGCACTTCACGTATTATTTACTTATTGAGACGTTTTAATCTCAAAACTATCTATAAACGCTATGGCTTTTTCTTTGTGCTCTCGCCATGATGAAAGGAATTTTTCTTTGTTATAGTAAATGCTATATAGGATATTTTTATCCACAAATTTATGGCTACAACCAAGGTGCTTTACACCTTCTTTTTCCTCAGGAGAGCAGTTTATATAGTCGACAACTTGGCCATCAGAGTTTTTGTAAACATAAACATCGTAATAAGGCTTTATTTCACCTTTTTTAGTTCTATACCATATTTCTCTTTTAAGACTGTTAAAAAGTTCTTTTTCTTCTATTTCGTTGACGCTGGCGCGCACAGCTTCAAAACTTTGGCCAAGTGTAAAGTCTTCTACAGGAATGTGTATTAACATGTGTCCAAAACGTTTCTCATTATTCGCCTTTTCGTACTCCTGTTTATTTTCAAAGTCAGCTCGAGACGTAAAATCTGGATATACATAAAGTAGATTTACACCATCTTGTTTTCTTTTGCCTCCTAGATTTGTTTGTATGTACACAGCTGGAATTTCAAATGTCCTCTCACCAATTTCAACAATTGATGTTTGTGTGCCTAATGGTTTATCTAGGTCAATGGTCATATATTCAGGCTTACCCAAATAATCTCTTATGGTCTTAGGGGTACTGGTGTATTGGGAAAATAAATAACCGCCCGCGACAAAAAAAATAAGCATAGCAAATAACAAGGTTATAATTTTTTTATTCATAATTTATTTTTCCCAAAATCCTTATAACCATCAATAGTTGCTTTTCTTCACTAATACACCCATAGAATTAAATTTATACAGGTCCTAAGAATTCATCTTCTGACAAAAATTCGTTTTTTGTCATTCTTTCCTCCCCAGGAAATTAGATTAAATCAGGTGTTTTTTGAGTATGAACCCTTTTTTGTAATAAAAAAATCCGATTAAAAGAGGATAGAAAATTAAGGACCCTCCCCCCATTAGCCACAGAAAAGAAATCTGTGGATTTAAAAATAACAAAAATAAGGTACATAGCGCCTGCACAACGAAGAGAATGAGCAAGCTTTTCACAGTACTTTTAACTGGCCTATTTGTTATGGCTGTACTTTTTTTAGTATGACTTAAACTCTTAACGTAAAAAAAAGAAAGCACTAAACTCGAAACAACACTAGCATTTATTATTAGCGGCACTGCAACCAAAAAAGAAAGACCAGTAAACACATTTAAAGCTATTATAAACGTCAATAATAGGTATAAATTAATACTAAATAGTATCCAAAACTTATCTCTATCAACACGACTCACAGTGTAGGACTCCCCACCTGACCAAGGGTAATATAGAATTTCACCACTTGAGTTTTTTTCAAAATAAGTATTTTCCAACTTTGGGCTTGGAGAAATAACCAACCAGTTTAGTATTTTCTTAATGATCTGCTCCTCGCCAAGCTAATCTATACATCCTTTTGAAATATATATGTTTTTTTGTATAAAACTAATAGTAAAATTGGGCTTACAATAATAACTAAAACACCAAAAATCCATAAAATTGGGTTATTCGATATAAGCAATGTAAATGGTATTAGAACATTATTAAATATAACTGTAGTTAATACGTTACTTGCTATCACAGGCATGATTGACACATTTTTTTGGTACGGAAGATCTTCGAGCTCACCAAAAGACTTTTTGTAGAAAAAAAGTAGGCCATAAAAAAAGAATATTGCTGCGTAGAAACCAATGTTAAGGGCTATGGCAATAGTGCCCAAAGACTGAAAAGTATCTGGCATAACATTATAAAAAAAGCATAAAACAGATAACACAAACACCAGTAAAGAAAGTGCAAATAAGTTATTTATACCCTTTTTTTGTTTAGGTGATATCTCGTATCCCTTGTCGGAACAACCATAGGGAAGAAAAAATTGGCGCCCATCTTCCATTTCTCGAAAGTAAAATGTTTCAAAAACATCGTTTGGTTTATAAGAAAACCAGTTTAATATCTTTTTCATGATCCTGCGCTATAACTAAGCTTGTTGAACAAACTTTTAATGATTAAATAATTTAGTTATTGAGCAACCAACAGTTGTTTTAATTCACTAGTATAACAATTGAATTTAACTTATACAATTTACCGTTAAAAGCATTCATTCAAGCGCTGAAGTAATGCCCTTTGGTTTTATATAACCTTACACATAAGTGAGTAATGAATAATGTATATGCAATACCTGTTGTACAAAACAAAATATCTTTTACTTCAAATGTTTTGTAAAATATAACAGCCCATGCAGGGATTTGAAAACCCACACAAGCCACCCACAAAAAGAACAGCCTTTTTGTATAAAACTGCTGATGTTTTGGTGTGGTTTGCAATTGCATATTTTTTTGTAGAAAATACATGTAGCTTATGTACGTGATTGTCAAAAATATTGGCGCTGTAGACATTATGTAATTACTAGCCATGACTGAAATCAATTCTTTCTGAACAAGCAATAAATATATAAAAGCTGACGAAAGGGCAGAAATATAAAAAAATGACAGGAATACTAAAATATGCCTCTTAGACCTTCTGCTAACGTATATAGCTTCTCCCATAGTACCCCACAAATAGAAAAGAAACTTATCATCTTCAAGTTTAACAAACCGAGATGCAAAGTCATGAAGTGTTTTATTTTCGAATCTTTTAGCCATTTTTCTATTTGCACATTAAAATTGGAAACATTATTTTAGCCTAATTAACACTGCTAATATTTCTTTATCTTCACAACAGCAGAATCAAACTTATACAATTTGGGCCGTTAAAAGCATTCATTTAAGCGCTGAAGTAATGCCCTTTGGTTTTATAAACTTTGACAAAAACTGACAAAAGACCAACTAAATAAACCAGACAGACAAAAATAAATGGAGATGAAGGCGCAATCGGAGGATAGAAAAAAGGAAACATTATTGTAGTTAGCGTAACCAAAACTAAAAGGATAAAGATGAATAGCACCCTTGATTCCACAACCCGCTTTGAAGTGGGTTTTGTGTAAATTTTTGTTTTAGGAGCATAAAGCCTCAAACCTAGGAAATAGAGAATAGAAAAAAACATCACGCCTCCTTGAAGAACATAATGCTTGATATCAGAATGAATGAGACCAGTGAATTCTAACGCTATGCAAACTATTATAGATAGAAAAGTAACTACGACTAGAGAACGAATAAACGTAGTTAATTTAGGAGTTATTTCTTCATTTACTGAAAATGCTTCTCCATTTGCACCCCAAGGATAAAAAACATCTTTATCATCAATTTTATCGAATAGCCCCATGTCAAATGGCGACTGATATCCCAATGCGTTCTTTATTAACTCTGCTATTTTTAACATTAAAAACCGATCAATTGTATTTCTCATTATTATAATACTCTATCTAATCTTAAATTAGAATTTAGGATTATTAGTTCATGAAAAAGTTTTAAAATGATTTGTTGAATTTAAAATAAGTTTACGCTAGAAAGTGTTACCGAAAAGGTCATAGGGGTATAGCTCAGTTGGTAGAG
>DDIM01000007.1:74470-106571 GCA_002338525.1 Micavibrio sp. UBA1850 | reverse complement strand
CAGTGACATTGAACGGCAATACATATACAGGAACATCTGCGGATGGCCGTGATGTGTTTACCTTGAGTGTCGCCTCAGATGGAACATACACATTTACATTGCTTGATCAGCTTGATCACGCAGATGAAACAAACCCTGATGACACAATCACATTGCAGTTTGGTGTAACAGCCGAAGATGCTGATGGTGATACAACACCATCAACAATCACAATCTCTGTTGATGATGATGGGCCAAAAGCCGTAGATGATACAGATGCTCTTTCTGATAATCAGACAAGCACATCAGGCAATGTTCTTTCTAATGATGATATCGGATTTGACGAAGTTGGCGTTGTAACAAACATTACATTTAATGGTGTTTCAGTTGCGGTTCCTGCAACAGGCACCGTGAATGTTACAGGAGAGTTTGGTGTTCTTACAATTTCTGCAAACGGTTCATATACGTATAACCGTACATCACCGAATGAGGCACAAGATGTGTTTACTTACACAGTTGTTGATGCCGATGGCGATCCAGATACAGCAACATTGACAATTAACTCAGATGGCGCAGACGAGCGTCCAGAGCTAGGCGTTGGAGATGTTAAAATTGATGAAACTGATCTAGGCCCAATTTCTGTTGAAGGTACACTTGATGCAGAATTTGGTAGCGATGGCCCGGGCACAATATCAGCGGGTGGCGCAGATACATTCTCATACTCTGGGTCTGTAGCTGGATCTGAGCTGACATCAAATGGTGTTCCTGTAACGGTGACGTTGAACGGAAATACTTACACTGGTAAAGCCGGTAATGAGACAATCTTTACAATGGAAATTGAACCTAATGGTGACTTTACATTTGAATTGATTGGTACGCTTGATCACGCAGATGTTTCTGATCCTGATGACATCATTGATTTGACATTTGGTGTGACGGGTACGGATGATGACGGTGATACGGCTGACAGCATTATCACAGTGCATGTACACGACGATGCGCCGTTTATCGATACGAAATATATGCCAGTTGATGAGACGAACCTCTCAGACACAAACCCACTAACGCTGACTGACACTCTTGACTTTGACTTTGGTGCAGATGGCGCAGGTGAAGTTGTTACGACTGATACATTCAGCGCGATGTTTGACGTGAACGGTAGTTCACAGCCGCTAACATCTGGTGGATCAGCTGTTAACGTGTCAGAGACAGCGAATGGCTATGTGGGTGTTTCGGCAACTGGTGAAACGGTCTTTACATTGGAGATTAACCCAACAACAGGTCGTTACACGTACAATCAGTTCAAACCTCTTGATCACCCAGATACAACAGATCATGACGATGTCATCTGGTTGAAATTCGGTATCAAGGTTACAGATGCTGATGGCGACTCACAAACAGGCATGATTGGCATTAACGTTCATGACGATGGGCCACGTGCCTACGCGGACACAGATGCGCTTCTTGCAAATGACATGGTCGCAACGGGTAACGTTCTTGATAATGATGATAGTGGTGCTGATGTGCCACCAACAGTTACAAACGTTAACCTGAACGGTACTGATTACCCTGTATCTGAAACTGGTGTTACAACGATTGAAGGCGAATTTGGAACACTTGAGATTTCAGCCGATGGTTCTTACACATATACAAGAGGCTCAGTTGACGGTGGAACAGACGCATTTGGTTACACAATGCAAGACGGTGACGGTGATACGTCAACGACGACGCTTACATTTGATGTTGAGCTGGCTGTGTCTCCGAAACTGATCGTTGGTTCAAACAGAGACGATGTTGATCCATCAACTGAGGAATATGTTGTTGGTGAAGGCGAAGGAACGATCGAAGGTGCGCAAGCTGGAGACATCTTGATTGGTGACGACGGCGGCGCGTCCTTGGAAGAGCAAAACCAAGATCACAATGTTGTTATGGTTTTGGATATCAGTGGAAGTATGGGCGATGCAGCAGATTCATCATCTCGTATATCATTGCTTGTCGAGGCGGTTAAGAACTTGTTGACCGACCTAAACGAGTATGATGGTGGTTCTGTTCAGGTGCGCATGATTACATTTGCTAATGGGGTACAAGGCACTGCGACCTTCTCAATCTCATCAGATACTGATCTTGCGGATGCGTTCTCATTCTTGGATGGTTTGACAGCAAACGGACTTACAAACTATGAATCACCGTTGCAAGATGCGATTTCATGGTTGGAAAGTTCAGAGCCGATTGAAAATGCGTTTACGACAACGTACTTCATCAGTGATGGTGCGCCAAACCGCTCGACGGATGACGCAACAGGTGAATCATTTAACCCAGATACAGACTCGCAACTTCTTGGTGAGCTTATGGGTGAAGATGGATCAGACGAGATTTCTCAGATCAAAGCGTTGAGCGATGACGTGATTGGTGTTGGTATCAATATTGGTGACGAAGGCCTTTCTGTTCTTGATCTGATTGACTCAGATGGTAATGCGTTGAACGTTATTGATCCTGAGGATCTTGACGCTGAACTTCAGGAGTTGAGCCCACTTAGAAAACTTGCAAGCCTTGGTGACGATGTTATTGAAGGTGGAGACGGCGATGACCTGATCTTTGGAGATAGTATTAATACTGACCAACTTGCGTTGGATATGGATATTGATGTGGTTCCTGGCTCTAGCTGGGAGGTCTTCACAAGATTAGAGGCTGGTGAAAGTGTTATCAGCCCGAACTGGTCACGTAGCGACACAATCTCATATATCAAAGCGAACGCAGAAGAGCTTGCAACAGAAAGCGAAACAGACCGTGGTGACAAACGTCAAGGCGGAGGTGATGTGCTTTCTGGTGGTGCTGGGGATGATGTTATCTTTGGTCAAGAAGGCGATGATGTTATCTCTGGTGGACTAGGCGAAGACACACTTTACGGTGGTTCAGGCGCTGACACATTCTTGTTTGAACAGCTTGATGTTGACGGCAATATCGACCGCGTTAAAGACTTCAATGTTGGAGAAGGCGATGTGTTAGATCTTTCTGACTTCTTGCAAGGCTTTGACCCTGTTACATCTGCAATTGAAGACTTTGTGTTCCAACGCGAAGTTGGTGGAAACACAGTTATTTCTGTTGATACCAGTGGATCAGGTATGGCATCAAATGCACAAGACCTTGTTCTTCTTGAAGGAACAACAATTGATGACCTTCAACAGGTTGTTGTTATCTAACCTGAGATAGTAAAGAAATTGAAAATAAAGAAAGCCTCCCAGTCAGGAGGCTTTTTTTTATGTGTGTATGTGTATAAGAAGATATTATAGTCTGTATTTACCTTATGAATATCGCATGCGCCATGATTGGTACATAAGAACAGACCATAGTCGTACCGCATGATTGCGGCGACCGGCTTGGTGATCATGCCAGACTTTCAGGATTGGCTCAGGGTTGAGGCCAGAGTCTTCAAGCTTCTTTTCATCAAGCAAATCATGAGCCCATTCTTTTAGCTCGTGACGTAGCCATGGGCCTAATGGTGGGGAAAAGCCTTTCTTGGGACGATCCCACATATCTTTAGGAACGTGGCGGGCGAGGACTTCACGTAAAAGCCACTTACCTTTTCCGTTACGCACTTTCATGTGCTCTGGCAGTGTCCAAACATGTTCGAAAATACGGCGGTCTAAAAGAGGCGCGCGGGCTTCTAGCGAGACGACCATGCTGGCGCGATCAACCTTTTGCAGTATGTCATTGGGGAGATATGAGAGGCTATCACGCATCATCATATCTTCGGCAAAACTTAACGCTTTGCCATTCCAGTCGAGATTATTAAAGGGAAGATCAACGGGGGCTGCGTTAGGCACGAGATCATAAGGATTTTCCCAAAAACCTAATAAATAGTCATGAACGCTGTCATGATCTTTTTGGCGCATAATGCCTGCAAGTTTATCCATGCTATCTGCGAGGTGGGGGTGACCTTTTGTGGCCCCGATTTTATTCCACGTATCTGCGGTGATGGCGTTTATCGCCTTGGATGCCATATGACGAGGTATATGTCCCAACATATTCATTTTGCGCCACATGGGCGGCACCATAAAATGTCTGCGATATCCACCAAGCATTTCGTCACCGCCATCACCGCTAAGGGCGACAGTTACATGCTGGCGGGCGAATTGGCAAACCATAAAGGTCGGGATTTGTGAGATATCGGCAAAGGGCTCGTCGTATATATCGGCAAGTTTTGGAATAACGTCGAGCGCCTCTTTTGGTGTCACGTAAAGCTCGTGGTGGTGAGTGCCAAGATGCGTTGCAATGTTTTTTGCAAATTCAGCCTCGTTAAAGCCTTCGACTTCAAACCCAATTGAGTATGTTTTTACAGGTTTTGTGCTTTGTTTTTGCATGAGGGCCACTATGGCGCTTGAATCAATACCACCAGATAGAAACGCACCCAACGGCACGTCAGAGATCATACGCTCGGAGATGCATGTTGAAAGAAGTGCTTCGAACTGTGAAATTGCCTCATTATCTGATAGTGGTTTTTTACGTTCGGCGGCGTTTTGTTTCACGATATCTTTTGCATCCCAGTATTTTTCCATAAAGGGTAAAAGATGCTGACCCGTTGACAGGCCGTTGATGTCTAGCGTTATGAGTGAACCAGGCTCGACTTGCCATACATTTTTGTAGATTGAATAAGGCGCAGGAACACAAGCATATTTAAAATATAAGGCTTGATGATCGGGGTTGACCAATGCGGGAAAGTCCGGGTGCGTATGAAAAGCCTTAAGCTCTGAAGACATAAGTATGTCGTTGCCGGCCCACCCGACATATAGGGGCTTTTTGCCCATAAAATCACGAATGAGCGTTACTTTTTTGTCATGCTGATCCCAAAGTATGATGGCAAACATGCCGCTTAGTTTTTTAAGAGTTTCTTGGATGCCATATTCTTCAAAGGCACATAGAAGAACTTCTGTGTCTGAGTGCCCTATGAATTTATGCCCTTTGCCTTCAAGTGTGTTTTTAATTTCGAGATAATTATAGATTTCACCATTATAGCTCATGATGTATCGGCCAGAAGGCGAATGCATCGGCTGATGACCTGCTTCGGATAAATCTATGATAGACAGGCGCCTGTGGCCGAGGGCTGCGCCATCTTTTTCGTTTACCCAAAACCCATCGCTATCTGGTCCGCGATAGGCGATGGCGTCGCACATATTCTTAATGTTCAGGTTTATTTTTGAAGATTTATTTAGAGAGAATAAGCCAGATACGCCACACATTTAAACAAACCCCTGTCCTTGATTTTTCTTTTAAAAGATATAGGTTAATTGCATAGAATGCAAAACCTATAAATTGAATATAAACAAAAGGATATATTATGAGTCGCGAAAATTATATGAGTGGTCAAGCCAACGAAAAGATCGTTAATGGTCTAACAAAGGTTTTGGCTGATACATTTGTACTTTACTTTAAAACACATAGCTTTCACTGGAATGTTGAAGGCATTAATTTTGGCCAACTGCATGCAATGTTTGAAGAGCAATACACAGCCCTTTGGGAAGTGTCAGATGATTTGGCAGAACGTATTCGTGCCCTTGGTGCCTATGCACCATGCGATCAGCAGTCGATCATGGAGAATGCGACATTAAAAGGTCAGCCAAAAGTGATTGACGGCAAAGCGATGATTAAAGAGCTTGCCGAAGATCATACAAAGATTGTTGAAGTGATTTATCCTGTGCTTAGAACTGCTGAAGATGCTGGCGATGAAGCCACAGTTGATATGTTGATCGAGCGCATTGACGAGCATGAAAAAACAGCTTGGATGCTTAACGCTCACCTTAAATAATCTTAGTAAGTATTTTTACACTCTTATCTGGTATACTCCTCATTGCATGATTTAATAAATGCAACGGGAGGTATGCCATGAAAACACAAGACTATATCGATAGAGAGCAACGTTATCTCGCGTCTAACTATCACCCTTTACCTGTCGTTCTTAACAAGGCAGATGGATGCTGGGTATGGGATGTTGAGGGTCATAAATACCTTGATTTTTTAAGTGCCTATAGCGCGATGAGCGCGGGACATCTTAACCAACGCATTCAAAATGCGCTTATATCACAGCTCAATACACTTGGTGTTCCCTCGCGTGCTTTTTACACGGACAAGTTAGGCGCGTTTGCTGAAAAGCTATGTATTTTAAGCGGTATGGATCAAATGCTGCCTATGAATACAGGGGCGGAAGCCGTTGAAACAGCCATTAAGGCGGCACGCCGCTGGGGTTACCAAACCAAAAAAATTCCAAAAGATAAGGCAAAGATTATTGTGTCGTCTGGAAATTTCCACGGGCGAACAACAACTATTGTCGGCTTTTCATCAGAGGCGGAGTACAAGCGTGATTTTGGCCCGTTCGATGGCGGGTTTGTTGAGACGCCTTACGGTGACCTAGATGCGTTAGAGCGTATCGCCGCTGATCCTCATGTTTGTGGCTATATTACTGAGCCAATGCAAGGGGAGGCGGGCATTGTGATGCCGCCGGAAGGTTGGCTAGCGGAAGCACAGGCCATTTGTAAAAAACATAATGTACTATTCATCATTGATGAAATCCAAACCGGTTTGGGGCGAACGGGTAAGGATTTTGCGTTTCAGCACGAAATCAACAATCCCGATGGGCTTATTTTGGGCAAAGCCTTAGGCGGCGGTGTCTATCCTGTGTCAGCATTTTTGGCAAGTAAGGATGTGATGGATGTTTTTGATGCAGGCTCGCATGGCTCAACATTTGGCGGTAACCCTATAGCTGCCGCGATCGGATTGGAGGCGCTATCAATCCTAGAAGATGAACAGCTAAGCCTTAAGAGTAAAACGCTTGGCGACTATCTCAAACAGAGCTTAATAGATATGAACTCTGGTTATGTGCGAGACGTTCGCGGGGCGGGGCTTTGGATAGGGATGGATATTGACCCCGACAAAATCTCGGCACGAACCCTATGCGAGCAGTTTAAGGATGAGGGTATTTTGTGTAAGGAAACGCATGAGACGATTGTTCGTTTTGCCCCTCCTCTTACAATTACGAAAGACGAGATTGATTGGGCATTAGGTCGGATAAGGCCCATTTTACAATCGGTATAAACCTACTCGGAACTAGAGGGGTAAAAGGTACCCGTTACACGGCCGCCGTTGCTGTCGCCCAGCATTTTGCTGACACCTGTTTTGAGGTTTACGACCGCTTTTTTGCCGTTAAGCACATTTTTGTCTCTTAGGACTTTGACGTCACCTGTTAACGTCACGATTTCCTTTGTAACATCATAGTCACCACGATCGCCATATGCGGTATCCGTTGCTGTGGTAATGATCACGTTACCCTCGGCTATGATATTGGTGATTTGCGCGTCGTTTTCTTCGCTTGATTCATAGTTTGCCGTTAAAATATCGGCTTTAATGGTTTTATCTTGCTGCGTTGCCATGGCATTACCGCGCGCGATGTATTGTTTGTCTTGTCGGTGCCACTCAAGCGCGCCATCAGCTGAAATTTCGATAGGGGCGTCTTCATTTTCCGCTGGGCTCGTGTTGAAATCTTGTGCCATGGATAATGTTGGCAGGCCAAGCAGGCTTAGAATGTAGAGTGAGAGGGCAAAATTTTTCATGAGTTATCCATTTTGTGGTGGGTTAGTCTGACGTTTTGGGTTTAAGGGTCAGGGTTGCAGGCCCTTTAAAGATGATAATATCATTATTGGCATTGGCGTTAAGTCCAGACGCCTTAATGTCTCCGGCAGGAGCCGATCCTGTAACCTCAACGTCACTTGTGGCAATTTGATTTTCAAGATCAATTTTAACCGAAGTGGTGTTGAGAATGTATTCTTCGTTTTGTTCAAGCTGAACGTTGCCGTCAAGTTTGAGTGTTTGCTCTTCTTGTTTAAACACGCCTTGATCACCGCCTAATGAGAGTTGATCACCATTGAGCATATTAATATTAGCGTTGGGGTTTTCTAGTAATATTTTATCGCCGTCTTTTTTATGTTGGAAGGCACGATCTGATGTGATGATGAAGGGGTTGTCTTTATCGTCTTTAGATTTGAACTTAGGGTTCAAAAGCTCGTTTTTGCCTACATCTTGAGAGACGATTTCATTAATAGGGGTGGCCTCAAGTGCGTCTTTTCTGTCGCTAAAAACAAGGGCGCCTAACAGAATACATGTTGCAACGACGGGAAAGATAATACGCAGTTGTCTGACCCATTTTGCTCTTTTGAGGCTAATGATTTGATTATGGTCGCGAGTATGCGCAAGGTCTGACAGTGTCGCCTTACTTTGTGTGTCTACGTCGTTTAAATCATGCTCCATGGGCGTTATTATGACGCATTATTGATGAAATTCCAGTCTTTTACGCAATGCCAGCTTGTAAACATTCTTGGATACGCAACATGCCTGTAACTTGATCGTTATCGACCACGACAAGACTTGTAATTGGGTTTTTAAAATGATTGAGCATTATATCTAGGCCTTCTGCGGCAAGAGCGCTTGAGTCAATCGTTTTTGGGTTTTTGCTCATAAGATCAGCGGCCGTTTTAGAAAACAGGTCCGCGTTCATGTGACGTTTTAAATCACCGTCCGTGATAATGCCGATTAAGGCCTTATTGTCATCGACGACAATTGCGGATCCCAGATTTTTTTCTGTCATGGTCAAAAGAACCTGATCCATTTTTGTTTGTCTTGATACAAGCGGAAGATCGTCTTCTTTCATCATAAGGTCGGCAACTGTTTTCAATTTTTGGCCCAGTTTTCCGCCAGGGTGGAATATTTTGAAGTCGTCTTTTGTCATGCCGCTATTTTCCAACAGCGTAATGGCAACAGCATCACCCAAGGCAATCATCATTGTTGTTGATGTTGTTGGCGCCATTCCAATAGAGCAGGCCTCTTTAGCTTTAGGCACAAGCAAGACAATATCAGAATGTTTGGCAAGTGCGCTGTCTGGGTTACTGGTCATGCCGATAAGTGTAATCCCGAAACGGCGTGTATAGGCAATCATGTCTGACATTTCGGCATTTTCGCCAGAGTTTGAAAGCAACATCACTATGTCATTTTCAGTAATCATTCCAAGATCGCCATGAGAGGCTTCGCCCGGATGTACGAAAAAGGCGGGTGTACCGGTTGAGGCCATGGTTGCGGCAAGCTTCGTTGCAATATGCCCGGATTTCCCCATACCAGAAATAATCAGGCGTCCTTGTTTTTTAGCCTTCATTTCATCAATGACGGATATGGCTTGTTCGAACCGCTCATCGAGAGACTCTTTGAGTTGTAAAAGGCCATCAGCCTCTATTTGTATGATGCGCTTTGCGCTTTCAATAGCATTTATTGTCATGATGTAAGGCTTTGTTTTTGGGGTTTTATATATGTGCAAAAATATCTGTTTCAGGCCAGCCGAGCAGGTCTAGATCTGAGCGTGCGGGTAGAAAATCAAAGCATTGTTGAGCCAACGCCATGCGATCTTCACGGACAAGGCGTTCTTTTAAGATATCGCGAAGCTTGTGAAGATATAGCACGTCATTTGCAGCATAAATCTGCTGTAGCTCGGTGATGTCTTCTGCCCCCCAATCAGAACATTGCTGTTGTTTGTCTAGATCAACCCCTAAAAGCTCTTTCGTGACATTACGCAAGCCGTGCTTATCTGTATATGTGCGGCAAAGACGTGAGGCGATTTTTGTACAAAAAATTGATGTGTAGTCGACATCAAGGTAGGCTTTTATTGCGGCGATATCAAAGCGCGCAAAGTGAAAAATCTTTTCTGTTTTTGGGTTGGAAAGAAGCGCCTTTAGATTTGGGCAATCATATTTACGATCTTTGAACTGTACAAGATGCGCGTTGCCGTCTCCTGTTGAGATCTGTATCAAGCATAGATTATCTCTATGAAGGTTTAGGCCCATTGTCTCACAGTCAATGGCAAGGTCACCCTCCAGTTTTAAATCATCGGGTAAATCATTTTCGTACAGATAGATAGTCATGCTTACTTTTATGCCTTTTGTTCATATTATGATTATATTTTTGTATCGGTCTCACCCGTGAAAGTCAATGAGATTAAAGTACATACAAAGCATGATCAAAGCCTTGCGCATATCTTGCGTTCGTGCGACAATTTTTTTGTTTTGAAAGCCATCAATAAGGTATTCCTATGAAAATTCTTGTCCTCGATACAGATCATACACGCGGTGAACATATTTGTAGTAGTCTCGAAATGCAGGGGCACTCAGCGCAACTGGCTACGAATTGGCAGGATGCGATAGGGTTTTTGCAAAAAGATAGATTCCCGATGGTTTTACTAGACAAGCAAGTTTTAGATGCGAAAGCCCAGAATATTTCTGCGATGCGCCGCTCCAGCTTAGGCTACATATATACAATCGTTATGTGCGATGAAGATTTTGATGAAAGTGCCAGTGATATAGGCAGCAATGCCTACGTTGTAGGAAATATAAATTTAGATACAATTGAAAAGGCCGTGAACACGGCTTCCGATTTTGTTATGCGTTCCAAGCAGCTGAGTAATGATGCTGAGGATTTTCCAAGTGCGGGCGGCGTGATTTCAAAATCTGCTTTTTACCAGCTTTTTTTAAGCGCGATGCAGCGTGCGGGGCGTTACAATGAGCTTGAGTTCGTGTTGTTTATAGCCATTGATAATTATAAAAATATTCTAGTCGAAGATGGTGAGTATTCTGCCAATCACGCAACGGCTCGTTTGGCGCATCATTTGGCGCAAACGCGAAGACAGAGCGATATATTGGCGCAAACGGGACATCACGAATATGCCATTTTGTTTTTAAGACCAGATGACAAGGATGAGCCAATTGAGGCTACGCGCAGATTTGCAAATACGCTTTCGACTATTCGCGACTACACGACGGGCCTTAGTGATGTCAATGTCACACTCAAACTACAAACGTTACCAAGTGGTGATATTATTGATGAGCATACTTTTTCGGTATCGGGGCAAAATTAACTATACGGTACGTCCTCAGCACGCCCCCGTCAGAACACTCCCTGTGAATAAAATGTGGATAAATGCAGCTTTTGTGCTAGCATAAAAAGTGATTCGTCTCCTTTTTCTCGGGGGGATACCATATCTTGGGTCTATTCCTGACCCGTTTTTAAGAAATATTTGTCTGATTATGAACGGTTTGTTTAGAAATTTAATGCACGGTCAAATGAAGCACCACCTATTGTTTATAGTGGTGTTGCTTTGGGTTGCGCTGCAAATAAACGCAGCCTTTTCGGCTACAGACCCTGTTATGGATCAGGTCAATTTTGGGGGTGTTGATATTCGCTCAATCGAGCGTGAGCCGGATGCTGAGACACTTTTACCTGTGGCTGATAGGACTTTTTCAGATTTTGAGCCTAAGGGGCTTATTGTCAGTCACTTTATTGTTTTGCCGTCTCTTGGTGTTGGGTATGAATATAATGACAATTTATATGCATCCGAGACAAATGAAGAAGCTGACATGGCGTTTGTCGTGTCACCTGGTCTTTCAATTCAAAAGCAAAAAGATAAAAATTATATAAGCGCGCAATTGGAAAGTGAGATTGTTCGTTATCTTGATAACACGAATGAAAATCTTGAAAATTATAGTTTAGACGTAAACGGCGCTTATGAGTTAAGACACGATTTGATACTCCCTTACGGGATTGGATACGAGCGCTATCACCAAGATCGCGCAGATAATTTGTCTCGTGTTTTCACAAAAGAGCCATTATCGGTTACAGACTTAGAGCTTACGGCGGGGGTTGCATATAAACCCAATCGTTTTGGGCTTAATGTCAATTTAAATCATTTGCAAAAAACCTTTGAAGATGGCGTGTCTTTTTTGGATCCCTCTAGACGCGTGATCAATAGCGACGCCAATTACGAGACAAATCAAGTTGAGGTGAGGGCGTCATACGAGCTTCCTGTTAACCACACTGTGTTTGCATCAGGTGTATATGGAAGCACGAAATATGATAAGGCAATTTTTGATGAAGGGGCGCAGACATATACATCAACATTTCGTGATGCAAAAACATTAGGCGCGCTTTTAGGGTTAACGACCAAATATAAAGGGTTAGTCAGTGCTGAAATCGGAGTTGGTTATGCGGCGATTGATTTTGATAACCCAACGTTATCTGATGTCGAAAACGTCGCAATTGACGCAGAGCTAGACTATAACGTTACACGCCTATCCAGTATTGGTTTGGATTTAACAAGGCGTCTTGTGCAGGACAATGAAATTATACAAGGTATCGTACAGACAAATGGTACATTGTCACTTGATCACGAGCTTCGACGCTATCTTGTGCTCAATGCGCAAGCCTCTTACACAAACCGCGACTACGATGGTATTAACCGCGAAGACGATGTTTATAATTTAGGGCTTGGTTTTACATACAGACCAAGTCCATATTACAACATTCAGGGGCGTTATGTTTATAGCACACAAGATAGTAATTTTGCTGGGAACGATTTTGATAGAAATTTGTTTATGTTGCGTCTAACGGGCACATATTAAATTAGATTTTTACGACAATTTGTTGTCATTTTGATGGGTGTAACTCATTAATATGAAGAAAAAACCTTTAGAAACACACCGTAACATAACGAATTTGGCCTTAATGTAAAATAATTCACCTCTGACTCTTGTCAGATCATATAAAACAATATTATTATAATAAGTGACTGATTCTTTATGCGGTCTTAATTTAACTTAACCATGGTTCTCATGGATGTCATGAAAAACGTACTGAATATATTTTTTGCTATCATGTTGGTTGCTACATCGTTTGTAGCTACACCGCAAGTGTGGGCTGCTGACGGAAGTGCAGACCCGCTACAAATTGTTTCTGATGCAGAAAAGATGCCGACAGACGTAACACCTGTTGAAGTTAATACAGTTGTCATCGACGGCGTTGAAATAGATGTAGATCAAAATACGGCCGCAGCATTGGCGAGCCAAACAGCACCGACCGAAAACGCCACGTCAACACCGATGAGTGATGCCTACACAATTGGTGCATCTGATAAGTTGCGTGTTACAGTATATGGCGAGCAGGATTTGTCAAAAGTCTACCAAGTTGATGGACTTGGCATGGTGTCTATTCCTCTTGTTGGTCAGATCAAGGTTGCCGGTATGACATTGCGTCAGGCAGAAGATCTTCTTGTTGTTGCATTATCTAATGGATACTTGGTTGATCCAAGCGTTGCGATTGAAATTGCTGAATTTCGACCTTTCTACATTATGGGTGAGGTACGTCGTCCGGGAAGCTACAGCTACATAGACGGTATGAATGTATTAAAAGCTGTCGCAATAAGTGGCGGTTTCACATACCGCGCCAATGCCAATTCAATTGAAGTTGTCCGCTCTAGCGAAGGCGGAAAGAAATTACGCTTACTTCCAACATCTAGCGTTTTGCCTGGCGATATCATTCGAGTAAAGGAACGTTTTTTCTAAGCAATGACAAGTGTATATATAAAAAATGGACAAAACCAATCAAATGGACATCACTTTGACGAGCTAGACGTAGATCTTAGACGTCTTTTAATGCTTTTATGGCGTCGGAAATGGATCGTGATTACGGTCATGATCATTGCGTTTCTCTCGGCGTTTTTTATTACGTCGATGTTGCAGACACGCTATACTGCAAATTCATTGCTTCTCATTGAAACTGATAAAATTGATCATTCAAGTATTGATGTTGACAGCTTCATGTCGAACATGCGCTTGGATACAACAATTATTTTAAGCGAAGTTGAGGTTTTAAAATCTCAAGAATTAGGCCGTAAGGTTGTTCAAAAATTAAATATGCTTCCTGAAAAAAGCGAAGCGGGCGCATTTAAATCACTTTCAGTTATGAATTCTGAAATGGACAATAGCTCTGTGCTTGACCAAGACGCAGCGCGTATTGTGTCTTCATTCCTTTCTCGTGTTCACGTCAAGCCTGTACCAGGGTCTTACGTTATACAAGTTGGATACACAGCCGAGGACCCAAACAAAGCAGCCTTGGTCGCAAATACAATTGTTGATGTATATATAGAAGAGCGCCTAAATTCTAAATTCCGCGCAACGCAAAAAGTCACAACATGGCTTGACGGTCGTTTGGACGAGCTAAGAGAACAAGTGCGCGTATCAGAGGCTGCCGTAGAGCAATATAGATCTGAAAACGGTCTTATTTCTGGCTCACGTTATGAGGTAACTGGACAGCAATTGTCTGAGATGAACTCTCAACTTGTGTCTGCGAAATCAGAACGTGCCAATGCAGAAGCAAAACTCAACGAGATTAAAAAATACGCAAACAACCCATCTGCGTTTGCTCAAGATTCTGCCGTTGCAAATGATAAAAATATTCAAGAGTTAAAAAAGCTAGAAACAGCCCTGCTACAACGTAAAGCGGATCTGTCTTCTCGTTACGGTAAACGCCACCCATCAATTATTAATGTGAATGCAGAGCTTGCGGATCTACGCGCTAAAATTCGTACAGAAATTGCTAATGTTGCAATCACAATTGAGAATGAGCTGAGCTTAGCTGAGCAAAAAGTCGAGCTATTAGAAGAGAATTTGTCTGAGGTTACCGGCCTTAAAAAAGGTGAAAACCAATCAATGATCCGTTTGCGTGAATTAGAACGTGAAGCTGAATCAAACCGTATGATCTTTGATACATTTCTTGAGACATACAAAAGATCTGACCAGCAAGAAGAGTTAGAAGAGGCGGATGCACGTATTCTTTCTTATGCTGCGCCACCTGAAGCGCCTTCTTACCCAAACAAGCCTTTGATTTTAAGTTTAACAACTGCCATTGCTTTGTTTATCGGTATCACGTTGGTTCTTATTTTAGAGAAATTGGACAATGCGTTTAGAAGTGCTTCACAACTTGAATCTCGTACGGGTTACTCATGCTATGGGTTGATCCCGACGGCTGAAAATCCTGGTAAAGGCGGATTGGGTGATTACATCCTTAACAAGCCGTCATCAGCAGTGTCTGAGTCAATAAGAACGCTACGTATGGTTTTGAATTTACGTAATGGTCAAACTGAAAAAGACAAGCCAAAAGTTGTGACTATCACATCGTCACTTCCTGCTGAGGGGAAAACAACCCTTTCTACGTGGTTGGCGCGCTTGTCGGCTAAATCTGGTGAGAAAGTGATCGTGATTGACTGTGACTTACGCCGTCCTAATATTCACCGCTTGATGCGCCAATCTAATGATAAAACAATTGTGGATTACTTGTCAGGTAACGCACCTCTTGAGAGTGTTGTGACGAAAGACGAAGCATCTGGCGCGCACGTCATTTATGCGCGCTCAGTGCCTAATAGTGCTCTTGATCTTATTTCATCTAAGAAGATGAAGGATTTGATTGCATCTTTGAAAAAAGCATACGATCTTGTTATTCTGGACACGCCTGCATGTTTGGCGGTGTCTGATGCGCGTTTACTTGCCAATGAATCTGACTACACACTTTATATTGTTGAGTGGGACAAGACACCAAGAGAAGTTGTTACAACAGGTGTTAAGCAATTCTCTGACTTTGGATACGAGAATTTGTCACTTGTACTATCTAACGTAGATGTTAAGCGTCACGCCCGCTATGGATATGGTGATACGGCATACTATTATGGTCGCTTCAAAGAATACTATACAGAATAATTTCATTGACAAAATGAACTAATAGGATAATATACCTAAACAAATAGGGCAATTGTGCCTATGTTTTTTATTACGCTCTCAAGCTTTTTGAGGGCGTTTTTTTGTTTTAAGGAGATATAACGATGACAACTATTTTACCAATTGACGCTAATGACAATCCAATCCCAGCCTTACGTCTTCGAGGCGATAGAGGACATGTTATAAATGCGACTACAGGGTCTGCGACACGCAATAGTACAGCATTTCTAGATGATACGAAAATAGTGAGCGTTTATGCCACTGGTGCTGTTCATTTGATGTTTGGTGACAATAGCGTTAATGCCATCACTGGCGTGCATTATTTCCCAGAGGGTGTTTATTACGACTTTGCAATTGGTGGTTATGGTGTTGACCACACCCCTTATTTATCTGTGCTTGCCGCTGATGGGGACTGTACCGTATACATTTCAGAAAAAGTATAAGTTTGGCATGAGCCCATGCAATAACTTTACTAGACGCTTTTGCGTGACTTGAAAGCTGTTGCAATTGTTGTGTCATCAAGAAAGTCTAGCTCACCACCAGTTGGTATACCGCGTGCAAGGCCCGTTATTTTAACAGATGTTTCCTCTAGCATATCAGCAATATAGTGTGCCGTTGTTTGGGCATCAACTGTGGCGCTGAGTGCGATAATCAACTCGTCAATGTTATTCGTCTCAATACGTTCACTGAGGCTTGTTAAATTTAAATCGTCGGGTGTTATGCCGTCGATGGCAGACAAAACGCCTCCAAGCACGTGATACTGGCCGCGATAGTGTCCTGCCCGCTCAATGGCCCAAATATCGGCAACAGAGGCTACACAACAAAGGATGGATGGGTCGCGTTTTGCATCGATGCATATTCTGCATGGTGATGTGGTGTCTAAATTACCGCATATATGGCATGTTTTAATGTTGTCGGCGGCATCGTTAATGGCATGAGACAAAGGCCGCATCATCGTATCTTTATTTTGTATCATTTGTAGAGCGATACGACGTGCTGATCGTGGGCCAAGACTAGGAAGTCTTGCGAGCATTTTGATTAAATTATCTATGGCTTGTTCTGACATATGGGTAAATTTCTCAATCGAAGTGAATACGTTTTTCGTCAATTTTTTTCTCAAGCACAAGGTCACGGAGAGACGCAAGCATTTCTGGCGGGCCACTCATATAGCAACGTACGTCTTTAAGGGATTCAAAATCTTGAGCAATATGTTCGTTTAAAAAACCATATGGAATATCACTGTCTTGCGTGTGAGACACGACAGGGCGGTACACGAGGCGCGGATCATCTTGTGCCCACTGTGTTAAGGTGTTGTTGAGATAAAGCTGATCTTTGTCTTTTGCGCCATGGTAAAGATAGACTGGGTTGTCTCGCTTAGTGCTTAATGCCTTTTCTATGATGGCCTTCATAGGTGCAAGGCCTGTTCCCCCTGCAAGGGCGAGGATAGGTTTTTTGCATTGCGCCTTATATGTGCAACTGCCTAATGGACCTTCTATGTCGATCATATCACCTTCATTAAGCGTATCGCATAAAAAGCTGCTAAGCCCGCCATAAGCGCGTATATGAAGCTCGATAGTGTTGTCGTCGTTGGGGGCGCTTGCAATAGAGTAGGGGCGCGGCTCATAGCCTTGTGCAAAGACCATGAGATATTGACCGGCTTTATGTTTAAAGACTTTTTGTGGCTCAATCGTAAAGATTTTTAGGTCATTATAGACCTGTTGAATACGTAAGATTTTCGCCTGCATATTAGTCGTTAAACCCTTCTTTTTTAGGCGCAATGAAGGCAAAGAGGGATTTTGGTAGTTTCACACCCGTTTGAATATCTTCTAACTCGATCTCAGTAACAGCGCCCATCGCATCAACAACACGCCATTTTTTAAGGCGGTATGGCTCTTTTTCAAAACCAAGTGTAATTGTGCCAGAGTCAGGGTCGTGTGATTGTGCAATTGTAATTTGCACCATATCACCCACATGCATAATGCGTTGAATGTTCAAATCTTCGTTGGTAAGGCGGATATTAGGACGCAATATGAAGTCTGCCAATGTTTGACCAATGGGGGCGTTGCTTTGCTCTTTAATATCACCATCGTAAAAATAGATGAATGTTCCGTCGGCAACGATATAATCATCTAACGGATCATCATACTCAAAACGCAAGCGGCCTGGGCGAGAGAGATAAAAATCACCTGTTAGCTCAGGGCCGTTTGATGTTGTTTGAATAAAACGAGCCTTTGCTGTTTTTAAATTTCGCAAATAGTTTTCTGCTTTTTGCACCTCGGGTGTGCGCTCAGTAGCCAGTGCGAATGTAGGGGCTGCAACCGATGCCATAAGCACGGCTAGACAAACGATAAGTATGTGTTTCATATTTTTCATACACCATAAATAAGCTGATTTTGTAAAAAAGCAAAGTGTAAAAGCATGCCTATGCAACATCCTCTTCGTGGCTTTGGACAAGGACTTCGCGTTTTCCAACGTGATTTGCTGGGCCGATAACGCCTTGAGATTCCATTTCTTCAACAATACGCGCGGCACGGTTATAACCGATTTGCAAGTATCTTTGAATAAAGCTGGTTGATGCTTTTTGCTCGCGCGCGACAAGGGCTACGGCTTGATCATAAAGCTCATCGACATCACTGCCTGATGATCCACCTGTCCCGCCAAGCGGATCAAATCCATCATCTTCACCACCAACAGTTACGGTTTCAAGGTAGCTAGGCTCGCCTTGAAGTTTCAAGTGGTTTACGACTGACTCAACATCATCGTCTGAGGCAAAGGGCCCGTGAACACGTGTGATTTTGCCGCCCCCCGCCATGTAGAGCATGTCACCCATACCCAGTAGCTGTTCTGCTCCGCCATCTCCAAGGATGGTACGAGAGTCGATTTTGGATGTCACTTGGAAAGAAATACGTGTGGGGAAGTTGGCTTTCACAACACCTGTGATCACGTCAACAGAGGGGCGCTGCGTGGCCATGATGATATGTATTCCGGCTGCACGAGCCATTTGTGCCAAACGCTGTAAGGATGCCTCAACATCCTTTCCTGCAACAAGCATAAGATCTGCAAATTCGTCGACGATCACGACGATATATGGCAGTTCATTCATGTCCATGGGTTGGTCTTCATAGATAGGTTTTCCAGTTTCGACATCAAAGCCTGTTTGAACAGTGCGCATAAGAACTTCGCCCTTTTTCTGGGCTTCTTTCATCCGTGCGTTATAACCGTCAATGTTACGAACCCCCAATTTAGACATGGCGCGGTATCGATCTTCCATTTCTTTAACCGCCCATTTAAGCGCCACGATGGCTTTGCCAGGCTCGGTTACCACTTCGGTCAGAAGGTGGGGGATGTCATTATAGACTGAGAGCTCAAGCATTTTAGGGTCGATCATAATCAAACGGCATTTTTCTGGCGAGAGCTTGTAGAGAAGTGACAAAAGCATTGTGTTTACAGCAACTGATTTACCAGATCCTGTGGTTCCGGCGACGAGTAAGTGCGGCATTTTTGCAAGATCTGCGATAATAGGCGTTCCCCCAATGTCTTTTCCTAGTATAAGGGGGAGCTTGGCTTTTGTGCTTGTGTAGGTTGATGTTTCTAACATGTCACGCATGAACACGGTTTGACGAACTTTGTTAGGAATTTCAATACCGATGACGTTGCGTCCCGGCACGACACTGGCGCGAACTGACATGGCCGACATTGATCGCGCAATGTCATCACTTAGACCGATAATACGGGCTGATTTTGTCCCAGGGGCAGGTTCAAACTCATACAGAGTAACAACAGGACCTGGGTGAATACTGACTATGTCACCTTGCACGTTATAATCTTCAAGGACGTTTTGAAGAAGTTCTGCGTTGCGTTTGAGGGCTTGCTCGTCAATTTGTCCCTCTTGTGTGTCTGGTGTTTCTTCCAAAAGATCAACTGTTGGATACTCCCAATCTTCGTCTCCAAGGCTTAGTTTGCCTTGAGATGATGATTTTCCGCTCGTGGTAGGAACAGTTTTTGGTGCCACGACTGCAATATCTTTTTCGGGTTTTTGCTCGTCTTGTTCGGGCATTTGTACCGGTTTTTTAGACGTTTTAGATGTATCGGTTTTGATAATTGTTTTTGCGTCTGATGATTTGTTTGAAGAGGCTTTAGGTTTCTTTTCTAAGGCTGGGCGCTTAGGCGGTGTATAGGCATTATTGTTATGGTGCTTAACCCAGTCGCTAAATTGAAAGAATATGCGCAAAATAGTCAAAACGATATTAATCGCACTTGTTTTAATAAATGATGCTGCGCTTATCCATTGCGCACGTGTGATAGGAAGGGTGAAGCTAAGGGCTACTAATCCTATAAGGCCTGCAAATACGGCAATAATACTATGGCCCCACGTCCCCATAACAGGGTCAAAAAAGCCAGCCAGAGCATTTAAAATTTGGCCACCGGCGCTTCCTCCAGAATAAGGTGTAGGCGTGCCGGCGCCTGATGGAATACGGGCGAGTGCAATTGCAGAGAAAATAAGACATGTAATGAGGGCTGTTACACGTAAATAAACAGGGCCAAGACGCAGACGTTTCCATGCGCGCACACCCCAGACGAAGGCCGTAATAACAATTAGATAGCTGGCTGTTCCAAAGACTTGAATCATTAGATCTGCGATATGTGATCCTTTGCTACCAAATACGTTTTGTATTGGCATGTCAGGCGACACGGACGTGTTCCATGACGGATCTGCCATGTTATAAGTCAGCAGGCTTGCACATAAAAAGAGGGCAAAGGCACAAAGGGCAATTGCAAAAAGGTCTTGTATGCGTCTTGCAATAAAGTTTTGTGCCGGCTCAGGAATAAGCTTTGCGATACGAGATGATTTTTTTGTCGTTTTTTTTGTCGTTTTTTTTGTACGAGCCATAATGAAGATTACACGTTTTTGAATTTGTTAACGAACAGAGCGTTCGCATGGGGATTTGTTACCAATAATAGTACGTATCTTTATTCATAATTGCAAGAAAGACCGCAGGAAATATAGGGTTTCGTAAATGTTAAACAAATATTAACCATTTGTTAACACTTCTTTCATAGAGTAAGGACAGTAAGACAGTTATCCACAGGCTGTCCACAGGTTCAAAAGGCAAGATATTTTATAGTTTTGTCATTTAAAGCACACAAGAATAGGAGATAACGATGTCGGTAAACACATGTTCACAGGTCAATTCATCTTCTGATAGCATATCTCGAAATGCAGAATATGCTGTTTATTCATATAGTGTCGCTGAATCTGAGAAGAAAGGACGTGTTTGGCGTCAGCATGGTATCAGCAATAATCAGGATGAAGCTTTTTGGATTGCGGAACAATTGAAAGCATGTGAGGCGATAGAGCGTATCGAGATCCGTTTACAGGGGTTAGACCCAAAAACCCGATCATTGCGTGACAAATGCATTAAAGTGATCGATAAGACGAATAGTGGATTTATGCACAAATGGGTTTTACCTAAGATGCGCCGTTTATTCCCTTAAATTTTATTATCGTTATTTGATAGAGTGGTGAAAAACTTCAGCTCATCCTTAGATAGTTTCGGAGAGACACTAAGTGCATAGCTGTAATGATCTGCGTCAGATGTTTTTGGCGTGCGTAGTGTTTCAATCGAAGCGAGATTGCTGTTCATTTTTCTATGACCCTAATCATGTAAATTAAATAATTGTGAAGCGTTGTTTTATGGGAGTAGAACGCCAAAGTCAACATAAAACAAAGACAATCTTTATAAAAATGTAAGTTTTTACATAGCTTTGTTATTTAATTAGAAGAAGTGTCGCTTTACAGGTCGTTCCTTATGTTTTTGGGTCTTTATCATAAAAAACCCGCATCTCATAAAGAGTGCGGGCTTTAAATCTAGACTTTTAATTATCGTTTTATTTTAGCTTCAAGGCTACAAAACGTGCTTCGCCGCGGCCTTGTGGGTCTACAAGCAATAAGACAGATGATTTGCCGGCGTCTTTGGCTTTTTCAATCTTAGCTTTAACGTCTTTTGCGGATTTTACTTTTTTCTGATTAATCTCGCGAATAACGTCACCTATGTTTAGCCCCTTTTCTAGGGCTTCACCCATTTGGGTAACATCAGAGATAATGACCTTGTCGGCATCGTCAACAACGCTCAGCCCGACTGTTTCAATATCTACCGGGTTTGACGCAGTAGAAGACGATATCTCAGGGTTTTGCTCTAAAAGGCCTGCTTCTTCGGCTTCTTCAAGCTCTGCTATTTTGACGCGCGTTTTTTGCTTTTTGCCATCGCGCCAGACGATGATCTCAACGGCTTTGTTGATCTCTGTTTCGGCAACAATTCTTGGAAGGTCGCGCATTTCAGAAATTTCTTTGCCATCAAAACTCAAAATGATGTCGCCCATCTTGATATTTGCTTTTTCGGCAGGGCCGTCTTTCGTGACGCTTGCAACCATAGCTCCCATTGTTTTGGGAAGTTCTAGGCTTTCTGCAATTTCGGGTGTTACCGTTTGTATACGGACACCAAGCCAGCCTCTACGTGTTTTTCCGTATTGGATAAGCTGATCAACAACAGGCTTTACAAGTGCTGATGGCACGGCAAACCCAATGCCTACAGAGCTTCCTGTTGGGGAGAAAATCGCAGTATTTACGCCGATCACCTCACCTTTCAAATTAAACATTGGGCCACCAGAGTTTCCCTTGTTAATTGAAGCATCTGTTTGCAAGAAATCATCGTAAGGGCCCGCATGTATGTTACGGTTTTGTGCGGAAATGATCCCAGCGGTCACAGTCCCCCCCAATCCAAATGGATTACCAATGGCCAGCACCCAATCCCCGACACGCATTTCATCACTATCGCCAAATGAAACGGCTGTTAAAGGTTGTTTGGTTTTTACCTGTAGCACGGCAATATCTGTTTTTTCATCGCGACCAATTACCGTGGCCTCGACGTTTTCGTTATCTTGAAAAATCACACGAATTTCATCTGCGTCACTAATGACGTGATTATTCGTGATGATGTAGCCTTTTTGCGCATCAATTACGAAGCCTGAGCCAAGGGATGCTGGTGGAGGCGCATTAAAGGGCGTGTTGCGGCGATCCATAAATTGTTCAAAGAAGTCCTGAAAGGGAGACCCTTCAGGGAATTCTGGAAAATCTGGCATCTGCTCGACGTCTTGCTGTTGTACTTTTTGCGTTGAAGAAATGTTTACAACCGAAGGTAGTAGTTTTTCAGACAGATCAGCAAAGCTTTCTGGCGCAGGAGCCGCATGTGCAGCAGAAGCGACATTAAGTACGATAATGCTTATAAAGAATAAAAAGGCTTGTTTCATTTTGACGGTCCTCTTTCACCAATTGAATATGTTTTGAAATCTTGAATTTAAAAATAGGCTTATGTCTGCTCGTGGTCAAGGCGCGCATTTTTGAACTTACAAAAAAGGCCTCAAATGAGGCCTTAAATGTATAAATTCTTTTTAACTATCGCGACGGTGTATCGCCAAGATATTGGAAGAAATCGCTATCAGGGGAAAGCACCAATGTTTTGTCAGGATTCGCAAGCACATTTTTATAGGCTTCCAATGAACGGTAAAACCCGTAAAAATTAGGATCAACATTTGTGGCGTCTGCATATATCTTCACAGCCTTTTGATCTCCTGCTGCGCGAATTTCTTGAGACGTTTTTTGAGCCTCTGAAATCATCACGACTCTTTCTTTGTCAGCCTTTGATTTGATCTGAAGTGAAAGCTCTGCCCCTTGCGCGCGGGCTTCACGGGCTTCTCTTTCACGTTCTGATCTCATTCTGTTATATGTGGCTTGTGTGACTTCAACCGGAAGGTCTGCGCGCACAATACGTAAGTCGACAATTTCAATACCAAATCTAGCTGTTTCAACATTGACTTCATTTTGAATGCGTTTCATCAAATCATCACGTTTTTCAGACAACACATCTGGAAGAGAGGCCTTACCAAGCGCGCCACGCAGTGCCGCGTTAATAATGTTGCTCATACGCTGAGTTGCCGCGTTTTCTGTGTCCAGTGTCTGATAGTATTTCAACATGTCAGAAATTTTGTAACGAGCAAATGTATCAACCACTAAACGTTTTTGATCGGCAAGAAGCAGTTCTTCTGCAGGAGGGTCGACGTTCAAAATACGACGTTCAAATGTTTTCAGGTTTTGTACGACAGGTATTTTAAAGTGAAGGCCCGGCTCTGTGATTTGTTGACGTGGGTCACCAAATTGCAACACGAGCACTTGCTCAGTTTCTTTGACCATAAAAATGGATGAGCCAAGACCAAATACGATGGCGGCAAAAATAACAAGGAAAATGGTTTGCTTAGAATTCATGATTTACTCTCCCGATTAATTTGCTTTGTTCGTTTTTGATTTATTCGTCAACGCGTCGATGGATAGGTAAGGCACGGCCCCTTGACCACCCGCATTGTCCAAAATCACAGTATTGGAATTGCCGATTACTTTTTCTAAGGCCTCAATGTAGAGGCGTTCAGATGTAACCGTCTTGGCGTTTTTATACTCGTTGTATATCGCAGAAAAACGCGCCGCGTCACCTGTTGCGCGGTTAACGACTTCTTGTTGGTAGGCTTCGGCTTCTTGGATCATTTTATCGGCTTCCCCTCGTGCGACAGGTATGATCCCGTTACGATAGGCCTCAGCCTTGTTTCGAAGCTCTTCTTTTTCCTGACGGGCGCGTTGCACGTCATTGAAGGCATCAATCACAGGTGCCGGTGGGTCAACTTTTTGAAGCTGAACATTGTTAATTTGAACACCGGCTTCATATTCGTCCAGCATATCTTGCATCAATTGACGTGTGTCTGCTTGGATTTGGCTACGGGCCTCTGTCAATGCGGGTTGAATTTCTGTTTGACCGATAATTTCGCGCATTGCGCTTTCTGCGACGATTTTGATTGTGGCTTCTGGATCACGAATGCGGAACAAATAATCTTTTGCATCGCCTATTTTCCACAAAACGACAAAATCAATGTCGATAATGTTTTCATCGCCTGTCAGCATCAGGCTTTCGCTTTTAACATCACGGTTGTTTACATCACCACGATTGTTGCGGTTTGAAAAATCGTCAAAACCAATCTTAATACGGCGTTCGTTTGTGACATTTACGATTTCGTGGGACTGAATAGGCCATGGCATGTGCCATTTTAGACCTGCAACCTCTTCTGTTTTGCTGTATTTACCAAATGTCATGACGACACCGTGCTCGCTTGGCTCGATGAAGAAAAGACCTGATAAAATCCAAATGAAGGCGGCTATAATAATGCCAAGACCAAATAATTTTGAAGGGCCCATATTGCCAGGAAGCGTGTCTTTTAGACCAGACATGCCTGATGTGGCTTTTTTAAGCATATCTTCAAGGTCATGAGAGTCATTACGAGGGCCAAAAGGTGTAACATTGTTCGAGCGGTCTTTTTTCTTGTCGCTCGGCTCATTTTTCGCCCACGGGTTTTGGCGTTTTTTGCCGTTGTTTTTCTTGTCCTGATCGTCGTCGTTGCTCATGAGTTTTTGTCTCTTCGTTCACGTTGATGTTTGAGGTGCTCTAACAATATCTCTTTTCCCCTGAAAGGCAATAGGATATAAGAAAAACCATGAAGAAACCGATAGTAATAGACGTTGAAAATGCACTTGATACGGTCATAGACCCCGTATCAGGGCAGGGGCTGGTTCGTGCAGGTATGATTGAAGGCTTGCAGGTTAATGATAAAGGCGAGGCAGTGTTTTTGATTGCTGTTGATGCATCTAAGGGTGCACAAATGGAGCCTTTACGCCAAGATGCTGAGGCTGCGGTGCGTGCGCTAAAAAACATTAGAGGCGTATCCGCTATTTTGACTGCAGAAAAAAAGTCCGCTGTGCCGCCGCAAACAAAAACAAATATTCCTGACCCGCACGGCATGAATAAAAATCCGCCGTTACAGCTTCCCTTCCGTCAAATCATTGCCGTGGCATCAGGTAAGGGGGGTGTTGGGAAATCAACAATTGCTGCAAACTTGGCGGTGTCTCTTGCAAAACAAGGACGCACCGTTGGTTTACTTGACGCCGATATTTATGGTCCGTCGGTTCCCCATTTAATGGGGGTTGAGGGACAAAAGCCGGAGGTTACCGATCACAAAAAGCTAAAACCTATTATGGCCCATGGCGTCGGGGTGATGTCGATTGGGTTTATGGTTGGACAAGACACACCCATGATTTGGCGAGGGCCTATGGTGCAAAGCGCAATTTACCAATTGTTGCGCGATGTTGAATGGGACGGCTATGACACCTTGGTTATTGATATGCCCCCCGGTACGGGTGATGCGCAACTCACTCTTGCGCAGAAGGTGAACATCACAGGGGCTGTCATTGTATCTACTTCTCAGGATTTGGCGTTGCTTGATGCAAGAAAAGCCATTGAGATGTTTGCAAAAACGAATGTGCCGGTTTTAGGATTGGTTGAAAATATGTCTGTGCATGTATGTTCGAAATGTGGCCATGAAGATCATATCTTCGGAGAGGGTCATGTTAGGCAAGAGGCTCAAAAACGTGAGATTGCGTTTCTCGCCTCTATACCATTGTCCCACGAGATGCGTCATGGCTTAAGCGATGAGTGCCAAGACCGCCTAAGTGATATAGTGTAGGTCTACTTATTTTATTATTTACTCATTTTAAAATGAGATACGCCATCTATACGTTTATGTGTGATTTGGTTTTGATCGAGGGCATCACGCAGTGTTTTTCCGTAAAACGTCATGTCTTCCTGATTGGTAATTTTCAAAACGCCATCTTCAGTCGCGTCGGCAAAAAGCTGTTGCACGCTGCCTTTAAAGCAAGGAGATGTTTGAGAAAAAATATCTGTATCGTTGATGTTCATGATGAAGTCCTCTTTTTTAATACAATCGTTGGGAATATGTCTATATTTATTGAGAATGATTGTCAATACAGTCTTGGCGGCAATGATTTTAAATCCAAAAAAGTTTTTTCAAGTCATGATCAATTAGCGCTTGCGAAGCATAATATCAGCTGATAGTTAAATGAGAATGATTTTCATTTAAAGAAGGTGCAGCATTATGACGGTTCATTCAATTTTAGGCGCTAACGCAGGGTTTAACGGGTTTCGTAATGAGGAATTTATTACAATTACACAACAAACGCATGATACTTTGATCGGGGCAGAGGACCTTAGCCCTGCAAATGAAGATATTAATAAATGTTTGTCGGCATTTGTGAGCGCGGTTTTAAATGTATCAGATGACAATGTGCCCGATATTTTGGGATCGGCGCGCATTCAAGAATTAAGGCAAGGGATGCTTCCTAGGTTATCGGTTGCAGAATTTGAAATGGAAAAACATTTTGGACAGCATTTTGCCAATGCAGGGGCTATTCATACAACAAATCTAGACGAGTTTTGGTATAGACAATGCTATAAGGATCTCGTTCAAGAAGAGGTTGATGCTGGCCGTAGCCTCGGCATTACTTTTAATGAGCACAGCCGTATATATTTTGTTGGCTCGGGGCCATTGCCGATGACGGCAATAGACATGCATTTGATTACAGGTGCGCAAATTACATGTATTGACTGCGATGAAAATGCAGTAGAGCTTTCTTCGAAAATGATAGAAAATTTAGGCCTGTCTGATGTTATTCATGTCTCGAAGTCTGAGGCTTGCGATGTTGATTATGGGCAGGGAGACGTCATTTTTGTTGCGTCTTTGGTGGCAAATAAAAAAGACGTTGTTGCCAAAATCAGGGAGACTGCGCCTCATGCCTATGTTGGTGTGCGCTCCGTTGAGGGTATTAAAGCCATGTTATACGAGCCGGTTAATCACGATGCATTTACTGAAAATGGGTTGACATATTTGGGCTCCAGTCAGGATACGCACGGCACAATTAACACGACGTTGTTTTTTAAGCCTTAGTCGATTAGTTCTTAAAAGGTGTAGGCTGTTTGTAATATCGCATCACCAAGCTGAGCCACAAGGGTATCAAAGCTATAATTATGATCGCTATTGTTAAAGGTCACGCCGAAATTACAGTTAGGCTCAACCAGTTCAAGCTCGGATATATATGTGGTGTCTCCATCACGAATTATATCGATGCGGTAGCGCGTTAGATGATCTATTCCGAATTTATCTATCAGGGCTTTAGACGCCTTATTTGCAACATCACGTATATTTTGCTGGAGGCGTGCCGTGTCTATTGCTATGCGGTTTATGGATTTGTCATTCCGAAAGCCGCCATTTTTCTTTATGCATAATGCCAACTTGCCGCGCAAATAGGTCAGTGAGTATTCCCCATTTTCTATGCCCTTAATATAGGGTTGTACCATAAGCCCACGTAAATGTGCGTGATCCAAAATGTCGTGACAAATTTTTTCGGCCTCATCAATTGAAGGGATGAAGTAGGGGCTATCGTTTTGGGCATCGTTTCCAAAAAAATATGTCTGATATCCATCTGCAGATATGATGGGTTTAATGACAAGATTGTGACCTGCAAAACCGTCCTCTTCGGATAGCGAATGAATAAACTTCTTATCAAAACCGGTCTTATTCTCTGAGGTCACAAAACGCGTTGGAATCAAATGTGGTTTTAAGGATTCTTGTGTGTTTAAAAAGGCGTAGTAGATGTCTTTTTTTAAGCCAAACGTTAAAATTTGTTTTGTATTGATCAATCGTTTCTTTTTATCGGCTTCACACATATCCAGCCATGATATGAAATCGTTTGAATGAGCGGGAATATTCCATGTTGTGCTTACAAAGATGGCATCATATTGGGTCGGGTTGTGCGCGCTGTCTTGCCAATCAATAATAGTGGCATCATGACCTTGCTTTCGTAGGTACGCGCACAGGGCCTCGTCATCACGCCATGGTTTATTTTGATGTGCATAGCAACTTTGCGTGGCGATTGCGATTTTTAAAGGGGTCAACATTACGTTCTTACGAACTCGCAGAATGTAAAACGAGGTGCGGTTCTTTTGGCACTGGTCATTGGTGTGCGCGATGTTTCTACCCATTCATTTTCAAGCAGTTTTGGTAAAAACGCATCACCCTCTACATACATGTCGACTTCTGTTAGGTAGTATTTATCTGTATAAGGCAGCGCGAGTGCGTATATTTGTGCGCCTCCGCCGATGATGATCTCATCGATGTTATTTTTAATTGCGAAGTTGTTGGCTGTTTCAATGGCGATGTCTAACGATGTGCAAACCGATACGTCTGGGTGTTCATATTCAAAACCAGACTTTGAAACAACGATCGTTTTTCGGTCAGGAAGCGGCGTGCCGTTAAGTACAATAATTGATTCAAATGTTTTCCGTCCCATAATAACAGGCTTGCCCAATGTGACTTTTTTGAAATGTTTGAAATCTTCGGGGATATGCCATGGCATTGTATTGTCAACGCCGATACAACGGTTTGATGACATGGCCACAATGGCTGCAATTGTAATTGTGTTTTGTGTCATGCTCATTTGTCCTATTCTTTTTCAAATCAAAACGACTATCCAGTTGACAATGATCCTAAATACACCTTGAATATAGTCAAGGCCTCACGGGGTTCAATCAATAACAATCGGCGAAAAATAAGGCGATAGCCTTTTTTATTCTCGCATGTAATAGGAAATATAATGGAACAGTATCTTGATCTTTGTCGTCGTATCGTCAATGAGGGTGTTTGGGTTGAAAATAAACGAACAGGGAAACGATGCCTTACTGTTATTGACGCCTCGCTTGAGTATGATGTAGCCAACAATAAATTTCCATTGGTGACAACGCGAAAAAGTTTTTACAAAGCAGCAATTGCCGAGATTTTAGGATATCTGCGTGGATACGATAATGCGGCGCAATTTCGTGAGATTGGTTGTAATACGTGGAATGCCAACGCCAATCAAACCAAGGCGTGGTTAGACAATCCAAACCGTAAAGGCGAAGATGACATGGGCCGTGTTTATGGTGTGCAGGGACGCCGCTGGGCCAAGCCGGATGGCGGACATGTTGATCAGTTGAAAAAGCTGGTCGATAATTTAACAAACGGCATAGATGACCGCGGAGAAATTTTGTCATTTTACAACCCTGGAGAGTTTCATCTTGGATGCTTGAGGCCTTGTATGCATACTCATACATTTTCACTGTTGGGTGATGATTTATATCTGACTTCGTATCAACGCAGCTGTGATGTTCCGCTGGGGTTAAATTTCAATCAGGTTCAAGTGTTTGTTCTTTTGGCGTTGATTGCGCAAATCACAGGGAAAAATGCAAAAACGGCTTATCACCGTCTTGTTAATTGCCACATATATGAAGATCAACTGCCGATGATGCGTGATGTACAGCTTCAGCGTGAGCCGTATCCGTCACCGCAATTAGAGATTAATCCTGATATTAAAACATTAGAAGATATAGAAACATGGGTTACGACTGATGATTTCAAGGTTATCGGCTATCAATATCATGATCCGATCAAATACCCGTTTTCAGAATAATAATATCTTTTGTGTTTGTTTTCTGGATTTTTCCACGCGGTCTGCTATATAATGACTTATCACTTCGGTGATTATGACGCTAAACGCTGTTGTGGAATAGCCGGCGTGGACCCGGGGGCAGTGCCCGGCGGCTCCACCATAAGAAGGTAAGGGGTTTGAAGCTTAGCTCATCTTTTTATGTTGGGGCCGAAACAGGATCGACACACGTAATAAAGACAATTTAGCGGCGTTCGAGATGGTACCTTCGATACAGGACCAAGCATTATAAATGCAAACGATAACTTCGTCGTAGCAAATGATAACTTCGCCGCTGGCGATGCTATCGCTGCCTAATTTATTAGGTAGGTAGTAGCTACAAATTAATTCCTATCCTCTAGACAAGGATAGGTGGGGGTTGGCCCACCTCGCAACAGAACGGGCCACTTTTTTCCTCCTAAAATATTATTCATACCTGAACGCTTTATTTTATTGTCCGATCACATATTATGGTGGGCATGATTGTTTATTTTTGTGGTCTTTTATGGCTTTTGTCTTTCGTATTTAGTTTTACATTTTTACCCAGTTTGCAAACGGAAATGGTGGGGGCTAGCGTTGTGACCTTGATGGTTACGTGTCTCATTTGTACATATCGCGGTTTAAATGCGGGGGTATGGCAAATTCCTAAATCATATGCTCTGCTTGCGCTGCTGTTGTTTTGGGCGCTGAGCGCGGCAAGCGTTTTATGGTCACATATTCAATGGGTCAGCTATATGCAGTTTTGGGTATTTAGTTTGTTGCCATTAAGTGTGCTGGCCTTAATAAGATTGGATGGCGGCACGCAAGACCGTGTTGCGAGACTGCTTGTGCCTGCTGTTGTGGTTATAATAACAGGGTGTGCTGGTTTTGCATTGGTTCAATATTATGTGCTCACGGATATGTTGTTTTATGGACGTGTGCAATGGCCGCTGCGAAATCCGAACAGTTTGGGCGCTGTTTTTTCATTCGGTTGTTTTATGGCTTTGATGTTGTTATTTGATGCCCCTTCAAAGCGTTTGAAGATTATATATTGTCTGGCATTTTTATTACTTTTTAGCGGATTGATTACCACAGGCAGCCGCGGAGCGTTATGGGCGTTTATACTTCTTGGGGGCGTGTGTGTTTTTATGTTAAGGACGCAGATGGAAGCCATTGTCAGTAAACGCGCTATCGTGATAATTGTTGCACTTATGGCGTTGATTATGGTGGCGGTTAGTTTGACGGGGGTGCGTCCTGATAATGTAGCGCTTTTCACCAGTATCACAGGGGTGAGTGGGCAAACTCCTTTATTATGGTCTCGAGGGCTCATTTGGTCTGGGACGCTGGATATGATACGCGCGCATCCGTTTTTAGGCACCGGTGTGGGTACATTTCCTAGTTTTTACGGAGAGTATCATGTGCCTCAAGACGTGTCTGGGGGGTACACGGCGCATAATGATGCATTGCAGTTTTGGGCAGAGCGCGGCGTATTAGGTATTTTGTTGTTTTACGCTTTTGCTGTCTGTTTGGTGATTCGAACATTTCGTGCACTAAGGGTTTGTACCGTTCCTCATTTATACATGCGTATCGTGCTTATGGCATGTGCCATTTGTGCAATGGGGTTACATGCGCATGTGTCGGCCAATCTTCATATTCTGCCAATATTATTTTTAACAGCGCTGGCTTTTGTCGTGTGGATGAAGGCGTGCGGCCTTCCGCTCTTTTTTCTGCGTCTGCCTAAATCAATGCTCTTTCCCGGTCTAAGGGGCGTGGTCTTATTGATTATGTTAGCCGTTTTATGGTTGATGGTGGTTGTGCCGCCGTTCATTTCAAATCACTATGTGAAAAAAGCGGATCGTTTTCACAGCTATCAAAATATCGAGCGTTACGTCGATTTTTTAAATGCGGCGCAGCGCTGGAGCATGGGGCTGAGCGCGCAACCATATGTGATGGCCGCGCCACTACAAATATCAATGTTGGCGCAAGATTATGATATTTTGATGCGCGCAGATCGTGCCGCACGCGTGGCCGAGATTGAGCGTAATTT
>DDIM01000007.1:374-74198 GCA_002338525.1 Micavibrio sp. UBA1850 | reverse complement strand
GCATTGTTGGCGCAATTGATCCTTGATGACGCGCCAGAGTATAATGACATAGACCGCGCGTTAGAGGCGGGGCTTGGTTATAAACCGCGACATAATTCAACGCGCATTTGGCTAGCAAAACGCCTCATGGCGCGCGATGATGTTGAGGGGGCATATGAGATAATGAAAGATGGTATGCGATGGTGCAATGCATCGCCACAAAAGCCACAATGTCATAATCTTATGGCCCAGATTCTAACACGCACAGGGCGCAGCGAAGAGCTGCAGCTATTATTGAAAAATATGAATAAAAGTGTGGGGCGTCCATGAAAAAAGGCTGGTGTTTTTAACTGACCATGCGATGATCGGAAAATAATTTGAAAAGGGACTTGATTTTAGGCCCCAAAATTTGCGACGAATAGATATGATGACTGAAAACGATACATTGAGATATGACAAAATGGTTGAAGGCGCACTGAGAAGTGTCGTTCGCGATGCAGTGCAAGAAGTGGTCGATAACGGCCTGCCGGGAGACCATCACTTTTACATTACCTTTTTAACGGACTACCCAGGGGTGAATATCCCTGATTATTTGCGCGATCGTTACCCCGGTGAAATGACAATTGTGCTTCAGTTTCAATTTGAAGATTTATACGTTGATGATGAGATCTTGCAGGTTTCATTGTCGTTCAATAACAAGCCTGAAAAATTAATTGTGCCATTGGCAGCCATTAGCATCTTTGCTGATCCGTCTGTGAACTTTGCATTGCAATTCCAGCCGCTTGATCATGAAGAAGGCGGCGCGCCTGATCCTGATGGTTCAGATGACCCAGATGGCAGCGATAAAAAAGACGATACAAAATCTGACTCGGATGATGCCAAAGGCGAAGTGATCTCTCTGGATCAATTCCGTAAAAAGTAAGTTGAAGTTAGGGAATAGATTTATAAAAGGCGCATTGTAGAAGATGCGCTTTTTTCATGTTTACATTCAAATAACTTTGGGGGAAAAAGAAACAGGAAAGATAGGCCTCCTCAGTAAACTGAAGAGAACCATACCTTTTCCTGTGGGGGAGGGGAAATCTAAACTATAAATTGCTGTGGACGTTCGGCTAAACACCTCTATTATCGCCGTCGTCCTCAGCAGTTGAGGTATTTGTAATTTTATCTTGATTAAAATGAAAGTTGTTTATTTAAATACAAGGTATACAAAAAACGCATATCAAGGAAGTGTATAAGGATATCATGGAAAATATAGTTCAAAAACATGAAGGTAGGGTCTCTTTGATCAAGGGGGAGTGTGTGGACCACACACGGGATAACCGAAAAGTTTTGTATAAAATATATGGAATAGATGATTCATCGTATGGAAAGCGCCCCTTAGTGATCTGGTCACATGGCTTAGGGGGCGGCCGCGATGGTGCAGGATTCTTGGCACGCTATTTGGTTGAGCATGGATATTTTGTCATGCATATCCAACATCCCGGAACCGATACATCGATGTGGGAAGGCAAAGATGGCCATCCGTGGGATGTTATTCGTGCCACACCTGTCACACGTCAAATGACACTAGATCGGTTTAAAGACGTTCCATTTATATTGGATCAATTATCTGATATTGAACGCTCGCATCAGATGTTATCGGGGCAAATTGACCATGACGCCATTGGCATGTCTGGGCACTCGTTTGGGGCGATGACAGCCCAAGTCATGTCTGGGCAGATCTTTCCCGATATTTCAGATCAACTAACATCATTCAAAGAAGATCGTTTTAAGGCGTATGTATTTTATAGCTTTTCAGCGATGGCGCATTTGATTGATGCCGCCCCTGAAGACGTGTTTAGCGACATGGATGCCCCAATGCTATATATGACGGGAACACAAGATGACAGCCCCATCTCAGGGCTTGATTATACACATAGATTGCCAGCCTACGAGCATGCAACATCAGACGACAAACATCTTTTGATTTTGGAAGAAGGTGACCACATGGTGTTTACAGGCTCGCGCGGCAAGCTAGCCTTTAATCCAAACCGCGCGCGACAAGAAGAGATTATTCAAAAAACGTCTCTTGCTTTTTGGGAGGCATACCTTAAGTCTAACAGCAAAGCCAAAGACTGGTTGATGAGTGCACAAGGGTATAGTGCATATTTGTCAGATGATGGCGTTTACAAATTTGGATAGGAAAGACTACGTATGCCTGAAATGCCTGAAATAGAATACGCCATTGAAATTGAAAATTTGAACAAGCTATACAGCGCAACAGGTAAATCACCTGAAAAAAAGGCGTTACAAGATGTGAGTTTAAAAATTCGCAAGGGCTCGATTTTCGGGTTGCTTGGCCCCAATGGTGCGGGGAAATCAACGCTGATTAATATTATGGCGGGCCTAGTGCGAAAAACATCGGGAGACGTGCGCGTGTGGGAAAGTGATTTAGACACAGACCCTAGGCAGGTGAAAGCCTCAATTGGTATTGTGCCTCAAGAGATCAATTTTGATCCCTTTTTTACGCCGTCTCAAATTTTGGACATTCAAGCAGGTTTGTTTGGCGTGCCAAAGGCCGAGCGTAAGACGGAAAAACTTCTCGATTTGGTCGGGCTAGCAGACAAAGCCCAAGCCTACAGCCGCGGCTTATCGGGCGGTATGCGTCGCCGTTTGATGGTGGCCAAAGCCATGGTACACACACCCCCAATTTTGGTATTGGACGAGCCGACGGCCGGTGTTGATATCGAGCTTCGTCAGCAGCTTTGGGAAAATGTTCGTCAGTTAAACAAACAAGGTGTGACCATTTTGTTGACAACGCATTATTTGGAAGAAGCCGAAGAAATGTGTGACGAAATTGCCATCATTAATCACGGTCAAATTGTGGCGCATGACACAACGGAAAATATTTTAGGCAAAGTCGAAAATAAAGAAGTTCGCTTTACGCTTGATCGTGATATCTCAGACATTCCTAAGCGCCTTGAAGTCTTCATGCCTGAAAAAATTGGCAAGCGCACGCCCTCCATTCGGTATGCCCCATCAGAACAACCGGTGGGTGAATTTATTGATGCCATACAGCGCGCGGGATATTTTATAGAAGATATTGTGACCGACCAAAGCGATTTGGAAGATGTGTTTTTGCAAATGACGCGTGCGGCTGTGTAATTGCCATTTACTCTTTGGCGTGGCGATGCTATCAAAAACACGACTATATTTTTTCAAAATATAAACTACGCGCCCTTAGCTCAGTTGGATAGAGCGTTGGTTTCCGGAGCCAAAGGCCAGAGGTTCGAATCCTCTAGGGCGCGCCACTTCTTTGAAAAATGATTATATCATAGATATTTAGACTGTATGGAAAAACGGTGAGCCACAGAAGTGGGACATTTACCATGCATAATCCAAACTATTTAAGTTTATCTCGTCATAATATCTATTACTTCCGTTACCCTATGCCAGAGTATGTTAGGGGAAAAGGTAAGTCTAGTCATATAAAGCTCTCGTTAAATACTCGTGACCCTAAAGAAGCCTTGCGATATTCGAGGATACTAGCCTATCATGCTTATGCGCTTATTCAGTTACTTTCACGTTATCAGGAACAATACAGTATGAATTACGGAGAGATTCAAGATTTACTTAAAACACATTTCTCATCCCTTTTTGATCGAGTGAAGGAACAGATCGCTCGTGATGGTGTCTTTGATGAGAGTCGAGTAGAGGGGATGAAACTCAATATAGATATGGTCAACCAATCTATTGATGAAGGTATAGATCATTTAGATGGTGGTCTGCTTGTTAAGGATGGTGTTGATGATCCTATGAACATAGACACCATTCTTGAGACGTTAAAAGCTAAGTATGAATTAGATTTGGAACAAGACAGTAAAGCGTATGAGTTGCTTAGAAAAGAATATAAGTTTGCTTATAAGAATTTCTGGAAAGGTGTGATTGCCTATAATGCTCAGCAACGAGATTATAGCCTTCTACAGACCTCAGAAGACATTAAGGGGGGCGTATCTCGATACGGTAAACCTGAACATCGTCTGGGTTTTTTAATAGATAAATATCTCAACGAAAATAAACATGCATGGGGTGTTCGTACTTCTGATGAGCATAAAGCAAGTGCTGAGTTCTTATATGAAGTTTTAGGAAAAGATTTTGATGCGCTAAAACTTGATGGTAATAAGGCTCGTGAAGTAAAGGATACATTAGCACTAACACCAGCTAGACGAAAAGAAATAGCAGAACTCAAAAGCTTACCGCTCAATGAACAAATAAAAGCTGAGGGGTTTAAAAGGTTAGCACCAGCAACATGTAATAAGTATCTCAGCTTTTATAAAGGCCTCTATAAATGGCTTGTTAATAATAAATATTGCAACGAGAATCCTTTTGAAGGTATGAGCTTTAAAGAAGGGAAGGGGAAGAAAAAAGAGCCTTTTACAAAAGAAGATATTCAAAAAATGACCTCTGCCTTAGAGGCTACCCCTCACAGTGCAAGTAATCGAGATATGCAGTATTGGGGCATATTGATCGCAATTTATACAGGCGCAAGGTTGAATGAAATCGCAAGCCTTACGCCTGATGATGTGAAAGAACATAATGGAATTGTTTATTTTGATATCAATGATGAAGAGGAAGATAAGCGTCTGAAGACGCAAGGATCAAAACGTCTTGTTCCTGTCCACTCTGCATTACTAGATCAAGGGTTTATGGGTTATGTTGAAAAGTCTCGCAAGATAGGCATAAAACGATCACAGGAAGATACTCGTTTATTGTATGATCTTACATTTAATAAAAAGACCTTATGGGGGCGGAAGCTCAATAGATGGGCGAACAATACTTTTTTTGTAAAGCTAGGCATCAAGACAAATAAGAAATCTTTTCATAGCTTACGCCATAGCTTCATCACATTTATGGGATCGTCAGGTGTAGAGTATGAGACGGTTCGTAAGATCGTAGGTCACTCCTCAGGAGATGTTACCGCACGTTATACGCATAGCTCTGTAGAAGATTTACCTGTGTTGCGAGAAGCGATTGAGAAGTTAAGGTATTAGTTATTTATTGCCTTTTACTGCATCCATAATTTCTTGAGCTAGTCCTTTGTGTTTAACTTTGTCCAAATGATCCGCAGGGTTATTAGCACTTACTGTTACCATTGATTTCAGAAGCTCATCTATCAGATCTTCATTTTCTCTTTCACCAGCTTCTCTCTTTAATCCATCAAATGTTCTGCACAGATTGGATTTATGCTGATACTCCGCATGTAACCTCGTGTAGGTTTTCGCCTTACTTTGGCATACAATTGAGATCCATATTAAGGGAAGAGTTATGTGTATAAGCGGGAAGGAGGCGAAGAAATTTTTTATATTATCGTTTATGTTTTTTTCTAGCCCTAAGCTTTTTAGAGCATCTATGGTGTTGGGGAAAGAGCTTAAAAATCCTGTTATGGCAATAATCAATACTGTTAGGACAAAGGCATAATGCATTACGTTGGCCTTGCGATTGTATCGTTTACTGGTTTCTTCGTAAGCAGTTGCTAGACCTGCTGAGGTTGCTTTTGGTAATAACTTAGCTATCTTCTCGTCGTAGCGTTTGTATAAACCGTCTAACTCTTGAAGCGCACTTTCTTTGCCTTCGTGTAACGCGGATAGTACGCTTTCAAAGTTATCCTTTAGCCCAGCTATTTTCTGTACATCCTTTGTTGCTTCTCCAGTTTCTTCGTCTGTACTTACAATAGTTTCTTCATAACCTAGCAATTCTTTCTCAAATTGTCTTATCGACTTCTGTCTACCTTCAAGGTCATCGACTTGCTCGTCTAGCTTCTCTATTTTCTCTTCTATAGTCTTTTTGATAGATGTGTCTGAGGTAATCAGTTCTTGATGGTAGTCGTGAATTTCCTTAATTTCATCCCCATCTTTGAACTGGTTTATGGTGGCCATATCTTGCTTGACTGTTTCAATGGAGGGGCGCTTTTCGTCGCCATTGAGAAGCTCTGATTTTAAACTTTGTAGTTCGCCTAATATGCCCTGTGCATCAGAAAGACGTTGCTCTAGAATTGTACAGTATTCATCTATACTTTTTCTGCTTCTTTTGGGCGTATCAGTCATCAAGAAACCTCCGTGTTTCTATCGTATTAGTTTGGGTGGTTAGCCACTTTACACCGTATTGTGTGATCCTAACAATTGGATATTCAAAGATATGCAGATCTTATCATAACTTATGTTAGGAATAAATTGACGGATTCTGTCGATATCCCTAGTATCTTTGGTAGAGCTTTTAAGTAAAGGCTTCGAGGCGTTATATCCTCTTACGTGCGGTCTAAGACAACATCAGACCGTTATCAATGATGTTGCTTTCTCGTTTGTCGAGGAGGCGGCGAAATACAATAGCGCTTGCGTGAATACGCTGCGCCGTTCACGTAACGGATATAAACTCCTCGGCTCCAGAGCAATCATGCTCGGAGCCGTTTTCATTTAGAGTTAAAGGAGTTTTTAATATGGGTATTTGGATTATTGGTGTTGTTGGAGCTATCACATTTACAGCCGTTGGCGGAGGGGGAGGATTTCTTTTGTTTATTCCTTGCTACATGTTGTTTTGGAAATATACCTCATACAGAGGATTATTATTTATACGGGCGTTTTTATTCTTAAAAACACTAGGCGAAACAGGGGATAGTGCTACAGCGAATATGAAGGCGAATGCACTAACATCACAATATGCATATTTCTACGGAGCAGAGGCCGTACATTTTGCAAATAAGGTGCATAACGGAAGGAACTTGGCTGTAATTGATATGGCAGAATCTCTTGGGTTTCAAAAGAAGAATATTTTTGGTTTATAGCACAAAAACACCAAAGTTTTGTCAATGGCTTTTAAGAGTCTAAAAAGTACGGTTTATAACGCTTTATAAGCATGCATCGTTAGTCTATGCCTAGTATAGATATACAGTATATAATAATATATAAATATATAATACTATTCTAATTATAATATATAAATACAATATATATACTAAATAGTATTCTATATAGAGTATCTATAATAATATATTCTGTATTAAAGAGACTAGGCGTGAGTATGTATAAATGTGTATATTTAGACTATCCGTAACCCCCTATACATCTCATTCCGTATCTATCTTTATTTGTTATTCTTAAAAAGATAATATTTGCACACTGCAAAGTTTAATTACATGAAAACACAATATGCGCTTATAGATGGTATAAGGATTTCTATCAAGATTTAGGGGAAATAAATAGATGATACAGAACTTATTTAAATTAACGGCTAGGGTGGATCGTTCACTGTTACTGGCGTTATCTTTTTCGTTGTCCATAATCGCTTGTCTTGATCAAAGTTTAGGCTTGTTGAATAATCCATATTCTTGGCAGGTTTTAGCAGTGGTGCCTTCTGTACTACTAGGAGGAGTGGCTATAACAATATGGAGTGGAGTTATTAGCTTTCTTATAGGATATGAGAGGAGGAGTGGTGGTTTAATTCTTTCTCCATATTTAATAGGAGGATCTTTTCTTATGTGGTTCCTTCTTATATCTCTGTCCTATATATCTCAAAATTATGAAACTCTGAGCCTTTCAATTGTTACTAAACCTGATTTTATCTATGTGTGTAATATATTTCTCTTAGGGATATATACTGTGAGATATGCAGTGAAACAAAGACATTAACTGCCGCTGAGTTAACTAAAGTCCATGACTACTTGAACGCTAAATGGAGCGTGTACTAATTGATGTAATAAACCATATGAGGCTCGTACAGAGGTTTTAATTTCTCTCTGGTACGATTTATCATTATTACACTTACATAGCCTGTACGGTTCTCACAACGAGCTGTACGGGCTATTTCTGTATCTGGGCTATACCGCATACACGTATAGCTCACTCGTATAAATCGAATTGTAAAATTGATATAAATTTGTGAGGCCGCTTATAACTGTCTCGAAGATTGGTTGCCCCCCCCATCACTGGGTGTTGTTGTTTTGATACGTTGAACGATTTTCTCTTAAAATATCTTAATAATCATTTTATGATCTATCCCCTATACCTCCTGACATCATGAACGTCTATCTGCTTGATATCAGACGTGTAGAGCTTGACGAAATGTGTTGCGGCTAGAGATGTGATAAATGTAACAAAACGTCTGTACGGGGCTCCAAACAAGCAGAAACAATTCCCTTGACGGAGGATACATAGGTGAGACATAATGGTGGGGCATTAAACATAGGCTTACTGCTATGTTCCGCAGTCTATCTAACTTTTAAAAAGTGGCATCGAATCCTCTAGGGCGCGCCATTAAGTCTGTGATTTGACGGACTTAGAGAAAATACTCCCCCAAGCCCCGCAGTAAGCGGGGTTTTGTGTCTCTGGATATCTCGACGGATCACTGAGCAAGGCAATTTCACCCTCATTCTCTCCTTTTTCTCTTTTGGCTTATTTTACAGCCTTCGGAGAAGGACGGATTTCCCAGTAAGCTGGGAATTTGCAGGGAAATTTTCAGTTTTGGATAAAGTTAACGGTTTAGGCTTGGGAAAGTGTTTTGAGACTGTCGATCATCCGATTGCGAACATATTTTTCAGAGAGGAGTTCTCGTTTTGCAATGTCTTTGATGTAGGTGCCTGAGAAATGTTCATCTGGTCTTGTCAGACTAAAGTGTAAATTTGCTTGAGTCGATGGTAGAATCGATTTTATGAGCAAGATAAATTACTTCAAATATTACAAAACGAGTCCTGAAATCATCAAATTAGCGATCATGTATTATGTTAGATATCCGTTAAGTTTGCGCCAAGTTGAAGATATTTTGCATGAACGTGGCGTCGATATTTGTCATGAAACTGTTCGTTATTGGTGGAATAAATTAGGCCCAATATTAGCTAAAGACATGAAGAAAAAGACGAGCTTTTCGGGCTCGAATTGGAAGTGGCATATCGATGAAGTGTTCGTGAAAATCAATGGCAAACAACATTATTTATGGCGCGCGGTTGACCACGAAGGAACGGTTTTGGAAAGCTTCGTTTCAAAAAAGAGAGACAAGAAGGCAGCGCGGAAAGTGTTGAAAATGCTCATAAAAAAGTACGGAATTCCAAAAGAAATCACGACTGATAAGTGCCCATCTTATGGCGCAGCGCTTAAAGACTTAGGCCTAAAGCACGTCCAAAATTCAACGCGATATCACAACAATCAGGTTGAGAATTCACACCTTCATTTTCGACGGCGGGAGAGGGGGTGGAACAAGTTTCGATCGATGGGATCGTTACAAAAGTTCACCTCGATCCACGGATCATTCCTCAATCATTTTAATCACCAAAGACATTTAGAAAGTAGAGTACAATTTAAGAATTTGAGAAATGCCTCGCTTGCTTCGTGGCAGGAAATTTGCGCATAATAGCAAAACACGTTTTGGGCTCTTAGAGAAAAGTTCGATTTAGTCTGACATCAGCAAGTAAAGACTGTTGTTCTGATTTGGTAAGCGTGGCAAAAAATCGGTTAAATCTTACCTTTGAAGATGTGGATATTGCTATAGCTACCGCTGACGTAAATAACGACGATCTTACTGACTTTTTCGCACAGATACAATCACCACTGCACTGCGGGTCATCTGGTTGTGAGACATATCTATTTTTAGCCAATAATGGCGAGTATTCAGTTCAAAGCCTTTTCAACACTTCAGACAAAATTATCCTTGTTGATAATGCTCAGGGTAGTTTTCGTGATCTGATTGTTACGGGAAAAGACGATAAAATGTGTCAGTGGTCGTGGTTGGAAAACAATTATGAGTTTATGAGATGTGATTAAAAAGGGCCTTGGAGGTTTTAATGTTTGTAGGAAATTATAATGATTTGTTCGATGCGTTGGGTGAGAGAGAATCTAGTAACAATTATCAAATAGAAAATTCAGCAGGTTTTATAGGTAGATATCAAATGGGAGAAGCAGCACTATTTGATTCAGGATACTATATTGGAACAGAGCGAGATATTTGACTTGTAACATTCAAAGATATGAACGACCCCAAAAGTGTTGAACTTGTCTATGACAAGGAAATATGTTCACGGGCTGAAGAGCCTCAAGAGGAATGTTATGGGCGTAAGGGATTGTACACTATTGCCAATCGCTTTGAAGAGCTGTTTGGTGAAGGTGTGGGTTTAAAAAATATAACGCTTAAAATCACAGATGAGCCAATGACTGTGGGAGTTGTTGATCAGTTTCTACCTGAAAAACTAAACAATTTAAGAGAAAACTGGAGAGAGCTTCCCTGTTCTGAAAAGGCAAGGATTAATCCTTTAATCACATTTAAGAGAGGGGGAAACGTTCAAAGACATTCAAAGCGTTATTGACTGCCTCCACCGAGTACTTTGTATAGATTTACCAGATTTGATAAGTTTTGACGCTCGATCAAGATTTCTTGTTGTTGAAATGTATAGAGTTCGCGTTGGGCATCCAGAACACTTAAGAAGCTATCGATCCCAGATTTATAACGTGCTTGCGACACATCATAGACTTTTTGGGCAGCGGCAACGAGCCTGCGTTGCGATTCGAGCTGTTCTTCTAGTGTTTTTCGTGCTGCAAGCTCGTCAGAGACTTCGCGAAATGCGACTTGGATGGCTTGTTCGTAATTTACGATTGCCTTTTCTTTGCGGATTTCTGCTAGATCAAGGTTGGCTTCGTTTCGGCCGGCTTGGAAAATAGGCAAGGTGATTTGCGGAAGAAATGTCCATGCGCCTGCCGCACTACTTGTAAAGAGCTCTCCAAGGTTTTGACTGGCAAAACCGTAAGTGCCTGTTAAGGATATGCTAGGGAAGAACGCCGCACGTGCCGCGCCGATATCGGCATTGCGCGATAGCAGTTCGTACTCGGCTTGGCGAATATCAGGGCGTGCTAATAAAACCTCTGAGGGGAGGCCGGGGTCGAGATTATCCCTTACAATTATTTCATCCAGTGTTGTTTGCGGTAACAAATCTTCGTTGTGGGGAATGCCCATTAACAAGAAGAGCGCGTTTTTGTCTTGTGCCACTGCACGACTATATTGGTGGAAGTTCACGCGGGCTGTTTCAACGGCCGTTTCTGCGCGTGCCAGATCTTGCGAGGTACCAACACCCTTTTCAAGGCTTTGTGAGAGAATGTCATATGTTCGTAGTTGCGCGTCCAGTGTTTTTTGGGTCAGCCTGAGGAGCTTTTGATCGGCCAATAATTGTAAGTATGTGTTGGCAGTGTCGGCAATCAGCGCGTTTTGAATAACGGCGCGTGCTTCTTGGGTTGCTAGATAGGCGTTGATGGCTGATTCATTATTACTTTGAATTCTGCCGAATAAATCCAGCTCGTAGGCAGCAACACCAACATTTGCTTCATAAAGCTCGCTGGTTCGGGCAAGGCCTGTGACGCTACTTCTATCCGAGCTTTCGGACAAGGTGGCGCTCCCATTTGCGTTCAGGGATGGCAGTAAATCAGCGCGCTCAATACGGTAAAGCGCGCGCGCCTCTGAGATGTTCAATGCTGCCGCTTTCAAATCATAGTTATTTTCTAGCGCCTGCTCAATGACAAGGTGAAACTCAGGGGCGATGAAAAACTCTTTCCAACTCACTTGTGTTGCCTTTGTTTCACCCATCGACGTTTCGTAGCCTGGAATATCATTCCAGCTTTGCGCAGCAGAAAACTCAGGCTTTGCAAAATCGGGGATCATGGCACAGCTCGACAGTAATGTTGCGGCCATCAAAATAGATAAAGGTTTATTCATCATCATTTTGGTCTTTCTTTTCAACTAAAGTCTGGTCTGAGGTCTTGCCTGTGGTCTTGTCTGTGATCTGGTCCTTGTTTCTGCTGAATGTTTTTTCAACAGCCACATAGAACATAGGCACAAAGAATATAGCAAGGAATGTGGCGCCTGCCATACCACCCATCACGACAATACCGATGGCGTTTTGGCTGGCGGCACCTGCACCGCTGGCTAATGCCAAAGGTGTCACCCCTAGCATGAATGCCATTGAGGTCATGATGATCGGTCGGAAACGTTGCTTTGCCGAAATGGAGACGGCCTCCATGAGGCTGTGGCCATCCTCCTTCAGCTCTTTGGCAAATTCGACAATCAATATCGCGTTTTTCGAGGCAAGCCCCACGGTGGTCAATAGTGCCACTTGCAAATACACGTCATTAGGAAGACCGAAAGCAAAGGCCGCAATTGCAGCACCCAAAATACCCAGTGGCACAACTAACATAACAGCCAATGGTACAGCCCAACTTTCATAAAGGGCGGCAAGGCACAAGAAGACAATCAACACTGACAAGGCATACAAGGCGGGGGCCTGTGCGCCTGTTTGGCGTTCTTCATATGAAAGTCCATACCACTCAATTCCAATGCCCTCAGGGAGAGTATCAACGATTTTTTGAATTTCTTCCATGGCAACACCTGAGCTGATGCCCGTTGCGGGTGCTCCTTGAATGTTCAAAGACGAGTTACCGTTAAAGCGTTCCAGTTTTGGTGATCCATAAATCCATTTAGCTTTCGAAAAAGTGTTAAAGGGGATCATTTCACCGGAACCGTTGCGAACATACCATTTATCAAGGTCTTCTGGCATCATACGGTGTGGGGCATCGGCTTGTAGGTACACGCGTTTAATGCGGCCTTTATCGACGAAATCGTTTACATAGCTTGATCCCCAAGCGATTTGCAATGTCCTATTAATATCGTCGAGTGAAAGCCCCAACGCCGAGGCCTGCTCACTATCAATATCAATCTTAAACTGAGGCACGTCATTAAGCCCGTTTGGACGTACTTGCGTAAGTTTTGGGTTTTGGCTTGCTGCGCCTAGAAGCTGATTACGAGCGTTCATTAATGCCTCGTGTCCTAGACCGCCGCGATCAACCAGCTGGAAGTCAAATCCAGATGAATTTCCGAGTTCGCGAATGGGAGGCGGGAAGAAGGCAAAAGCCATAGCATCCTTGATTTGGTAAAGCGCACCACCGGCTTGTTCAGCAATGGCAAAAACGCTTTGGTCGTCTTCAGTACGCTCTTCCCAATCTTTTAAGCTAACAAATCCAAAGGCCGCATTTTGCGCAGAACCAGCGAAACTGAAACCAACAACGGTAAAGAGGTGTTCAAGATTATCGCCTTGCTCTTCAATGAAGTAATCCTCTACTTTTTCGACGGCTTCAAGTGTTCGTTCAGCTGTCGAGCCTGGCGGTGTATTGACCATCAAATACATATTACCTTGGTCTTCATCGGGCAAGAACGACCCAGGCAGTTGCATAAAAATCGCGATAAGCCCACCGATAAGCAGAACATACATAAGGAAAAATCTTTTTACACGTGCTGCCATGCCGGTTGCTGCTTTTTGATAACCGTCACGCCCTTTGTTAAAATGTTTATTAAACCAGCCAAAGAAACCAGTTTCGCCGCGGCGTTTACCTTTCGTATCGTGTTTTAAAAGGGTTGCACATAAAGAGGGAGACAGAACGATTGCGACAATCACAGACAAGGACATGGCCGCTACGATTGTAATAGAAAACTGGCGGTAAATCGCGCCGGCAGAACCACTGAAAAAGGCCATAGGGATAAATACGGTCGAAAGAACAACCGCAATACCAACTAGAGCGCCAGTGATCTGATCCATTGACTTGCGAGTGGCTTCTTTGGGTGATAGCCCTTCTTCACTCATAATCCGCTCGACGTTTTCAACAACGACAATCGCATCATCAACAAGCAACCCGATGGCCAGCACCATTGCAAACATCGTCAATACATTGATAGAAAATCCAAAGACGAGGAGTACGGCAAAAGTACCTAACAACACAACCGGCACGGCGATTGTTGGAATAAGCGTTGCTCGCAAATTTTGTAGGAATAGCAACATCACCAAGAATACGAGAATCACAGCTTCAATAAGCGTGTGCACTACGGATTCAATAGAAAGCTCGATAAATGGGGTTGCATCTAAGGGGTAGTTGATTTTGACATTTTCAGGTAGAAACTCTGCAAGCTCTTTAACACGTTCTTTAACCAGTTCGGCTGTTTCCAAAGCGTTTGCGCCAGTTGCAAGTGTAACGGCCATACCTGCTGCGGGCTTTCTTTTGTAACGTACGATGCGGTCATAGCCTTCTGAACCAATTTCGATATTGGCAACATCTTTCAGGCGCACTTGTGAGCCGTCTGTATTCACGCGCAGAACGATGCGTTCGAAATCTTCAACAGTGCTAAGGCGGGCTTGCGCCTTAACCGTTGCGTTTATTTGCTGATTAGCGGCTGCTGGCATGCCCCCAAGCTGGCCTGCAGATATATCCGTATTTTGGACTTGCACGGCTTGTTGCACATCAAGAGGTGTTAAATTGTAGCTATAGAGTTTTGCGGGATCGAGCCAGACACGCATGGCGTGTTGTTGGCCAAAGACTGTGACACTACCAACGCCGTTTACGCGAGAAATAGAGTCGCGGAAATTACTGACGAGCATATCGCTAAGCTCACCTTGAGAAATGCTGCCATCTTCGGAATAAATACCGATAATTAACAAAAAGTTATCATTGGATTTAGTAACAGTAACACCGAGCGCTTGTACTTCCTGAGGTAACTGTGAGACGGCGCCTTGCACTTTATTTTGCGTTTGAACCTGTGCGATATCGGGATCGGCTTCTGGCTCAAACGTAAGCGTAATGCTCATTGAACCATCAGAGCTGTTTGAGGTAAAGTAACGTAAATAATCAATCCCTGTGAGGCGTTGTTCTATCACTTGTGTAACTGCATTTTCTACAGTCTCAGCTGACGCGCCTGGATAGCTGGCGCTAATGGCAACAGTAGGAGGAGCAACTTTTGGATATTGCTCAATTGGCAAGGCACGAATAGACAGCACCCCCGCCAACATAATAACAATTGCAATCACCCACGCAAAAACGGGGCGGTCAATAAAAAAACGAGCCATTATAATTTACTCCTTAGCGCCTGTAGAATTCGATTGAGGCGTGTCTTCTGATTTGTTGTTTTTCTTCCAAGGGGTGGGGGAGACCGCAGCGCCTGCACTGACTTTTTGATATCCTTCCACAATAACGCTGTCTCCAGCCTTTAGACCGCTGGATACGACCCAATTATCTTTATATGCCCGCTCAACTTCGATAGAGCGCTGTTGCGCTTTGTTATCTGCATCAACAGTCCAAACCGTTAAGTTTCCATCAGGTGTTCGTGTGGTTGCTCTTTGAGGAACAAGTACAACCTCAGCCTCACCGAGGTTAAGATCTGCGCGGACAAATAGTCCGGGTAACAAAATTCCCTCAGGGTTAGGCATTAAAGCTCTGAGTGCAATAGAGCCTGTTGTCTCATCGACGGTCACTTCGGAAAATTTTAGTGTTCCTTCATGAGGGTAGGCCTTGCCTGTTTTTTCGTCGAGAACAAGCTCAACAGACACGGTGTCTTTTCCCATCATACGAGAGCGCAAAGACATGGCTTCACTGCCTGATTGTTGAATATCAATATAGACTGGATCAAGTTGAGTAATGGTTGCGAGGTTTTGTGATTGATTGGCTGTTACCAATGTTCCCTCAGTTACAAAAGAGCGACTGATACGCCCTGAAATTGGCGCGTACACTTTAGTATAATCCAGATTTACTTTTGCTAAATCGACGGCTGCTTGCGCCACGGCAATGGCGGCCTTGGCTTGATCAAACTGCGCTTTGGCATCGTCATATTCTTGTTTACTGACCGCATCAATTTTGACGAGTTCTTCGTAACGCTTTGTTCTTGCTTCTACAGTTTTTACATTGGCTTTAGCGCTTTTTAAATCAGCCTTTGCACTGTTGAGTGCAGCTTCATAGCGGGCATCATCAATCTGATATAGCTGTTGTCCTTTTTCAACGTCAGCACCTTCTTCGAATAAACGTTCGGTGATGATACCATCTACTTGTGGTCTTACCTGCGATTGACGGAAAGGCGAAATACGACCTGGTAACTGATGTGAATATGTAATCGTTTCGGTTGTAAGGTCAAGTACGGCAACAGATTGCGGCGGCATACCGCCTGCTGATTGAGCATTTTGATCTTCACCTTTGTGTGAAGAAGACCACCAATACCAACCGGCTCCAGCTATTAAAATTGCTAATATCAATACAAAAAAAGTTTTTTTCATAATTGGGTCTTTCTTCTTTTCTAGCCTTTACAAAGCTGGACAAATTTTAAAATTAGAGCTATATTTAAAACATACATCCATGTATGTTTATTGTCAAGCGAAAGGATTGCTATTAATGAAGCGAACAAAAGAAGAGGCCAAAAAAACAAGAGACGACCTTTTACGTTCAGCGGTGCGAATCTTTTCTGAGAAGGGTGTGTCGCGTACTACATTGAATGACATTGCCAAAGGTGCCAATGTGACAAGAGGAGCCGTTTATTGGCATTTCGAAAATAAAGTAGAGATTTTTGATGCGCTACACGAGCGTATGTACCAACCTTTTTTGGATAGTGTTTTAGAGGGGTTGAAGGAAGAACACTCTAACCCTGTCGAGCAGCTTCGTGAATTATGGATTAAGCTACTCCTTGATCTAGAAAAGGATGAACCAAGAAGGCAAGCTTTAACCTTGTTTTTGAGGAAATGTAGTTATTCTGGTGAGTTGGCGCCTTACAAAGAGCAACACAGAAAAAAACAGGAAGAGGGTGTTCGAGCTTTTGAGGCGTATTTCAAAAAGTACAAAGACACCGGTCGTTTTCTCAAAGACATAGATCCTCAGACTATGACGGAGGGCATGTTCTGTTACATGAAGGGAATTCTTTACCAATATCTGGACGAGCCTGATACATATGCAATTCAGACAAAAGCCCCAGAGCTGGTTGGATTATTTTTTAATTGTATATTGAAAGACAGTATATCCAGTCGTTAAAAAATATACAGTTTATTCAAAAAAAGACACATTGATGTCAGGCGTTCTATTAAATGACCTGACATCAACATAAGACAAGTTTAAGACTAAGCCGCAGCCATCAGACTTTTTTCAATATCGTCGATGGTAGAGTTTGTCAGTGTTTTTGGAATTTCTGAAATGGTTTTTTGGATAACTTCATCATGTAGATTTGCACGAATTTGTCCAAGAGTTTGAGGGTCTGCAACCAAGACTAAATTATCGAACTGTCCCTCATGTGCACGTTTATAAAGGTCGGTTGCGATATGTTTGGCGAGCGTCGCCTCATCCGTTTCTTTATCTGATGTTTCAGGGGGGAGCGTTGAAGGCCCCTTATTTTCAAGATAGTCGAAATTCATATCACCAAGGCTTTCAATTTTTACATCATTATTTGCGGTGTTTTTAAATAGCTTTGCTACTTCTCCATCGGCGATAACAATTAATGTATTTTCAGGTATATTTTTCATGGCTATTCCTTTCGTTTGATATTCAACCAACGTTGTAGAATAGAATTCGTTCCTAAATTAACGCGCGTAAAAGACGTTAAGGATTAGCCTGCAAAAATGCTTATTTGGTTTTTTGAATAAGCGCGGCTGCAACGATACCGTGAAGTACTATCGAAATCAGTACGATGCACGATATGAGAGACCACAGCTCTTCTTTGTGGGGGAAAGAGGCTTTTTCAAAAGCAAAAGAAAGATAAAAGAAAGAGCCCACGCCCTTAATGCCTAAAAAGCTAATCACTAGTTTTTCTTTGAAAGGCGTTTTTAGAGGCGCCAATGCGCAAAGGCCAGACAGTGGACGTATCAAAAATATGAATGCAAGGGCGATGATCACAAGAGGCAGGGTTAAGTGGCCTAAAATACCATCTACGATACTGCCCCCAAATAAAACCAACAATATTGCAATAAGTATACGTTCGACCTGATCAATAAAGGCGTGAAGCGTTTTGTGGTATTCGTGATCCATCTCATAATTACGGATTGTGATGGCGGCGATAAACACGGCGATGAACCCGTATCCGTGAAAGAGCTCGGTAACGCCATAAACCAGTAATGCTGTAGATAAGCCAACCAGACCCTCTCTGACGGTGAAGGCTTTGTGTTTTTCTACTAAATGGAAGTATAGATAGGTGATGAGTTTGCCTCCCAAAAACCCCAATAAAATACCAGTTCCCAAACGATACAAAACGTCTTTCAAAATCCAGTTTGTTAAAAAGCCCTCGCCCGTTTGAGTTGCCATTAATAGCCCAATTGCAAGCCACACAAAAGGAAATGCCATTCCGTCGTTTAATCCAGCTTCTGCCGTTAGGGAAAATTTTACATTCCCCTCTTTTTTCTCGTTCGGGGGGCCAACTTGTACATCTGCTGCAAGCACCGGATCGGTAGGGGCCAGCACGGCGCCAAGCAAAATAGCTGTGGCTAGACCCCACCCTAACCAGAAATGACCGATGGCTGTTAAAACCGCAATAGATATGCCCATGGTGACTGTGACAAGCAAAAGAGGTATGCGCCAATTTTTTATGTTGAAAGATCTATCCAACCGCAAGCCCGTACCCATGAGCGCGATCACAACGACTATTTCCGTGAAATGGACGGTAAATTTTTCTGCATTGAGGGGGGAGGCCATTGGGAGGGTGTCAAAAATACTGTAGAGAGCCATCCCCATGAGCAAAAATATTATAGGGTATGATATATATATTTTGTTGAATAAGTGAGTGATCCAAGAAATGCTCATTGAGACAAATCCGATCACAGCAATGATAAAAAAATAAACATCCATATTAATAAATTTACAATTTACAATGACGTTACAGTGCCACACTGAAGGCCGTGCGTGCTGCGTTCAATTGTCATTCCCACTTTGTTTGAGTTTTGCGAGGGCGTTTTATTAGCGCTTAGCTTTACCAGATAAGAAACAGGCAAATTGTCACACATTACAGTCGCTTTTGCTCTCAATTGTTGTGTAAATGTGGGAGAAGAGGCCCCTTCTACGTCTCCTCCGGTATATGTCATGAAATTCTTGGAATTGGTTTGATTGGATGTTAGTCCGGCGGCCTTTAACCTTGTGTTTATATCCGCAAAATGGTTTTTGACGGTATTAAATGATTTTGGCGTCTCATAGCCTTTTTCAAAACTTAGGTACGTAATAACACCGCCTGACATCTGAACTTTTAAATTCTGAGGTGTTATGCTGTGCGCATAGACGCAACTCCAGTATTGGTAGCGTGGCTTTGGCGCTCTATTGGGGGCCATGCTTTTCCGTTGTGGTACATCAACACGCTCACATGTGAGGGAGGGCTGGCTTGCGATATAGGATTCAATATCTTCGGCTGTACTGGTGAGCGATATGCCGTCTATTTCTATGTTATGAATGATGCTAACAACAGAGAAATTGCCTGCATTAGCTACAGAATTTATAAATAATGTTAAGAAGGGGGCTATCAATAGGAGGGATCGCTTTGTCATCATGAATAGACGCTTTCTTTTTTTTATCTACGGCATTTAATTGTTCAATGGAATACTTTGCCAATTTTCAAATAAACCTAAAGTGACATTAAACATATATGTCTGATCGCACAAGGCGTGTGCAGGATCATTACATGGCGCTTTGCCAGATTTGCTATGAAATGCGGTAACAAAAAAACACCACAGGCGAGGCTGCGGTGTTTTTTAATAATTTGTTTTCCATGTGGCTCTTATCTTTTTTGCTCATATTTATTTAAGAACAAAATAAGTTACCAAGACTTAATTTAGTCTGCTGCGTTTTCAATTGTTTGACCAGCGTGTTGAACATCGCGGCCTGCACCTTCAAATGTTTCGCATGCGCTTAGTCCAAGGCTAACGACGGCAAGTGACAATACAGTAGCAAGTTTTAAATTTTTCATTACATGTTCTCCTTTTTTTAATTTGTTACCCCACTAACACGCACCCGAAAAAAGAGTTCCAAGAAAAATAGTTAAATTGTTTAAATGACGTATATTTTTTTGAAATTTTTATGTGCAGCGTCCCCAGCTATTTACCTAAATATCATAAAACAAATTTTACATACCAAAAACGATGTGGCAAAAAGGTGTAACGACGCAAGTACCAACGAACTTATAATTTTTATGCCACATCCTTTACTTTCAGTCTCTTGCATTACTTTTACAGTTTTCGCGGTAACTCATGCAAGTTCTTATGCTAAGGGCGTACCTTTACAGGGGCGTGCTGAGGTTAACTGGCGCATGGGAGATGAGCGATCCATTCTTATGACTGAGTTTTGGGTGCCGTTCGCACAAAATGACCGTAGCGTTTTGTATGGTGATCTTCGATTGATGGGCGATGATCAGGATAATCGCGAAGGTAATTTAGGCATTGGGTATAGAACGATGACGGCAGCCCCCTTATTGGGGAAAGGGATTGTCGGTGTGCATGGATGGATAGATCGTCGTATTACAGAGCGAGGCAGTACATTTCATCAAGCAACCATAGGCGGTGAATGGTTTAGTTACGATACAGATATAAAGGTTAATGCCTACGTTCCCTTATCAAGCGGGAATGAGGTGAGTATACCTGCTACAAATCCACAGGGAGCACAGTTAAGCGGAACGGGCATTACAGTGGATACAAACGGTAAGGTCTTTGAAGAGCCTTTACATGGTTTGGATCTGGAGTTTGGTTTTGAGTTAAGCGATTACGTAGATTTTGCAAAAGAGTATACTGACTCGTTTCGCGCGTATGCGGGGGGCTATTATTTTAATGGTGATAATACTGAAGATGTTGCCGGCTGGCGTGTTCGCCTTGCCACAGACATAAGCGAAAATATACAACTGGGTACGCGGTTTCAAAGGGATGATGAACGCGGAGCCCAAGGCTTCTTGGAGGCCACCATTCGTTTTCCATTTGGAAACAAGCGCAGTTACCGAAGTGAGGGGTTGAAAGCGCGCCTTGATGAAAGTCCCGAGCGCGACATAGATATTGTCACGGGCGATATTGTGACGGATACGGGTGGGCGTGTAAAGGTTCTTAACGCACAAACAGGACGCACGCAAAAGGTTATAACAGTTGATAATTCAGCGGATGCTGGCGGAGACGGAAGTGCCGAGGCACCATACAACACACTTATTGATGCGCAAAATAATGCCGAAGAACACACAATCATTTATGTTAAAAATGGTTTTGGTAATAGCACAGGCCAAAATCAAGGGATAACTCTTGATAAGGAGGGGCAGCAACTTATCGGATCAGGGGTTGATTTTGTTTATGATGGAAACGTGTTTAAAACCGCAAATGGGGCAAGCCCCACTTCTGTTTTGATTGCGCCGGCCTCTATTGCGCCGACTATTGGAAATATCAATAACGGTGAAGATGGCGTAACTATTGACGCTGATAATGTAAGAGTTGCGGGCGTAAGAATTGATAACGGGCTAACAGGCCGTGATGGTATCGCCGTTTTAGCTGATGGCGCTGGGGAGAGTGCATTAAATACGCGCATACATGATGTTGTTGTTCAAAATGCGCGCCACGGGATATATGTTCATGCCTCCAATAGTGGGGCGGTGTCTGCGATGGTTGAGCGTACAGCTACGACCTCTAATACACAACACGGCATTGCCATTTATGACGATACCAACGCGCAGTTCGACATTGATTTAGGGGGCGGATCATTAGCGTCTGAAGGGGGTAATCTCTTATATGGTAATGGCTTGGAAGATCTGGCTATTGATTATGATGGGCGCACGTTGTCTGCTAAAAATAATTGGTGGGGACGCGCAAGTGGGCCTGACACAGATGCTCCGTCAATAGGCACCGCACCGCAAATATACTACGGCGCCCCCATAAATAATGGGCTTATTGGGCACTGGACATTTGACACACAGTGGGTTGATGCGACTACGGCTTATGATAGGTCACTTGAGAATAATGATGGTGTGTTTGCAGGGGGGCTTTCAACAGCAGATCTTGTAAACGGTCCAGATAATGAAGCGCTTGATTTTGATGGCAGTAATGATGTTATCGATTTAGGGCCTGCGACAGGATCTAGCTCTCTCAACATTTCACCGGCGTTTTCCGTATCGGCTTGGATTAACCGGCAAAGCGACGGTACGATATTTGGTATTCGAAACGGCAATAATACACAATTCCAATACTATGTTCATTTTGGAGATATCCGCGCGCGTGGCTTATCGACAGTCGTAAATGGGCACTCAATTCCGCTTAATACGTGGACGCATGTTATTGCCAGTGTAGATAATGGAGGTAATGTAACATTTTTTAAAGATGGCGGTAGCGCAATTTATAGAGGTGCTATACCTCAATCAGATTACAACATAAACGCAAGTATTGGTGCGCGATATGAGGGCTACCCCAGCACAGCATTTCGATTAAATGGTCAATTAGATGATGTAAGGCTCTATAATAAAGTTCTTAGTGCTAGTGAAGCGGCTGAAATATTCAGAAGTGATACAACAAGTCAGGTTAATTTTAGCGGCTTTTTAATGTCTCAGCCTTAAGTTGTTTGAACTGTAAATTATTGTGTATGGCGGGCGAGGTAGGTTATCGGGGGGCAAGAACTTTGTAGTACACATACCCATTTGCGACGCCCCACAAATTTGTACTGTAGAAGCATCCAGAATGCTGACCGGACAACTCACCATTATTTCCATTTAATGCTGTTAACGAAGCTCCCGCACAAAAGCTCCCAGAGGATCCAAATCGACAGTTATAAACGGACTGAGTTGAACCTGATATCTGTGCAGCCTCAACGGGTGGGTGTCCACCTGTGTTTGTAATACCTAATTCATCGTTAATTTTTATGCATGTGTCTCTTTTTATATAGGAGACCATCATCATTATCTCGTCTAAGCTATCGTCTCCAATATTTTTCACACGCCAAGCCGTATATCTGTAGGCTCCGTAAGTTGGATCTGCGGATCTTGATGTATCAAGCAACGTCTCGTCAGGTTCGGACCATGGGACGCCCATACCATCATTACTGAATATATTTGTTGCAGAATTTCCGCAAACATTAACGGGTGTGTTGGCAAGATAATCATTATGCCCCCAATTGTTTGAATGAAAGCAAAGTTCCCAATCTTCCAATTTGTTAATGATGCGCGAGCGAAGTATTGATGTTGAGATGAGGTCGCCATACTGGGTCAGTCCGGCAAGTTGTATCCCCGTTTTTTCTTCGCTTGCGTCACCCCCACCTCGTGTTGATTGGGTCACGGCATAAGAAAGTGCCGCAAAAAGTGCCACTGCGATAAGTATCAAAAAAAGAACATTACCCGATTGATTGTTATACGTGCCCATTCTCACAATGATATACTACCTTATGTTAATAACTGTTAAACCCGTCAAATCGGCTTGTTTTGAAATTATATTATATTGTTTATAGGAAACAATCACAAGGCGTTTTATGGCTTAAGTACAGCGTCTTTAATGCGGTAGAAGACATTAAATTCATCGTCTTTAGGCACAAGCTCTAACGTGCCTTTCACATTGATGGGATCGTATGAAAATTCAATTGGCGTTTTCGCGTAGACTTCAATAATCAAATTGGCTGTGACATGATAATGATACGGGCAGCTTAGCGGGAAGGGACCCAGCAAGAACATGTCTTGTTCCTGATCTTGCCCTAAGGGAAACATAAAGCCCTGAATGATAATTTCTTCGCCGTTTAATGCGGTTAGCTGGTCCGTAAATTGAGGGCGAACGCCTTCCCATTCTTGGCCTTCTTCATCGGTGTATTTATATGGAACTTGATTTGTGTCGGCAAATATTTGCCACTCGGTACCACCTTCTGGGGTTCCGACAAAATTTTCAATATTGGAAGCCAGATCTTCAATTGTATAGGTTTGCTCGCTTGTGACGGTTTCTGTTGTAAATGCGTTTGCTGCCATTACATTTGATTGCGCGCTGCTTGCATCACTATTGGGGTTTGATCGTCTTTCAATATCTTTTATTACAAAAGGCGTGGTGAAAAAGGCGATAAGGACAAGTGCAACAAAGAGTTTCACAATTATTTTTCCGATCGATTTTTGTTTTGTCTCGTTAGGCATAAAGTATCTTATATATACCTATACCTTACGAGCCAACTGCCGTGCAACATCAATATGAGAGGCACGCCACGCAGGTATAAACGCTGCGATAAAGCCTGCGAGGATCACGGCTAATATAACCCACACATAATCAGCTGTGAAAATAATTTGTGCACCACTCGCCGCAAGTGGGGCAATAACATGGGAGGCCAGAATAAAACCTGCGAGCCCCATAATAAACCCTATAACGATACCGGCCAAAACAATAAAAAATCCTTCAAGTGCAATGATTTTGAATACTCTTTGTTTGGAATATCCTATGGCACGTAGCACGGCTAAGTCGCTCATTCGATTTTCCAGGCTGCCGGCAAGACCTGCAAAGATACTGAGTGAGGCAATAATAATTAGAAGTGTCGATAGAGCCGCAAAGCTTTGTGAGCCAAGTCCCATCATAGATGTAAGGCGCGCCATTTCGAGGGCGGGATTTGCCGCTTGTAGATTTGTGTCTTTGTTAATGCTTCGGGGAAGATTGATATTTGCGATAGGTGATTTTGTCGTCAAAAGAAGTGCCGTGATTTCTGGCTTACCCATATGCCCGTGGTCATGGTGCTCATGTTCATGGTGCTCGTGCTCGTGGTGCTCATGTTCATCGTGTTCATGATGATCATGGTCATGATTGTGGTCTTCTTGGCTGTGAGCCTCATTTGCATTTTTGAGAGGCGAGGCAGGCGCCAAGCCGTGTATATCAAGCACAGAGTTCATTGATGTTAAAATCAGGCGGTCTAATACTGTGCCTGTAGGCTCGATAATACCAGTGATGGTATAATGTTGACTATCGTGTTTGTGTCCGCCTTCGATTAAGCCGTGGGCGCCTGAAAATTCCTCTCCAATCTGCAGGCCCACGGAAGACCCCGCTATGGCTTCATAGTCTTTATTCCAAACGCGACCCTCTAAGATTGTGGCCTGATAATGTTTCAAATAGTCAGGTGTTGTACCAACAATTCTATATCCCTCCCAGTTATCCCCCAACGCAAGAGGCATGGCTGTTTTGACGTGTGGGTGCTTCATCCATTTTTGTGCTTGGTCGTAGGCAATATTTCCTGTTGGGATATCGATATGATAGACGGATGATAGAATAAGCTGAAGCGGGCTTCCTTTTGCCCCAACGACGATATCAATATTTTTTCCATCTGTGGTGATGCGGTTTTGGATATGATGGCCGAATTGAATGATAAGCAGCGCTAGCATCACGCCGAATGCGGTTAAAAAGACGGATAGGAGGCTATTTAGCCAGCGTGATTTTAGAGATGAAAAAATGAGGGCTATATCGGTCATTATGCAATCTCCCAAACAGTATCAAAATATTTTTTAATGCGATTATCGTGTGTTGCCGCGATAATAGTTGCGCCGGTTTTAGCCGCCTGATCAAAAAGTAAATCCATGACCTTTTGCGTGTTGGCGTCATCAAGGGCGGATGTGGGCTCATCTGCGAAAATAACAGCGGGGTTATTTGCAACCGCACGTGCGATGGCAACGCGCTGCGCCTCTCCGACGCTCAGATCTTGTGCCTTTTGTTTGTCTTTTCCCGTCAGACCCAATTCAGATATCAACGTTTGAATTCTTTGCGGGTTAGGGGCGGTTTGGGCGAGTGCAATATTTTGTGTGACATTGAGGTGTCCCAACAAATGCATCGTTTGAAAGATGAACCCAAAGTTTTTAGCGCGTAGTTTATCAATGTCACTGTTGGACAAGAACGCATAGCTGGTATCTTCGAAGCAAACATCGCCTGAGGTTGGGCTCATAAGGCCCGCCATAATGTTCATGAGTGATGTTTTGCCGCAGCCAGAAGGCCCTAAAAGCAAAATATTCTCACCTTTGGCTACTCGTTTATTATCAAGGGAGAGGATCGTTCTTTGTTTGTTTTTGAATGTAATGTTATCCAACTCGAACATCGTCAAATCCTTTTGCTTCTAGTTAGAGGTGCCGCATAGCAAATTTTTCTTATGCGGCTATCTTTTGATTTTTATAGCTCAGCATACCGCCTTCAAGACTGTAGGCATTATAGCCCTTGCTCCGTAAGTATCCAGCCGGCTTTTGTGTTTTTTCTCCAACGGCGCACATAAGCAAAAGAGGGCTGTCTTTTGAAAAAGGCTCATGATTGTCGATCATCTGGTTGAGAAGGTGCAGGGGAATATTTATGGCGCCTTCAATAGTAAACATCTTATAGGCAATGGGAGCGCGTGTATCGATGATGACAGGTTTGTTTTGTGACACAAAATTGTCCACGTCCATTGCAGGCATCATAATATCTGCGATTTGATCATCATGCAGTGTGTAGTGAAAGTATGAGTCTGGCTTGGGGCTTTCTCCGAAAAGCTCTGGCATGCGCTCTTTTATATACGAGATATACCACTCAACGCGATCACATACGATGAAAACGGCGTTTTTACGCTCTGTCAGCGTGCTATCTATTGTTTTCAAGTAGCTGAGCGCGCCTGCAAAATTGGCGCCTGCGGATGGTCCGCACAAAACACCCAATTTGCGGTTGAGTGTCAACATGCCCTCAAGGGCTTGTTTTTCATTAATGACATGGTGGTGTTCATATTGGCCTTCTTGATATAAGCCTGACTCCCACATTTGATCAAGCGAGCGGATCCCTGGAATTGTGTTTCCATTGTCAGAAATAAGCGCGATGGCTTTAAAGTCTTTTTTAGCCTTTTTAAAAGCACGCAATAAACCAAGTGTAGAACCTGTCGTTCCAAGGCCACTTACCAAATAATCAACTTCGTTTAGATCGTCCAATATCTCTTGCGCTGTTGCAAACTCATGCGCATCAGGGTTTTTTGGGTTCGTAAACTGGGATGTGAAGTAGACCTTGCCTTTTGACTCTCGCACGGCCTTTTCTATGAGAAACTGCGGATCGTTAGGATCGCTTGGGTCAAAACAATCACTTGCGGCGGCGAACTCTTCAATCTCTGCGTTTAAAAGATGCAGTATATCACGGCCTTCTTGTACCTTCATAAGGGCGCTGACTTGTTTAAAGGGGATGTCAAAAGCACCAGCGATCGCAGCAATAGCTTTTGCGGTATTACCGCTAGAGTTTTCAAAGATCGTTTGGTTTTTTGCTTTAATGTCGTCGAGATCATCTTTTAAAATGTGCCACGCCACGCGGTCTTTTACGGATCCAAACGGGTTCATCATTTCTAATTTTCCGTATAGATCAATGTTTTCCAAACCCGTTATAGACGATGGAATTTTGATAAGCGGTGTGTCACCAATAAGGTCGGTAATCTTGTCTACAATCATGCGAGGTTGCTTTCTTTTAATTTAAGTGACGTAGGATCATATACATTATCTTCAAACCATCTAAAGCGCTGGTTATGTTCTACAATAGCTATTTTTTTTGCGATGTTTTGGTGCAGCGTTTTTGATTCTACAAAATCCATAATGTAGGGGGCTGTATTTACAAAAATAACCAAGTCCCCTTCTTGAGGGATGTGGTCTGGGAACGTTTTATTATATGTAATCATGTCGTATGAAAGACATAAATTTCCGATATAATAGAGTCCGTTAGGACACGTAATACGATTATCTTTGTCTTTATGAATAATGATTGGATCGGTTAGCAGTTTTTGATTGGTCGAGTGCATGTTACTGCGATTCATGTCCAAGCCAACCAATGTTTCATTATGAGATGAGGTTTTTGTAAAATTGACGCGTGCAATCGTTACCCCCAGCTGGTCAAGTAATGAGCGCCCGGGCTCGACATATAGCTCGAACAAGCAATCATTTAAGATTTCGGCAAATGTCATGCCGTCAAACTCGTTTAAAGGTGATGAAAGATAGTAATCAAGATCATGTGCGCCAGTGCGTTCGACGTAATGAGACATAAAATTAGGAGACCCTTTTATGATCCCATCCTCGTTACGAAACCCTAAGCCGCTATTATTCCAATTTAAAGATTGGTCATAGGTTCTCAGTGAATTTTTGAGTGTATCGACATAGTTGTGCCACTCATTTTTGTCTTCGGCATAGCAAATATCAAATCCACCACCGATATTTATTCCTTTTGGTTTTAATCCCAGATTCATCGCCTCGATTGTGTAGCGAAGTAGCGTTTCAATCGCGATAAGTTTTTGTTCAGAGGATTGAGCGTTAAAATGAAAGGAAAAGCCCTGAAAGTCTAAATGATCTTTATGTGATTGCAGCAACTCAAACACATGATTTATATGCGATACATCAATGCCAAAGGTGCTGTCTTGAGATGTGAATTTTAGCCGAGAAGATGTAAAGCCAGCTAAGCGCACAAATATTTTTGTTTTACCCTCTATGTACAATGCCTGCCTTAGGCGCAGGATTTGATCAAGCTCGTCAAAATTGTCGATGTTTAATGTCACGCCATGTTGAAGGGCGAGGGTAAGATAGGCTTGGTTTTTGGGGCCCGTACATTCAATACGTGACGCATTGAACCCCGCGCCCATGGCAACTTTTAATGCATTTTCTGATGACACATCAACGCCCACATTTTCATGCGTTGCTTGTTTGATAATGGCATTAGATTTGTTGGGTTTCGTTGTAAAATACACACGCCCTTTAAGGTTGTGTTTTTCGTATATATCAGTAAATGATCGAATATTTTCTTCGATGATTTGTGGGAATATGAGGTTTAAGGGCGATCCAAATGCGTCAACCAAATCCAGAATATCTTGTTCATTTTTCAAATAGTTCTCAATACGACTGTGAATACGCGGGCGAAGCTGCAACGGCTTGTTTTTAGCATTATTATTGACAGATTTATTGACAGATTTATTGACAGGGGCGGTATTATTCATCATGGTGCTTTCTTTAAATGGTTTGTTACAATATAACATTATATTTGTAAAGTTTTTTATAGGAGGTTTAGATGCATAAAGAGTATGCGCAAAATGTTTACCGTGAAGAGGAAATGCCTGATTATTTTTCAGACGTTATCGAAAATGTAATAAAACGTATTGATCGTCCGACGGTTTGCGACTTGGGAGCTCATGCAATTGGGCATTACTGGGCGATGGGTTATATTGAGCGCGTTGAAAGCTACTCATGCTATGATTTGAGTGCTGAGGCTATTTCTATTTTCCGTGATTTGATGGATAATTGGCAGCCGGGTGATTTAATGAAAAAACACCCGATCTATATGAAGTATTTATATGAAAATGGTGTCATTCATGAGACGCCAGAAAATATTGAAAAGCAACTTGTTGAAAAACTTGATGTTGTTAAAGTTTTTGATTTTTTGAAAGACAAGCCAGACAAGAAATATGACATTGTCCTTGCCAATGAGTCATTACCCGTCGTCGACACATATGAAGAATTTGTGACGGCGATGCAAACATCATATGACTTTTTGAAAGATGGCGGTTTGCTGCTGACAGTATCTGGGCCATTCAATGAAGAAACAGAAGATGTGAAGAGAATGCAAAGCTACAAAATTGAAGGGAGCCTCAGCCCCACTTCAGAAGTGTTTTCAAAAGCCATGAAAGAGGTTGGTTTCAAAAATATTGAAACCAAAACATTTAAAGTTAATAATTTTGACAATTATCAACGCCTCGATATATGTAGCGCAGTGCGCTAAACCACCTATACGGCGTTAAGATGCTTTTTTAACGCCGTATGCATGATCCTGATAACGGAAGTCAGGATCGACCTGTTCCATCATATCTGTTTCATAAAGAGCATCTGCCCAGCTTTTAGCGGCACGCTCAAAGAAAGAGAGATTGTTTTGTTGGTATCTGTCCCAATTTCTTTCAATGTCGTTTGTGATGCTTAAAAGATCAGATAGCAGCGTCAGGTTCTCCGTCTCAAGGTTCGAGATGTCTTGCCAAACACCTTTTTCTTGTTTTCTTACAAAATCAGAACGCGTTAGGTGGCCAACGAGTGCATCACCAACCTTTGCGCGGATGAAATCCAGATCGTCTTGATCTTCGATTTTATTACCAATAACGCAGATTTTTATGCCGTATGGTTTGGCATACTCGACGCATTGATCAAAAACACCAACAGATTTTTCTGTCGGTTCAACAACTAGAAAAATGACGTCAAATTTTGAAGCAAGGGCGCTTGCAAAAGGGTCAGCGCCTGCACACATATCGCCAATAAAATACTCGTTTTTATCATCAATGAGGTGGTTTAGATATGTGCCCATTTTATGAGTAAAGGCATGATAGCATGTGGCGCCGACTTGCTCGTCGCTATGCCCGCCGAGTGTTAAGAAACGAATGCCATCTTTTTCAAGCTCGTAGGTGTTGCTTACCTCGTTGCGCTCGTTGAAATGAAGAAGGCCCGAGCCTTCACCTGGTGGTGTGTTTTCACTAATAAGATCAATATTGGCTATGCGCGGGTTTGTGCCTTTAACATAACGGTGAAGTGTATCGGCTTCACTTCCAAGTTTTTTTTGTGATTTTAGCTCTTCTTGAGAAAATCCAAGTGCGTGGCCTAAATGCTGATTTATGTCACCATCCATCACGATAAGTGGCAATTTCTGACTGGCTAAATAACGCGCAAATAAGCTTGAAAGTGTTGATTTTCCGCTACCGCCTTTACCACAGAATGCAATTCTCATTTTTAATAGTCCCTTTTGATTATTTTGTGATCCTAATTGTTATAATATAACTAAATTATTTTCAAGGCTTGTCTAGAGCCTTTTTGTCTTTGGCCTAATCTTATTTTTGACAAGCTTGGCAAAGGCCGTGTATCTCGGTGTTCCAATAAAGCATTTGGAATTTAGTGTCAGATAAACGGCTATCTATTTCTTTAGGAAGGTGACATAGATGAATTTCTTCAACACGTGTACATTTGTCACACACGATAAATTGTGATCCGTGATGCGCGTGGTCTTCTTCACATACTATGTAGGCGTTGAGGCTTTCTATTCTATGTATGAAGTTGTGCTTTATTAAAAAATCTAATGCGCGGTAGACTGTCGGCGGTTTTGACGCGCTGTGAATGAGCGAGAGCTTTTCTAGTATTTCATACGCGCCTATTGGCTTGTCGCTTTTTTCTATAATCTCATAGACGTCTTGTCTGGACGTGGTGAGCCTTAGTCCCTTTGCTTCACAACCTTTTTTTATATCTTTTAATGGCATATTCGTATGTCTACTCTTTATCCGTTACTTTCGTTCTAGACAGTATATGTTTTTCTCAGGCTGTCTACAATCCAAGTAATCTTGAAAACTATGATGATGACTATGATCGTGGCTGGTGTGATTATGTGTGTCATGGCTTTCGCCCTCATGAGCACTATGATCGTGAAAATAAGCCTGATGAAGCCCCCAAGATAAGATACCGATTGCAACGGGCCCTTTGTATTTTTTAAATAGGGAGGCGTTTTTTGCCTCAGCTTCGCAACAGCTTGTATTTAAAAATTTATGGGCCACTCTATCTCCGACAATTGCGCCTGTGACCGCTATGGCGAGTTCTGCTGCGGGGTGTATTGCAATAGGAATGCCGATGGCAGAGGCTGCAAATGCAAGGCCACAGCACGGTATATGGGTTGCGACGACGGAGCTGGCACGCGTTGCGAGCGCGTTTATATTAAAATTATTTTTCACAATATCTACGTTTTGTTGTTAAATGTAGAATTGTTATATTGTAACATAACGTAGATCGCAACCAATTTATATTTTTTATTATGTCCTTGGTTGCGATAGGTTGGGTATGGTTTTTCTACTGTTTACCTGTCTGTGCGTTTAGCTATAGGCTAATTTTTTTACGAGTGTTTTTTCGTTAGGGTTATCTAACCGTCTAGAGCATACAGCGTGGCAAGCCAGATTATCATCTTGCGGAAATTGGGGCTTCTCTTTGTCCGGTTGAATACAAAAAACATTGGCACCGGGCTTAAGCTCTGCGACAGCGTCAACGATAAAGCCGAAGTCAGTTGACGCTGAAGAGGTTAAATACAACTCAGCGTCTTTTCTAAACTCCGCAAATGATATGTCACCGAAGTCGGCAAGCGCCGCACGATACTCATCATCATATTTTATACGCATAGACACGTCGTGAAGTAGGATGTGACCCGTTGGATTATTTATGGCTAAAGCCGCACACGTGGCCGCAACAGCAAAATGATGTCTCAATATCATGATGGTGCGCGTCCTTTTACGCCTTCGCACATGATGCAGTCACTGGCACCCGATAAGCCTGTGCCGTTTTTCAAATCATCAGGGGCGGTTTTGAAGATATAGGCAACAGACAGTGAAAAAGAGGTTCTTAGCGCATCTTTAACGCCGTCAATGTCGACATAGCGCTCTACCGCATGTCTTATGGGTTCTTGTGTTTTAAGTAGCTCCATATCTTTGCCGCGCACAGTTGGGTCATATCTTAATGCCTTTAATTCTGAGTTGGATATAACTTCCAACTCATGAGAGGCCACGTCTCTGAGATCATCGTCGTAACCTTTGACGAGATAAACAACAGCGGCATCAAGTTGAGGACCATTTTCGCGCGGGTTAGGTGTGGCACAGCATGTTTGTTTGTAACCGTCCTTTGTGATGCGATCAGTAATGCCTAAATCTTGTTTTGAGATAGAGATTTCAGAGCTTAGCTGATCCATTGCTTGATTTAATACTGAAATTTGATCATCCAGCTTATTTTGAATTTCATCAACCGTAAGTGATGTGTATGCGGCTGATTTTTCAAATGCTTTTTGACATTCAGGTGTCAAAATTTCTTCAGGGTTGAAGCCATCAATAGAGTGAAGCTCTTGCAAGCCCCATGCGGTTTGCTCAACTCTTTGTGTTCCCATTGCAACAAGCGCAACAGAGTAGCGCCCTACGTCAAATCCATCTTGTGTAATATCCGTCGCGATTGATTTTGCGACATGTTTATGCCATCTGCACATAATTTTAATCCTCTAGTTTTATTTTTGTTTAGTTTTTGAATGAACTTTAAACAAAAAGAGGGGGTGCAAGGGCGTGCCAGTATTTTTCGACGATGTGAGTTGTAAACGTTTGATTATTAAGCGTGATGATTTCTGATGCATTTACGTGTAAAATACCGGCATCGTGTTGAGGCGCCCAGCTGGCCGTTGTCAGGTGTGGGGCAAAATCACATTTAATATCTGTATGATTACTATCTTTTTTAGAGCTATCAGGCGTTGCAATCTCAATGATCCCTTGGCCCGTACAAATCTCAATTTTAAGAAAACCGCGACTGTCTTTTACAGCCATGAACCCTGCAGTTGTAAACGCATTCACAAAGAGTGCGATTAAAACAGCTAACATAGTGTAATGGTGCGGTTTAAGGTTTAACATTTTTAAATGTTTAGCAGAATATAATCTGTGCCTCAATCGTTTTCATATTATTAGATTAGTGGAGGGGGGAAGAAGCCGAGCATCTATAAATCCATTATAATTTGTCCGGGTTCATACCGATGGCCTTCATGCGTTCTCGCCATTTGACGTTTGCGATGCTTTGCATATCCTCTACTTTGTCTAATTCATCCGTAATCTCAAGGCCAAGAAGCGTCTCAATAATGTCTTCTTGTGTAATAAGGCCTTGTGTTGTTCCATATTCATCAACGATGAGCGCAATGTGACTTTTGGCAGAAATCAGCTCTTTATATGCTTGAGACACATTGAGGGTTTGATCAAACACAGGCATGTTACGGCCAAATTGTTCGATTTTTAGATCAAAATCATCTCGAGCTTGGGCGATTAATAGGTCTGTTTTTAGGACATACCCATTGATAGCGTTTGATTGAGTGTCCAGAATAGGAATTCTTGAAAAGACTGTTTCTGAGTGGTCTTTGAAAAACTCTTTCACAGTTAGGTGTTTTGGAACGCAAAACATAACTGTTCTTGGTGTCATGACCTCGCGTACAGATACTTTTTTTAGTGTCATAAGGTTTGACACAATCATGTGTTCGTTTTCATCTAAAACGCCTTCTTTTTTACCAATTTCGACCATTGCCGTTACTTCACTGCGCGTAAAGGTAGAGGTATGAAGGCTTGATTTTGAAAGCATACGTGTCAGTTTTTCAGACGTCCACACGATGGGGTATAGCGAAATTGAGAGCCAATTGATAAGCGTTCCGAAAGTCGGGGCGAGTTTTTTCCAATATACAGCACCTAATGTTTTGGGAATGATTTCACTAAACAGTAAAACCAATACGGTCAATATTGCAGATGTGAGGCCTAAAAACTCGCTGCCAAAAACAATAGATGATTGCGCACCAACACCCGCAGCGCCAACAGTATGAGCAATAGTATTGGCGGTTAGGATTGCCGCGAGGGGGCGATCTAAATTTTGGGTTATTTTACTAAGCGTTTTAGTCGATGATTTTTTCTTATCTAATGATGCAATATAAGAGGGGCGTACAGACAATAAGACGGCTTCCGCAATGGAACAAAAAAACGACACAATAAGCGCAAGCAGCAAGTAAAAAATTAGAAGAGACATTTCAACCTTTCGATATTATAAAAACCTTAGTTGTGTTTAATATATCTTATACGTTGAAAATTAGACAGATCATTATTTGATTATAATTTTTAAGTCGAGTGGTATCTATTATGCTTAGTTATTCAATGCCCTTTAAAATTTGTGCATCAATGTCTTTATCACCGTGAAGTACCGAAATATCGCCTGTTTGTTCTAAAACGACGGCTTGTACGTCTTCAAGCCTGAGGACGTTAGCCTCCCGTAGTTTAGCCATTAGGTCTTCTTCAGTAATTCTGTTTTTGTTTAGATTTTCATATAAGATTTTGTCGCCCTTCATTAGAAACACAGGCGTGTTTTCCAGATACTGTTTAACGCGTTTAATACGCCAAAGAGAAAACAGGTTTTGAAAGGAGAGAAGTGCAGCAATTGCGAGTGCCCCTTGTAAGATTGAAGGCTCTTTTGCAACCACTGTAGTGGCTAGAATGGAGCCGATCGCCACAGTCACGGCAAAGTCGTGCCCCGACATTTTTGAAAAACTACGCAGCCCGTTGGCACGAACGATCAGCATCAATATCACATATATTAAAAGCACAGATAATGTTATGCCTGCCATTTGTTCTAAGCTTATCGTGAACCAGTCAGTCATATTTTTACCTTTACTGTAATGCGTGATTTTCAAAAAAGCGTGTCTATGAAATTTAATAAACACGTATTATAAAATGTGCGACCAGCCTATGTGAGTGCACACAGGCTGGTCAATAATTCTTTATATTAATATATAATATTAAGGTGGCTGTTAAGCGGCTTGCTTTTCATGCTGGCCTTCACAAAATTCTTCGATGGCTTTTGCACAAAACGCGTCTAAGTCATCTGGGTTGCGACTTGTGACAAATCCTTCATCGACCACCACTTGTTCATCAACCCATTTACCGCCCGCATTTTCAATGTCAGTTTTAAGGCTTGGCCATGAAGTTAATGTTCGTCCTTCAACAACGCCTGCTTCGATAAGTGTCCATGGACCGTGGCAGATGGCTGCAACTGGTTTTTGTTGTTCGAAAAAGGCTTTAATAAATTTTACCGCTTTTTCATTAGTGCGTAGAGCATCCGGATTATGTACACCGCCCGGTAAAACTAAGCCGTTGTAATCAGAGGCACTGACGTCATCAACCGTTTTGTCGACTTTAAATGTATCGCCTTTATCTGTGTGGTTGAAGCCTTGAATTTCTCCAGTTTCTAAAGAGATAAGTTCAACTTGGGCGCCTGCATTTTTAATACTTTCCCATGGTTGCGTAAGCTCGACTTGCTCAAAACCATCAGTTGCTAAAAATGCAATTTTTTTGCCGTTAAGTTTGTTTGATTGGGTCATAAAATTAATCTCCTATAGTTTATTTTACTTTGCGTAGGTGATGTCTAACGCGCAATGTGCTTAGTGGTTCCATATCAATTTGGATATCTGACTTACAGCCGTGCATAACATATTAGGGGTCTGAATATATGTGCATGAGGTGTATACGCGGTCATATCTTTTTGTTGGAACCTTTGAGCCACTCCAATCGTAGTTGTTTATGAAATCAAAAAAAAATGGAGGTCTCATGTCTAGCAAAGAACATAAAGAAAAAATTTGGAATTACATTAAAGATGCCCCTGTGGGGATGCTCACCACGATGGATGGGCAAGACATGCGCGCACGCCCTATGCACATTGTGCAAGATGAATATGATGGAACATTGTGGTTTTTTACAAAGCGCAGTGCTGATAAAGTTTTTGAAACTGATACGGGCGCAGGTGTTTGCGTGACCTTCAGTGATCAGGATTCTGGTATTTATGTGTCACTAACTGGAAATGCGACGCTGACACAAAACAAGGCATTAATTGATAAATTCTGGAGCCCTTTTGCTGGTGCATGGTTTGAGAAGGGTAAAGATGACCCTGAGGTTGCCTTGCTAGAAATAAAAATTAGCAAGGGTGAGCACTGGGAAGCTGATGAAAATAAAATTGTTCAGCTTTACGAAATTGCAAAAGCTAACCTTACTGATGACACACCAGACATCGGTGAGAACCAAAAGTTCGGATAAGGATTATTTACAATGAAGTCGGCAAAACAAGTTAGTGAAGACGAATTTTTGATGTGGCGTTCGGTGTTTGCGTTTGCTCTCATCGACGGCGTATTATCTGTTGAGGAGCAAAATATCCTCTCCAATCACCTCAAAGAAGTGCCCTTCACACTTGTTCAGCTGCGCATTTTGAAAAATGACATGAATTACCCGCAAGACATAGAGGGTCTTTTTGAGGGTATTCAAAATGAAGACAACCAAAAGAGGTTTTGTGAGCTTGCAAGGACGCTTGTGTGGTGTGACGGAGATATGGCACGCCAAGAAAAAATCATCTTAGAACGTGTTTCGTGTATAGAAAATTCCACACGCATGCGAGCGCATTTGAAGGACAGTGCCGAAAGTCCATGGATGAAATCTTATATTGATCGTTACGAAGATATGTCTTTTGCCTCAAGCAATCAAAACTCGCCTTTATTCGAGGTAGCCGTGTAAAAAAGTAAGCTTAACCCTAAGCTTTGAGGAGAGAACAATCCTCATAATTAGTTTCTATAAGTAAGCCTCACCAGCCATTGTGACTAAAATGTGTCACAAAAATGTTTTTATTTTGGTTTCGAGGGGAACTTTATGTGCCTCTCCGCGTTTTCATAACGTACATCATGAGACAGGAGAAGGTTACATATGCGGTTTTTATTTATTGCTATTTTAATTTCCACAGGAATAATTAGCTTAGGTTACACGCCGGCATATGCTGCAGAAGAGACTGCAAAAGAGTTTGAAAAATACCTTCAAAAATCAAATTTAAAGACGCCTAAAAACACCCCGCTATACAAAGATGATCTTATGTCATTTTACGCGGCCAGAGATTATGAGCCCGTCTGGTTTGATGACAAGGGGCGAAGCAACGAAGACATTCAAGACCTCGTCAAAACAATTGAGGCGCTTGCATATTCAAATGGGCTAGCTTTCAGTGACTATGATTTCACATACGCGCATGATGATAAAGCGGATCAAAATCTTACGTCTGAGGCTGTATTTGAAAGAGAATGGGTGCTGACTAACTCTGTTATGCACTACATTAATGACGTGCGTACGGGGCGTATTAAGCCACATAAATACGATTCCATGATTTTTAATCTACCACAACACCGCGCGCTGGACGAGCGCATGGGCAAGCTCGTTAAGGCGAGAAACCAGAAGAAATATTTAGAAAGCCTTGCCCCTCAACAACCTGAATATGCGCAACTGAAGGCAACACTTCACGATTTGCGTGAAATTGCACAAAAAGGTGGCTGGGCCCCTATTGAGATTTCGAAAAATGCGGTCATTCGACCTGGCGAGACACACGAGGTTATTCCTCAAATCCGTAAACGCTTAGACACAGAGTTTCACAACTTTGATGGCGTCCTTCCTAAAGACATTTGGATAGACGACACACGGTTGCTTGCAACTGAAGAGCTGTCTGATCGAATAGTTCACAAGGACCTTGTAAAAGACGTTAATGATATAGAAGTTGGGCAGGAAAATGCCGCGCTTATTTATGACCCTGAAACCGTAAAACGTGTGGCTGAATTTCAATATTTCCACGGGCTGAAGGCTGATGGTGTGATTGGGCCGAAAACAATTAAGGCTCTCAGCCAGCCTGTAGACGACCAGATTGATAAAGTTATTTTATCAATGGAGCGCTGGCGTTGGTTGCCCGATGATTTAGGGCGTAAACATGTCCGGGCTAATATCGCCGCTTTTTATGTAAGGGCCGTTGAGAATGGAAAAGATCAATTTGTGATGCCGATTATTGTAGGCAAGGTGGCACACCAAACGCCCGTTTTTAGCAGTGTCATCAAGAATGTTAAAATTCATCCAGATTGGACGTCACCCTCTAGCATTGCAGGGCGTTATGTGATCCCTAAAATCCAAAAAAATCCTAAAGTCATTCACAAGCTTGGCTACCAAGTGCAAGATAAACGCACGGGTCAATTTATTCCATGGGAAAACGTGAATATTGAATATTTACATGAAATTGATCTGAAACAGTATCAGTTTAGACAAAAGCCAGGAGTAAGAAACGCGCTAGGTCTAGCAAGGTTTTCAATTGACAATAACTATGCCATCTTTATGCATGGCACACCCAGCCAAGCTCTATTCGAAGACGATGAAAGAGATCATAGTTCAGGGTGTATACGGTTAGAAAACCCGCTTGTGATGGCGCATTTTTTGTTAAATGATCAAGGCATGTCAAAAAATGAATTAGAGGATTTATACTTGTTGAATGAGGGCGAATTTCCTGACACAACATATGTGGATTTGAGCGAAGATGTGCCTGTGCATTTGATGTACATGACAGCATGGGTTGACCAAGAAGGACATGTTCATTTTTCTGAAGATGTTTATGGCAGAGACACAAAACTCAAGCGCGCGCTTGAAAGGCTCAATTAAACTAGATTGCTTATAGATATGCTGTAATCTATAGCCGTCAGTCATTGAAACGAGGTAAGCGTTGAAAATATTAAGCCCCATAGTTACTGGATTGCAGGCTATATCAAGTTTTGCAGCACCATTATTTGTCATTGCCATTGTGGTGCTGTTTTTTACGAAGGTTGATTTAGAGCCGCAAATTACTTCGGATTTCTTCTTTTCTTCTGATAGCGAAATATACGAGCAGAACCAAGCGATAAAGCGCGAGTTTCCATTTCAAAAACAGATTATAATGAGCGTCTCTACGCCCAATATAACTGATCCGGCATATATTGATAAAATTGCAAGCCTCACATCTCGTCTTGAGCGCGTAAAAGGCGTCAAAGCCGTACAAAGCATTACAAATGGGCCTGATGATTTAGATGCGGCGCGCAACAATCCGCTTTGGAAAAGGCTATTGATTGGGGAGAAAGAAAAATCATCGTCAATCATTGTTATGGTTTCAACGGATGATTTTAAGTCTTTAGTCAAAAATATAGAAAGTATCATCGAAAAAGAAAGAACAGATACGTACAAAGTCCGTATATCAGGGCTACCTTACATCGTCGAGCAAATTCGCCGAAATCTTACCAGAGACATGAAAACGCTATTTTTAGGGGCTGTTGGCTTAAGTACGTTGATGCTGTTTTTGGTGTTTCGTTCTCCGCTTGTCGTTTTTGGTGCTTTCATCACATGCGTGAGTGCTGCGATGCTGACGCTTGTTATACAAAGCTTTCTTGGGGTTCCTATTGGAATCTTGACGGCTAATTTAGGGATCATTGTTTATGTTCTTACCCTGTCTCACATAATATTTTTGGTATCGAATTGGTGCAATGCGGCTAAGAAAAATAAAGATGCAAAATTAAAAGAAACACTTCTTAACACGCTCCCTGCCTCATTTTGGGCGGCTGTCACGACACTTCTTGGTTTTGCAAGCCTGATATTTGTGCAGGCCAAACCATTAAATGAATTGGGCATGGGTGGGGTTATTGGGACAATCTCGGCCATTATATGTGCCTACACAGTATTGCCAGCGTTTTTGAGACTTGCCAATGTTAATCCTGCAAAGTTCACCTATACGCTGGCGAGGAAGTTTCCGCTGAGTAAAGGTATCGCCTTGAAATTAAGTGTTGTCATGATAGTGGCTGCGTTTGTTGTTGGTGGTTTTGGTATTATGCGGGTTGATACAGATCCAAGCCTTTTGTCTTATTTTAAAGAGGACACAAAATTATATGATGGGATCTACTACGTTGATAAAAACGGGGGGAGTAATCCGCTTCTTTTGGTTGTAAAACGTAAAGACGGGGGCAAGCTGGACAACCGTGCGGCATATGAACAAATGTGGGAGCTACAAAACACGTTAAGCAAACATAAGTCAGTGGGGTCTATTATTTCGCTTCCAGTTATTATGGCAGAAGGCGATGAACATTGGCTCGGAAACCTTCTTCCTTGGAATATTTTATTAGATATATTGTCAAAACCAGAATATAGCGGTGTGGCCAACAGCTTTATCAACGATGAGCGTACAGAGGCGATGTTTATGTTGCGCATGAAAGAAAGTGGGCGCAGCCAAGACCGTGTTAAAATTGTTAACGATTTGAAAAATATACCGCCACAACATAACTTTCAAATTACGGCTGTGGGAGGCACATATTACCTTCAAGGCGAGCTTGCTCAATCTGTGTCACAAAGCATGATTTTAGGTGTGGTTACGCTCATTATTTTATTCAGTATCGTTGGGTTTATTGTTTCTGGATCGTTTATAGTGGCTTTGACTGTGGCTATATGCGCGGCTCTCGTGTCATCTCTTTTAATGGGTGGTTTGGGGCTTTTAGGGGTTCCTATAGATATTATATCGTCGCCTGCCATTAATGTGTGTTTAGGGCTTATCGTTGATAGCATGATACACATTACGACGGCTGCAAAACGAGCATTGAAAAACACGAAAGAAGCAACAATGCGATCATGGAAGGTTTGGGAGAAGGCCCTTCATTCGCAAAGCTGGCCGGCAATGATTTCTACATTTACTTTTATAATTGGTTTTAGTGTTTTTGGGTTGTCTGATTTCCCGCCTTCACAGCGTTTTGGACTTGAGATTGTGGCAGGTGCTGCATGTGCTCTTGTCATTGCGCTTGGCGTGTTTCCTTTCTTGGCCACACGTTTGAAGTCCCGCAAATAGGGGATATTACTTTATGATCGTTACTGCTGTTCTATAAAGGCATCTGAGAAACTGATTGTGCCATCTTCTTGTTTGGTAAACGCCTCGCCAAATGCATTTGATAATATGCTGATTATTCCTGAAAACATATCAGTCTTAATATCGTTGAGGTTGCCTTCAATGGGGATACGAAGAGCAATTTGGTCATTGGGTTGGTTTTCAAATATTTCCATGACAACGGACACAAGACTTTCCCATACGAAATTGATCGGGTTCATGTCGTCTTTTAAGCCTACTACAGCGACATTAGATGCAACGGGTTTCACATATCCTACGACGTTGCCATCTGCTGCTGCTAATTCTCCAGAGACATCAAGCACGCCGCTTTGAAAATCAATCATCGCGTTACGCTTTGCGTAATCATTGAACGCTGTTAGGTTTGCATTTGAAAATTCCATAGACATGTCAAAATCTGGCGTTTCTTTCAACATATTCATATCACCGCTCACCTTGATCTGGCCATCGCCCATTGTAGATGCGGCAATCACGAGAGTAGAGGGAAGAGATTTATCATCGTCTTTAACCGCGCGTAGATTTTTAACTTCTGCATCAATATTTGTTGCAGACAATTCAAAGTGCGGATCAGAGGTATAATCTGTGTAGCTGATCTTACCGTTATTAACAGAGGCGCGGTTAATATCAAATGGTGCTAAGCTTTCGATTAAGCTTTTCCAGCCGGCCCCCTTCCCGGTTTGAGATTTTGCAAAATTCAACTCGATATCATATATATCAATTTCGGCAACGATTGCGCCGCGCAGAAGTGATCTCCATTCGATGGATAGGTCAATTAAAGGCGTTTTTACAAAGGGTCGTTCATTGCTTTGGTCTGATTTATAAATGATCAGGCCGTCTATTTTATATGCCCCTCTAATCAAACTGATGTCGATGTCATCCACGTGGCCGTCATATTTATCGAGGGCCATTAGCTTTGAATTAACGTGATCTTTAACCCAAATAGGCAAATAAGCTCTTGCACCTATGGCAATAACAAGAAGAACAGCCACTAAGCCGGTTAATAGATATTTTTTATTCTTAATTTTTGACACAATAATTTGTCCTGTCAGAAGGGTTGAAGACACGCGTTCTTAATCACTATATATCCCTTAAGTGTACCTGATTCAATACAACGTTATAAGATTGATGTGTGGCATCGGTACTTTGTACGCTTTAATCTGGGTCCGCATTAATCTGATGCGGCGTTATCAATCATTTTGCGTGATTTACTCTCTGCTGTTCTGATCAAATCTTCAATCAACACTGTTTCTGGCATGTTCTTCCAATATTTTTTGGGCATTGATGAGAGCATTGCTTTTTTCTTAGGGCGGGCGGGATTAAAGATATTCGCATAGTATGTCAGCCAATATTTTTCGACCTCGTCTTCTTTGGGATATTGCGCCCGACTTGGCGTGTCTTGTAAAACCATAGATGTCATGTCCCAATGGGCGGCGCGATACGGTGTGAGTATTGACCATTGCATATTCTTGAAACGCGTTTTGAAAAAATCGAGCTTTAACTCTAACGAATAATGTTCTGGCTCGTACCACGCAACAAAACGTTCAGTTTCGTTATCAGGGCTATCAATTTTTCTAAAGCGGAGATAGGCGCTCATCTTATATGCGTCTCGGCGTACAGCCTTTACAAGAGCGGTGAGTGTTATGATGTCATTATCTGTTTTTCGCTGAAGCAGGTATCTATCTTCAAAAACGATACGCCATAAAACACGATAACAAAGCGAAAAACGCTGGGGGTCTTTATGGCAAAGCGCCATGTTAAATAATTCAATTGCTGATTTAGGAATGGCAATTGAGGCATGTGATCGTTTTTCTTGCCTATGATTGCAACTCTGGTTTTGGCTATGCTCTTGCTTGTTGATTGAGAGGGTGTCAAACAAATCAGATTGTGTTGAGTCTTCAACAAGCCACAAGATATCATTAGGGTGTAGATTATTATGTAGCGCGATGCGCGCTTCTCGGCGCCATTCTTCAGTTCCTGGGATTTGGAAAATCTTTATCGTTTTCATGACAAGACCTATGGCTAAAACAACTCTATCTGCTCAGGTTTTTTCAACATGTCGCCAAGATTGTTCTTATCTAAAAGATAAAGAGGCGGCCTGTAGTTTGAAACAGTGATAAAGGGTTTGAGTTTATTCAAAGGAAGTCGCATCTTTGCGAGGTCTTCCCATGACAAATTTGTATGTCTACGAATAGACAGAATTTTGCGAACCGTTTGCGCGCCAAGCCCTGGAACACGAAGAAGAAGGTGTTTTTCCGCGCGGTTTAAATCTATGGGAAAGATGTCTCTGTTGCGAAGGGCCCACGCAAGTTTTGGGTCATGATCCATATCCAGCATATTGTCTTTAGTGCCTTGAAGGATCTCATCAAGTTTAAAATCGTAAAATCTTAAAAGCCAATCCGCCTGATAAAGGCGATGTTCACGAACAAGGGGCGCGGGCTTTAAAGGTAAAACCTGAGAGGCATCAGGGATCGGCGAGAAGGCGGAGTAGTAAACGCGTCGTAATTTTTTGTGGTTATATAAATCAACGCTAGATGTCAGAATTGTCTTATCGTCAGATGCATCCGCACCGATGATCATTTGTGTTGATTGCCCACCCGGTGCGAAGCGTGGCGGTCTTCGGCCTGAATATGTTTTATCATATTTATGTTCTGTGATTTTGTTTTTTAGCCGCCCCATGGCATTGTGAATTTCACCGAGCTCTTTTTCAGGCGCATAGGTGTTGAGGCTTTTTTGCGTAGGCATTTCAACATTAATGCTGAGGCGGTCGGCATAAAGCCCTGCTTCTGTTTGAAGCTCAGGCGATGCATTTGGAATTGTCTTGAGATGAATGTAGCCCTTGAAATGGTGATCTTGCCTTAATGATTTTGCAATGCGCACCATGCTTTCCATTGTGTAGTCGGGCGTATGGATAATTCCCGAGCTTAAAAACAAACCTTCAATATAGTTACGTTTGTAGAAGTTAATTGTCAGATCAACAACCTCTTGGACAGTAAAACGTGCTCGTTTGACGTTGCTGGATATACGATTGATGCAGTAGTGACAATCGTAAATACAATAGTTGGTCATAAGGATTTTTAGCAATGAAACGCATCTGCCATCGGGCGTGAAGCTGTGACAAATACCTGTCCCGCCGGTAAGGGACCCAATACCCTTTTTGTCATTTTTTCCAGCCGTGCGTTTACCCGCAGTACCGCTTGCGCATGAGGCGTCATATTTCGCGGCATCAGATAAAATCTCTAATTTAGTCGCAAGTTTGTCTGTCATTCACATATGATATGTTCACGACACGTTCTTGTCAATTGTAAATTGGAACAATCAGAGAACAGATTCTATTTCTGTTTTCTATTCTCTTCTTTTTCTTCTTCCGCTTCTTCCTTATTATTAGCGGAAAGATTTTCAATTTTCAGAGGTTCGCTGAATGTCATTGTTCTGTATGGGAAAGGAATTTCAACTTCATTTTCATCCAAGGCTCTTTTGATCGCAGAGATGACTTGGTCACGGCTTTTATGCATGTCGATTGGTTTGGCACCTGCCCACCATCTAACGGTATAATTTATAGAAGAATCGCCAAATTCTTTAGCAAAGATTTGAACAGGCTTAGTCGTATCGATGGTGTCCAACCCTTCTAATGCTTTATACATGATGTCACGGCATCTATCGACATCTTCGTTGTACCCAACGCCTGCTGTGATCTCATGACGTCTCAGGTGTCTATCGGTCAAAATCTTGACAGGATTTTTGAAAAGAAATGAATTGGGAACAAGGATAAGCTCATCATCCGTTTGTCTTACATATGTGTCTCGGATTGTAATATGCTCTATTTTTCCATCAACTTCGGAACATTCTATAAAATCGCCAATTCTCATCGGCTCACGAAGCATGATCAGTATGCCTGCCAAAAAGTTTTCAAAGACGTCTTTGAAGGCAAAACCGACGGCCACAGACCCTAGCCCCAGAGCTGCTAGCATTTTAGCCGGTGTAAGGCTTGGAAAGACAATCGTCATTGTAATGACTATACCAAATGTCCAAACCGCTATTTTTGCAAGTGTGATAAACAGGGATTTCAAAGAGGGCCGGATCTTTGATCGCGACATAACCTTTTCCATCATTTTTCGAATAATCTTGCTGGCAACCCATGTGATGGTTAATACGAGAAGACCTATGCCCAGCATTGGCAGTATTTGAACAAACCCCGTCCACATCTCAATGATTTGTTCCATCAATGGGTCTAAAAATTCCATGTTATATCCCTTTTTATATTTCGTTTCTTTGTTGGTCACTTATAAACACAACAAATATACACGTGCATAGTTCCATGCTGTATTAAATTTGCTCTTAAAACGCGTCATATCTTTGACCTTGAATAAAACGTGAAGACGCATCATTTTAAAGGAGGCAAGATGTCGATAGGCGGGATAACATAACAGCAAAGAAAGGTCCATGAGCGCGTATGTCAAATCAGTACCGCAAAATAATCCATGTAGATATGGATGCCTTCTATGCGTCTGTTGAGCAAAGAGACCACCCAGAGCTGCGCGGCAAGCCCATCGCCGTAGGCGGCAGTGGTGGTCGCGGTGTTGTTATGACGGCTAGCTATGAGGCGCGTAAATTTGGCGTTCGATCGGCAATGCCCGCACACATGGCGCGCGAGCGATGCCCTGATATCATATTTGTAAAATCAAGAATGGACATGTATCGCGAAGCCTCAGATCGCATACGCGAGATATTTTTATCGTATACAGACAAGGTTGAGCCACTGTCTTTGGATGAGGCATATTTAGATGTCACGACAAACAAGCGTGACGAGCCTTACGCAAGCGAATTGGCGAAAAGGATTAGACAAGACATTTATGACGAGACAGGATTAACGGCGTCTGCGGGTGTTTCGTATAATAAGTTTTTGGCAAAGCTTGCCTCCGATTATAATAAGCCCAACGGCCAGACCGTTATACGCCCAGACCAAGCGCAAGATTTTTTAGATGTATTACCCATTGAAAAATTCCACGGTGTGGGAAAGGTTACCAGCCAAAAAATGCGCCATATTGGTGTCGTTGATGGCAAAACGTTGAAGGAGAAATCTTTGGAGACGTTGGTGGATCGATTTGGAAAGGTGGGGCGCTATTACTACCACATAGTCAGGGGAATAGACGACCGAGAGGTGACTGCTGATCGCATACGTAAATCCGTAGGGGTGGAGCGTACGTTTTCGGGTAATATTGCCGATATTTCGGGGCTGAAAGAGGAGCTGGACAATGTAATTGAACGGTTACTGTACCGTTTGAAAAATGTTGATCGCGAAGGATTTACATTGACGCTAAAGCTTAAAACAACAGGCTTTGAAATCATAAATAGATCAATAACCGCAGAGAGCAGCTTTCGGCACAAAGCCTTTATTGAAGATACTGCATACGCGCTTATGAAGATGGCGGTCTCTGAGGGCGTGTCTTACAGGCTTATTGGGTTGAAGGTGTCGAATTTTAAAGACGAAGGGAACGAGGGGTATATTCAGCCCGAATTAGCCCTTTAAATCCGCGCAAAAAAAAAGCCAGCTAATGTGCTGGCTTTTCAAGATTAATCTTTTTGAAAAAATTATGCGGCTAAGTTGTGTGCATCGCCTTTTTCAAAGATGCTTTCTACGGCGTCTTTTTGGTCACTGTCTTTTGTGTCAACGATCATCAAAACAGAACCGTTTTTAATTTCGTTTTCGTAAATTTTAGCTTCGTGTTCTGGAATGCCAGCCCCTACGATTGCGCCAACTAGTCCACCTGTTGCAGCACCTGCACCCAAACCTGCAAGTGCAGATACGATTGAGCCTGCGACGACAATGTTAAGACCTGGAACGGCCATCGCTGTGGCTGTTGAAAGAGCGCCAATAACTGTGCCTGTTAAGCCACCAAGTGCTGCGCCTGTTGCAGTACCTTCTGGCATTTTATTAGTTTCTTCCATGTTGAAAGACTTACCGCGTGTTTCATCTGTTACAATAATGCTTACTTGCTCGTCAGTGATCCCGATTGCATCTAGTTGCTGTAGGGCCGTTTCTGCGGCGTATTTTGTTTTAAATGTTGCTGATACGTTAGACATTGATTTCTCCTTTAGTTTTATCGTTTGCTTGTAAGGTAAACGTGTCTAATCCTCAAAAGTTCCGTTTAATTACGGCATAGTTTTTTCAAACACGCCGAACAATCGCAGTTTACACATATATAGGGGAGGGCAAAGGATAGCGCCTTAAAAATGCCTAAGATCACCTCATACATATTCTTTTTTTTATAAAAATTTAAATTGTTCAGGAACTTATTCTTTTTTCTTGCGTAAGAACAGCGCATATCAAAAAAAACAAATGTAATTGAAAGGATTTTTATCATGCATAGTATTATTTATCTCGTAGGATTGGTTGTTGTCGTTATGGCTATTTTGTCATTTTTAGGTCTTGCGTAAGGAGCTGAAAATATGAAAAATGTAGAATTAGAAAGCCACGGCTCATCCGTGCAGTGGAGTGTTGTACTCATAGGGGCCGTTGTCGCACTTGCGATCACAGTGGTCTTGACACAATTTGGCGCAGCAGTAGGACTTTCTGCAGATGAATCTTTACTTGAAGGTAGTGCCGCATCTTGGGGTGTAATCGCAATAGGGGTATGGTTGCTATGGACGCAGCTTGTATCATCTATGGCTGGTGGATACATTGCGGGAAGCATGCGAAACAGCACACCACACGTCACTGCTTATCAAAATGAGATGAGAGATGGTTTTTACGGATTGGCTGTATGGGCAACAAGCACTGTTGCTGTGTTTATCGCTCTTGCGTTTGTAGCAACTGTTGCTACATACACAGAAGTGAACACCGGAACTGATCAAATCGCAGATGCGATGAGTGCGAATGACGAGAATAAAGCTATTATTTTCGCGTTTGTAACGGGCGCATCTTCAGTTGTCTCAGCTGCAGTGGCTTGGTGGGCATCAGTAAAAGCTGGCGATCACAAAGCAAAAGGCATCGACTTTAGCGAAAAATACAGCTTCCTAAGATAGTCTTTAAGGACGATTATAAAATGTATTGAAGCGGACCCTTTAGGGTCCGTTTTCATGTGTGTAAAGCAAGGAGACGAAGCGTGAACGCCAGCTTTGCAATAAATCGCCTTGAAACGTTTTACTGTTTTGAAAATTGAATGATTGCGTTTATGACGCTCGGGTCTACGCGCTTTTCTAATTCGTAGTTCCATACTTCTACATATTGTGCGCCAATGATATTTGCTTGATGAAAGACTTGGTTATACTCCGCATTTTTAAAGCGGTTTGTTTGGGAGGATTTCCCAATGACTTGTGCGTATATGGGCAGGTTTGTTTCTTGTAAAACTCTTAATAAATCAGTCTGATAGGTTGTTTTCCCAGATAGCCACCAAACGCCAATTCCCACTTGTTTTCTATGATTATATTCAATGTATCTTATTATAGATTGTGGAATTTTTACGCTGTCGAGTAACTCATGCAATTCGATGGCAATGGCTTTGTTTGGAAATGCTTTTGTAAAGCTATCAATGGATTTTTTAGCCGCGCCAACCCAGTTTTCTTCTGTTAAGCCCTGTTTTATTAAGCTTGCGGTTTTATTTCCGTTAAAATGGCCTTCAATACCATTTGCCGTTTGTTGGGGGATATAAATTAAAACGAGTTTTGGATCTTTGCCGTATCTTTTTGCAATGGCTTTGGCCAATAAAGTGGCCGATGTTTGATATGTTTCGTTCCAAAAGGGGATGATCTGTTTATTCGCTCTCCTAAACGTGATCTCCATACGCTCATTTGTCTTGTTTAACATCCATGATGGCACATGGCTGCCCGCAATTACGGCAAGAGACCATTGCTTTTCTGCATTTATTATAGGCTGGCGTTGTCTTTCAATGGCTGTAAAGTCGAACTGTCCCTCTTGTGGTTCTATATCTGACCATTTTACGCGAACTAGCGCGCCTGAAACGTGGTCTTCATGGATATATTTGGAAATTTGATGGCTCACATGACTTGAGAATATGCCCCTAGGGGGTTCGATTGTTTGCGACTGAGCATGCGCATGAAAGGGAGAAAGGAGAAGTAGGAATAATAAAATATATTTCATAAATTTATTGTCATGTCATTTCACATTCTTTTCAAGACAATAGTTTTTTAATGGTGTTAGAGCGACAAGTCGATATGCCGAGTTTGGTTTTATAATGGAACAATTAAATAAATTTTAATTCCAAACCGGGTATAGTTGAATATTGTAGCATAATGACAGGGGGCTTTTCGGGCGTGGTTTCATTTTTAAAATATAAATGTGCTGGCGTGATCTTTTTAGGATTGCTTTGCTTTATGACGGCCCCTAGTACCGCTAACGCAACCTCAGATCCAACAGACCAGCCAGTTGCACTAGACTCACCTCTGGAATTTGTTCTTTTAAATCCGAATTCAGATCATTCGTTTTGGCGGTTATTTGAAGAAACCATGAAGGCTGCCTGTCAAGATTTAGGCTGTAGTGTGGAGAGTTACCACGCAGATCGTGACCAATTTAAAATGATAGACCAAGTGCATGAGATCGGACGTCGCGTGAAAAAACCTGATGCTGTTTTTTTTCAATCACTTAAAAAAAATGGCCCCGCTGTTCTTGAGGCTTTAGAAAAATATGAAATCACAGGGTTTCTTATCAATGCAGGTCTGGACACAGAGCAAGCTAAAACATATGGAGGTCCACGAGAGCGTTATGAATATTGGGTCGGGCAGATGGTTCCTGATGACTATAATGCGGGTAAAACCATTGCGAAAGCTTTGTATCGGAAAGCGGTTGATAGGGGCTATTACAATAATGGCAAAATACAGTTTCTTGGAATATTGGGCACTTTGTCAGACAGTGCCTCGATTGAACGCGAGAGAGGCTTGCGCGATTTTATAAATTTAAAGCCTGATGCTGAGCTTCTTCAAACTGTTGAGGGAAAGTGGAGTGCTGAAACCTCTGAAAAAATAATGCAAAAACTTATGGTTCGATATCCTGATGTCAAACTTGTCTGGGCTGCGTCGGATAGTATGGCCAACGGTGTCATAAAGGCATGCGAGGCCTCAAAGCGTGAGTGTGATATTTTAACTGTTGGGGTGGATTGGGAGAGGCAGGCTCTTGAAAATATCAAACGTAATAAATTACTTGGATCAGCCGGAGGTCATTACATGGAAGCCGGGTGGGCTACGGTTTTGATGTTTGACTATCTCAAAGGGTACGACTTCAAAGAATACGGTGGTGTTACAAGAGTGTCGAAGATGGATTTTTTAAACAGAAATATGGTTTTATCACTTAGTGAAAATTGTTGTGAAGCAGAAGTTGAAAATTTCGATTTCAAAACACTTAGCCGATTTTATAATCCTGAAAATACGACATATGATTTCGACACTTTGGAAGTTATAGGGCCAAAAAGAATGACAGAATGAGCAACGCCAGAAATAAAAAAGACATAAGTGTTTCGCACGAAGGAGGGCAGGTTAAAACAATAAGCCTGGTGTTCTCCACGATGAGTACATTGTTTGTCGGGCTTGCTATTGTTTTTCTTATTTTGTCTTTAACGATTGGTATATACGGCAGTAACCTTCTTAAAACACTAACCGATCAACGCCTCAATTATATCGTTGATACACAATCGAATAGCCTTGCGCAAATGTTATGGGATATCGACTTTGAAAAAATTGATGTCGTGTTAGACAATATGTTAAAAGACGAGAATATAGATGCCGTTCAAGTTATTGAAATAAACCCTAATGGTGAAACAGTTTTTTCTGAAAGACATTGGGGTAATTTAAGCCAAGATAGTAAAGTCATTTCACGAGATATTCATTATACATACCCTGATGGAAGTCAGCGCTTGTTAGGCGCGCTTAAAACGTCAGTAAACTATAAAAATATTAATCACGATATTGTAAATTTAATTGCGCTGTCTTGTGCTTTTTTGTTCGTCATTTTTATTACATTAACTGTTGCCATATATTATCAAATTAATAAGGGAATACGGCCGATTTCACGGTTGTCTGAGTCTTTGTCAAACGCTGATTATGACTCTTATAAAATCAAAAAAGAAGTAACGCATATTCGTGAAACAAATGACTTGTTTGATTCAGTCATCAAAATGCAAAGGATAATGCGGGCACAAAAAAATGAAGCGGAAAAAGCGAATAACGCAAAGAGCGATTTTCTGGCAAATATGAGCCATGAGCTAAGAACACCCCTAAACAGTATTTTAGGATTTACCAAACTTGTTTTAGAAGACGGCACTAAAAATAAAGAGCAAGAGGAGATGCTATCAAATGTTCTTGTGTCTTCTCAGGATTTATTAAACACGGTTAATGATATCCTTGATCTCTCAAAAGTTGAAGCCGGCAGTATTGAATTGGAAGATAAAGCATTTTGTCTGACAGAGACCGTTGATGAGGTCTTAAAAGCGATGCGCTCGGTGAATAAGGCGGATGATGTTGAGTTAATATATGAAAAGAACATTCCCTCTTCCATACATGTTCGCGGGGATAAATTGAGGGTCTCCCAGATCATTAAGAATTTAGTTTCCAATGCGTTGAAATTTACAGAAAAAGGCTTTGTAAAGGTTTTAGTCACTGCCGATGCGCCTTCCGAAGACAAGCTTTATTTTTCATGTTCTGTAAGTGATACAGGTATTGGCATGTCGGATGATGTTCAGGAAAAAATATTCGAAAAATTCTCACAAGCTGACACGACAATTACAAGAAAATTTGGGGGGACAGGCTTAGGTCTATCTATCACAAAGAAGCTTGTAGAAACCATGGGAGGCGACATTAATATTGAAAGCGAGCAGGGGAAGGGATCAACTTTTTCTGTTACGATTCCTTTCTTAGTGGGGGGTGAATTAGAGGTAGAAAGCGCTGGGCATCACGATAAGCCAGACAACATTAAAGTGTCTGAGGACATGTCTGAGAAAATGTCTGGGGGGGCTCTAACTTTGAAAAATTTTGAGGATGCAAAGATCTTAGTTGCAGAGGATCATGAAATTAATCAAATTTTTGTTAAAAAACTCCTGCGCTCTTTAGGGGTAAAGTCTTTTGATCTGGCCAAAGATGGAAAAGATGTTGTTCAGATGTTCAAGAACGGGCGGTATGATTTAATTGTTATGGATTGTCACATGCCCGACATGAACGGATATGAAGCGACACGTGCCATAAGAGACTTTGAACGAGATACGTCAACGCAGATTAGGATGCCTATAGTTGCGATGACGGCTGATGCCATGAAGGGCATCAAGGAGAAATGTTTAAAAGCGGGAATGGATGGTTATGTGAGCAAGCCCGTGAATAAAGATGAGTTACACTCTGTTTTGTCGCGATGGTTTCAATTCAAAGATTAATAACAAGACATATTCAGGACTTTTGTTTCAAACAGTTTCTGCGAAATGATACTCAATGCGGCGTGCCATCAAAGGGAGGTTAACAGGCTTTGTGAAATAGCCGTTGAGGTCTGCGGCATTGCATGCATGTTCAAACTCGAGGCCTGATTTTAGGCCCGTGAGCATGAAAATGGGTAGGTTTTTCGTATTTTTGTTTTGCCGAAGGTGAATTAAAAAATCGAGGCCTGATATCTCAGGCATGATCCAATCAAGCAGCATGATATCGGGCGTTTGACTTTTGAGCGCTTTTGTAGCGTCTGGGACGCAACTAAAATAATATGGTTCATGCAATGTGTTGGCACGGAAATAATCGCAGATAATGTTACCTATTACGCGGTCATCATCGACAATCCATATCTTTTTTTTTAGATCTGATTTTACAATATTAAATTTCATTTGCCTCATTGTAGTGATTAATAATAAAGTAGGCAAAGTGTGGATGCAGATGTATGTATGACTGTTTTTGTGTTAGTCTTCGTCTTTACCGCTTTAAATAGCGCAATAATACACAATGAAGAAAAATCTATTTATCACATTTACGACCCTTTTAGTGTTGGGGCTGGCTTACATACTTATTGAGTATATTGTCTTTAATTCAGACTATAAGGCGTTACATAAATGGCGGGATATGCAATTAATAAATGACCATAAACGTGTCTGCCAGTCTATTCCCGCCTTTTCTTCATATGCAACGAAATCTGATTATTTTGGTTTGCCGAGCGGCGCTTATTTTGTCAAATCCAAATGTTATTATGATCTTGCATATAAATCAAAAGACCCACATTTTTGTCAAAAGGTTTGGAAGCGCTACAGCCTTCTCCTCGGCTCGTCACACATATCACAAGTGCGTTGCTTAGAACGTGTACAAGAAGCCAAGCTTAGGGAAAAGAAGGCTTTAATACAGGCGGAGATTCGTGAAAATATATCTAAAAGAGCAATTCAATTGAGCGACATTTCTGTTTTTCGCGCTGGTGAAAATCATTGGCGAGTACGCGCTCATGTTAGTGATGGTAGCCCGGGGCAGTACAGGATGAAGATCGATAATATTTCCTCAATTCAAATTCCTCAAAATGGGGGTAGAATTTCACTTAAAAGCCATGAATTTAATATATGGGATCAGAAGATGCATTTGAACGGTCATGAGGGTGATGTGATTGATATTACTATTTCTAGGAAACAACTTGAAAGAGATCATACGCAAAACCCTTTAGACATATATTCAATCGTCGCGACTCTAGAGCTTTTGACGCCTTCAGGCGGATATACAGGTGCTAAAAGCTATAAAAATTTTAATATTAAAACGATAGATGACAGTGTCTTTTAAAAATCGACGCACTTGCCTTTAATTTCCCAATCGTCGTAGCGCGCTGGATCAAGCCCTCCACGCCCGCCAACTTCTTTTTCAGCGTGATTATCTTTATGGGCTTTGTCTTTCAGGTTTTTGATCTGATCACTGTTTTTTGTGATTGGTGTCTTAACCTGTGCTTTATCTTGTGCTTTGTCTTTATCTGTCATATTTTGAATGTAGATGAAATAGAGAGATTTTCAATGAGTGATAACAAAAGTGATGAAATTCTAACCCCTTATCGCGATCAAATAGATGTTTTGGATGACGAGATCGTAAGGTTATTGGGGCAACGTGTGCAAATTGTACGCAAAGTGGCAGATGCCAAACATGCGCATGGCTTGTCAGTCGTGCGTCCTAAACGTATGGGCATTGTATTGGATCGTGCAGAGGTGCTGGCAGAAAAAAACGGCATCAAACCGTCCGTTGTACGCCACATTTATGAGACATTGATTGACTATGCCCATGAATTGGAGCAAGAGATTATCGATGAAAAATGATATCACCAGTTCTGAGACGCTTACGCAGCAAGAACATTCCTTAATTACACGTGATGTGGCGCTGCAAATTTTACACACCGTATTGGACAAAAACCAACCGCTAGATCAGGTTTTTGACAACAGTAATGGGTTTATTAACCTTGCAGACGGGCGTGATCGCGCATTTGTCAAAATGCTTGTGACGACAACGATTAGGCGCTTAGGACAAATTGATGATTTAATTCGACGTGCGTTATTGCGCGAGGGCCAAGAAATCTCGCCGCCTAAATTAATGCATCTATTGAGGCTTGGTGTTTGTCAGCTTGTGTTTATGGATGTTCCCAACTATGCAGCCGTGGACACTATGGTGAGCTTGGCTGCCAAGCAGGGGCTGTCCCGTCAGAAATCCTTTGTAAACGCTGTCCTTCGTAAAGTTTCGCGTGAGGGTAAAACATGGACAACCAAACAAGACATTCCACGTCTCAACACACCAGAATGGATGTTAAAAGTCTGGAGTGAAGATTATGGCATTAGAAATGCCGTGGATATCGCACAGGCTATGACGAATGAAGCGGCGTTAGATTTAACCGTTCGTAATCAAGACGACATACAAGTTTGGGCTAAACGTTTGGGGGCGCAGGTGTTGCCAACAAACAGCCTTAGACTAAATGCAGGGGGGTTGATTAGCCAGATAGATGGATTTGAAGAGGGGGCATGGTGGGTGCAAGATGCTGCTGCTGCCATCCCTGCGCAGTTGTTTAAGGATTTAGAAGGTCAGAATGCGGCTGATTTATGTGCTGCGCCTGGCGGGAAGACGGCACAAATTGCAATGCAAGGCGCTCATGTAACCGCTCTTGACCGTTCCGCGCGACGTTTGGTGCGGTTTAACGAGAATATGAAACGCTTAAATGTAAGCGAGAATGTAAACACCGAGGCCGCAGATGCTGGTGTTTGGCAGCCTAGTGACGCGCTTGATGCCGTTTTATTGGACGCACCATGTACAGCATCGGGTACGTTACGTAAGCGACCAGACGTTGCGTGGTTGAAAACGCCAAAAGATTTAGACGCTATGGCAGAGGCGCAACGCCGCATTTTAGACAATGCCGCGCGTATGTTAAAATCAGGTGGTGTTTTGGTCTATTGCACATGCTCATTGTTCAAGGCAGAGGGGGAGGCGCAAATAGATGCGTTTTTAGCAAATCACCCTGACTATTCACGCCAGCCGATTACAGCCGATGAAGTGGGGGGCGTTACCGAGATTATTGATGAAAATGGTGATCTGCGCATTTTGCCTTTCCATTTCAAAAAATATGGCGGTATCGATGGTTTTTACGCGGCGCGCCTTGTGAAGGCATAAGGCAAAAACTCGACATAAGGTTTGAGTTTCTGATATAGTCATGATAACGATTTTTCGATTGTTATTTCTAAATCTTTTAACGTAAGAGTTGAGTCTTCATGAGTGTAAAAATTTCACCTTCTATTTTGTCTGCTGATTTTGCCAAGCTTGGCGAAGAGGTTCGATTGGTTGATGAGGCCGGCGCTGATTATATCCATATCGATGTGATGGACGGTCATTACGTTCCCAATATCACAATTGGGCCTGATGTTGTGAAGGCCCTTCGTCCGCATAGTGATAAAGTTTTTGACGTTCATCTAATGATTTCGCCATGTGATCCCTACCTAGAATCGTTTGCTAATGCTGGTGCGGATATCATTACAATCCACCCGGAGGCAGGGCCTCATTATCATCGCTCTTTGCAATCTATTAAGGTAATGGGCAAAAAGGCTGGGATTGCGCTTAATCCTGCAACACCTTTGAGTGTTTTAGATAATATTATGGATTTGGTTGATCTGATCTTGATTATGACTGTTAATCCGGGGTTTGGCGGACAGGCGTTTATCCCGCTAATGGATAAGATATCGCAAGCGCGCCAAATGATCGAGGCGACTGGCCGTGATATTGACTTACAAGTCGATGGAGGCGTTAACCCAGAGACCGCGCCTAAAGTTATTGGTGCGGGGGCTAATGTTTTGGTGGCTGGGAGCGCAACGTTTAAAGGCGGGCCAGATAAATATGCAAGTAATATTAAGGCCATTCGGGGGTAATTAAGCGGCATGAGTGAGGGGTTGTCATCTAAAGTTTCGCAGGCGTTGAGTGCGCCGGTGCGTCCTTTTTTAAAGGGGCGGCGAAGTGAGGTGGCCGATAATATCGCTCGTGCGCCTCTTGCCATTTGGCCAAGTGATCCTTGGCCATCACAATCTAATTATGGGCAATGGCTGCTTAGTGGTTTGGCACAATATCCTGCCGGCTTTGAGGCGGGCGTAGATGCGTTCTGGTCGGTTGCGGCTTGTGCAGAACGACATAATTTCTCGTGGCTTTATGACTTAAAGGCTATGGGCGGGGAACAAGCGCGTAAAAGCGCGCGCGTTCTTGTTGCGAGTTGGGTCGAGCGGTATGGGGCGTACAAAAAAAGGCCCAAAACAAGTCGGGCTTTTGCAGATAATAAGGTGATAGCAAAGCGGTGTATGGCATTGCTACGGACTTATGATTTTCATGGGGCGAGTGCAACGGATTCATATCAGTCATTAGTGTCTTTAATTTTAAATCAAGACGCATCGTTTATATATAAAAGACTTTCTGGCGGTTTGGTAAATGTCACAGGGGGGCGAGACTATTTATTAGAGGCTGCGGCTTTGCTGAATATAGCGCTCTGCTTGTCAGCGGACCCTGATATGACGCGCGATCCTAAAGTTATGACGTGGATCGAGGTTGCCACGAAATCATTTATTGAGGCTCTTGATGTACAAATCCTTGAGGATGGCGGTCACATTACTAGAAACCCTGAAAAGCTTGTTGAGATTTCGCGTCATTGTTTAGACATTCGGCGTTTGTTTTCTGCCGTGAATATGGCGTGCCCATCAGAAATCCAACATGGCATAGACCGCATGGCGCAAGCGTTGAAGTTTTTCAGATACACGGATAAGAATTTAGCAGTCTTTCATGGCGGTCAGGAAAGCTATGACAAAATATTGGATTTGATATTGCACCAGGTGGGGCAAAATAAAAAAATTGTTAAATCTCTTCCAAACTCCAAATATGAACGTTTAACGCAAGGGCGAACAACAATCATGATGGATGTTGGCAATGCGCCACCTACACCATTTGATCGTCATGCACATTTTGCGCCTTTAGCGTTTGAGTTGTCGCATGGTCGTGACCGTATAGTGGTGAATTGCGGAACGCATACAAATAATGACTTGTGGCGCGATGCGCTGCGTAGAACCTCGGCTCACAGTACCTTAACGTTAGGAAATCGCGATGTCATGAGTGCGCGCGAAGATGGAAGCATCCGCGCAAAACCGTCTCAGGTACTTTCTGAGCGATCAGAGCACAAGGGGGCAATATTGTTAGAGGCCATGCATGATGGTTACTCGTTTGGAGAGGGCGCGAAAAAGCAAGCCAAGCATATTCGTAGGCTTTATGTGTCAGACAAGGGGCAAGACATCCGCGGGGAGGATAGTTTGTACTCGTCGGCTGCCTGTGAAGAGGATATGGAGGTGGCCATTCGTTTTCATCTGCACCCCCGTGTTCGCGTATCGTTGGTTCGAAATGGTGATATGGCGCTGTTACGGTTGTTTAGTGGCGTTGGATGGCGCTTTCAATGTTCTGGCGCGCAAATCCACATAGAGGATAGTATTTACATGGGCGACGGCATGCAGGCCTCTGTCCCGATAAAGACAAAACAGCTGGTTTTGAAATTTTCTGTATTATCTGGCTCATGTGGTGATCAGGTAAAATGGGCATTTCAGCGAGACGCATAGGGACGGTGCCCGGACATATTTTAACGTTACTGACGCTGTGAGGTGTGGTTAATATGTCACACAGTTGCGGGTTTCCTTGGTTTATAGAGGGGTAGAGGCGTTGCGCGACCTAATTTTTGTATGATTTACACTTGCTTTGATGGAAGAAAAAGTTCATAAATAGAGGAATTATAGGCATTTTTTGTGGTTTTTGCCTTTTTTAAAAATCAAATCACAAGGATCAAAAAAGATTTTATATTTATAAGAGGAATGAAGGAGTTACTCTAATGGTGATACTTAAGAAGACATGTCAGGCACTCGCATTGACAACAATTTTGGCAGCGGGGAGCTTGTCTTCTAGTCAGGTTTTAGCGCAAGATGCTCATGCAATTGACACGCTTGTTGAGGCGGTTGCGGTAGGTATTGAAACAAACCCGGAAGCGGGTGTGGTTGAAAACAGCCGTCGCGCGACAGACGAAGAACTTCGTCAAGCAAAAGCCCTTTACTATCCATCAATTGATTTGGATGCGGATACGGGCTTTGAATGGACAGAAGATGCAAGCACGCGCGCCAGAACAGGCGATGATAATGAGCTATACCGTTCACAAGTTGGCCTTACATTAACACAGCTTTTGTTCGATGGCTTTGAAGCTAAATACGAAAACGACCGCCAATACCACCGTGTACGTTCTGCGGCACACCGTGTTCGTGAAACAGAAGAATTTGTTGGCTTAGACGTGGTCGAGGCTTACTTGGATGTTGCGCGTCAGCGTCAACTCTTGAAAATTGCACGTCAAAACGTTGCTCAGCATATCGATATTTTGAAGCAAATCGAAGATGGTGAAGAAGCGGGTCGTTCAACGAATGCGGATGTTGAGCAGGTTCGTGCTCGTTTGGCTGCTTCACGTGCGAATGAAGCGAACGTGATTGAAGCTCTACGTATTTCAGAATCAACGTTTTCTCGTGAAGTCGGTGACATGCCAGGTAACCTACAAATGCCACTAGTTCCTGTTGATGCGCTATTCAGTGATGTCGACGAAGAAGTGAAATATGCACTAACACACAGCCCAACATTGGATATATTCGAAGCTGACGTAAACGTTGCTGAGGCTGAATGGCGTGGTACGGGTTCAACTTTGTACCCACAAGTTGACCTTCAACTTGCAACACGTTATGCCGATGATGTAGGGGGCGTAAATGATGATGATCAATCAGCGTCTGCTCTTGTAACAATGAACTGGAACTTGTTCCGCGGTGGTGCTGATAAAGCCCGCGTTAAGGAATTTGTTTACCGTCACGCACAAGCTAAAGAAAACCGTAATGATGCGGCGCGCTCTTTGGAAGATGATGTGAGACAAACATGGGCTCAAATGCTTGCTGCTGGTGAGCGTGCGAAGCAGTTTACTTCTCAAGCTGCGGCTAACCAACAAGTTGTTGGCGCATACATGGATCAGTTCGAGCTTGACCGTCGTACATTGTTGGACGTACTTGATGCGCAAAACGAGCTTTTTGTATCTCGTTCAAATGCCTTGAACAACGAAATTCTTGAAATGTTTGCGGTATATAGATTGCTTGCCCTTCGTGGAGAGCTCCTACCAACACTTGATATTGCTTATCAAGCCGAGGTAGACCCCAACGATAATTACTGATATGATTAACTCCGAACTTATTCTCGTTTCGGAAGACAATCATGACTGATAAAACTCCTAAAACGGCCACGGGTGAATCTTCTGCGGCCGTTTCTGATTCTAAAGACAAAACTAATGAGCCGAAGGCTGAGGGGTCTATTCCTAAGGTTGGCATAGAGCCGACTGATGGGTGGCCGTTAGAAGCCGATCGCCTAGCCGTCAAGGAGCCGCTTGTTGAGTGTTTGAAGATACTCGCAGGGCATTATGGACGCCGCACCAGTGTAAATTCACTCACAGCAGGGTTGCCTATTCCACCAACGGGGATTACGCCCAAATTATTTTCGCGCGCAGCAGGACGCACAGGATTGCAATCACGCCTGATCGAGCGATCGATAGAGGCGCTTGCAATTGTGCCTAACTTGCCATGTATCTTAGTTTTACAAGGAAAACAGTCTTGTATTTTATGGAACATTGATGAGGTGGACGCGCCGTCCTCACGACAAAAGAAACGCAAAAGCGGTGGTTCAAAACAAAAGCGCTTTCACGTTCAGTTCCCTGAAACAGATGAAGAAAAAAAGGTTCTTACCCTTGATGAGTTAAAGGGCATGTATGCCGGTTACGCATTTTTTGTTCGTCCTATTGCGCGTGTTGATGATCGTGCAGGGCCTGCAACAATTGAAGAGGCGCGCAACTGGTTTTGGGGCACGCTTAAGGAAAACTGGAAAATCTATCGTGAAGTGATTTTGGCATCTGTCATCATTAATATATTGGCGCTTGCCAGTACGATTTTCATTATGAATGTATATGATCGGGTTATTCCTAACCAAGCGTTTGATACATTATGGGTGCTTGCCTTTGGGGTATTTGTCGCCTTTGTATTTGATTTTATTTTGAAGAATTTGCGCGCGTTATTTTTGGATGTCGCAGGACGTAAGGCGGATGTTAAAATATCGGCTGCTTTGTTTGAGCAAATGCTGGGGATGAAATTGTCTGAACGTCCTGCAAGTGCAGGAGTGTTGGCGGCCAATATGCGTGAATTTGAAACCATTCGTGACTTTTTTACAAGTGCGACGATGGCGGCGCTTCTTGATTTACCGTTCACGCTTTTCTTTATTGTGATTATCGCAATTATCGGTGGTCCTATTGCGTTCGTACCACTTGTGGCGCTTCCTCTTGTGATTGGAGGGGGGTGGTTGATGCAAAAGCCAATGGAAAAGATTATCAAAGAATCTTTGCATGAAAATGCTCTTAAAAATGCTTTGTTGTTTGAGACTATCAGTGGGTTGGAAGCCATTAAGACGCAAGCTGCTGAAGGGCATACACAACGTAAGTGGGAAGAGCTAACGGATAAGGCGTCGAAGACATCTGTTAAGTCTCGCCGAGTTTCAGCATTTGCGCTTAATTATTCTGTGTTTATTCAACAAATGGTGAGTGTTGCTATCGTAATTTCAGGTGTTTATCTGATTAGTAACGGTGTTATTTCAATGGGGGCGTTGATTGCGTGTGTGATTTTGTCAGGCCGTGCGATGGCGCCATTGGCGCAAGTGGCTGGGCTTTTGTCTCGTTTCAACCAAAGTTGGCAGTCTTTACATCAATTGGAAGATTTGATGAAAAAGCCAGTAGAGCGCCCAATGGGCAAGCATTTTGTGTCTATTCCGCGTGTAGAGGGTAAGATCGAGTTTCGTGATGTTGTGTTCCGCTATCCGGGGCAAACACGCCCTGCGGTTAATGGGATGACATTTACAATTAATCCGGGCGACCATGTTGGAATTATCGGGTCAGTTGGATCGGGTAAAACCACGGTAGAGCGTCTTTTGCTTAATTTGTATCAGCCAGAAAGTGGGGCTGTTTTGATTGATGGCACGGATGTGCGACAAATTGATCCGGGTGATCTGCGACGTAATATCGGTGGTGTTCAACAAGGTGAACAGCTGTTTTTTGGAAGTGTACGCGAAAATATCACTATGGGACATGAAACGGCGCCCGATCGTGCGGTTTTACGTGCAGCGGAACTTGCGGGCGTAACCGAGTTTTTGAGAGATACTGAAACAGGTCTTGATACGCAAGTGGGAGAACGAGGCGAGGCATTGTCTGGTGGTCAAAGACAGTCAGTGGCCATTGCACGGTCCTTGCTATACGATCCCCCTGTTATGGTGTTGGACGAGCCAACAGCATCAATGGATCCGGCGTCTGAAAATCGATTAAGAAAGCGCCTTGAGAAAATCACAAAAGGTAAAACTGTTTTATTGATTACGCACAAAGGGGCTATGTTAAGCTTGGTTGATAAGTTGATTTTGGTTGATCGTGGTCGTTTGGTGGCCTTTGGCCCTAAAGATGAGGTGATTAGCAAGTTGCAAGCGCGTCAATACGGGACACAAGCAGAAAATACTGAAGCATAGAGGCAGTTGTCATGGATAAGAAAAAAGAGAATAGCAAGGCGCGGAAAGCCCCAGACCAAGTCATCCCTGAGGGCGGCAAAGCAACGATTGACCTTAGCGTAAACTCACATGATGATTGGGAGGCTATCCGCAAATCATGGACGCAAACGCAAAGTGAAAAAATCCAAGCCAAAACAGAACGTTTTTTCGTGACAGATGACGAGCTACCGCTCTCACGGCATCTAATATTGGTAACTGTTGTTGCCTTCTTTATTGCGTTTATTGTCTGGGCGAGCTTTGCGAGCTTGGATGAGGTAACGCGCGGGTTTGGTAAGATTATCCCATCAAGCGAGTTGCAAGAAGTGGCAAGCCTTGAGGCAGGAATTGTAGAGGATTTCTTTGTCACAAAAGGGGAACGTGTAAAAGAGGGGCAGTTGCTTGTCCGTTTACGTGATATTGCTGCAAGTTCTGATCTTGAGACAAATCGCTCTCGTTATCTGGGGCTTTTGGCGTCTGTTACGCGCCTTCAAGCTGAGGTTAGTGGGGCAAAGTCAGTGTCTTTTCCTGCTCAGGTGCAAAAGGGCGCGCCTGATTCTGTTCAAGAAGAGCTGCGTACATTCCAGGCAAACAAGAACCGCGTCGTTGAGCAGCGCAATGTTTTGGAGCAACAGCTCACACAGCGTCAGCAAGAAGTGATTGAGTTGGAGTCGCGTATTTCCGATTTGAAACAGGTGATTGCCTTGTCACGCCAAGAAAAAGCAATGATTGAGCCTCTTGTCGCGCGCGGATCTGCGCCGAAAATCGAGTTGGTTCAATTGGAGCGTGGTATTCGAGAGCAGCTAACAGAGCTTAATAGTCTGCAAAAGTCTCAGCCTCGTGCGCGGGCAGCGGTGAACGAGGCGCAGTCTCGTATAGATGAACTGGACTCTACAACGAAAGCCGAGGCGCAGGCTGAGCTTGCGGAAAAAACGGTTGAGGTCAACTCTTTGAAAGAGACCTTATCTGGCCTAAAGGATCGTAAAGCGCAAACGGAAATTACGTCTCCTGTAAACGGAATTGTTCATGATATTACTGTGAATACTAAGGGAGGGGTTGTTCAGCCCGGGCAACCGATTGTGCAAATTGTTCCAGAAGGAGAACCATTATTTGTAGAGGCGAAGATTAAGCCGTCAGATGTTGCGTTTTTACGTCCTAAAATTGCCGATCGTGACGGACAAGCCGCTATGGTGAAGATTACAGCTTATGATTTTTCAATTTATGGTGGTTTGGATGGCGAGCTCATTTCGATTTCTCCTGATACAATCACGGATGAGCAAGGCGAGACGTTTTATCGTGTTCGTGTCCAGACTGCTCAAAACGAGCTAGTGCGTAAGGGTGAGGTTTTGCCAATTACAACAGGTATGGAGGCGCAGGTTGATATTCTGACAGGTAAGAAAACAGTCATGGAATATTTGCTGAAACCGTTTGTGAAAACGCTAAACCAATCTCTTAGTGAGCGATAAACACAAAAGATATCAGGTAAAAGCGTTCTTTGTTGGTAATTTATTTGCCTTTTGTGTTAGTATATAAGCTGATTTAATTAAAAAATTTGGTTTTTGGGTTTGTTGTATATTAAGCGTTTCATAGTAACAATTGTCGGGGTCATGCTTTTGACACCTTCAATGGCTCGTGCGCAGTGTGTTGCAACAGAACACGCAAGCACCGTTGCAAGCGTGGTGTCAAACATAGCAACAAATCTGGCATCAACCTCTTTATGGATTGAGTTTTGGTGGGTGCCCGAAGTTATTCAGCCTGCATTTGCAAACATGGCAAAGCAATGGACGATTAGCGATATGGACACTATGAAAACCATTTCTACGTTGATGGACAGTAAACAAGAAGAAGTTACGAAAAAAACCATTGAAGACTTAAAAACACGGTATGCAGTAGCCGCCCAGCCTTCAGAACCTGTGTGTTCTAGAATTTCTAATTCCAGCAATTATTTGGCATCATCCTTCAAGGCGAAAAGTGTAAATAGAACATTGCTGCAAAACAGCATAGCGCAACAGACTGGAGGGCTAGGGTCCCCCTCTGGATCTGGGGCTTCGGCCTATAGCCGTGCGCGCTTTGATCATTTTATTAATAATTCTTGTTCAGACAGCGAACTTGGCGGTGTGACGGATGGTGTGTGTAGCATTGCGGATGCCAACAAGGTTAATTCTGATATTTCTCCTGTTTATCATTTTGGTAAATATACGGTTGAGGGTAATGATCCGCAAGGCACCGAGGGGCCTGCCCATTTGAACGCTTTTGTTGAAAACGTTTGTGGCGGCTTTACTCTGGATGTTTTGCCGTCTGAGTATTTTGATGATTTCGATCGCCAAGAACTGTTACTGGATATGTATGGATATTGGCAATATCAAGGGTTTTGCCGTGATTCTATAATGTCATTTGCTGCATTTAAAGCGCCTAGTGATCAGGTTATGTCACCTTATCAGCGTGCAACTTTAGAAGAGGTGGGCATGACAAATGATGAGATTACATTGCTTTATGGCGACGCGCCTAGCCGTCAGGCCCAAATGGACATCATGATGCTTACGCATAGAAACCCTGTTTCATTAGGGATTGAACAAATGGACAGCGAAAATAACCTATACGCAGGAGATGTTTTAAACCTTGCTACAGACTTTATGCTATCACACGAGCATTATAACCTTATGGTGCAAGAAACTAGAAATTTAGCGCTTTTCCTTAGCATGCAGTTAAAAGAGCAGCGTGCCAAGGCTAATGCAGATTTGTTGTCGGTTAATAACAATGGGAAAAAGAGTTAATGTTTAGACGTTTTGTTCTGACATTGTTGGTAATGATTGCGGCTTCGTCTTTTCCTACGAAGTCTTCACAAGCATGTTTTTGTGTGGCTTGTGATTGTGCGAGTGCCACGGCCCTTCACGAGACAACAATTGTAACCATCAATACAGCCGTCTACACGGCCTTTCGTACCTTAATTGAAGTTTGGATTGAGGGCTGGTTGCTCAACCAGCATTGGTATCCTGCGCTTGATGGATTTTCAAAACAGGTAACGTTAAGTTCACAAAAAGCAAATCTTGAGCTACGATCAACACTAGTGACAGCGCGTCAGCAGGCCGCCGCACAGCGTACCATCCAAGAGCATAAATACGATGCCGCGGAAGAGGTTCAGGTTTACGAGGAAACATGTGAGGTTATTACATTGTCGCAATCGCTTGTTGCAAGTGATGGTAAAAGTAAAGCGGCAACTGAGGTCATGACTAACCAGTCTATGGCGCGTTTGCAGGGGGCAAGCGGCAGTATGTCAGCAACAGGACCGGATGAGGATCGGTTGTCGCGTTTTGCCTTTGCTAGTCAGCGTTACTTTTCACCCGAAGAAATGGGCGGGGCCGTCGAGGACTATGCTCTTGCGCCCAACGACAAACGCCTTGCAAAAGATGTTATGACACATACGTTGCTTGAAAAGGGAACGCTTAATATTGATTCATCTGATGGTGTTCTAACGCCAGATGAGGAAGATATCTTTGCTCTAAAAACCAATCTTTATAACAATGAAACACTTACGCCTTTAACGCGCGCAGAGCTTGCTGATTATTCATCGTATGATGAGCTGGATGATTTACAGTCTTTATCAGCGCTAAAAGCAATGGCTCAATATAGCTTCGATGCAATTGTCGGGCTCAAGGTGGCCGGTGATACAACCTCTGCTGCGTCTATGCAGGCTCTTTTGTCTGATCTTGGCATGTCGGCTGATGGTATTGAATATGTGATGGGCGATTCTTTGCGCCCTAGCTATTTACAGCAGCTTAAGATTTTGTCTCAAACAATACAATCGACGCCAGAAACGCAAATTGATGAGATTGGTGGAAAGGCTGAGTCTTTGAGACGCCTTGCCATACGTGAGGCGATAGAGCTTATGGTTAAGTTTGAAATATATAGATCATATCAGCGTGCGACTGTAATGACAGCGGGGCTTCATGAAGTGAAACGACGTGAGTTGCAAGATGCTTGGGAAGCTCATCCTCTAATGACGAGAGGATTGCAATAATGAAGCTGTCCATGGTTAAACATCTCGTATTACTGCTTTTATGTTTGTTCATAATTGATGCAAAAAATAATGAGTCTTTTGCCCAGGACCCAACCTGCCAATGTCGTTTTACTGCGGCATTTTGTGCAACATTTGTGTGTCCTGATGTGTCCCTATTCACGTGTATGCCTGCAGCTGCGGCACATGCGACAACAATTTCTGCTGTAACGGCATCTTTAACAACTGCAATGGCCGCGCACAGTTTGTTCCTTGAACAGTTTTGGATGAAAGACGGCCTTGTTGCCTCACTTACTGAAGCCGCAAAACAAATCTCGATTGGGCATAATAAGCAAGTTGAGATGTTGTCGACCCTTATTGATAAGCAAATCCATGAAGACACGGCACGCTTAATTCAGTTGAAAAAAGTTGAAAGCGCCATTGCAACACAACCTAGTGAGAAGAGTTGTGAGTTTGCCACAATGAAGGCAGGACTTTTGGCGGCGGAGAACTCTGGCGCGCAGAAGCTACAAGAAGACCTTAATTTTATGGGGCAGTCAGCTTTGTCTTATAAAAACTCTGTAAGTGATTCTTCGCGTACGGACGCTTCACAACGTGTTAACGTCGTTTGTGATTACGCAGACCCCAATATTGCGGGGGGCGCATTGAAGGGTATATGTGGCGGAGCCACGCCGAGTGATGAGAAAATGTCTCATTTCTTCCTTGCTTCAGTTTTAAAAAATGAAACGCTTGATGACACGATGAGAGAGCCGATCAATTCGGCAATGCTTTCAGTGTTTTTCGAAGATGCGCCCAGCCGTATCAGCAAAGAGATGATGAAAAATGATGATATGAAAGTGGCCTATATGAATCATCGTTCAGTTGCTTCTAAAGAAATGCTTAGCGCATATTGTTTTAGAAAAACATTTGAAGACCAAATGGGAGGCAATAGCATATCTAAGGCCTACCAAGAGGCATTATACAGTGAACTGGGGCTTTCTCCTGATGAAATTCAGGCAAAGCTTGGCGATAACCCAAGTGCTTATGCGCAAAAACAGCTTCTTGTTGATCAAGTTATGAATCCAGCATTTGGTATTGCGACATTGGATACAGTTAATAACGTTCTTGCTTTGGCAAATGGTATACAGGCGCAAAAGCTTTCATCTTTATATGATACGTTGGAGACGTTGCATTGTAATGAGCTTATATTGTCTCAGCTTTTAAACGATGCTCTACAGCCTACACAGTCTGATTTACAAGAAAGACTGGATGTTTTGGAAGCGCGCGTGCGTGCCGACAAAAACAACATGATTGCGCAAAACGCGTTAAGTTTTGAACCGTCCGCAGGGGAGGTTACGCAATGATGACTTCTGTAACTCGTCAACTTATGCTTGTGGTTTTTGTTATGGGCTGTTTAATCGGCAAAGGGGCAATGGCATCGCCTTGTACTGGCTTTTTAAATTGTGCAAACATCAAGCCAGTTCACACGCTCACTAAAAATAGAATTAATATTTATACAGATTTGATGGTTGAGTATTATGAGTTGTGGTTAGAAAAGATTTTTTGGGAGTATGGTATCGCGCCAGCTTTGCCTAAGATGATGACACAAATCTCTGTGGCAAATCAGAAGAAGTTAGAGATAACCAGTACGATTTTAGACGCTGAAAAGCACTCAAACGCGCAGCTTGTCATGCAGAAGCAAAAGTATGAGTCAGCAAAATCTGTACTCCCCAGTGAAGAACACTGCGAAGCGGTAACATTGTCAGCCGGGAATATAGCTGCGCGTGAAAGTGCGCGGGCTAACGTCGCAAATAGTATGGATTTTATGAGGCAGGTGGCCACATCAGCTAATCCTGTTGTTGCCTCTCCTAGAGATTATGCAAGAGTGACTAAGGAGCATGCTTTATGCAGATATGCAGATCGAAAGAGTGCTGGTGGGAAGATGGCCCTTGTGTGTGATAGTGTGCAACCTTCTGATGAAGATGTGGAGCGCAGTCTCATTGGTAACTTAGGCTCTAAAATGACGTTTGATGAAGAGGATCAGCAAGCAATTAATGCGCATGCGCAGTCTATGATGCTGCCCAACAGACCTGCAAACTACGACCCTGATTTGCTGGATTACGATGAAATGCAAGTGGCTCACATGGGGCATCGCAGCGTTGCCAGTCGTGAGCTTCTCGCATCATATTGTTTCATGAAAAGCTATGAGCATAAATTTGGAGGCGAAGATTCTATGCTTTCATACATTCAGGCCTTTTTGACAGAAAGAGGTTTGACGGTTGCTGAAATCGAGGAGCTTTTGGGTGAAAAACCTAGTTTATATGCACAAAAACAAATATTGGTTATGTTAGTTAACAACCCTGATTTTGGGGTGTCGTTGACAGACGTGAAGGAAAACATCATTCGTCTTTCAAATGTTGTGAAATCATACAGTGTCTCAACGCGCTATGATATGCTCGAATCATTACAATGTAATCAGATGATGGCGTCTCAGATGGTTTTAGACAGCCTTCTGCCTAAGGGCATTGCTGTACAACAAGATATTAATAGTTTGAGTATTTCTCAGGCGGCAAAAGATAATGTTAATGTCGTTAATGCTGCGTCAGTGGATACGCAAAGCGAGGGGTTGTAGAGATATGAAGCATCTATCTAGCATATTTAACACCCTTTTATTTGCTTTTGCGCTGCTATACTCAGCTACTGTATATGCGCAAGTCGCGCCGTCGACTGTGGCTATCTCTGGCTCTGGAGTACAACCAGGCTCTTTTGTGAGCGCCACATTTACGACCGTTGATCAAGATGGGACAAGCAACAGCTATAACCACAATGTTACCGCAGATGCTAGCGGCTCATTTACACTGCCTGTTATGAATGCCGAGTATATTTCCGAGTTAACAGGGACGATTAACTATAGAGTTGTGATGAGAAACCCACAGCCCAGCACAAGCGCGACATTTGATACAAATATATTTCCTGTTTTGAACCAAAGCTTCAGCATCGATTGGAATAGATTGCTCGGTGGGGTTAATTTCAGCGGTCAAATGACGCCTTACGGGACAATTAATGCAAACTCACCAGAAGATCCTAGTTTTGGATATCTATACGAGGAGTTTGACGACAATAATGAAGAAAATGGCAGCCATTTATTTACGGGGTGGTTAGGTGATTTGAGTGTTGGTGATTATAGTACGCCGGCCATGTACCATGGTGCCATGGATACGGCAACAACACAGATAAATGCGATCATTCAAAACATGACCGATCCAGTCACTTACTGCGTATCCAATATTTGGTTTACCTGCGGGCATCCCGTTACAAGAACAGGAACATTTTCACCCATTCACCAAACATCTTTTTCTATTGATATAGAAACTGACATTCCTCCGCTTCCGCCTTCTCAGGGAACAAATCTTGGGAATCCCAGCTCAGGTGGTGGGAACGGTGCTGTTGTAGCGGCTGCTGCTGCTGCTTCATTTATTGCTTCTGCGCTTTTTGGAAGTGTAAGTGTAAATGACACATTCGCGGGCGAGGCTTTGCAAGGGCTTACAAGACAGCTAACTGTGAATTCTCAAAAAGAAACAGAGATGGAATCAACGCTTTCGACGAACGAGCAAACTGACACGGCTCAACGCGAGATACAGTCTCAAAAATATGAAAGCGCAGCTGAGCTACAAGTTGATGAATCGGTTTGTGAAGTCATCACTGTTGCGCAGTCATCGCAAATAGAATCAAAGTTAAACAGTGAGGCAAAACGTCGCGTGCTGCGTAAGAATATCATGGATTCTGCGACCGGCCACAAAGGGACTTTAGGGGCGATGTCTACGAACGAAAGAGTGCAAGTTCGTGTCGAAGAACTTACAACTAAATATTGTAGCGATCAGGGCAACAATGGGGGGATGGCTGATTTGTGTAACGAGGCGTCTGTCAATCCGGATGATGTTTATAAACATCTGGACCCATCATGTGTTATGGGGTGGAAGACGATTGATGGTGATGCGCTTCAAGGTGCACCTAACGAAGCCTGTATGATGTTTTTGAGTTACGTAACACCAGCCAATGAGCCAGTTCCTCTTCCATCAGAAACGCAGCTGGAAAAATTTGGCGCAGAAGAATATGACGCGGCTATTATGGAGTATTACAACCCGCTTATTCAACATGGATCACTTGTGGCAGATACACTTGCCACCATGCATGCGAAAACACAAAAGGCCGAAAATTCCGTTGCCGTTGACGAATTTAAGGCGCTTCTTGAAGAGCTTGATTTCTCTCCTGAGGAGATTGCCCTGTATATTCCTGACAATACAAGTGGTTTAAGCGAAAATGCCCAGCTAGAACTTGTGTCTAAATTCATGGTAGGAAATCCTGGGTTCATGCTTAAGATGCAAACGAATGAAGCCAACATTGCACGGATTCGAACATTGTTGCGTGGTATATCGCTTCGCCTTGATTCTGAAATAGCTGATTTGGCTGCCGATAAAGGTCGTCATATGGCTGCGATTAATGCACTTATGCTTCGTGATGATCGCGAAGCGGCGAATGCATCCCTACAAGCGGTTTCTCAGAAATAGTCTGAAACAATCAAAAAATAAGGCCGTATTGGTTTATCTTCCCAATGAAGGTATTAGTCGCCGTCACCTAGCTCGTCAGTTAGCACAGCTGTTACAGCAAGATTTGCAACAATTTGGGAGATATCTTTTGCGCTTTCAACAAAATCAAATGGTTTTGGATCCCTTGGGACGATGATCGTTGATCCAGGGGGGATGAAATTGGCTTGGTGTGTCCAATAGCTTGCCTTTAAAGGCTGGGCGCTGCCATCTGGTTTAATGAAAAAGGCACGTTTCTTATCTGCGTGATAGCTATACCCGCCGGCTTCACGAATATATTCAAGTGGCGTTTTTTCTGATCTGAATTGTAAGGCATTGGGTGATAAGACTTCACCAGCCACACGGACGGTCATGGGCCGTTTTGGAATATATATCTTGTCACCGTTTTCAAGTAGCGGGTCAAGTTCTGGATGAGTCTTCAAAATTTCAGGGTCTGATTCGACAGTTATTCTGCCAACGGTTTTGGCCTCTTCAAGATCTTTGATGAGGGTTTTAAGAATTCTAATTTTTTCAATATCGGGTTTATCTTCGGCTTGCATCATGCTTGCGAGTTTCATCCGCAAATCTTTCGCCTTCGAATGATATTGCTGCTCTTGTCTGATGCGTTCGGTTTTACGGCTAAAGATTGTACCATCCGGATAGGCTTGGGCGCTGATACCTCCGGCGCGCTCAAGTAATGTGAGAAGTGTATCTCCAGGCATTAAATCGTAACGGCCCGGGCTTTTAACCTCGCCATAAAGATGAACAGTTTTTTCAGCAACAATTTTTGTTTGGGTGTTGACGCGGATTGTGTCTCCGGGCTCGACCAAAAAATGTCTTAATGCGGTATCGGCGTGAACATTAATGGTTTGTCTGTATATGTTGCCGTCATGGTTTTGGGTGATTTCAACCTTAGTAGGATCGGCTTCAATCGTAAAACCGCCGGTGACGGATAGAATGTCTTGTATCTCAGAATCGCTATGAATTGGGAAAAGTCCTTCTTGCCTCACAGCGCCGCGCACATATACAGCATGTTCTTTTAATATTTGCTGTATCATTTCTGCGTGCTTTTTGTTGCTTTTGTGATCCTTAATCACGCTGCTTTCACTATCGTCCATATTCAGGGCGTTTATATCTTGGCGTGAGAAAAAGTGGATTTTGTCATTTTGTTGTAAATTCATATCCATTGATTTGTTTACAATCTGCATAGGAGAAAATGTCAGATATTCTGGCGCTAATGTTTTATCGTTCCAACGTTCGATCAAGCCAAATAATGGATAAATATCATTTCCAAAACTCGCGCGGTCAGGCAAAAGGTCTGATAATTGGCGGGCTTGGTTGATATCATGAAGACCTTTCGTGTTTACCGCGTTGCCCGTTGGTGATTCTTTAAGCTCCACTGCGCCTTTTCTGTTTTGTGTGCGTCGCGCCACAACAAGGATACTCCCGTCACCAAACTGTTTATGTGCCAAGTTATCGATATTTTGGGTGATTTCCTGTCCTTTATTGTTAAGGCCTAGTTTTATAAAGCGATATTCGGACGGGCTTAGGAGCCCTCCAGACAAACCGAACAAAGAGGCAAGGGCATATTTATGGCCCTTTGGTATTTCATATATGGCTGGATTTTTAACATCACCCGTAATGGCGATCGTGTCCCCAATTGAAGGGACGATAATCTTATCGCCGTCTCTAAGTGGGATATCTGCGCGACTTGTACCATTTTGAAGTAAGCTGTAGAGGTCGATGGCTTTACTCTGTCCATCCCTTACCAGCTTTATATTTCTCAATGTTCCTTTTTTATTAATACCGCCAGCTTGCCTTAAAGCATCCATAACAGTGTTTGCGGCACTTAATGTGTGGAAGCCGGGATTGTCCACGTGGCCAGATATTGTGATCCCAATATTCCGTATTGTTTTAAGCGTGACATATATTTTTGTATTAACGAGATTCTTCGCCTCTATGTCTAAACGCTCTTGTAATTGCTTTAAAGACATACCTCTTACAGATATGGGGGCAAGCTGATCTAAGATTAATAGGCCTTGCGGGCTTATTGTGTAGTCTTGTTGAGTGTTAATTTGCCCTCTAAATATAATTTCTAACGTATCTCCTGTCCCAATAATAATCGAGTCGCGGTTAATACTGGCCACAGGGCGTGATGGTGATACATGATTGGGACGGTAATGGGCATTATTTGAATTAAAAAGATCGTAGCCATATTGATGAAGTTCATCGACGATACGGTCGGCATAAAATAGTTCTAGCCGTGACATCGATTCTTTTCCATCCGAATCTAGGGTTCGTGGGGCTATTGCTGTGACACTTTGCAATGTTTCTTCTGGTTTTTTGTTTCCCCTATATATTTATGGGGTGTCTTTATAAGGTTTTGCGCTCACATTATCTTCGATTTGAGAATCGTTTGAGGGGAATACGCTCGTATAGTGATCGTAGTATTGTGCAAAAAGAGGGGTGTTTACCAAAAAAGTTGAGAGCAATAGGCTGCAAAAACAATTTTTTTTAGAAATTTTTAATTTTTTCTTCATAAGATTGGGACTGTTGTGTACGAAAAACGCGCTGGAAAGACGAGTATACAGTGATTTTGGCATTTGTTAATGATAAAAGAAAATACTAAAATCGTTTAAAAACAATGGCGTTTTAAAAAAAGTGAAAAAAAATTAAAAAAAGTGAAAAAAAGGGGTTTACAAAGAAACTACTCGAGGATATAACACCTCTCACAAGCGACGGGGCGACACAGTCCACTAGCTGAAAAAAAACTTTAGAAATAAAGACTTGACAAGAGATTAAACGGTTATTATAGTCCGCTCATCGTTAAGAAATACAGAGGTTGGGTTGGTTATTAAAGCCCTTCCTTTTTTATGTGAGCCTCCTAAATTGGATGGTGATCATGGTTGTTGAACATCGTGAATATGGGAAAAAGAATCGTAGGCAGCAGTGTAGGTATTTATGTATTGGATACACAAATACAATACCTGCTGTATTACGAAACTTTAACAAGTACGTAACGCGCTACTATTTATTTAATAGGTAGTAGCCAAACAAAAATGCAAGCAGGTTCTTAAAATATACTTTTGAGTTGTCTCTTTATAGGAGGCAGCGAGAATGGGATTAAACTTGAGAGTTTGATCCTGGCTCAGAACGAACGCTGGCGGC
>DDIM01000007.1:0-136 GCA_002338525.1 Micavibrio sp. UBA1850 | reverse complement strand
TAACACATGCAAGTCGAACGAACTCTTCGGAGTGAGTGGCGCACGGGTGCGTAACACGTGGGAATATACCCTTCAGTACGGAATAACTCAGAGAAATTTGTGCTAATACCGTATAATGACTCCGGTCCAAAGATTT
>DDIM01000002.1:1749-11477 GCA_002338525.1 Micavibrio sp. UBA1850 | reverse complement strand
ATACGTTAAGTAAGCGGCGGTAGTCGATATCGAAACCCAGGCCACGGGCAGCGGCATATAAGTTTGCGCCATCGATGAAAAGCGCAATTCGCTCGTTTGGATAGAAGTTCATTTTTGTCCCCCACAAAGTCTTTTTATTTTTTGAATTATTTTTACAATGAGCCTCTAGAATTTAGAATACATCATCGTTATTCGTATGTTTAACGCGCCCGGTATCCCGATGTATAGCCCGGCCGTGACATTTTAGGAAAATTCTTTATGGCTGTGGGCGGTGATATTTTTATTGGCATTGGTGCAAATCTGCCAGCTGTCGGTTATCAGGATGCTTATCAGACGTGTCTTGCAGCAATTCAGATCATAACACAAAAAAGCCATTTAAGGTTGATAAACTGTTCGCCTTGGTATGCAACGGCACCGGTGCCTGCGGCCGATCAACCTTGGTTTGTCAATGCAGTGTTGTCGGTTGCAACCGAGTTGACGCCTGCGGCCTTGTTGCAGGAGCTGCATGCGGTTGAGGATTTATTTGGCCGGCGGCGACAAAAACGCAATGAGGCGCGTGTCCTTGACCTTGATCTGCTGGATTTTCAAGGGGCGCTCAGCGATTGCAAGAACGCAGCGGCGGTTCACCCGATCTTGCCGCACCCAAGGCTGCACGAACGTGCTTTTGTGCTGTATCCGTTGCGGGATTTATCGCCGCATTGGCAACATCCGCGCTCGGGCCGCGCGATTGCTGCGTTAATCGCCGATTTAAGCAGCGATCAATTAATCCTCGCCTACCAGCCTTAATTGGTAAGCTCGATCCACACCGGGGTGTGATCAGAGGCTTTTTCCCACCCTCTTGGCTCTTGGTCAATGTCAGCGGCAAGCAGGCGGTCAACAGCTTGCGCAGAGAGCATCAAATGATCAATGCGGATGCCATTGTCTTTTTGCCAAGCACCGCCCTGATAATCCCAGAAGCTATATCGATGCGGGGTTGAGTTGAGGAGCCGGAAGGCGTCGCTATAACCAAGGTTCTGCAAGCGCCGAAAGCAGTCCCGGGTTTCTTGCCGGATTAAGGCATCGCCGGCCCAGGCCACGGCATCATGCACATCGTCGTCGCTGGGAATGACGTTGTAATCACCTGCCAATACAGTTGGGGTCTCGGTTGCCAGCAAAGCCTCGGCACGGTTGATCAGATGTTCCATCCAGGCCAGCTTATAGGTGAACTTATCACCTGGGGTCGGATTACCGTTCGGCAGATAAATGGAAGCAAAGCGCACGCCGGCGATTGTCGCTTCGATATAGCGTGCTTGTTCATCGGTTTCGTTGCCGGGCAGGCCGCACTGCACATCCGAGATCGGTAATTTCGATAAAATCGCCACGCCATTATAGCTTTTTTGACCATGAACGGCGACGTTGTAGCCCAGCTCTTCGATTTCCATCGCCGGAAAGTTGTCATCAATGGTTTTGATTTCTTGCAACATGACCACATCCGGCTTGGCTTTTTGAAGCCAGGCCAAGACATTTGGTAAGCGTGCCTTGATCGAGTTCACATTCCACGTCACTATTTTCAAATCATCTGTCATGGTGCGATCATATAAGGATTGGTGCGCTTTTCAAGAACGCATCAATATTGGCGCCCTAATTCATGTGCGCGACTTAGAAAAATGACTTTTGCATGGAGGGGCAAGGGGCTAGTGTAAAGATTAAAACTATCCAAAGAGGATGTTGAAACAACTAAGCGTAAGATATGAGTGAGCAACTTGATAGAATGATAAAGAAGCTGGAAGGCGATGGCCCTATAGAAAAGCATATTCTTTTATTAAAGCTAACTGAAGCTCTAGAAAATGCACCAGAATTTGAAGAAAAACCATCTCTCGATCCAGCTACACCACAGCGCCAATGGCTTTCACAAGTGGGGGCTTTATTATCTCGGCTTAGCTTTGAAAAGAAAGCTGAGTATCAAGCTAGATTTAATACTGCGGGTCAGTATTGGAAGCCATCAATAGTTAGTATTAAAGGTCAGGTACTAGATGCAATAGAGGAAATAAAATTAGAATTGGAGCTTGATGGTCGTAGTGATATAGGTAGTGCTTATGCCCCAGGGGATGTGTATAAATTCTTTGCTGATTTAAAAGAAGTTATTCAATCTGCAAATTCTAGTGTGTTAGTTGTGGACCCTTATTTTAACGGAGAGGCATTTAATGCGTATCTCTCTTCTGTTAATGCTGAGATTGAAATTCAAATATTGGCTGATAGATATTCAAATGATATTAGTGGTTATGTCCATAAACATAAATCGCAGTTTGGGACAAAAATAGAATTACGTCGTAGTAAAGAACTGCATGATCGTATTATCTTTATTGATGATAATATCGCATGGATAATGGGAGGTTCTATAAAAGATGCAGGGAAAAAGGCTACTTATCTTATTCCATTGCAATCACAGCTCTCTTTAGCAAAAAAAGAAATTTATTCAAAAATATGGGGTTCTAGTATTGGGGTTAATCCTAACGGCTAGGCGAATACTGAACGTCTACTTGCAAAGGAAATTAAACAAAAATGAAACAATGCCCATGTGGGAAATCGAAGCCGTTTGAGGCATGTTGTGGCAAGTTTTTGTCAGGAAAACAAACCGCCAAAACGCCAGAGCAGTTAATGCGCTCGCGCTATACGGCTTACGCGCTGGGTGGCTACGGGCAATATTTGATGACAACGTGGTTTCCCGTGTCTGCGCAGGGGCTAAGTGCTGACGAGCTATCAGAAAAAACGCAAGAATGGACGCGCTTAGAGGTTATCTCGTCATCGCAACAGGGCGATAAGGCTACGGTAGAGTTTAAAGCCTATTTCACCGCGCCAAACGCGCTCAACCTTGATGCCGGCCAAGAAGACGTCATGCACGAGGTCTCTGAATTTGTCCGCATCAAATCAAAATGGTATTATATTGGAGGAAATGTAAGCTAGAGGAAAAAGGCGAGCGGGTTAAGCCGCCTTTTTATTCTGTGTATACCAACGAACCGCGTCTGCGTCTCGTGGAGATAGATCAGGATACTCGGCATCGCTTCCTACATCAGGCAAGATTTTCCAGCAACGCTGGCATTTTTGCCCATCTGCTTTTTTAAAAACAACACCAACACCATCGACTTGTTTAATTGTAAAGGCATCCTCTGGCGCCTCCGCCTCAACAAGCACGGCTTGCGATGTGATGCACACTTCGGCGGCCATTTCATTGCTCATCAATCCTGCATATCCGCATGGTGTGTAAATAACGGGCGCTGCCTCAAGGGACGAGCCAATCGCTTTGCTGGCGCGGTGCGGTTCAATCGCGCCTAAAACAACATCGCGAATGTCTTTGATCTTTTCCCATTTGCTGGCCAAATCATCATTTTTAAACGCAGCAGGTACATCAAAGGCACGTGTCATGTGAATGCTTTCAATGCCGTCATTTTGAACGGGGCGGTAGCTCCATGTCTCTTCAGCGGTAAAGCTTAAGACAGGCGCGATACGCTTCACCAGCCATTCGAACAAAATGTTCATGACTGTACGGCAAGCTTTCCACTCCGTTGAATCGGGACGGTCGCAATATAGACGGTCTTTACGGATATCGAAATAGAATGAAGACAGCTCGTCGTTACAAAAATCATGAACAATTTTCATGATGTTGCTGAAACGGTAGGCTTCAATCTCATCGTTGATTTTCTTATCTGTCACCGCCAATTGGTGAAGAAGATATTGCTCAAGCTCAGGCATATCAGAAAACGCAACAGTCTCATCAGCATTATAGCCTTCCAAGGCACCAAGTAAGAAACGCAATGTGTTACGGATACGGCGATATAAATCGGCAGAATATTTTAATGTGTCTTTCCCAATTTTAATGTCATTGGCGTAATCAGACGTGATTGACCATAAACGCAGGATATCTGCACCATATTCATCAATAATGTCTTGCGGGTCGACAACATTGCCAAGCGATTTTGACATTTTATAGCCCTTTTCATCTAACACAAACCCATGTGTTAAAACGGCCTTGTATGGCGCATGGCCTTTTGTGCCGCATGCCTCAAGTAGGGAGGACTGGAACCATCCACGATGCTGATCAGACCCTTCAAGATACAGATCTGATTGTTTTTGTGTCAGCTCTTCACGGTCGTCGACCACAAACGCATGGGTTGAGCCTGACTCAAACCAAACATCTGCAATATCAAATATTTTCTTATACATGTCAGGATAGTGGTCAGTCCCTTCAAAGAAATAATCAACATCCTTGTCCCACCATGCATCGGCACCGCCTTCTTCAAAGGCCGAAATAATACGATCAAGCACAACATCATCCACCAATGGCTCGTTTGTGTCTTTATGGACAAACAACGCGATAGGAACGCCCCATGCGCGCTGACGAGAGATACACCAGTCAGGGCGCCCCTCAACCATCGATGTAATACGTTTTTCGCCTGATTCTGGAACCCAGCGTGTCTCTTTGATGGCGTTGAGCGCTTTTTCACGAAGGTTCAGCTCGTTATCCATGCCAATGAACCACTGAGGGGTTGTGCGGAAAATTACAGGGGCTTTTGATCGCCAAGAATGAGGGTATTCGTGACGTAGTGATCCTTTTGCGAGCAACATGCCAGCCTTTGCCATTTCTCTAAGGATGGCAAAGTTTCCGTCGCCCAGCTCGCCTTTTTGTGTGTAAACTTCAAGGCCTGCAAATAAAGGGACTTTTGCACGGAATTTACCGTCATCTGTGACATTGTCTGTGACTTCAACGCCATGTTGTTGACCAAGGATAAAGTCGTCTGCCCCGTGTCCTGGCGCAATATGAACAAAGCCTGTTCCGGCATCATCTGTTACAAAATCACCACATAAGGCCGGAACGTCAAAGTCATATCCACCTTCACCGCCTTCATGGCCACGGAAGGGGTGGGCGCATACTGTGCCTTCAACCGTATCACCTGTAAATGTCTCGGATATTGACCAATCCTCAATTTTAGCTTGGGTTTTAACGGCCTCAGCCAAAGCTGTTGCAAGAACAAGCTTTTCCCCAACGATGGCGCCAGACCCTTCAGCCACGGCCTCAACAGTATAGACCGCATATTCGATGTCTTTCCCAAAAGCAACGGCACGGTTAGACGGCATCGTCCATGGCGTTGTTGTCCAGATCACGATTTTGGCGTCGTTGAGAAGCGCGTTATTTGTCTCAACAATTGGGAATTTAACCCAAATGGTTACAGATTTATGTTCTTTGTACTCAACTTCCGCCTCGGCGAGGGCTGTTTCTTCAACAACCGACCACATCACAGGTTTAACACCCTTGTACAATCCACCATTTTTCAAAAATTTATGGATTTCTTTTGTGATAAGCGCCTCGGCGCGGTTTGTCATGCTAAGATACGGCTTGTCCCAATCACCGGTAACGCCAAGACGTTCAAACTGTGGTGATTGAATGTCGACCCATTTTTGCGCAAACTGACGGCACTCTTCACGGAACTGTAAAATATCGACTTCGTTTTTATTCTTACCAGCGGCACGATATTGTTCTTCAACTTTCCACTCAATCGGTAGGCCATGACAATCCCAACCAGGAACATAAGGCGTGTCGTATCCCTGCATAGATTTTGTTTTAATCACAACATCCTTCAAGATTTTGTTCATGGCATGACCGATATGGATGTTTCCATTGGCGTATGGCGGGCCATCATGAAGAATGAATTTATCACGGTTTTCAGCTTTGGCTTGCTCGCGCTGTTTGTTGTATAGATCCATCTCTTGCCATTTTTTCAAAATAGCAGGCTCTTTTTTTGGAAGCTCTCCACGCATAGGGAAGTCTGTAGTGGGAAGGAATACGGTTTCTTTATAAAAATCAGCGTTATTTTTTGTGTCTGATGACATCGGCTTAGCCCTTTTGTATCTATAATTATGGGTTTATTTCTACGGAAAATGAGGGGAGCGATCAAGTGTGATCTTGCCAGCCAGTGCGGTTATCCCAGCACTGGGGTGATAATTCGAATGATTATGATGTTTGTAAGCATGCTCATGCTTAATTTTATGGCAGGCTTAGCCCAAATTTTCAAGGTCTAAAATTGTACGGATATCATCGCAATCTTTTGCGATTTGCGTGATCAGTTCATCCATAGAGCTGTATCGCGCCTCATCACGAACTTTCGCAACGGGGCTGATTTTTAAACGTTTTCCGTAAATTTCACCGTCAAAATCAAAAATATGAGCCTCAACAAGAGCGCGTTTTGTCTCAAACATCGGGCGAATGCCTATGTTGGTTGCCGCGTCGCGCCATTTTGTTTCGCCTTCAATTAAAACCCGTGTGGCATACACACCAAAGGCAGGGTGTATTGTGTCGTCCAGCAAAACATTAGCAGTGGGGAACCCCATTTCACGTCCGCGCTTATCACCATGAATAACGGGGCCTTCTATGTACCAATTCCAACCAAGGATATCATTGGCATCCGGGATAAGGCCGCGTCTCAAGCATGAGCGCACCTGACTGGATGAGAATTTCTGCGCGTTTTTATCGTTGATGATATCAATGGCGGTGACGTCTAATCCATGTACCTTAATTGTATCGGCGTTACCTGTACGGTTTTGGCCAAAATGAAAGTCAGCGCCAATAAAAATGTGATCAGCCACGAGCTTATCTATCAAAATATCCTGAACAAAGTCGGCGGCTGATTTTTGCGCAATTTCACGTGTGAAGTCTAGCTCGACCAAGAAATCGATTTGTGTTTTAGCAATTCGTTTGCGCTTTACAGAAGGGGGCGTGATGCGAAAGTGTGACTCGTTTGGCTGAAAAAGGGCGCGCGGATGTGGCTCAAACGTTAAGATGCCAAGCGGTTTCCCGTGTTTTTGTGCGTGGTCTTTGGCTTGTTCGATAAGGGCTACGTGGCCTTGATGCATACCATCGAAATTTCCAATCACAAGCACAGCGTGATGAAATTCTAAAGGCAAGGGTGTGTCACATGTATATATCTGCATAGCTGTTTGGTGATACATTTATGTCTTTAAAAAGGCAAATGATTTATAGCTTTTAGACTAAAGTTGCTTTACATCGCGGCGCGAACATGACAGAATCATAGGTATATACATCTATTCGAGCATTTCTGTCTCGTATCTTTTAAAAAAATATTATGCTTAGAAATTTGAAAACGACATCATCGTCTTTCGTATTATTGGCCTCAGCGATATCAATGCTGACGCTAAGTGGTTGTTCGCAGCCAAGCGATCCTATCTCGGTTGATGAACATGTTCAGGTTTTAGAAGAAGACTTTAATCGTATTTTTGCAGATCAAGAGCCGCTAGGCCACAGCCTGTCTTTACACGAAGCCATGGCGCGCGGCATATTATACAACCTTGATCACCGCGTATCGGTGATGGAGGGCATGATATCAAAGGGCGAGGCCAAGTTAGCATTGCAAGAAGTATTGCCATCTTTAAATGCGCAAGGTCGCTACATCGTGCGCGATGAAAAGCTAACGTATGAACCAGTATCAGAGGCAACGGGTGCGCAAACTTTACCAGAATCGGTTTTTGGAGAACAAAATAAAACAACCGCAGATTTATCATTGAGCTGGAATGCGCTTGATGCAGGGATTGCGTACGCGCAGGCAAAAAGCATGGATGATCGCACACGCGTGGCAGAAGAGCGCCGTCGTAAAGTCGTACACAACATCATCCAAGATGTGCGATATGCCTACTGGCGCGCAGCAAGTGCCCAGATATTACAAGAGCGCATTGATAGCCTGATTGAAAAAGGAAAGGCCGAAGTCTCACGTCTTGACCGAGATGTCGACCTTTGGAAGTCACCGCATACTAAAATGCCTCGTTACGAACAGCAGGCGCGTCTGTTAGAAGATATGCAGGCGCTAATGCATTTAAAAGAAGACCTTGTAACGGCAAAGGTTGAGCTTGCCTCTCTTATTAATATTTCACCAGACACTGATATTCATCTTGATGTCGATGAGGCTGTTATTTTTAATCAAGATAGCATCCCCACGCTTGAACTTGACCCAGAATCTCTAGAGCTTGTCGCATTGATGATACGACCAGAGATCAGAGAAGACATTATCATGAAGCGTATAGGGGCGCGGAATGTGAAAGTAGCGGGGCTTGGGGCTGTTCCGGGTATTGGGATGGCGCTTGGCTATCACTATGACGGCAATAATTATCTTGGTAATAATGAGTGGAATGATTTTTCCCTGTCTCTTAGTCAAAACATCGTAAAGCTATTTTCTTTACCGCAGCGCATGAAACATGTTCGTAATAAAGAAAAACTGATTGAGATGCGCCGTCGTGCGCTGCTGGTGGCGGTTATGTCACAAGTGCATTTATCACGACACAGGCTTGATCTGGCGCAAGATAACTTCCGCGTTCTTCACAAGCTTGCCTCCGTTTCTCAAAAAATGTCGAGTGCAAAAGAAAAAATGTCATCATCGTCTCCAGCTGATCATCTCGAGCATGAAATGGGGGCCCTCTTAAATCGTGCGCGCCTTCACTTGGCATACGCAGAATATCAAAATGCCTATGGGCGTATGCTCAACTCAATTGGTATGGATCCGCTTCCGCAAGATTTAGCATCAACTGATATGGTGTCTATGACAGGTATGATTGCAAAGCGCGCGGATAAAATTTCGCCTCACATTTTTGATAAGCTTTTGGAAGAAGTAAGAGACCGTGGGCTCCATGCATTGTCGAAACAGTCGGGAACTGTGGTTATGGCCTCAACGGGGCAGCCGCAATCTGTGCAGAAAAACCAAAAGGCACCACAAACGACTGAGACAGTTGAAAAACCAATGGTTGTTCGTAAAAAATACAACGACTAAACAATAAATTTAAAAAAAATGAATTTTTTAAGGAAGGATTTGCCTTCCTCATGCGTATGAATAACATCAACTAAAACAAAGGAGAGATTTCTATGAAAAAACAAGCATTATTATCTACCGCCGTAGCACTTGGCCTACTAACTGCAAGCGGTGTAGCACATGCAGATAACCACGGCTCAAAAGATGTTGTTGCTGAAAAATCAGGCAAACATATGCGTAAAGGGCCAGGCAAAGATCTTGATACAAACGAAGATGGCGTAGTATCTAAGGCAGAGTTTTTATCACATGCTGAAAAGCGTTTTGAAAAAATTGATGCTGATGGCAATGGTGAAATTTCTAAAGAAGAAGGCAAAGCCGCGCACGATAAAATGCGCAAGAAGAAAAAAGACTACATGGAAAAACGTAAATCAGAAAAACCAGCTGAGTAATTGATTTCCATATGTCTAAAGTTTCAGAAATGGATGATAATGGCTTGATGGTTTTGATCCAACAGGGCGACCATCGAGCCTTTTCAACACTTGTTCGACGCCATACGCAAAAGTTTTTTAACTTAGCGTTTCGAACACTTCATAACGAGGCTGACGCGCAAGATATTGTGCAAGCTTGTTTTGTGAAGCTATGGCAAACACCCAGTATTTGGTCAGATGATAAAGGCGCGAAGTTCACAACATGGTTTTATCGTGTGGTATTAAACGCTTGTGAGGATTTGCGAAGAAAAAATACCGTTCGTGCCTACACAAATATAGATGACATGACAGGTTTGAGCGATGCGCAAAAATTACAAGAAGAACATATGGTCGCTGCGCAGAAAAAAACAGATTTAGAGCGCGCGATATCATTTTTACCAGATCGCCAAAAAGAAGCGTTGAATTTGGTGTTTTATCAGGAATTAAAACAAAAAGACGCTGCAAATATTATGGG
>DDIM01000002.1:0-1460 GCA_002338525.1 Micavibrio sp. UBA1850 | reverse complement strand
GATGCTCTGGCGCACAATAAAGCTCTACAAGATGATAAACAAAACAAAGCGATAGGAGGCAGATATGCAAGATCAAAATGACCGTCATTTAAGAGGACGCGTAACGCCCCCTAAAGTGGATTTTTTAGCGGAACAAATCATTGTGCAAACCAAATATATGCCTCAAGACAAACCGCAAGGCAGCTTCGCATCATTTTTGAACAAGCTATATATTACGCTGGTTCCTAAATGGACATCAAGACAAGTCAGCACAGTCCTTGCTATGGCGTGTGTGGTCTTTGCACTTTCTGTGTCTTTAGTAACACCACGCTTAGAAACGGCCTCAACAAATATTGGAACACAACAAGCAGATGAGTATGCATGGGATGAATTCATGGCCTACGAATATGAAATGATGCTTGCGGGTATTTAAAGGCATTATATCTTTTAAATAGTTTATAAGTTGTGACTATTATCGTATAATTTCACTTATGAATTTTTATAAAAAGCGTTGTTTAAATACTGCCTATGAAGCAGGAAATGTGCTGTTTTTAATACTCATTGCCGTGGCACTCTTTGCGGCACTTTCATATGCCGTCACGCAATCCTCAAGAGGTGGCGGCGATGCGCAGAACGAGAATGTGAAAACGCAAGCCTCACAAATTGTCCAATACTCAGCAAGTGTAAAAACGGCCATACAGCGTATGATGCTTATGGGCGGATACACATATCGGCAAGTTGATTCACAAGGCCCCGGGTCAAATAACTCCAACTGCCCTGACGATGGTTGTAGGGTTTTTAGCCCTGATCATTACGGCGTATCCTATGTTCCTCCTAAGGAAGAATGGCTTGTTCCAGAAAATTCAAATGCAAGATGGGGTGAGTATCGTATATCGCATTTTCCAGTAGATGGCTTGGGAACAAATCAGCCAGAACTGGTGTGGCTGCTCCACTATGTCAAGGAACCTATCTGTATGGAAATTAATGAAAGCTTGGGATTAACATCTTCTGGAGCCGCAGTTCCAGAACAAGTCCTTTATATTAATACACTGGCTTGGTACACAGGGGCAACAACTGGTGGAAACCGCTTATATGACACGGGTGGAGTTTTGTACGGCCAAGAAATAGGTTGTTTTCGTGAAGGGGCTAATTCCGTATTCTATCAAGTTCTTGATATAAAATAAAATTAATCTTCCCACAAATCATGCTTCTTCATAATGCTTAAAAAGAGGGGGCTGTTTATATGATGGTCAAGCCACGTTTTTACATGCTCGTATGGAAGCTTTGAAAACTGATCGGGATCGACTTTGGAAAACTGCCTTACAAACGGAAATATTGCAGCGTCAGTGAGCCCCATAGGCGTGTCGTTTTTGACATGATCATCCAACTTTTTTATGAACTTTAAACACGCGTCATAAGCGCCGCTGCAATCTTCATCCACATAGCGGTTAGGGTATTTATAGCGGTCAAGGGCGCGCTTA